>NZ_CP111085.1:892500-1525000 GCF_026278345.1 Tellurirhabdus rosea
TCGCGCACAAGGGCACGTTTGGCCACGCGCTGCTGCTGGCGGGAAGTTACGGCAAGATCGGAGCGGCGGTGCTGGCCTCCCGGGCCTGCCTGCGTTCGGGAGTCGGACTTCTGACGGTCCACGTCCCCCACTGCGGCTATCCAATTCTGCAAACTGCCGTCCCCGAAGCCATGTGCCTGCCCGACGACAACGCGGAAGTGCTCACCGGCTTCAGCCGGGTAATGGGCGAGGACTGGGGCGCTTATTCGGCGGTCGGCATCGGACCCGGAATAGGAAAATTCCCGGAAACGCTGGGGGTAGTCCGCAACCTGCTGGACCGCGCCCGGAAGCCCGTCGTCATTGACGCCGACGCCCTGAATCTGCTGGGCGAAAACCGGGATTTGCTGGGCAAACTGCCTCAAAACAGCATTCTGACGCCGCATCCGAGGGAGTTTGAGCGCCTGACGCGCCGCTGGAATAACGATTACGAAAAGCTGACGCTGCTGCGGGAATTTGCCAAGAAACACCAGGTAATTGTTGTACTCAAGGGGGCACATACCGCCATTGCGCTTCCCGACGGCAGTGTGCACTTCAATTCCACCGGCAATCCGGGCATGAGCACCGGCGGCTCGGGCGATGTGCTGACGGGAATTCTGACGGCGCTGCTCGCCCAGGGATACGACCCCGTGGAGGCCGCCGTACTGGGCGTCTACCAGCACGGAGCGGCGGGAGACCGGGCCGCCCAGCGGTTCGGACAAACCGCTATCACCGCCCAGGACATAGCCGAATCCCTCCGCTGGGAATAGTTTGATTATCAGACAGAACCCGGTCTTATAGGGTAAAAAAGCTGTAGAAATAAGCCCCGGCGCTGTGGAAAAAATTCTACAGTGCCGGGGCTTATTTCTTAGGAAAAATCCTTTCCCGCTTACCGTTTAAAAAGAAGTATAGATTACAAAAGCCTCATACATAATCCAGAAGCGGGAACGCCCGAAAAACGGAGAAAACGGCTGCGTGCTGGAACAGTTGTTGACATTACGAAAAAGGAATCAGCAAGGCTCCGCAAAACTGTGGTTATCTGACCACCTTCTTTGTTCCCAAGGGCTGCTCCGGGTACCGCTCAGCGACGATTTGTATCGTACAATCCCCTGAAATTCATAATACGTAAAAATACGCTGGTGCCATCTGGCTTTTGCACCGACCTTTGTAACCGTAATCTACACCAACAACCGAAACAATGAAAAACGCCGTTCAAAACAACTGGAGAGTATCGCGTTCGCACCGTCGCTTCCGTTTCGATCTGGATCAAATTTCCTTCATGGGCGTCCTGACCGCTCTGATTTTCATTTATATTCTTTTCCACTTCATCTACCCGATGATCTCCAAAGGGCTGCTGTGGTAAAGTAAGTAACCTTCCTCTTTTTTACTTCAACAGCTGGTAGACCAGAAAAGCGGACAGATAGGCCAGTGCCGACATGTAAACCAGTTGCACGGCCGGCCATTTCCAGCTTTTCGTTTCCCGGTAAACCGTCGCCAGGGTGCTCATGCACATCATGGCAAACACGTAGAAGATTAGCAGCGAAAAGGCCAGTGCCGGGGTGTACATAGCCCCGCCCGTGTCGGGGTTCTTTTCGTTGCGGAGTTTTTCCTTGATGGTGGCATTGTTTTCGTCGCCGTCGCCCCCCCCAATGCTGTAAATGGTCACAATCGTTCCGACGAATACTTCGCGGGCCGCAAACGAGGACAACAGCGCAATGCCAATTTTCCAATCATACCCCAAAGGCCGGATGGCTGGCTCGATCAGGTGTCCGAACCGGCCGGCGTACGAGGCTTCGAGCCGGGCAGCCGCTACCTGGTTATCAATGACCTCCGCCTGCTGGCCCGTCAGATTCTGACGCACCTCTTTTTCTGCCTGTTCCAGGCTGTCGCCGGGTCCGTAGGAAGCCAGTACCCAGAGGATGATCGATATGGCGACGATGATCCGCCCGGCTTCCCAGATGAATGACCGGACGCTTTCCCAGACCGTCAGGCCGACGTGGTTCCAGCGGGGCATCTTGTAGGTCGGCAGTTCCATGACAAACAGGCTCCGCTCCCGGGCTTTGATGATTTTCTTGAACACGTACGCCGCCACCAGGGCCGAACCCAGCCCCAGCAGATACAGGCCCATCAACACCAGTCCCTGCAGATTGAACAGGCCCAGAATCGTTTCTTCCGGCACCACCAGCGCCACCAGAATGGTGTAAATTGGCAGGCGGGCCGAGCAACTCATCAGAGGCGTCACCAGAATGGTAATCAGTCGTTCGCGCCAGGAACCGATGGCCCGGGTTGCCATAATGGCCGGAACGGCGCAGGCAACGCCCGAAATCAGCGGGACGACACTTCGCCCGTTCAGACCGAATTTGCGCATGATGCGGTCCATCAGCACCATCACCCTGGACATGTATCCGGATTCTTCCAGAATAGCCACCAGCAGAAACAGGAACGCGATCTGCGGGGCAAAGACCAGGACCCCGCCGATACCCGCCAGAATGCCGTCGGTCAGCAGGTCGGTCAGCGGGCCTGCCGGAAGGGTTTCGTGCAGCCATTCGTTCAGGGCGGCCATGCCCCCGTCGATGGCGTCCATCGGAATCGACGCCCAGGCGAAGACGGCCTGAAAGATGAGGAACATGATACTTCCAAAAAGCACATACCCCCAAATTGGATGCAGCAGAAAACGATCGAGCTTCTGGCTCCAGGTCGGCTGGTCCAGCGGACGGCGGTCAACGACCGCATCTTTCACTACGTGGCGAATGCGTTTGTAGCGTTCGATGGTTTCGTGGGCCTGAAAGGGCTGTTCGGCAAAGCTGTGCTTTTCGATCAGTTTGTCGAGTCCCTGCCGCTGCGGAACGTCAAGAAACGAAAATCCGTCGTGCTGGATGATGTACTGGAGCGCCAGGTAATTGTTGGCAAGTTTGTACTGGCTTTTAACGTCGGTCAGCAGGCCGTTGAGATCTTCGGCGGGGTCGTAAAAAAGAGCAGCGACCGGTTCGGGCTGAGCCAGTTGCTGCAAAACGGCATTTTTGAGCAGATCCAGCCCCTCGCCAACGCGGGCGTTGATTTTCACCACGGCAACCCCCAGCCGCATAGCCAGCGTCACGGCGTTGACTTCCTGGTGGTGCTGCCGGGCCACGTCGAGCATGTTCAGCGCCAGAATGACGGGAACACCCAGGTCGGCCACCTGCGTGAAAAGCAGTAAATTTCGGTGGAGGTTGGAAGCGTCGGCCACCACGACCGCCACGTCGGGATAATCCGGATGAGCGGGGTTGGCCAGAATGTCGGTTACGATCCGCTCGTCGGCCGATTTGGGGTAGATGCTGTAGACCCCCGGCAGGTCAACGACCGTCGCGGTGACGGCACCGCTGAGGGCTACCGTGCCCGATTTTTTATCGACGGTGACCCCCGGGAAGTTGCCCACTTTCTGCCGGAGGCCGGTCAGGTGGTTGAACAACGACGATTTCCCGGCGTTCGGGTTGCCGATAAGCGCTATGACAGGATTTGATTTCAATTCGATCGTCAGGAATGTCGGCTACCGTCAGGCAGGGTCAGAAGTCGTTACAAACTTTTCCTGACATACAGGGCCCTGCCCAACCACACTTACTCAACCAGAATCGTCGCAGCTTCCGATTTCCGCATCGAGAGGCAGTAGCCGGACACGTTCAGACAAATGGGGTCGCCAAGGGGAGCTTTGCAGTGCAGGCAAACTTCCGCACCGGGCAGACAGCCCATTTCCAGCAGTTTCAGCGACATCCACTGGTCACTAAACGCTTTAATGACTGCCTTTTCCCCAATTTTCAGGTCTGCTACGCTACGGTTGCTCATTGCGCGGTGCCGCTTATTTAGATTCAATAAAAATAACGCAAGTTTACGGACCGCAGTTCGCTTTTCCAATAAAAGCGGCGAAAAAAACAACCGGGCTGGACGGTCCGTTTGATAACGACAAAAGTAGTTTGGCATGCACAGAAGGCCAATAACCTTATTTAGACCAGCTAAATGATTTTTGTCACCAAAAAAGCCGGACCGCATCAACCGGAACTGGGGTTTGTGTCGTAATTTTGTGAAATAATTAAGATAACGCGGGCCGCAGCGGGCGTCAGTTCGTCCGGTTATGGCCAACGGCAGTGCAGCATGCTGAAACAGATTGGAGTTTTGATGGAGAAGGAGTTCCGGCTGGAGTGGCGGCAACGCTACGCCCTGAACGGGATTCTGCTGTACATTGTCAGTACGGTGTTTGTCTGCTACCTGTGTTTTAGTATGCGCCGCAACCAGCTCACGCCGATGGTCTGGAACGCGTTGTTTTGGATTATTCTGCTGTTTACGGCCATCAACGCCATTGCTAAAAGCTTTGTGCAGGAACGGGCCGGACGGTTGCTGTACTACTATACCCTGGCGAGTCCCCAGCAGATTATTGTCTCGAAAATCCTGTACAATACGGTGCTGATGCTCGGTCTGGCGGCGCTGGGTTTTATCGTGTACGCCTTTGTACTGGGCAATCCGGTGCAGGACCTGCTCCTGTTTGTGGCCAACCTGCTGCTCGGGGCGCTGGGCTTTGCCGCCACGCTGACCCTGATTGCCGGTATTGCCTCCAAAGCCGAAAACAGCGCGACGCTGATGGCCGTGCTGAGCTTTCCGGTGGTGCTTCCTCTGTTGCTTATGCTGATTCGGGTGTCAAAAAATGCACTTGACGGCCTTGACCGTAGCGTAAGTACCGACGAAATCCTGACCTTGCTGGCGATTGATGCCATCGTGCTGGCGGTTTCGTGGATGCTGTTTCCGTTTTTGTGGCGGAGCTAGGTGTACCAACGGCTTAAAACCCGTTAGGGAGTATCAATGGGCTTCAGCCCGTTGCCAGAAGAAATAAAACGGGCATCAGCCCGCGGATACAAAACAACGGGCTGAAGCCCGTCGATACATGAAAAAGAACTGGTGGAAATTACTGACCGTCGTCATTCTGACCTACGTCATTCTGGTGGGCCTGCTGGGCAATGTTCCCCGGCAACCGATTCTGAACGAAAGCATTCGCAACGTGTACTTCCACGTACCGCTCTGGTTCGGAATGATTATCCTGATGCTTACTTCGATGATTTACTCGGTGCGATACCTGCGGAACGGCCGGTTTGCCGATGATCTGGTGGCCGTTGAATTTGCCAATACGGCCATTGTGTTCGGTATTCTGGGCTGCGCCACGGGGTCGATCTGGGCCAATTACACCTGGGGCACTCCCTGGCCCAACGACCCCAAGACCAACGCCGTTGCGGTGGCTATGCTGATGTATTTCGCGTATCTGATCCTGCGCAACTCGTTTGACGACGAACAGCGGCGGGCCCGGATTTCGGCGATTTACAACATCTTCACGTTTGCGGTTTTCATTCCGCTCATTTTTGTGCTTCCGCGTCTGACCGATTCGCTGCACCCCGGCAACGGCGGTAACCCGGCCTTCGGTCAGTATGACATGGACAACCAGATGCGGCAGGTGTTCTACCCGGCCGTGATCGGCTGGACGCTGCTGGGCGTGTGGATCACCCAGTTGCGGGTCCGGGTGCGCCGGCTGGACGAAATGCTGGAAGACGTGCTGGACTCGCGGCAAAATGCCCGGACGACGGCGGAATGATTGTCCGCCCGCTTTTGTTATACTCTTAGTCGACCCATTCTTATGTTCCGTACACTTGTTGTCTTTTTTGCACTGCTGCTGTCGTCCCTGACGGTATTTGCCCAGGGTGCTTCTGCCGACGTCGAGATGGCCGACCGCCTGCGCGCCGACGGCAAAATATGGGTTGTGGTGGCCGTCATCGCCGCAACCTTCTTCGGCATCATCTTTTACCTCACCCGGCTGGACAGCAAAATCAGTAAACTGGAAAAGGAAATCAAAAATAAATAAGCCATACCGACCTCAGACGCAGGACAGGTGACCCAAACCCTGAGGTCGCGCGGCCGAAGTCTTTTGTCCCTTGTCTAAATTCCCTTTTGTCAAACCATGAAAAAGATACACATCATCGCCCTTCTGGTCATCGCTGCGGCCATTACGATCATCGTTTCGACGGCCGGCGACGCCAGCACGTACGTGAACTTTACCCAAGCCGAATCGCTGGCAAAAGATGGTGAATCGGATGCCGTGCACGTTGTCGGCAAACTGAAGAAAGACGCATCCGGACGGATTGAAGGCATGGAGTACCAGCCGGCTCTGGACCCCAACCATTTTGTCTTTACGCTGGTAGACAACGACAACCGGGTCAAACGGGTTATCTACAACGCCCCCAAACCGCAGGACTTCGACCGTTCGGAGCAGATTGTGGTTATCGGCTCGATGAAAGGCGACCATTTTCAGGCTGACAAAATTCTGCTGAAATGCCCGTCGAAGTACAATGACGGAAAGCTCGAAACTACGGAGCACGAAGCTAAAACTGCCCAACTGTAATCCATGATACATACCTTCGTCGGTAACCTCGGTCACTTTTTCGTTATTCTTTCCTTCGTCACGGCGCTCGTGGCGACGGTGGCATACCTGAACGTGTCCCTGGCCGCAACCGACCATCCCTCTCTTGATCAGGGCCCGCTGGCACAATGGCGTCGGCTGGCCCGTGGCTCGTTTTACCTGCATGCCGTCGCCGTGACGGGTGTGGTGGCCAGCCTGTTCTACATCGTTTACAACCATTATTTCGAATACCATTACGCCTGGAGCCACTCTTCGCGGGCGCTGCCGACGCACTTCATGATTTCCAGCTTCTGGGAAGGCCAGGAGGGCAGTTTTCTGCTGTGGCTTTTCTGGGACGCCCTGCTGGCGATTGTGTTGATCAATACCAACCGCAAATGGGAAGCCCCCGTCATGACGGTCTTTGGCCTCGTGCAGGCTTTTCTGGCGTCCATGATTCTGGGCGTGGTGTTCTTCGAGAAATACAAGCTCGGCAGTTCGCCGTTCCTGCTGCTGCGGGAAGCTCTGCCGGACACGCCGATTTTTGCGACCGACCCAAATTTTATTCCGAAAGACGGCAACGGCCTCAATCCTCTGCTCCAGAACTACTGGATGGTGATTCACCCGCCGACGCTGTTTCTAGGCTACGCCACGACGCTCGTGCCGTTTGCCTACGCTATGGCGGGCCTGTGGCGGAAAGACCCGATCGACTGGATGCGGCCTGCCCTGCCGTGGGCGCTGTTCTCGGCGGTCGTGCTGGGCGTCGGTATTCTGATGGGCGGCTACTGGGCGTACGAAACCCTCAACTTCGGCGGCTACTGGAACTGGGACCCCGTCGAAAACTCGGTCTTTGTGCCCTGGCTGACGCTGGTGGCGGCGATTCACATGATGCTGATCGGACGGAAGAATTCGACCGGCCTCAAAGCCGCGCTGATTCTGAACATCACGACGTTCCTGCTGATTCTGTATTCGACCTTCGTCACCCGGAGTGGTATTCTGGGCAACGCTTCGGTCCACTCCTTTACGGATCTGGGCCTTTCGGGGCAGTTGCTGCTGTATCTGCTGGCGTTCCTGTTCATGTCAGTGGGCCTGCTGGTTGTGCGCTGGAAAACGCTGCCGAAAGATGAGCAGGAAGCATCGACCTACTCGCGGGAGTTCTGGATGTTCCTCGGTGCCGTTGTGCTGACGCTGGCGGGTTTTCAGGTCATTGCCACGACGTCCATTCCGGTTTACAACGCGGTGCTGGAGCAGTTCGGCATTGTATCCAACCTGGCGCTGCCCGCCGATCAGGTAGGGCACTACAACAAATTCCAGATCTGGTTTTTTGCGGCGGTAGCGGTATTGACCGGCATCGGACAGTACGTCTGGTGGCGCAAAATCAAAGACCAGGCAACGTTCAGCAGCCTGATGACGCCGCTGCTGATTACCCTCGGTTTCAGTGCGGCCCTGATTATTTCCGGCAAACTGACCAATCCGTCGTACATGGTCCTGCTGACGGCGGCGGTGTTTGCCATCGTTGCCAACGGCAGCATTCTCTGGGGCGTGGTTAGGGGCAATTACAAGCTGTCGGGCGGGGCCGTCTCGCATATCGGCGTGGCGATGATGCTCATCGGCGTGCTGTTTTCGTCCGGTTTCTCCCGGGTGGTGTCCATCAACGGCACCGGGCTGCTGATTTCGCGGTCGGAAGATTTCACGAAAAACGATAACAAGGAAAACAAGGAAAACGTCATCCTGTGGTACAACCAGCCGCAGCAGATGAGCGGATACCTGCTGACCTACAAAGGCCAGCGCATCGAAGCGCGCGAAGTGCCGGGTTACCTGCCCAAAGACTGGGTGGAAGTCATCGAAGGCGATTTTCACGGCGTAGCCCTGCGCGACATCGAAAAGGACGGCAAGGTCTATTACAAAAAAGGCGATACGCTGGCGTTGTATCCCGAGAACACCTACTTCGAAGTGGAATACCGGCAGCCGGACGGCAAAATCTTCACGCTGTATCCGCGTTCGCAGGTTAACCAGAAGATGGGGCTGCTCTCGTCGCCGGACATCAAGCGCGACGTGAACCGCGACCTGTACACCTACGTCTCCTCCATCCCGGACCCGGAAAGCGAAGGGTCCTGGAGCCAGCCGGAAACGCATTCGGTGATGATGAAGGATACCTTCTTTGTCAACGACTACGTCGCCATTCTGGACAACGTGGTCCGGACGACGCAGGTTGACGGCACGGACCTGGGCCCTACCGATGCGGCCATTAAGGCAAACATCCGGGTGCTGGACAAGGACCGGGAGTACACGCTGTCCCCCGCCTTTGTCATCAAAGACCGGATGGTGGGTCGGATTCCCGAAACCAGTCAGGAACTCGGGCTGCGCATTCAGCTGAACGAAATCGACCCGCGTACGGGACAATTCACCTTTCAGACCAACACCACGCAGCGGGATTACATCGTCATGAAGGCGATGGAAAAGCCGCTCATCAACCTGCTCTGGCTCGGAACGCTGGTGCTGGTGGTCGGCTTCTCCATGTCGACCGTCCGCCGCTACCGGGAATTTACGCAGCTGCGAAATCAGGGAAAAGCTTAAAAAAAGTCAGTAAGTCGTAAGTCTCAAAGTCGTAAGGGACCCCACCGGATTGAGAAACGGCGGAGCCACTTGCGACTTTGAGACTTACAACTTACCGACCAACTTCCAATCGATGACAAGACTGAAAGAAACCATCCTTGTTTCCATGTCCATTGGCTGTTTCATCCTGTGGATCATGGAGTTTCGCCGGACCGGAAACTTTGGCGACCATTATTGGTTAATCATGCTGTGTCTGGCATTTCTGCTGGGCTTTCAGTATGTTCGTTACCAGCGGAAACAAAAAGCCGGCGATCAACCCGCCGTTCCGCTGCGCGACAAGCCGTCGACCGCCCCCAAACCGGGTAAGAAGCGGAAGCGGTAACCTGGCCTATGGAATCATTTAGTATACTGATCGGCGCACTGCTGGCTCTGGTGCTTGCCGGTTTTTTTTCCGCCGTCGAAACGGCTTATCTGTCCGTTAACCGGCTTTATTTCGAGCTGCACAGCAAACAGGGTCCGCTGGGCGAGAAACTGGTTTCCCGCTTCCTGAAACAGCCGATTCTGTTTGTCGGAACGACCCTCACGGGCAATACGCTTTTTCTGGTGCTTTACGGGGTTCTTGGCTTTACGGCGCTGAATCCGCTCCTGGCCGACTACCTGCCCCCCACCTTCACGGACCCGCTCGTCCTGATTGCGATTGAAACACTGATCCTGACGATTCTTTTTCTCCCGATAGCCGATTACCTGCCCAAAAGTCTGGCGCTGATTCATCCGGATGCCTTTCTGGAATGGCTGGCAATTCCGATCTGGATCATTTATCAGGTCATTGCGCCCGTCGTGCGGCTGATGGTGGGCCTGACCAAGGCGTTTAACCGGGTCGTCCTGCGAAGTAATTATTCCGAAATCCGGCCCGTCTTCGGCCTTACCGACCTGAACCATTATCTGGAGGAAATCAACCAGAAAGCGGTGGAGAACAACGAAGACGAAATCGACATCGACACCGAAATCCTGAACAACGCCATTGAATTCAGCTCGGCCACCGTGCGCGACTGCATGATTCCGCGTACCGAGATTACGGCTGTCTGCGTCGATGACACGATGGCGGAACTCGAAAAGGCGTTTCAGGAAAGCGGACACTCGAAGATTCTCGTCTACCGGGACAACATCGATGACGTAATCGGCTATTGCCACGCCCTGTCGCTGTTCAAAAAACCGGACTCCATCGAGGCGATTCTGATGCCCATCCGGGTCGTGCCCGAAAGCATGCCCGCCAGCGACCTGCTCGAAAAATTCCAGCGCGAACGGCGAAACATCGCCCTCGTGGTCGATGAATTCGGCGGAACCTCGGGCCTGGTAACGGTGGAGGATCTGGTCGAGCAGATCTTCGGGGAAATTCAGGATGAATACGACACGAACGAAGACTGGGCCGAGCGGCAGCTGGACGAGAACACCTGGCTGCTAAGCGCCCGGCACGAGATCGAATACCTGAACGAAACGTACGGCTGGGAAATCCCGGAGGGCGATTACGATACCCTCGGCGGCCTTTTGATCTCCCTGCACGAAGAACTTCCCGACGTGGGCGAAGTCATCGAACTCCATCCCTTCGTCTTCACCATCGAATCCATGAACGAAACCCGAATCGACATGGTGAAGGTTACGGTGATAAAGAGCAACGAATGAATAATGAACCGCGGCGGTTCATTATTCAAAAGCTTCCTCCCTCAAACCACTCCCGAAACTGGGCGGCTTTTTCCTTGCTGACGGTCACGTCGAGGCTGACGGGCTTCTTGAGCGAAAGAATCAGCTTTCCGGTATGGTGCGACTGGTAGCCGGCGATGGCTTCTACGTTGACCAGATTCTGCCGGTTGGCCCGGAAAAAATGCGTCGGGTCGGCCAGGTCTTCCAGTTCGTCGAGGGAGTGGTAATCGGTGACCAGTTTGCGGCCGTCGCTGGTGTGCAGGTAAATAAGTTCGTCGCGGCAGAAACAGGCGACATGCTCCTCCGCAACCGGAACAATCTGCCTCAGGTAATGCGCCGTAAACCGCCGTTTGTAGGCGCGCTGCTGGCCCCGGGCCGGTTGCAGATCGGCCAGCAGGTGGCTCAGCTGGTTTCGGAAATCGACGGATAACCCGCCCTGCCGCCATTGGTGAAATTTTGCAAAAGCCGCTTCCAGTTCCTCCTGATCGATGGGTTTGAGCAGGTAGTCGATGCTGTTGAGCTTGAAAGCCCGGATAGCGTACTCGTCGTAGGCCGTCGTGAAGATGATGGGGCACTGCGGGTTCACTTCGCGGTAAATGTCAAAACTCACGCCGTCGGACAGCTGAATGTCGGAGAGAATCAGATCCGGCTCGGGGGTCCCGCTTTCCCGAAGCTGGCGAAACCAGGTCAGGGCCGCCTGCACGCTTTCGAGCGGCCCCTGCAGTTGGGCGGTCGGTTCCAGGCTCCGCACCTGCCGCTCCAGAATCCGGGCCACCAGCGGTTCATCTTCTATTAGCAGAATGGTCATAATCCGTGCACTTACTCAGAAAAATAAAAAGCAAAAACAATCCCCGCCCACACCAGTTTTTTATTTGTTAACCCAATCAACTCAACACTATGGATAACGAAGAACTCGTTGAGACCCTCAACGACCTGGTCCGCATCAACAACGACCGCATTCAGGGCTTTAAAAAGTCCATTGAAGACAACGAAGACGCCCAGCTCAACGACCTGTTCCGTCACATGATGGTGCAGAGCCAGCAGTTTCGGAGCGAACTCGCTGACCATATTGTCCGCCTCGACGGTTCGGCTGTGGACGAAACGACGTCTACCGACCTGTCGAGCAAAGTACACCGTGCCTGGATCGACATCAAAGCCGCAGTGACGGGCAAAAACCGGGATACGATCCTCAGCTCCGTCGAGTTTGGCGAAAACGCCGCCGTAGAGGCCTACGAAGACGCACTGGACGATGAAGATCTGCCCGCGCACATCAAAACGCTGCTGGAAAGTCATCTTTCCAAACTGCGTGCTTCGCACGACCAGATGGCGAGCCTGCGGCACTAATCGTTGCCGGTTGTCTGTTTTCGGTTTTCCGTTGCTTGACTGAAGCAGGCAGCTTACTTTCGCGCAGCAACAGAAAACCGAAAACAGACAACTGAAAACGGATATGTCCAACGAAGACATTAACGACGTCCTGAGTGACCTCGTCCTGATTAACAACGACCGCATCCAGGGCTACGAGCGGGCTGCCCATGACATTGAAGACCCGCAGCTGGCCGACCTCTTCCGCAACCTCACCTCCCTGAGCCGCCGGTTCCGCTCGGACCTGGCCGACGTCATTGTCCGCTCGCACGGCACCGTTCCCGACACCTCCGAAACCAGCTCGGGCAGCAACTGGCACCGCGCCTGGATTGATATCAAGGCCTTTTTTACGGGAAAAGACCGCAACGCCATTCTTGATTCCTGTGTCTTCGGCGAAGACGCCGCCATCGCGGAGTACGAAGAAGTCCTCAAGCAGGAACACCTCCCCGCCTACATCCGCGATACGCTGACCCACCACCTGAGCGAACTCCGCCAAACCCGCGAACAGGTAGCCAGGATGAGGGAAATTAGTTAAGAGTTAAGAATTAAGAGTTAAAAGTAGGCTTCGCTGAGCCAGGACCTGAATGAGCGGAGCCTACTTTTAACTCTTAACTTTTAACTCTTAACTCTTAACTGACTTCCGTCCGGTCAGGGTGGCGACGCTTTCCAGGGCGCTGGACAGTTCGTGGAGGCGTGTTTTGAGGGATTCGTCGTCGGTTTCTTCGGCACCCTGACGGGCCAGTTTGGCCAGGGAATGCGCCGACTCGCCGATGGCCGCCGGGCGACCTTCCGCCAATGCGTGTTTCAACTGTTCCAGTTCGTCGGCAATGTTGTCTTCCAGCAGATGCCCGGCCCCCAGGGCGCGGACCCACTGGTCGATGAAACTGTTTGCCATCGGCAGCAGATGCCGGGGGTCGTTGCTCAATTCACGAACGGTGATGTCCAGCAGTTGGCTGGCGTTATGCGCCTGGGTCATAGGGATGTCAATTTTTTAGAGGAAAAGTTAAAAATTATTTTCAGACAAGAACGCTAACCCGAAAACAACCTCCTGAAAGGTCCGTTTCAAGGCGTGCCGTCGGGCAGGGCTTTTCCGTTGACCAGTGGCACGGACACAACGAATTTGCCTTCCCGTTCCCCGACCCGGATCGGTTCCCTTGTCAGAAATTGGTAGAGTGCTTTCAGATTTTTCAGGCCCTGCTGGTTAGAGGTTTCCACGTTCTGCTTCTGCTGGAGGCCATTTTCAACCGTCAGATGGTGATCGGCCGTATACACCCGAATATGCAGCGGATGGGCGGCATTGGCGGTGTTGTGTTTGAGCGCATTCTCCACCAGACTCTGAATCGTGAGCGGAACAATCTGTTTGTCGGCGTCTTCATCCGTGATGTTCACCTCAATCTGGAGCGACCCGTTGAAGCGGGTTTTCAGCAGAAAAATGTAGTTTTTGACAAAGTCCAGTTCCGTACTGAGGCTGACGAGGTCTTTGTCCTTGTGTTGCAGCACGTACCGGAACACCTTGGACAACTGCCGCAGAAACTGCGAAGCCAGCTCCGGATTTTCATGAATCAGCCCGTCGAGGGACGACAGGCTGTTGAACAGAAAATGCGGATTCAGCTGGTTTTTGAGGTTATCAAACTGCACCTGCGCCTTTTCCTGCTCCAGCCGGGCGGCCCGCACGGCATCCTCTTTCCAGCGGATCAGGAAGTGCTCGGCAATCAGGGCGGCATTGATCAGAAAAATGGCAAACAGAACCACCAGGACCAGCAGCACCAGCGTCGGACGGGTCAGATGGGCCTCAATGCCCGGAAGAAGGGGCAACACAATCAGATTGCCGAGTCCGAACAGAATCGTCGCAAACACTTTACTGACAGAAATCTGAATAAACAGCCGCCACCAAAGGTGTTTTTCCAGTGGCAGCCACCGGTTCAGGGTGCGATGAATAACTTCCGTCACGCCCCATCCGACCAGGATCATGCCGGTGGTGGCCGTGAAATCAAGGAGGTGCCAGCCCCAGTCTACCTCCGGCAGGGCCACTTCGCGGACGATCACCAGCCCGAAGGAGAAGGTCAGAAAGACCGCCAGAAAAATCTTGTTGCGAAGGGTCCAGAACGCTTTCATGCTTAACTCGAATGGCCGGACGGCACATATTGCCCGGCGGCGTGGGTGCTGATGATTTCTCCGTCGCTCATTTCAATCACCCGGTCGCTGCCCGCCGCAAAGTCCGGGTCGTGAGTCACGGCGATGATGGTCTGGTGATTCTCTTTTGCAATTTCGCGGAAAATATCGAATACAATCTGCGTGTTGGTCTTGTCGAGGTTGCCGGTTGGTTCGTCGCCCATCACGATGGTCGGGTCGTTGATGAGCGCCCGCGCGATGGCCACCCGCTGCTGCTGTCCGCCCGAGAGCTTTCCCGAAGGTTTCTGCGCAAAATCGCCAAGTCCGATCCGTCGCAGTTTCTCGTACGCCCGGTGCTCCACCTCCTGCCGCGAGTACCGGCCCAGCTTCAGCCCCGGCAGCATCACGTTCTGCAAAGCCGTAAATTCGGGCAGCAGGAAATGAAACTGGAAGACAAAACCGAGGTGCTCGTTGCGGAACCGCGACAGGTAATCCTGCGAGCGGCCCGTCAGCGGATCACCGCCGATTTCGAGCGTGCCTTCGTACTCCGTGTCCATGGTCGAAAGCAGGTACAGCAGCGTCGATTTGCCGCAGCCCGACTTGCCCACAATGGTCAGAAACTCCCCTTTCTGCGCTTCAAACGAAACGTTCTTCAGCACCTGAAACTTTTCGGGGTCGTAGAAATATTTGGTGAGGCCGGAAGCCTTTAATACCGGAGTCATATCGTCTTGAACTGGGATTTATACTGATTTGATTGATTTACAGGAGGAGCCGGTCACTCCGCTCAGGCATTCTGTATTCTTCCGTCCAGACTAGTCATAGTGAATCATTATAATCACCGTAAATCAAAGTTCATGACAATTACCCCCGCAGAATCGCCACCGGATCGACAGCCGACGCTTTTTTGGACGGAAAATAGCCCGCCAGCACGGTGGTCGTCACGCCGAACACCAGCCCCATGACGTAGTATTTCGGATCAAACAGGACTGGGAACGTCTTCAGGCTCATAAAATCCCCGGCATCGAACGGCGTGATGGACAGCAGATAACTCAGTCCGAAGCCAATCAGCAGGCCCAGCACCCCACCCATGAGTCCGATGATGATCGCCTGCAGCAGAAAGATGCCGACAATATCACTTCCCTGAAAACCCGTGGCTTTCAGAATCGCGATGTCCTTGATCTTGTTGATGACGTTCATGTTCATGATGTTATAAATCCCGAACCCGGCCACCACGAGCAAGGTCAGCGAAACCACAAATGTCATCACGTTCCGGATTTTTTCGCCCGCCAGAATGGCCGTGTTGGCCGTCGCCCAGTCTTCGGTGTAGTACCCGTACAACCGGTGCAGCTGCCGGCTGTAAGTCAGCGCCTCCAGCGGGTCTTTCATCTTGACGTGCACGTCGGTGATGTAGCTTTTGTCTTTGCCGAGCATCTCCTGAACGGTGGCGATGCTGGCGTAGCTTTTGATGTTATCGACGGTGCCGATTCCGAAACTGAACGTTCCGACCACGCGCAGAATCAGTGTCCCGCCCGTCGGGGTTGTTACGCTCACCTTGTCGCCCGCCCGGACGTTCAGCTTCCGGGCCAGGACGCTGCCCATGATGAGGCCGTTGGGATTGGTTTGCAGCGCGGTGAGGCTGCCGGACTTGAGGCGGGGTTTGAGGTCGTACAGCCGGTCTTCCCGCTCGATGTCCACTCCCGCCACGGTGCCCGAAATCTGAATCGGACCGTTGTTGTAGAAAACCTGCGTGCTGACCTGCGGCGAAACGCCCAGCACCTGCGGGTCCGCTTCAATCCGCCGGGCGATCAGCAGGCCGTTCTTGAGCTTCGCCGACTGGTCTTTGGGCTTCTGGTGGTACACGACGTTGAACTGCCCGTCGCCGGGACGCAGTTCATCCAGCAGGGTCGGGCGCTGGGTGTTTACTTCGTTGTACATCCGGACGTGCGGGCTGGCATCCAGCGCCGAGTCTTCCAGAAACTGGTTGACTCCCTGCATGAACGAGATCATCGTAATGAACATCGCAATCCCGAAGGTCACGCCCAGCATCGCCACCAGCGTCTGGCGCTTTCGGGCCAGCAGGTGCGTCCGGGCAATCTGGGAGGTTAGTCGAAAGTCCATATCAGTTCGCCGGTAATACGACCGAGGTTTCGGTCAGGCCACCCTTTACTTCCACAAGTTCAAAATTTTCGGCGCCTTTGGAGAAGCGGATTTTCCTTTTTTCGCCCTTCTCTTCCACCCAGACGCTGTCCGTACCAACCACATAAGCTTTCGGAATCGTCAGGACGCGGCGGGTGGGCTGGGTCACGATGTTGGCTTCGACGGTCAGGCCGTAATAATTATCCGGCTGGGCACCTTCAAACTCGGCATCGACGCGGAACGACTGGTCGGTCCGGTTCAGTTTCGGGTAAATTTTCGTCACCCGGGCTTTGAACGTTTTGTTGAGGTACACATCCGCTTTGATCAGCACCTCCTGCCCCGGGCGGATTTTTCCAAAATCGCTTTCGTCCACCGCCAGTTGGGCATACACCTTGCCGCCGCTGCCCACCAGCGCCAGTTGGTCGTTCCGCCGCACAAAGTCGCCCGGCTGTTTGTACACCTCGTACACCCGGCCCGCCTCAAAGCTGGTCAGGCGGGTGTTCCGGTCGTCCTGACGACTGACGACGTACTGCGAACGGGCATTCTGCAGATCCACATTCAACTGGCGACGGGTGCGCTGCAAAGCCGCCCGGCGGGCCTGATAATCGTTGCGGGTGGTCTGGTAGGCCAGCTGCGCCCGTTCGAGTTCGGCTTTGGATGTGGCGTTCTGTTCGTACAGGTCGCGGAAGCGGACGTAGTTGGTCGAATCGTTCTCCAGTCGGGTACGGACCGAGCGGACCTGCGCCTCCAGTTCGGCCAGCACCGGCGAATCGCCGCCCAGATTGGCTTCGGTTTGCCGGTACACAGTTTCGGCGGCCTGTTGGCGGGCATCCTGCGCGACGCTTTCCAGCACAAACAGCAGCTGGTTTCGCCCCACCGAATCCCCTTCGCTGACCAGTCGCTTCAGCAGCACGCCTTCCGCATTAGCGACGATTTTGTATTCGTTCCGGGGATAAATTCTGCCGGAGGCGTACACCGCTTCGGTAAGCTCCTTCACGGCCGGTTTCTGGCCTTCCGGCCCCTTCTGACAGGCCGCCAGCGCCAGCAGTATAACGAGATGACTAGGTTTCATGAATACAAGCGTTATTTCTTAAAATCGCCCTGTCAGTGGCCGCAGGCCCTGACAGGGGCTAAAAATTCATCTTAGATACCCTTTCAGCGGTTTTAAACCCAAATTAACCACCCTGACTTCCTCTTCCCCGCCCAAACCAGCCACGGCGGCGATGACTGTTCTTCCCGCCCGGCCCCTGTCAGGGTCTGCGACCGCTGACAGGGAGGGAACTCCGAATCTGCAAAATCGTCCGGTTGACCAGTACATTCGATAACGTCGTCAGATACCGGTTCTGGGCGCTCAGGGCTTCGTTAAACACATTCAGGTACTGGTCATACGCATAAACGCCTGCGCGGTACTTAATCAGGGCAATGCGCGTATTCTGTTCGCTCAGATCAAACTGACGGCGGTTCAGGTCCAGCGAGCGAACGGCCTGGTTGTAGCTGTTGCGAACATCGGCATTGTCCACCGCCATTCGGTTCCGTTCCACCGCCAGCTCCGTTTCCGCCTGCTGAATCCGCAGGCGGGCGCGGGTCATGCCCGCTTTTCGCGCCCCTCCGCTGTAGATCGGCACGTTGAACTGTAAGCCGACCACGCCAATGGAAAACCACGGCTCATTGAAGTCAAAAAAATTGAACTCCCGCCGCTGGGCCTGTTCGGAAAAACGGCCGTACACCGCAAGCGTCGGCAGCCGCAGCGCCCGTTCGCGGTCCAGTTGCAGGCGGTAATAGTCCAGTTGAGCGCGGCGAAGCGTCACCCCCGGGCGCTCGTTGAGTTCGGCCGGGCTGACGTCGTCGGCCGCCCAGTCGGTAGCCCGCTGGGCCAGGACCAGCGAGTCTTCCAGCGAAAGCCCCAGCAAAAACTTCAATTGGTTGACATTCCGCTGAAAGTTCAGTTCATTCTGCGCCACCACATCCAGCTGCGCCAGCTGCACCGACAGCAGCCGGTTGTATTCGAGCGGTTCAATGAGGCCCTTATCCAGACGCCCGCGGGCGATGGTCACGATGGTATCGGTGCTGGCCACGTTGCGGCGGGCAAGTTCGATGGCGGCGCGGGTCAGCAGGGCGGCGTGGTAGAAGCGGGCGGTCTGGGTGGCAATGTCGTCCTGCAGCACCAGATTTTGCAGGTCGATCAGTTGCAGATTCTGCTCCGTCAGGCTCTGGTCTACCCGGGCCGGTTTGTTCAGCAGCGGGGCCGTCACTTCCAAGCCCGCCTGAAGGTTGTAAGGAACCCCAAACTGAATGCGGCGGAACTCGCCGGGACTGCCGCCGAGAAACTCCGCCGGAATCAGCTGGATGGGCAGCGCGTAGTTGTAATCCAGGTTGGTAAAGGCCCGGGCCGTCGGCAGCAGCGCCGCGCGGCTGGAGACCCGCTGCAAATCCTGAACTGCCCGGTTCTGGCGGGCGATGGTCAGGTCCGGGGCCTTCTGGCTGGCCAGCGCCACCGCCTCCTGAACCGAGGTCAGTACGGTCTGGGCATAGGCAGACCCGGTCGTTAGCAGCAGAAGTAAAATCAGAAACCGTTTCATAAACTTATCGGAATGCAGACGCAAAGGAAAAAGACCGGCCATTGATCGCCCTATTTTTATTCATGAAGCAGAAAAAACGCGGGTTCTTCCGGAAAAAACAGCGCTGAAGCAACCCTTGACCGGATTTGGGAATCAAACCGTTGTCGGTCGGCGTAAAGATGCACCGAGCATCCCGCCTCCCGACATGAAGCAACAAATACTAATTCTTGATTTTTGTCAGGTATGAAACGGCTGGCATCTCGTCAGGCTCCTGAAACGACGCAGGGGCCGTCGAATCGACGGCCCCTGCTTAGAACGTTTAGCGCGGTAAGTTCACCGCTTCTCGATCCCATCCAGCACCCGCCGGATTTCGTTGGCCCGCATCATGAAGTCGAACGAAGTCTGAATGTCCTCGTCGTCAATGACTTCCTTGAACCGCTGGAGAAAAATGATGAAATCGCCGAGCGCCTGCGACACGTTGGCCCGGTTCTGGTGAAAAATCGGGGCCCACATCTGGGGCGAGCTTTTCGCCAGACGAACCGTCGAACTGAAACCCGTGCTCGCCATGTCGAAGATCGCCTGCTCGTCTTTTTCCTTTTCCAGCACGGTAAGGCCCAGAGCAAAGGCGCTGACGTGGCTCAGGTGCGAGACGTACGCCAGGTGCAGGTCGTGTTCCTGCGGCGACATGTAGAAGATTTTCATGCCGATATCCCGAAACAGCGCCTCCACCAGTTTGAAACTGTCGGGATGGCTCTTTTCGCGGTCGCAGATGATGAGGTTCTTGCCCGGCAGCAAATCCCGGAAAGCCGCGCCCGGACCGGAGTTCTCCGTACCGGCCATCGGATGAGCCGCGACAAACTGCGCCCGCTTGGGATGGGCGTCCGCCACCCGGCAAAGCTCTTCTTTCGTCGAGCCCAGGTCCACGACCGTAGCGCCTTCCGGCAGCAGGTCCAGCACCTTCGGCAGCAGGTCCAGCATCGTGTTCACGGGCGTGGCCAGCACCACCAGATCGCTGTCGGCAACGGCTTCGTCCAGCGGCCGGATTTCGTCCACGATGCCCTTGGCCAGCGCCAGTTGCCCGTGTACCACCGACGCATCGACGCCCAGAAAGCTGATTTTCGGGTATTTCTCCCGCACGGCCAGCGCAAACGAGCCGCCCAGCAGCCCGATTCCAACGATGGTTACGACCATTTTGTTGTCATGCGTTTTCATGCGGCCATTGATTCCGGTTGAACGGTTTTGCTTACGTTGTTCATCCACTCGGCAAACAGGTCTTTTTCGATAGCTACCGCCCGGTCGGCGTGAACCTGCCAGTCGCCGAAGTAAGTTTCCATTTGCCGCAGCATTTCGGCCAGATGCCCTTCCTCCTCTACAATGATGGATTTTACCTGTACGCGGCTCCCGGCGGCGTTCAGGGCGTCCTGGTAGATCGGGTACAGTTCGTCGGCGCGTACTTCGATGGCGTAGGTCACCAGCAGGTAAGCGGCGTATTTCAGTTCGGTCCCGGACAGCTTCATCGCCTTTTTCAGGTAGCGACACACCTGAACGTCCAGCCGGTTGAGGTAGGCGTGGCTTTCCACCGGGGCCAGCAGGTAAGCGGGTTCGTAGGTCGGGCAGGCGGCTTCGTCCAGTTTCAGAATCTGTTTTTTGAGGTAATAGGCGTGGCGGGCTTCCTCGGCAGCATGCTTCAGCATCAGCAGGTCCACCCGCACCTTATCTTCGGCGGCGGCAATCTTGCGGGCACCGGTATTTTCCATCATCGAGAGCGTGTTCAGCCAGCGGCTATGCAGGTCGTTGTCGGCCACCAGTTGGGCAATCAATTCAGCAGTATTCATAGTGAAGGCAAATCTAAGGTGCGCAAAGATACGGCGGCGGGGCTAATTGTAGCCGAAAAATAAACACCTCCAAAAAGTCCACTTTTCCGATATATTTTAAAGTCAATTTAATCCGTCCGGAATGTTATTTTTCTATTTTTGTATAACCACTAACACTTAACGAACCACATCCGAACGTATGGAACGCGCGAAGAAAAGAGAATTTTACGGCTACGTGGCCATCATCGTTATTCTTGCTCTTACCCAGTTGTACAGTGTCTATGTTGCCCACACAGCCAACCTGGCGCTTACCCTCCCCCACTATCTAGGTTTTGCCGCCACGGGTTTTTCGACCCTGCTGCTTTTTGTGCGGCCGAACTGGGTTTTTTACGCCCTCGGAATCACGCTGGCGCTGGGCGTGGAGAACATCCTCGGCTTTACACCCACGCTCGATTTTGTGAGCACCCGTCAGTTTATCGGCAACCTCATCCTGCCGGTCGGGTATCAGCAGTTTTCGATTTACATGCTGCTTGTCTGGGCTTATTTCTCGTTCAACCGCCTGCGCCAGATCGGCCAGCTGCTGTTTGTCCGCTAGTCATCACCCCACAAAAAAGGCCCGTCACAGTTCGATGTGACGGGCCTTTTTTGTTGTGGGAAAACGGGTAGAAGACTCCACAGTGACGGTAAAACTTTTTACCCGGATTTCCCGCTTCACGGCGCCAAAACCCGGGTTTTGGACCATAGCCTAACCCCTTGACTAATTGGCACATTATTTTCCCAACAAAGATGTACGTATACACTAAACACCAATTCTTTCTTATTATGGGAAATCTTCTCTATACCATCGCGGTGATTCTGATCATCGTTTGGTTACTTGGCTTTCTGGGTTTTAACAGCTTCGGTTTAGGAAACCTGATTCACGTTCTGCTCGTCATCGCCATCATCGCCGTCGTCCTCCGCCTCATCCGCGGACGATCCGTTTAGGGAGTTAAAAATTAAAAGTTAAGAGTTAAAAGTAGGGCTCCGCTGATTCAGGTTTCTGTTTCAGCGGAGCCCTACTTTTAACTCTTAACTTTTAATTTTTAACTCTTTTAGGCGGGAAGTTTCCAGCCTTCGCGATATTCGCGTTTGACGAACTGGTTGGCGCCGTCGAAGTTGGTGATCTTCATGCTCTGGCCGTCCCACAGGAGTTTTTTACGGCCGTTGAACTTGAAGCTCTTGCCGTCGGCGCTCGCTTCGCGGAGCATGTAGCTGCGGATGGCGAGGTTACCCATCAGTACCGTTTCGGTCAGCGGGCCGGCGTAGTCGAACGACGAGGTCAGGCCTTTGTGCTCCTTGCTGTTGAACCCGGCCTTGCAGGCTTCCGTCCAGGAAATCTGGTGGCCCCATTCGGGCGGGGTCTGCTGGGGCGGGGTAAAGCTCAGAACCTTGCCGTTGGGCAGGAAGACCTTCGGATTGTTGCCGTAGGTGCCGCACATCATCACGCCTTTCGTGCCGATCAGGTAGACGCCGTTGGCGTTGTCGGGTTCGCTGAGTTCGGCGTCAGCCGGTACTCCTTCGGGACGGAACGGACGGATACCGCCATCGTCCCACGTCATGGTCACCTCCGATTTGTTTTTGGACGAAGCCGGGAATTTCAGCTGCACGTGCGAAGACGGCGGGCAGCCTTCCGGAATGTACTCCGGCGTCCAGTCTTTCAGGAAGACCGAACCGATGCTGGCTTCAACTTCCGTCGGGTAGCCCAGGCCGAGCACGCGGAAGGCGGGGTCGATCAGGTGGCAGCCCATGTCGCCGAGCGCGCCGGTGCCGAAGTTCCACCAGCCGCGCCACTTGAACGGGTGGTAGGCGGGCGTGTAGCCGACCTTGGAGGCCGGACCAATCCACAGGTCCCAGTCGATATGGTCGGGGGCGGTACCCGTCGCCTGCGGAACGGGAATGCCCTGCGGCCATACGGGGCGGTTGGTCCAGATGTTCACCGTGTGGACTTTGCCGATGAGGCCGTCGTTGAACCATTTCTGCATCTGCACCTGGGCCGGGTTGGAAGCCCCCTGGTTGCCCATCTGCGTCACGACTTTGTAACGGCGGGCGGCCTCGGTCAGCATGCGGGTTTCGTAGATATCGTGGGCTACCGGCTTCTGGACGTACACGTGCTTGCCGAGCTGCATGGCGGCCATGGCGGCCACCGCGTGCGTGTGGTCCGGAGTCGAGATCGTCACGGCGTCGATATTTTTCGCTTCCTTATCGAGCATCTCCCGGAAGTCTTTGTATTTCTTCGCATTCGGATGCTTGTCGAAAATGGCCTTGCCCCGGTTCCAGTCGATGTCGCAAAGCGCCACCATGTTGTTTGCGCCATTGTTGAAGGCATTGGTTACGTCACTGGACCCTTTACCGCCAATGCCGATGCTTGCAATGTTCAGTTTGTCACTCGGGGCAATGTAGCCTTTGCCCAGCACATGACGCGGCACAATGAGGAAGCCACTGGCCGCCAGCGCACCGGTTTGGAGAAACTGACGCCGGGATGGGTTCGTAGGTTTTTCGGAAGATTGCATGGAAATGGTTGAAATTGGAATGAACTGCTCTGTAAACGTAAAAGCAAATTTGCAGAAGATTTACCCTAAAAGCGAGAAAAGCGGTCATTGTCTGTGTTATTTTTTGTCGGATAAATCCTACTCCAACGCAGTAAAGGAGCCTCCCGCAGCGTCTTTTTGCCAAAAGCTTCTGTTATGCTCCCACGACTCCTCTTCCTCTTTCTCAGCCTGTCGCTGTTTTCGTACACGGCCCCGGTAGCCCGCCGCTCCACAACCGTCTCCATCGTCGGAGAAAAATTTTATATCAACGGGCAACCCACGCTCAAAGGCCGCCAGTGGAACGGCAACCGGCTCGAAGGGCTGCTGCCCAACTCCCGGATGGTGCAGGGCATTTTCGACGATCAGAACCCCGAAACCCGCAGCCAGTGGGCTTACCCCGATACCAAAACCTGGGACCCCGAGCGCAACACCCGCGAGTTTATCGCCGCTATGCCCGCCTGGAAAGAACACGGCATGCTGGCTTTTACCATCAATCTTCAGGGCGGCAGTCCGCAGGGCTACTCGAAAGCGCAGCCCTGGCACAATTCGGCCATTGAAGCCGACGGCTCCCTCCGCCCCGACTACATGGCCCGCCTCAAACGCATCCTGGACCGCGCCGACGAACTGGGCATGGTGGTCATCCTGGGCTATTTCTACTTCGGGCAGGACGAGCGGCTGAAAGACGAAGCCGCCGTCGTCCGGGCGACCGACCTGGCTACGGACTGGATTCACCGGCAGGGCTACCGCCACGTCATGGTCGAGATCACCAATGAGTGCAACATCCGCTACGACCACCCGATTCTGCAACCCGAGCGGGTGCATGAGCTGATCCGCCGGGTGCACGAACGGAGCCGGAAAAACGGCCGCCGCCTGCTGGTCAGCACGAGCTACGGCGGAAACACGGTGCCGCAGGAAAACGTGGTCCGGGAGTCCGACTACATTCTGCTGCACGGCAACAGCATCAAAGACCCCAACCGCATCACGGCCTTCATCGCCGAAACCCGCGCCGTGCCCGGTTACCGGCCCATGCCCATCGTCATCAACGAGGATGACCATTTCGATTTCGACAAACCGCTCAACAATTTTGTGGCCGCCACGAAATCCTACGTTTCCTGGGGCTTTTTCGATTTCCGGATGAAAGACGAAGGGTACAACGACGGGTACCAGTCCGTGCCGGTCAACTGGCAGATCAGTTCGCCGCGCAAAAAGGCCTTTTTTGACCTGTTGAAGGAAATGACCGGCGGAAACGTCCTGAGCCGCCGGTAAAGCAAAAAGCGGTGTCTGATCCATCAGACACCGCTTTTTGCCGAAAGAGGAAACGAATCAGCGGGCCGAAACTTCGCCGCACTGCTGGTCGAAAAAGTAAACGTGGTCTACCAGATCGCGCCAGACGAAACTCTTGTATTTTGTCATCAGCGCCGGGCACGAGCCAAAAAGGTCGCGGAAGCGGTCGTCGTAATGTTTTTTCTTAAGGCGGAAGACCTTGCCATCCGCTTTGACGTAATACGACATGTCGTGCCCGCCCGTGACCTGGATTCCGGCCACGCCGACGCCCATCGTTTCCATCGCAAACGGATCGTGGTACACCCGGATTCTGGAATCAAAGCCCGGATTGATCAGCTGCACCAGCACCGTGCGTTTGGGGTCGTCGAGCTGTTCCTGATAAAAAACAACCAGGTCCCGCATCGATTCGCCTACTTTGTTCCGCTGCATTTTGTCGATGGAGCGGGTACTTTCGGCCAGTGAGTTCAGCTTTGAAAAATCGGACGGGGCCAGCCCCAGCTCCGCAATTTCGTCGGCTTCGTACTTGAATTTCTTTCCGTCGGTGGTTTTGCCCTCTACCCGGACGATGAGTCCTTTTTTCCGGTCAAGGTCTTCCAGCGTGAATTCGACCCGCTCGCCCGATTTGGTAATCAGATAGCCCGGCTTGCTGCTCGAAAACCGGTCGATAGGCGGCAGAAACTGCTGGGCTACCGCGGCCCCTGCGAGATGGACCCCAACGAGGAGGGTCAGTATACGTTTGAACATTTTGTTAGAATAATGTCCTCAAACTTATAACAATACGTCTTCATATCTCATAGGCAGACAACACTTTTTCGTGAGCGGTCAGGCCGCCAGACGTTCCTGCCGGATTTCGAGAATGGCTTCCCATTGTTCAGAATCGAGCCACTGCCGGATGCTCATGTCGATCATGCGGTGGTCAATGGCGAAATTAAGGGCGTCCATCACGCGTCTGTGCTTCTCCGGCGAGTAGCCGATGCGGACGTAGTAATCCTTCAGAAACTGGGTTTTATCGGTGGTCAGGAGCGAAAACGACTCGTCGCGGTCGCGGTCGTAGAGCTGGATGGGATACGTGTTCCAGAATTCCAGGGCCGCCTTCTCGGTATCGGTTTCAAAGAGATCGTTGGCCACTTTTTCCGTCAGCACGAAGGAGTCCATGTAGTAATAACCCGACGGATTCAGGTCAAGAACGAATCCACGGTCGACGAGGTCCCCGATTTCCAGCGCGGAAAAGCCCGGACCCTCCTGTACGAAACGGTACATCAGGGCATACTGCCGGGCATGGGTCAGAAACAGAAAGGTATACTGATTGGGGGTAAGGTTGTACGTTACCAGCGCATCGAAGTTGATTTCAAGGCTCTTCATACGGTGTTACGGGTATAATTACGGTGTATAAAAACGTCGGCACGGGCTCGCTCCGTACTCCGAAAAGGTGCAAACACGGTGCCAGTTTCCCCCAAACCCTTTTCCCTCCCGCATTTTTCACCCGCGCCGCGCCGGGGAGTCCCTGTGGCTAATACTTTATCGGCCCCAAACAGGGCTTTTCAGGGCGGGAAATGCATTTTTCTACTTTATCTATAGATTATTTAATCATAATTAAAAAACCTTTCCCGCCGGAGCCTGTTCCTTTTGAGTGCAACCGGTTTTCGAGAGAAAGGCGGGCCGAAAACAAAATCCAGTAAATAATCCGAGAGCATGATGACTCCAGAAGAGACTCCCGATTCGAATATTCCGTTTGCGAACGACTTAAACCGTACCCGGGTGATCCCCGTCATTGAGGAACACCTCCAGGTGCGCAAGGAAGTTGTCGAAACCGGCAGAATTCGCATTGGTAAACGGGTTTACGAGGAAGAACAGACCGTTTCTACGCCGCTGATCAGCGAAAAAGTGGACGTTGAACGGGTTGCCGTCGGAGAGTTTGTTGATACGCTGCCGGAAGTTCGGTACGAAGGCGACACCATGATCATTCCCGTTGTGGAAGAAGTGGTGGTCGTCGAAAAGCGGCTGAGGCTGGTCGAGGAGCTGCGGGTTACCCGCCAGCACATCGAAACCACAGCCACCGAACAGATCACGCTGCGTAAGGAGGAAGTGACGGTCGAACGCCTGGACCCGGAAAACCCGGTTGATTAATGTTTATTCACATCATACTCAACAAAAAACCATGGCACAAACGGTAGTAGGTATCTTCGACAGCGCCCGGGAGGCGCAGGATGCGGTAGAAAAACTGATGGACAAGGGCTTTAACCGGGACCAGGTTGACCTGTCGACCAGCACAATGAGCGATGCAGCCGATTATAACACCGGTTCGACCAATTACAATACCGGTTCGACCACCGACATGGGCAGCACCTCCATGGGAACGACCGGCAGCTCGACGACTTACAACCGCGATTCGGCTTACAATCGTGACTCGGACTACAATCGTGACTCGGATAACAACCGCAGAAGTCGGGATCGTGACGACGACGGCTGGGGCATTGGTGACTTCTTCAGCTCGCTTTTTGGCGGCGACAACGACGAAACCCGCACCTACTCAGAAGTAGGCAGCCGGAGCTCGATCGTAACGGTTCACGCCATGTCGCAAGACGAAGCCGAGCGCGCCGTCGATATTCTGGACGATTGCGGAGCCGTTGACGTCAACGAAAGGGCTTCCCAGTACCAGAACGATTACCAGAGCGGCTACTCTGCCGGGGGCAGAACGGCCGGTCTGACGTCATCAGATCTGGATTCAACTAATATGACGACCTCCGGCATGACCACTTCCGACGCGGATATGGACCTGAACCGGACGACCGGCGCCGACTACGACCGGACCCGGGATATTGACCGGACCATCGATTCCGACCAGCGCATCCCCATCATTGAGGAGCAGCTGAACGTAGGCAAGCAGGAAGTAGAAACGGGTCGCGTACGGGTCCGCAGCCGGATCATCGAGCGCCCGGTGGAAGAAAATCTGCGTCTGCGTGCCGAACGCGTTCATGTACACCGCAACCCGGTGAACCGCCCGGCCTCTGAGGCAGAACTGTCCGGTTTCCGCGAAGGCGAAATCGAATTGACGCAGCACGAAGAGCGCGCCATTACGTCCAAGGAAGCCCGCGTGGTAGAAGAGGTTTCGCTGAGCAAGGATGTTGAAGAACGTGTAGAAACGGTCCGCGATACGGTTCGCCGTACGGAAGTGGACGTGGACGACACGACAACCGGCAACATCACGAACGACACGAACCTCCGCACGGGTAACTCCTACGGAACGGACGATTACGATTCGAACACCACGACGGGCAACCGTCCGACGAATCTGTAATCAGGCAGCGATAAAATGACGGAGGGGTCCGGTGAGCCAGTATCGATACTGGCTCACCGGACCCTCTGCTATACGGGCCTCAGGTTAGAAACGGCGTCCGTTGTAACCGCCACCGCCCCGATCGTAGCGACGGGCCTGCTGGGCATCAAACAGGCGCTGGCGCTGGCCCGGCGACAGAACCGCCAGAATATCCTGCTGTTTCTGCCACATCAGGCGCTGGTAAGCCTGCGGATTGCGGGTGTCATAGGTCATGTGGTCGTAACGGTCTTCGATGCGCTTGATGTCCCGCTCCTGCCGGCGCGACAGGTTCACGATGTCGTCCAGGCGCTCAATGCGCATCTCGTCTCGGCGTTCGTCCACGCGGGAGTTCGGGCCATTGTCATACCGGTAATCGCGCTCGTACCGGTCATTCCGGTCGTAACGATCATTGCGGTCATAACCACGCTGGGCCATTGCGCCCGTGCTAATCAGAGCAAAACCAACCAAAGTCAAAAGCAATGTCTTCATGGTGAGTAAAGTTTTTTGTTGTTACTGACCGTTAGAATGCGTTTAATTAAAATGGTTTAACCCGGTGAACTTTTATTTCAAAAAGACAGTTTCCGGAGCCTGCCACCAGATACAACCCATTCATTTTCAGCACAAAACAAAAAATCAGGGTTTACAATCCCGGAAGTGTGCCTCCCGAAATCATAAACCCTGACGATTGACGCTGACCTCTTACAGATTTTTCTTATTCATTTCTTTCACCGCATAATCCACCGCGCGGGCCGCAAAGGCCATGTAGGTCAGCGATGGATTCTGGGTGGACGTGGACGTCATGCTGGCGCCGTCCGTCACGAAGACGTTCTTGACGGCGTGCAGTTGGTTCCATTTGTTGAGCATCGACGTTTTAGGGTCTTTACCCATCCGGACGCCGCCCATCTCATGAATATCCAGACCCGGATTCCGCTTGTCGTCGCGGGTGCGGATGTTCTTGAAGCCAGCCACGGTGAACATTTCGGTCATCTGCTCCAGATAATCCTTCACCATTTTATCGTCGTTATCGTCGTAGGCGACCGATATTTTAAGCTGCGGAATGCCGAAGGGGTCTTTCTGGCCCGCGTCGAGCGCCACGTAATTGCTTTCTTTCGGAATCGTTTCGCCCATCATGTGCGAACCGACGTGCCAGCCGCCCATTTTGGGGTTCAGCAGGCTCGTTTTCAGGTCCGCGCCGATGCCGCTCTGGTCCGAATACGAACTCCGGCCCGCGTTGAAACCGGCGGCGTAGCCCCGCAGAAAATCCGTTTCCTGCTTGAAGACGTTGCG
Organism: Tellurirhabdus rosea; assembly: GCF_026278345.1. Classification (NCBI taxonomy): domain Bacteria; kingdom Pseudomonadati; phylum Bacteroidota; class Cytophagia; order Cytophagales; family Spirosomataceae; genus Larkinella; species Larkinella roseola. The sequence goes on from NZ_CP111085.1 coordinate 921,612, forward strand.
GAAGCGGGGAATATACGGACTATTGGGACGTTTGCCGTCGGTGGTCATGTCCAGAAAACCGTCGTAATCGCCCGAGATGCCCGCCCGGTAGTTGTGGAAGGCGACGTATTTGCCCAGCACCCCGCTGTCGTTGCCGAGGCCGTTGGGGAAGCGGTTCGAAGTTGAATTCAGCAAAATCAGGTTGGTGTTCAGGGCCGCAGCGTTTACAAAAATCACGCGGGCGTAGAACTCCATCATTTCCTTCGTGTTCGCATCGATGACGCGCACGCCCGTTGCCTTGCCTTTCTTCTCGTCGTAGATGATCGAGTGCACGACCGAATGCGGGCGCAGGGTCAGTTTGCCCGTTTTGGCCGCCCAGGGCAGCGTCGAGGAGTTGGAACTGAAGTACCCGCCGAACGGACAGCCACGCTCGCAGATGGTCCGGTGCTGGCACTGCGCCCGGCCCTGCTGCAGGTGAATGGGCTGCGGCTTGGTGATGTGCGCGGCCCGCCCCATGATGATGGGTCGGCTGCCTTTGTAATGGTCCTTCATTTTCTGGCTGAAGTACTTCTCCACGCAGTTCCACTCGTGGGGCGGCAGAAACTCGCCGTCCGGCAGCTGCGGCAGACCGTCCTTATTGCCCGAAATGCCGGCGAACTTTTCCACGTAGCTGTACCAGGGTGCCAGGTCTTCGTACCGGATCGGCCAGTCGACCGCGAAGCCGTCGCGGGCGGGGCCTTCAAAATCAAACTGGCTCCAGCGCTGCGTCTGGCGGGCCCACATCAGCGATTTGCCGCCGACCTGATAACCGCGAATCCAGTCGAACGGCTTTTCCTGCACGTACGGATGCTCGGCGTCCTTGACAAAAAACTGCGCCGACCCTTCGTAAAAGGCGTAGCATTTGCTGATGATCGGATTGGCCTTGCGGATTTCGAGCGGCAGTTGTCCCCGGTGCTCAAACTCCCAGGGCTGCATCATGGTCGTCGGATAGTCCGTAATGTGCCGGACATCGCGGCCCCGTTCCAGGACCAGCGTCCGCAGACCCTTTCCGGTCAGTTCCTTGGCGGCCCAGCCTCCGCTGATGCCGGAGCCAATCACAATGGCGTCGTATGTGGTTGCCTTGACGGCGTCAATCGCAAAATTTGCCATAAGTCGATAGCCGTTTAAGGAGTAACGTTGAACGTTGAAAGCTATTAGCAGTTAAACGTTGAACGTTACACCTTAAGCCTTTTTATTTCTTTTCAGTAAGTGTTTTGGAAGAGGCTGTCACCGGGACGCAGCCGTGATAGCGGCCGGGGGCGAATTCGAACTTGGTGAGGTTGGTCATGACGTATTCTGAAGTCATGTAACCCCGGATGGTCAGGTTTTTGACCGTGGAGTAGAAGCTTTTCAGCGTCGGGTCTTCCGAAGCATTCAGACCGGACAGCAGCGTCGTCCGCTGGGTGGCGTCGCCTTCCGCAAAGGATTTTCCGTACGTGGCACGGGCCTTCTCCTCGACCGCCGCCAGCCCCTTCTTCAGCGTTTCCTGAGCCGTCGGTTCAAAGCAGTCGGTGATCATTTTCTGAATAAACTGGTGCACGTTGAGGGCTTTGGCACCGGGCGTATCCGTGGCGGGAAGGATGGTTTCGGCCACATCGGCCAGCAGGGCGTCCTGGGGAGCGGACAGGAAACGGGCACTCTGGACCGTAGTCCGGTTCCAGCCGCTGGCCCAACCGGGCAGGGCCATCAGGCCGCCTACCGCTACGGCCATGGATTTCAATGCGGAACGTCTTTGCATACTCTCTTTTCGTTCGACAGGTTGTATCGCTCAGAAGCAGATGGGTGAAACGCTTGTATTCACAAAAATTCTTAGAAAGTTACCAATTACTTTCATAGAAGCCAACACTCTTCTTTGTTTACTCCTAAAAACTAGGGAAATCCCCAGCCTGTCCGAAGCCTCCTGGCGGCGCAACTCCGAATCGGGCCGCCCCTCAAACACCAATGACGACCGAAGGGAACAGTTGGAGCCATTTTGCCTGTTACCTACCTGATGAACACGAACGACACCCGTCACAACCACGCCCTTCCCGGCCTGCAGTTTGCGCTCAACGTGCTGTACGTCGGCCGGTTTCTGATCGGCTACAGCAACCCCGTCCAGGCACTGGACGAAGTGGACGAATACATCGAAGCCGTCACCGACGAACTGGTCTCGACCGAACTGCTCCACGAAGCGGCGGTGCTGGCCGGTGACGTATTACCCGGACCGTCGGCCGGGAATTAAGCCATAAACACCCTTTCCACCCATGTCTCAGTTATTTTCCCCGGTTACGTTCAAGAGCGTAACCCTGCGCAACCGCATCGTGGTCTCCCCCATGTGTCAGTATTGCAGCGAAGACGGTTTTGCCAACGACTGGCATCTGGTTCACCTCGGCAGCCGCGCCGTTGGCGGGGCAGGTCTGATCATTACCGAAGCCGCCGCAATTTCGCCCGAAGGCCGGATTTCGCCCGAAGACCTCGGCATCTGGGCCGACGAGCACGTCACAAACCTGCGGCGCATCACGACTTTTCTGGAACAGCACGGCGCTGTTCCGGGCATCCAGCTGGCGCATGCGGGCCGCAAAGCGAGCCACCATCGTCCCTGGGAAGGCGGCGGAATGATTGGCCCGGAGGAACCCCGCGGCTGGCAGACCGTCGGACCGAGCGCCCTCGCCTTTTCTCCGAACGGATTTGCCCCGCTGGCGCTGGATGAGGCCGGGCTGGAAAAAGTCCGGTCCGACTTCGCATCGGCGGTCCGCCGGGCCCTGGAGGCAGGTTTTAAGGTGGTCGAAATTCACGCGGCGCACGGGTATCTGCTGCACCAGTTCCTGTCTCCTCTGAGCAACCAGCGCACCGATGCCTACGGCGGTAGTTTTGAAAACCGCATCCGCCTGCTGCTCGAAGTGGTGGAGCGCGTGCAGACCGTCTGGCCCGCCGACCTCCCGCTGTTTGTCCGGATTTCGGCCACCGACTGGATGGAAGGCGGCTGGAATGGCGACGACTCCGTGGCGCTGGCCGCCATTCTGAAAGAAAAAGGCATTGATCTGGTGGACTGCTCGACCGGCGGCAACGTTCCCAATGCCGTGATTCCCGTCGGGCCGGGCTACCAGACCCAGTTTGCCGAACGAATCCGGAAGGAAACCGGCATGCCGACCGGCGCCGTGGGGCTGATTACCTCCGCCGAGCAGTCAGAAGCCATCCTTGCCGAAGGAAAAGCGGATGTGGTCATTCTGGCTCGGGAATTTCTGCGCGACCCGTATTTTCCGCTGCACGCGGCGCAGCAGCTGGGCGACGAGGTCAGCTGGCCAGTGCAGTACGAACGGGCAAAGCCGCGCCGTCACTGAGCCGACTTCCGGCCCTGGGCGACGGCCTCATCAATCCGCCGGTAAATGCGGCGGCCTTCCACGCTGCCATCCAGCCGGTAATGCTTCCGGACGTAGGCGGCGATGGGCGGAACCGTGAAAAGGCCCTCCCTGTCCGGGTCTTTCAGAAAACCGCGCCCGTTCTGCGGCAGCACATCATCCACCAGATAGCGGGGACGGTACCTTTCCATATCGTCCAGGTAACGTTTGATCAGGTACTGACGAACGTTACCTTCCCGCTGGATGATCATCTGCGTATGAACCTGCAAATTGGCGGAAACCACGTCGAGGGTCACAAATTCGTCGGACACAAATCCCCAGGTGCCGAGGCGCTCCCCGGGCTTCACTCTCGGTTGGAGGTACTGCGCGAGCGGACTTAACTGCCGGTCGCGGCTGGCGAAGAAAACCTGATCGCGGCCAAAATCACTGATGCCAAGGTGGTACCGCATCATCACGGCCAGACATACCGTAACGTAGCCCATAGCCCAGTAGCGCAGCTGGCCCGATTCGGCCGTGGATCTGAACAAAATAGCGGTCAGCAGAGCGGGCGGCAGAAGCACCAGCCAGAGGTAATGCGGAAAGTAGTTTTTGGCGATAAATACGCTTAAAAACGAAAACGCAACGCTGCCAAGCGCCAGAACCACCAGCGCAAAGGAAGTCTGCTTCAACTGGCCCCGAAACCACAGCCAGCCGAGCAGCAGCCCCTCACCCGCCAACAGCAGCAGAAAACCGAACGTTTCCCGGAAGGTAATCACCCAGTGCGCCCAGGCCACCAGCTGTTCGAGGCGGCCTGCCTGCTGCATGTTGGTCGGATTGCTGGCGTATTGCAGGTTGCTTTCGAGATACAGCAGCCAGAAGGGTTGCAGGTAGTTGTTCTGCCAGAGATAGAGAACCACCAGAATCGTCGGCAGAAGCGCTCCGCCCAGCAGCCAGGCGGACTTTTTCCACCGGTCGGCCGTGGCCGAGCCAAGCACCACGGCCAGCGTCCAGAGGCCCAGCCAGCCCGCCAGCGGCACCATTTGCAGCTTGGTGAACGGCGCCAGTCCGAGCACTAAGCCCAGTCCGAACAGGCGGCCTGCCGGAAACTGCCGCGCCCGGGCCTCCAGTAGCAGGAAAAGGCTGGCGGCGAAGTGCAGCAGGCAGACCTGCTCCCCGTTATAGGCCAGCATTCCCTTGTTGGAAAACAGGGCGGCCAGCAGCACAACCGGCAAAAGAGCCACCTGCGCGGCGGCGGCCCCGAAACTGCGTTTCAGCGCCCAGTACAGCAGCAGAATCGCCGGAATGAAGTTGACGAACAGGTTGTAGAACCTGACCAGCCCGTAATCGAGCTTATCGACAAAAAGCCGCAACAGCATCAGCGGGTAAATCACCCCGGGCCCGCTGGTCGAGCCGTCGTGCGAAATCCAGAACCGGCCGTCCAGCCAGAGTTTGTTGGCCCCGGCGATGTACATGCTTTCGTCTACATCGAGATTGCCCAGACCAAACGTCGGCAGGCGGGTTATCAGTAAAGCCGACAGGAAGGGCACCAGATACAGCGCATCCGGGATCGGGAATTTGAGCCGGTTGGAACTGGACATATAAAACGCCATTACTCCCCATACTCCAACGGCCAACAATACACCAATGACTTTTCGTATCAGACTCCAGTTATTCCACTCAAGATCGCTTACGTAAAAGCAAAACTCCAACATATCTAAATATTCTTAACCATCTATATATCTTTAGATTAACCTTACATATTATTACACTTTCAATTAATCTCAAAGCATCTTTTAACAAGCGGTTCTCCAGCAGACCGATTCTGTTTTATGTTCTATTTTGTGGTGATAATCTCAAATGAAAAATCGGAGAAAAGACCACCGGGCAGAGAAGGAACACGGCTTTATTTTGAAAAAAGACTGGCGGTCTCTTTACTTCCGGCTTTGTCAGGAAACTAGTGATGACCAGACAGGCGATAACAATTTTCGTTCCGGAACAGCGTACAGACTCGGATACTTGGAAACTGGCAAACAATTGCTGCCTTTAATGCATTTTAGCATACGGAAACAGACTCTGGGAACTACATAAAACTAACGATATGCGCTGGATTGGAGGCCGTGAAAGCGGCAACGTAGAAGACCGTCGGGGTAGCGGCGGCGGTGGAATGCTGGTCGGCGGTGGCATCGGTACCGTCGTGGTAGCCATTATTGTCATGCTGCTCGGCGGCGATCCTTCGACGATTCTGAGCGGGGGCGGCGAAGAACCGGCCGCGACGCAGCAGCAGGCAACCGGTCCCCAGCCGGACGACGAAGCGGCCCGTTTCACCCGTCGGGTGCTGGGTTCGACGGAGGACATCTGGTCGCAGGTGCTTCCGGCACAGGCAGAGGGGCAGACTTACCGTCCGCCCGTACTGGTCCTGTTCCGGCAGGTTACACAATCGGGTTGCGGAACGGCGTCGGCGGCTTCGGGTCCGTTTTATTGCCCCGGCGACAAAAAACTGTACATCGACCTTTCGTTCTACGACGAACTTGCCCAGCGCTTCCGGGCTCCCGGCGACTTTGCGATGGCGTACGTCATCGCGCACGAGGTCGGGCACTACCTTCAGGACCAGTTGGGCATCATGGATCAGATTCATTCCGCCCAGCAGCGGATGAGCCGGACGGAAGCCAACCGCCTGTCGGTCCGGCTGGAATTGCAGGCCGATTTTCTGGCGGGCGTCTGGGCGCACCACGCCAACGGCAAAAGCTTCACGTTTGAACCCGGTGATGTGGAAGAGGCCCTTCGGGCGGCCAATTCCATCGGCGACGACCGGATTCAGTCCGAAACCCAGGGCCGCGTCGTTCCGGATGCGTTCACGCACGGCACCTCGGCCCAACGGGTCTACTGGTTCAAAAAAGGACTGGAAACGGGCGATATGAGTCAGGGCGATACCTTCAATAGCCGCGAGGACGCCCAGCTGGCGCAATAATCCGGATTGGCACCAACCAGAAAACCCGGCCATTCAGGTGGCCGGGTTTTCTTTTAAGCAATAAACCGAGGTTTAATAACCCGGATTCTGGACCAGATACCCCGGCAAGTTCGACGCGCCGTCGATGGCAGTCTGCGGAATCGGAAACACCCGCTTCTGCCGGTTGGCATCGGATTTTTCGGTCCAGCTTTCCTCGTATTTTCCGAAACGGATCATATCCGTCCGGCGGACCATTTCCCAGTACAGTTCAAAACCGCGTTCGCGGAACAGCAGATCGAGGGTCATGCTGGTCAGGGCGGGCGGTGGCGTAGAGGCCGTTCGCGCGGCCCGGACCGTGTTGACATCGGCCAGTGCTCCGGCGGCATCGTTGCTTTTCCGCAGTTTCGCTTCCGCACGCATCAGGTAAATGTCCGCCAGCCGCAGGATGGAAATGTCGGCGTCGCCCAGGTTCCGGCCGGAAACGGATTTTTTGCTGAATTCATATTTCAGCACCCGGTAGCCCGTATTGTAGTCGCTGCCCGACACGGTAAAATCCACCCGTTCCGTAAAAGTGACCGGAAGCGTCGGCCGGTTGCGGGTCACGTTGAACAGCCGCCCGACCCGGTAGTTGCTTCCGCAGCGCACAAATGCCCCGTTGACCCGAATCAGCCCGTACTGCTGGCCCCGCAGAATGCCCCGGTTCATGTTGAACGCGTCCGCCGAAACGCAGGAATCGGCCGGAATGACCAGATTCTGTTTGTGAAAACGCGGGTCCACACTCGGGTCCTGCGGCGCGTAGGCGTTCACCCAGGTCCGGTAATAGTCCGGCGTAATGGCCGGGCCGTCGGTGCCGTTGGCGTTCGGGAAGGCGGGCAGCGGAAACTGGTCACCCGAGAGCGAGAAATAAGCCAGCCGATTGTGCCCGTTGAGTTCGGCCCGCTGGTCCACCGCAAAAATCAGCTCCTTGTTGCTGTTGTTGTCGGAATTGAAAATGGCGAAATAATCCCGCGACAACTGGTGCTGACCGCCGCTGATGATTTTATCGCAGTATTCAACCACCTTGTCCATATCCTCGGGCCGGAAGGTAAAGCGCTCGGCGTAACGGTCGCGATACACGGCGGCATTGAGATGAAGGCGGGCCAGCAGCCCCCAAACGGCGGCTTTGGTCAGTCGGCCCGGACCGACGTTCGTCTGCAGGTCAGGCTCCACGGCCAGCAGTTCGCTTTTGATATGCTCTAGCGCCTGTTCGCCGCGCAGAATCGAGGACGTCCCCTGCGGGTCGTCTTTGACAAACACCAGCCCGAAAAGGTCCAGCAGCAGCAGGTTGTAATAGGCCCGCATGCCCCACGCCTCGGCCACGTACGTTTTGACGTTGGGATCGTTGATACCCGGCAGGGTATTGATGGCCGTCACCGCGCGCGAGATTCCCTGCGTCAGCAGTACCCAGGTATTGCGGAGGTTGGGGTCCGTGCTGGTGTGGGTATGCTGGTGCAGGGCCATGTAGATGCCGTTATCGCCCCAGTCGGTGCCACCTCGATACGGCAGAATCGCCTCGTCGGTCGAAATCTCCTGAATAGCAAAGTAGTTGGTGTGCAGGAAGATATCCGGCAGTCGGGCGTAGACCGGGGCGATATTGCCGTCGGCGGCCTGCTTGTCGGTCAGGCCCGTGGCCGAAGCTTCGTCGAGGACTTTTTCGCTGAGGTCCGTACAACCGTTGAGGCTCACCAGTCCGAGCAGCGTCAGGGTAAGCAGTATGTTCTTTTTCATGGAGATGGCCGGTTAAAAAGTCAGATTCAGGCTGAAGACGAACGAACGCGCCTTCGGGTAGCTCAGGTAGTCAATTCCGTACGACGAAATGCCGTTGACAGTCCGGTCGATGTTCACTTCCGGGTCGTAGCCGTCGTATTTAGTGAGAACAAACAGGTTCTGGCCCGTGGCCGCCAGCCGGATGCCCGAGATCCAGCGATTCATGCCGATCAGCTTCGGACTCAGGTTGTAGCCGAGCGTCAGGTTGTTGAGCCGGAAGAACGAACCGTCCTTGAGGAAGCGGGTCGATACCGGCGCGGCGTTGTTGATCGACTCGTTGGGCTCGCCCAGCGCTTCGGTCGTTCCGTTGAGGCCTTTCACCAGACGGGCCTTGTAGAAGTAAGCGTTGGCCGTGTTGTCGTACACCTTGTTGCCCGAAACACCGTTGAAGTTGGCCGTCAGGTCGAAGCCTTTGTAGGCCACGCTGCCGTTGAGGTTGTACTGCCGGGTGGGCAGGGCACTGCCGGCCGCAATCCGGTCTTTGTCCGAAACCACACCGTCGCCGTCCGTGTCGCGGTATTTGCTGAGCCCTTTTTCGTCGATGCCGATAAATTCGCGCAGGAAGAACGTGCCGATGGGCTGCCCGTTCACGTAGCCGTTGACGGTGGCCGAAGTCAGTCCGGGGCCGGTGGCCGAACCGGACGTAATGACCGTGTAGGGCGAGTTTTCCACCACGTTTTTGATGAACGTCACGTTGCCGCCCAGATCGAACCGGAAGCCGCTGCTGCTCACGTGCCGGTAAGCCAGTTCGAGTTCAAGCCCCTGGTTGGTGATGGTCATGTCCGGCACGTTGGTCCAGTAAGTCGACGCCGGCTGAATCGGGTCCGCCGGGATGACTTCCAGCAGAATCTTGCCCGACACTTTCCGGAAATAATCCACCGAGCCCGTCAGCGCCCCTTTGAACAAACCGAAATCAAGCCCGATGTCGGTCTGGGTCGAGACCTCCCACTGGATGTCGGGATTGGCCAGGCGGGTGTAGGTGGTCCCGGCCGGGAAGTTGGTCGAGGCGTCGAGCGGGTAGCTGGTCGCGGCCGCCACGTTCGAGGTAAACAGCGCCTGGGTAATTTTCGACGGAATTTCCTGGTTGCCGGTCTGGCCCCAGCCCGCGCGGATCTTCAGGTCGGAGAACGGCCCGGATTGCAGGAAAGCCTCCTCCGACAGCCGCCAGCCCGCCGAAAACGAAGGGAAAACGCCGTACTTATTGTTCGCCCCGAACTTGCTCGACCCGTCGGCCCGCACCGTAGCCGTCAGCAGGTAGCGGTTTTTGTACTGATAATTGACCCGCGAAAAGAACGACTGAATCTCGTTCTGGAGGGCAAAGCCGCCCGGCCGGTTGTTGGCCAGCGTCAGGTCCTGCCCCAGGCCGGGGTTGTTGATGGGCTCAATCGGCGACAGCGGAAATTTGTTGATGCTCCAGTTGCGGCCCTGAATCTGAAACTGCTGGTACGAATGCCCGAGCAAGGCGGTCAGGTCGTGGTCGTTCCAGCCTTTGGTATAGGTGAAATAGTTCTCGATCAGCACGTTCCGGTTGTTGGAATAGATGCTTTCGAGGCGTCCGTCCTGCTGCGGCACGGCACTGGCCAGCGACTGCAGGTCGCGCGTCGAGTTGGCATAATCGGCCCCCAGATTGAGCTTGTAGACGAGGTCTTTCGTGATTTTGAACGAAGGCGACAGGTTAGCCACGATCCGGTTGGTCGTCGTGAGGTCTTTCTGCAGTTGCAGCGAAATGAGCGGGTTGGTACCGGCTTGATACCGCACCGGCTCGCCCTTGGCGTCGTAGGCCGCGTAGGTCGGGTTGGCCGAAATGGCCCCGCCGAGGACGCTTTCGATGGGCGGCCGTTCGTTGATCGTCTGCGAGGCGGTCAGGTTCATGTCCACCGTCAGCCGGTCGTCCAGAAACCGCTGGGAAGCGTTGAAACGGCCCGTGTAGCGGTTCAGTTTGCTGTTTTTCAGAATACCTTCCTGATTCTGCACGGCCAGCGAGCCATAGTACGTCAGCCGTTCGGCCCCGCCGCTGAAAGCCAGGTTATAGTCCTGCGTCACGGCCTGGCGGCTGATTTCGCGCTGCCAGTCGGTGTCAGCTTTCAGGTCATCGACCACGCCGCCGGCCGCGGCCACCTGGCGGCGGTACTCGTCGGCGCTGAACAGTTCCAGCGGACGGGCCATTCGGGAAAGCCCGAGATTGGTCGAAAGCGTCAGGTTGGACACGCCTGCTTTGCCTTTTTTGGTCGTGATCAGAATGACCCCGTTGGCACCGCGGGCCCCGTAGATGGCCGTGGCCGAGGCATCTTTCAGCACGTCGATGGCTTCAATATCCTGCGGATTGAGGAACGTGAGCGGGTTGGTCGCGCCGCCCGTGCTGGAATTGTCGAGCGGAATGCCGTCCAGCACAAACAGGGGCGTACTGCCCGTCCGGACGCCGCCCGGTCCCCGGACGGTGATGCTCTGCCGGCCACCCGGTTCGCCGCTGGCCGAGGTGACGTTGACGCCCGCCACCTTGCCCTGCAGCAGTTGTTCGGGTGAGTTGATGATACCCCGGTTGAAATCCGTGCTTTTAAGCGAGGTCAGCGCGCCGGTCGCGTCCTTTTTGGAAGCCGTCCCGTAGCCGATCACCACCACCTGCGACAGTTCGGAAGTGGACGGTTTGAGCGATACGTTGAGGGTGGCGCGCCCGTTGACCGGCACTTCCTGCGCATCGAAACCAATGAAGCCAAACACGAGGACAGCGTTCTGGTCGGGCACGACAATCCGGTAATCGCCTTTCGCGTCGGTGGTGGCGCCCCGCTGGGTGCCTTTCAGCAGCACCGAACAACCGGCCAGCGCCTCGCCCGTGGCGGCGTCGGTCACCCGGCCGCTAACGGTGATGTCGGCATTGGGCGTCTGGCGAATTTCCCGTTGCTTTTTCCCGAAATCCGGGGACGGATGAGCAGCCCATACGGCAGCCGACGGCAGGGTCGCCATCAGCAGGCCAAAGGTTACGTTCCTCCGGACCGTTCGGAGGAGACGACCTGAGGGAGAATAGAGGTACGTCATAGGGGGTAGAAGGATGAATCGTTTGATACTGCAAAGTTCCGGCGAAACGTATTCGTCAGCGACCGCCCGGAGCGGATTTAAAGAATTGATAAAAACAGGGCGGGATTCTTAACAAACCGTTCGTTGTCCGGGCTATACTATTCTTATTCAGAATTATACGCAACATATTTTAAATAAAAATAATAATGAGAATTAGTACTCAGATGCAATTCAGGATTAGGAAAAGATTACGTCCTTTCGTTTCTCCTTAATAGTTGGCCAACATGACCTGGAACACGCTCGTAATCAGCGGCCGACTCCCTTTTGCAGTTCTTTCCGTTTACGGTCAGGCGATTGGCCAATCCGACTGGTCAGGTATAATAATTTTCCGGGAACGGAGCCGTTTAAACGCAAAAATGACCACACCCTGCGGCATGGCCATTTTCCTGATTCTCAAAAGCTCCGCTTATTTTTTCTGCTCCGAAAGAAACGTCACCAGCGAGGCGAATTCCTCAAACGAAAGAGCGTTGGCCAGACCGGCGGGCATCATGGATGTTTCCATCTCTTTCCGGCTCAGCACGTCGGCGGCCCGCAGGCGGTAAACCTGCCCGGTGATGTCCCGTAGCACCAGTTTGTCGGCCGACTCTTCGGTCACGAAGCCCGTGTAGCTCTTGTTTCCTTTGGCGGAAACGAGCACCGTGGCAAAGCCCTGCGAGATGGACGCGTTCGGTTTGAGGATGGATTCCGCAATCTGTTCGCGGTTCATGATGGAGCCGATCTGGCCCATGAAAGGCCCTTTCATCGGCTCGCTCCGGCTCAGGCTGTGGCAGGCCACGCAGCCCTGCTGCACAAAAAGCTTCCGGCCCAGCCCGGCATCGCCCTTGATTTTGGCGAGGGCCAGCATCACGTCCTCAATGGACGAGTCGCCGACCTGCCCTTTTTTGTCTTTGATTTTCGCCAGATCAACCTTTACGGCCTCTTCGGCAACGGCTTTTTCTTCTCCTCCGAATTCGGCAATACCCAGGCGGTGGCGGCTGTTCAGATCGGCGAAGAACTGTTTGTCGGCCGACTTCTTCCAGGCCTCCAGCAGGGTCGTTTTGATGAGGGGCGAAGCTTCCCATTCGATGGCTTTGTAGTACGGGCCGTGCGTGTCGGGACGAGTTCCCCACCACCACGAGCCGTCGTAATCCGCTTCTTTCTGGTACAGGCGGGCCAGGGTCGTCAGAATCTGCTTCTGCTGCGCCGGGGCCGTCGAGCGCTGGTAAGCCGCGACCAGTCCGCTGGCGGCTTTGGGGTCGTGCATGTACCGCAGCGCCCAGAGGGCCAGCGTGGCGTTGGGTCCGTCGATTGCCCGGACGCAGGCATCCACGGCGTTGAGCGCCGTCAGCGCCCGGACGGCGAGGTGGGCCGGAATGATGGACGGGTTGGGCGTAGCGTGCGGCCCTTCCGTGCCGACCGCCGGAGCCACGAAGGATGCCGGAACGGTCGTCTGCAACAGCGCCTCCGCTGCTTCCGGACGGCCCAGACGGCCCAGTCCGATGATCGACGCCATCTGCACCCGCACCGAAGGATCTTTCAGTCCGTTCAGGAACGGCTCGATGGGCACTTTTTCGGTCGTTTTTTTCCGGTCGGCCAGCGCCCGCAGGGCAAACTCCCGCAGGGTGGCGTCGGCGGTCAGTTTCACCAGGTTTTCAATGCCTTCCGCCTTGGTAATCTGCGCATAGGTGAACAGACCGGCTACGCGGCTGGACAACGGCAGGTTTTTGTCGCTGGCTACGTCCCAGGCCACGTCGGCCGCTTTCTTCGCCGGTCGGGTGAGCAGCTCCTGCTGGGCCGCGAGCCGGGCGACAGCACTGCCTGATTTCAGGAGCGAAGCCAGGTTTTTTTCCGACGCTTTTCTGACGTCGGCAAACGGCTTGTAGCTCCAGGTTTTGGGCACCGCCCGCACCACGAAGCCTTTGGACGGATTGCCCGAATACCCCGCCCCGTCCCAGGCCGACAGGTACATCCGGCCCGAAGCGTCGATGTCCACGTCCGTGATCTGGGCCAGTTTGATAAATTCTTCTTCTTTCTGCGTAAAGCTGGGGCCGTCGGGCGTCAGGCGGTGGACATACAGCTGGCTGCGTCCCCAGTCGGCCATCAGCGGCACCCGGTTGTATTTTTCCGGCCAAGTCGCATCGTCGATGAAGAGGGCGCCCGTTCCCGAACCGCCGCCCAGATCGACCAGCGCCGGGATGATTTCGTCCGTAAAATGCTTGAACAGCACCGGATACCCGTATTCGCCGGTCTGAATCTGGTTACTGAAACGGATGTTCCAGCCGCCGCCGTCGTTGGTGTTGCCGCGCGCGAAAATGTTCATGTACGGGTCGATGGCCACGTCGTAGATGTTGCGCAGGCCGTGGGTGTAGACCTCCATTTCGGTGCCGTCGGGCCGGACGCGCACAATGCCGCCGCCGAGCATGGTCATTTGTTTGCCGGAACGGTCGGTCGCGCCGTGAAAGCCAAAATCGCCGACGGCGATGTAGATCCAGCCGTCGATGCCCATCCGGATGCCGTTGGTGGCGTGGTCGGTGCCGCGGCTTTGCAGGAATTTGGGCGAACTGATGTGCTGAATCAGCGGCTTCGACGGGCCATCAGCTACTCCGTCGCCATTTTTATCTTCGAACACAACGAGGTCCATGCCCGACGCCACGCCGGTTTCTTTCGAAAAAACGGTGTGCAGCACAAACACCTGATCGCCCACGGGCAGGATTCCGCGCGGGTTGTCGGCGAGCGCAAACGTCGTATGCTGGTCCACTTTGCCGTCGTTGTTGGTATCGACCAGCCGGACGATGCTGCCCTGACCCGGTTTTTTGCCCAGCGAACCCATCTTATCGACTCCGACGTACACCTCACCGCCCGGCGCGACGGCCAGACAGGCGGGGCTCGGGGTCAGGTCCGCCCCGACGAACGGGGTAATGGTCAGTTCGGAAGGCCACTGGGCGGCATTCCGCTGGGCGGCGTTCCGCATCGAATCCAGGCGGGTCAGGACGGTCCGGGTCGGCGCCGGTGCCGACCGGTTGGGGTCCGTCCAGTGCCAGGACAGGAGCAAAAAGGAGGTCAGCAGGGAAAAGGAAACTCGCAACATTATCAAAATGAGTTGGGCGTTGTAAAAAATTGGGGCAATTAAAGTATAAAGAAACAAAAAACGCCCGGCTACCTAAAGTCGGACGGGCGAATTCCGTATGTTTTGCAGAGTTGTTCGAAACCCCCGTTCCATCCTCAAATGCCAAATACCTACACGCAGGTTTATCTACACGCGGTATTTGCCGTGAAGTACCGGCAAGGCCTGATCCGTCAGGACTGGAAAGAAAAGCTGTTTCGCTATCTGACAGGCATTATCCAGCACTAGGGGAGCAAGCTGCTCGCTATCAACGGCATGCCCGACCACGTTCACCTGCTCATCGGGCTGAACCCAAAGCAATCGATTTCAGAGTTGATGCAATATGTAAAAATGGACTCCTCGAAATGGATTAACGAAAACCGTCTGACACCGGGCCGGTTTGAATAACAATCCGGCTACGGAACCTTTTCGTACGGTCGGTCACAACTTGACGAGGTCGTGAAATACATTCTGAATCAGGAAGAGCATCACCGAAAGCGGACGTTCGGGGAGGAGTATGTCGCGTTTTTGCGAAAGTTCGAGGTGCCTTTTGATGAACGATATGTTTTCAGGCCGCTGGAAGATTGACGGGGCTGGCATGTCAACGGTGGTATCCCGCCGCATCAACGGACCCATGTTTGTAGCGAGGTCAACGTTTTCGGCGTGTTTTTCCGTCGCGTAGCGACCCGTGTTTGCAGCAAGCCACCCGTCCATTGTGGTATATCCGTCGCGTAGCGACCCAATATTTGTAGCAAACCAATCGCGCCGTCGTATGTCTCCGTCGCGTTAGCGACCAAACGTTTGTAGCAAACCTAAACATCCATTGTGGTATATCCGTCGCGTAGCGACCTAACCTCTTGGACTTGTTAGGCCGCTACGCGACGGAAAGACTAAGGCTTACCTGTTCATGCTACAAACGTTTGGTCGCTAACGCGACGGGAAAACATGGCCGACGCTGGTTCCTTCCACTTTCCGCTCCACCTCAATACACAAAAAACGCCCAGCCGCTGAAAGCAACCGGGCGTCTGTCAGTTATTCTCATTCTTACTCCAATACCGGCACCTTGTCCAGGTTGAAGAAGATGATGTCGCGTTGTCCGTTCTCGTCTTCGTGCAGCATCATGCCCACAACGGCGTTTTTCTGAATCCGTCCGGCGATGATCTCCTTCGACAGCGCGTTCAGGATGCGGCGCTGTAACACGCGTTTCAGCGGACGGGCACCAAACTGCGGGTCGAAGCCTTCCTGCCCGATGAAGTCCAGCACCTCGCCGTCGGCTTCGAGCGTGATACCCTGCTCGGCCAGCCGCTCCTGAATCAGCCGGAACTGGATTTCCATGATCTTGCGAATCTCGCGACGGGTCAGCGGCTGGAACATCACCATCTCGTCAATCCGGTTCAGGAATTCGGGGCGCACGGTCTGCTTCAGCAGTTCGAACACCTCGTCTTTGGTTTCCTCAATCAGCCGGGCGGCGTTGCGGTCGTTGAGGTCGGCCAGCCGTTCGCGGATAATGTGCGACCCGATGTTCGAGGTCATGATGATAATAGTGTTTTTGAAGTTCGCCACCCGGCCTTTGTTGTCCGTCAGTCGGCCGTCGTCCAGCACCTGCAACAGGATGTTGAACACGTCGGGGTGCGCCTTTTCGATTTCGTCCAGCAGAATCACGCTGTACGGCTTGCGACGCACGGCCTCGGTCAGCTGGCCGCCTTCGTCGTAGCCCACGTAGCCCGGAGGCGCGCCGATGAGGCGGCTCACGGCATGGCGCTCCTGGTACTCCGACATGTCGATCCGGACCAGCGCGTTATCGTCGTTGAACAGGTACTCGGCCAGAGCCTTCGCCAGTTCCGTCTTACCCACGCCCGTGGTGCCGAGGAAGATAAACGAACCAATCGGCCGTTTGGGGTCCTGCATCCCGGCGCGGCTGCGGCGGACGGCATCGGCCACCACCTGAATGGCTTCCTCCTGCCCGGCGACGCGCTTCGCCAGTTCGTCTTCGAGGTGCAGCAGCTTATCCCGTTCGGACTGCAGCATCCGGCTCACCGGAATACCCGTCCACTTGGCCACCACCTCGGCAATGTCGTCGGCGGTCACTTCTTCCTGCAACAGGTTGGAGCCGTCGCCGTCCTTGGCGGTCAGTTCGTCGAGTTTCTTCTGGGCTTCGGGAATGCGGCCGTAGCGGATTTCGGCTACTTTTCCATAATCGCCGGAGCGTTCGGCTCCTTCGGCCTCGAAACGAAGCTGGTCGAGCTGCTCTTTCAGCGTCCGGATTTCGTTCACCGATTCTTTTTCGGTTTCCCAGCGGGCTTTCAGGCTGTTGCGTTCCTCGTTCAGGTCGGCAATCTGCTTGTTGAGCACTGATTCTTTATCGCGGTCGGCTTCGCGGCGGATGGCTTCGCGCTCAATTTCCAACTGCATGATGCGGCGGTTGAGTTCGTCCAGTTCTTCCGGCACCGAGTCGATTTCCAGACGCATCTTGGCGGCGGCTTCGTCCATGAGGTCGATGGCCTTGTCGGGCAGAAAACGGTCGGATATGTAGCGGTTCGAGAGTTCGACCGCCGCAATCACCGCGTCGTCCTTGATACGGACGCCGTGGTGTAGTTCGTACTTTTCCTTGATTCCGCGCAGAATCGAGATGGCGTCGGGCACATCCGGTTCGTCAACCATCACGGCCTGGAAACGGCGTTCGAGGGCTTTGTCCTTCTCGATGTACTTCTGGTATTCCTTCAGCGTCGTGGCCCCGATGGCGTGCAGTTCGCCGCGGGCCAGGGCCGGTTTCAGCAGGTTGGCCGCGTCCATTGCGCCTTCGCCATTGCCGCCCGCGCCGATGAGCGTGTGAATCTCGTCGATGAAAAGAATAATCTCGCCTTCCGAATCGGTTACTTCCTTGATGACGGCCTTCAGACGCTCTTCAAACTCGCCTTTGTACTTGGCCCCGGCCACCAGCAGTCCCATATCGAGCGACACGATGGTCTTCGATTTGAGGTTTTCGGGCACGTCGCCCTGCACGATGCGCTGGGCCAGACCCTCCACGATGGCCGTTTTGCCGACCCCCGGCTCGCCGAGCAAAATCGGGTTGTTCTTTGTGCGGCGGCTCAGAATCTGTAGTACGCGCCGAATTTCTTCATCGCGGCCAATCACCGGGTCAATCTTACCGGTCTGGGCGCGTTCGTTCAGGTTGATGCTGTACCGCTCCAGCGAACGGTATTTCGCTTCAGCGTTCTGGTCTTTCACAGGGTTATTTTTTCCTCTTAATTCTTTAATGGCTTCCTTGAATGTCTTCTCGTTAAAACCTACATCGCGGAGCAATGTGGCGATGGCGTCTTTGCCGCCGACGAGTCCGAGCAGCATCAGTTCGACGCTGACGTACTCGTCGCCGAAGTCCTTCAGCTGCGTCTGCGCCCGTTGCAGGGCCGCGTTCAGGTCGTTGCCGAGGTAGATGTTCTGCCCGTTTGCGCCCGCACCGGACACTTTCGGGTACCCGTTCACGATGGCGTCGAGGGCCAGCGTCAGGCGGCGGGTGTCTACGCCTACCTTTTTGGCCAGGTAGCCGACCGTGTTTGGATCTTCGTCCAGAATAGCCTTCAGCACATGACCCGTCTCGACGGTCTGCTGCAGGTTGCCCTGCGCGATCTGCGCCGCCTGCTGGATCACTTCCTGGGCCTTGATGGTATAGTTATTAAAGTTCATGGCTTAGGTTTAACCGGCGTTCGTTTCTGTTGTTTTTATAATCTTACGCTTGCAAAAGACGCGCCGTAAGCTATTTTCGGACAAAATGGCCTCTTGAATTAAGAATTACTGTTATTTCTACGCCAAAATGACACTCCCTTTTAACTGGAACCTGATTGTCGGCTTTTTTCCCTTGCTCCTGCTGCTGACGGCAGGTTGCCAGACCGTGCGAAATGGCTCTTACAAGACACGCAGCTATGTCTGGGTCGGCAAACACCTCAACCGTCCCTGGCCGCACGTTATCGACCTCCGCAAGGGCGAGAAACGGCTGGTGTTTGTTGGCTGTGATCATGTCCGGGACACCACCCACCGGCAATTTTCCATGATTGAGCAATACTTTCGGCAGGTAAAGCCCCAGATTGCTTTCAACGAAGGAGGCCCTCTGACCCGGCAATACCAGAGCCTTCACGAAGCGATTAGCCGCGATGGCGAGACCGGATGTTTGAAATTTCTGTCGGACAAAGCCGGCATTCACATGCTGGACGGCGACCTCAACGACAGTCTGGAGTACGCGCTCATGCTGCGAAGGTACCCAAAGGAGCAGCTTTTTCTTTATTACATCATGGAACGGACCGTCATTCCGCATCTCTCGGGCTTCAACGGCAACGAACCCTTTGAAAAAGTTTATCCCAAAGAAATTGAAACCTATTACGTCCGGCGGGGCTTTCCGCTGGCGGAGCACGAACGCGGTCTGGCCTATTTCGAGAATCTGTACCAGAAGTACATCGGTCGCCCGTTTTTGCCGATTCTGAATGCCGATGTCGAGAAATTCGACTATGTCAACGGCGGCAACTGCCTGTTCTGCGCCCTTGGCCGGGCTACCAAAATGCTCCGCGACAGTGTACTTCTGGCGAAAATCGACCGGGCACTCGACCAGCACGACCGGGTCATGGTGACCTTCGGCGGGGGCCATGCCCTGGCCCTTGAACCCGCCCTGAAACAATTGATGCGCCGGAAACGCGCACCGGGGCCCGTAGCCCTGCGGACCAAGGCGGCTCACGCTACCCGGTGAGAGAATTCAATCCGGTCAGCAAGCAAAAGGGCAACCTGTTGCCAGATTGCCCTCCTTGCGATTATACCGCGGCCGGTTCAGCATTACCGTTCCGCTTCATGAATTTCTCCAGCACGTCCGGCACTTTTTCCAGCGCCTCGCTCAGCCCGCGCGACTGCTTCGTGCTGACGAAATTGATCTGATCGCCTTTGGTCACCAGAAAACCAATCGGTTCGATGCCGAAGCCCGCTCCGGCCCCGCTGCCTTCGCCGTGGCCCGCCTTTTTATCTTCTCCTTCGCCGCCGCCAAAGCCGAAGCCCATGCCGAGCCGAATGACCGGGACGCAGGAAAACTCGCCCAGTTGGAATGCTTTGCCGATGACGGTTTCTGTTTTGGATTCGCTGCGGAGGAAGTCGGTCACCTGACCCAATACTTCGTTGACTGAGGTTTGCATAATTGTTTTTGGTTTAGAGTTGGTTAAATCATTTCAGTAAAGCAAGGACGATTCGGTACAGGCGGTTTTCCATCCGGAGCCGGACGGTCAGGTCGCCGTTAAAATTGATGCGGAACCGCCGGTTGGGGCCGCTCAGCACTCCCATCACCGGGTACAGGTAGGCGTTGGTGAGGTAGTTGTCAGTATCCAGATTAACGTAAAACTCGTGTACCCGAAAACTCCGCAGAACGGCCAGCCCCTTGCGCCGGAGGGTCCGGAAAGACGGCCTGGGGCCCGTCCGCCGGCTTTTTGCTTTTTTAGCGGGAACGGCGGAGGCCGGTCTGGTCTCGCGCTGCCAGGGGTTGATGGTTCTGGTCCAGCCCAGCACCCAGAGCCGAACGTGCCCATCCGCTACCATCCGGGCCGAGGCAACTCCCTGCCATTGCAGGAGATACAACCGGGCATCCGTATCGATCACCACCGCCAACCGGGCGACCAGCAGCCAGCCCAGAATCAGCCCCAGCAGGCTGAGGATGCATACGAACCATAGAAACCCGGTCATGAGTAATCGTTTAGCTGTTACCCCACAAATGTTTGTCGCCGTCGTTCCTTCTTCCATGACGGGCATCAGTCCCGTTGCTGATCGTCTACCGATTTGGACCAGTTGTCAAATCTTTCAAACAAAAGCTTTCCTAATCTTGTCTTAACAACAACCTCCCCTCCTTCTTTCCAGCCCCGGACTTTTCGGCCCGTTGGCTTGCCAATGGACTATCAATCAGCGCAATCCGCCGACTGTGCTTTCCGTGAATTGTGGTAAAGCTCCGTTGGGAGCCAATAATTGGTGCTGAACCCCGGTTTCGGGTGTTCGTAAGCCTGTATGAACTATGAAGCGAGTGGTAAGTGTGATACGGGTGATTCCGTTGACTCAACGTATTTTTCTGATAGGATTTGCCTGGCTGATGGTGCTGGGCGTATACATCAACAACCTGCGGTACACGCCGCACGGGCGACTCACCCTGCGTTCGGCCATTATCCGTCAGTGGCTCGATGACGAACCGGCCAGCTGGACTAAACGGCAGTTGATCGACCGGCGGGCGCGGGCGCACGGGGACGTGTACGAACTGGAGCCGATTGCCGCGCGCAAAACCATTCAGTTGCCCAACTGCAAGGTGCATCTGTTCAAGCCGACGCACTCGGGCAGGCCGCTCCCGGTCATCATTGCCTATCATGGGGGCGGGTTTTTCTACGACTTTGTCCCGATGGCCGAAGCGTATTACCGGCATCTGGCCAACCAGACGGGCTTTCTGGTGGTGGCTCCGGATTACCGGGTCGCTCCGGAACACCCGTTCCCGGCGGCGACCAACGACAGCTACGAAACCTTCAAATGGGTACTGGCCAACATTGCCCGTGAAGACGGAGACCCCGCCCGGATTGCCGTCTGGGGCGACAGCGCCGGTGGTAACCTGGCCGCCGTGGTGACGCAGAAGGCCCGCGACGAAGGGCTCACGGACGCGATTGATCTACAGATTCTGGTTTATCCGGCGGTCGATATGTACTCCGAGGAGTCCGAGTCGTTCCGGAAGTTTGGCGTGGGGTACATTCTGTCGCAGGCCAGCATGGAATTTATCCGCAACGTGTACACTGCCGGGGCCGACTGCCGGAATCCGGAGATTTCGCCCCTGCTGCATAAAAACTTTGGTCAGCTGCCGCCCTGCCTGCTGGTTACCGCCGAATTCGATCCCCTCCACGACCAGGCCATTGCTTACGCCAAGCGACTGGAGAAAGCCGGAATCGAGGTTCATCACCGCGAGTTTAAGGGCATGCTGCACGGGTTTGTCGGGCCGGTGGATGTGTTTCCGCACGCCAACGACCGGTTTATGGAGATGGCCGTGGAGTTTCTGTCTGTGCTGAAAACAAAAAAGCGCGGCTGAATGGAACAACCGCGCTTTTTTAACACCCTCTCTTACCCTACAAAATGTAGTATCTTTAATCGGCCTAAGCCGTTTGTGTCTCGTTTGACATTGTAAAACTGCACCCGAAAAAAGAGGCAGAGTATGAGGAACATCACCTTCCAGCCTGACTTGTATTAGCCCAACTTCCGCTCGGAGCCAACCCACTATCAGCCAATGCCTTACTGACAAAAATAGTCCGTCACCAAACCTCCTCGGCTAGCATTTTTTACAAAAAATAACCGCACCCCTGTTTGGGAGTGCGGTTATTTTTTGGCGTACGGCGCCGAGACTTAATTCAGGGACAGCGCGCTAAGCAGGTCGTTTTTAACGCGGTTGGCCTTATACCGGTACTTCAGCTTGTCGTAGGTGCTCATGTCCCGACCGAAAGCCCAGATCAGCGCCATCGTGGCGACGGTGCCCGCGAGCAGGGCGGGGAACATCCAGTCGCTGCTGCGTTCGGTGCGTTCCTCCTCGCCTTCGCGTTGCATGAGTTTACGCATGCTGGAGGCGTTCATCTGGTCCGGCATGAAATGCCCCATCGCCACCTGCGCTTTGTTCATGAAACCGGAAATGATTTTGTCTTTGCCGCTCATGAGGGCATCGTAGCCATCCTTCGCCACGGCGGCAGGGTCGCCGGTGGCCTGGGCCATTTTGTGGGCGCGGGTGCCTTCTGCCCCGGCGGCGTTGAAGAAGTTGGTGTCCGTAGCGCCCGGCAACAGGGCCGTTACGGTAATATTGGTGTCTTTGAGCTCGTTGCGCAGCGCTTCCGAGAACGAATAAACAAAGGACTTGGTCCCTCCGTAAACCGCCATCATCGGGTTAGGCATGATGGATACCACCGAGGCCAGATTCAGGATTTTTCCCTCCCCTTTCTGGATCATGTCTTTCAGATACAGCTTGGTGAGGTGAACCAGAGAGGTGACGTTGAGCTGGATGATGCTCAGTTCGCGCTGGAGGTCAGTTTCGTTGGCAAACATGCCGTATTCGCCCGCCCCCACGTTGTTGACCAGCACGTCTACATGCAGGCCCTGCCGCTTGGTTTCGTCGTAAACTTCCTCGGGCGCTTTGGGGTCGGTCAGGTCGCGGGCGACCGTGTGAATCTGCTGCGTCCCGTATTGCTGCCTGAACTGATCGGCTACTTCGCGGAGCTTATCGTCCTGGCGTGCCACCAGGACCAGATTGTAGCCATCCTGTGCAAAAAGCTTGGCAAGTTCATGCCCAATGCCGCTGGTTGCGCCGGTTACCAGCGCCGTTTTTCCCGTTTGTGTTTCCATAACTATGCTTGCTTCAGAGTACGTTTGGGGTAGATGAACCCCATTCGGATAGAACAAGCCACGGGTAAACTTGTTGGGAAATACTCGCTAACGGGGTAAAAAATGAAGGTTGAACGTAGCTTCGCCTTAAAAAAGTTGAAGGTTTAAAGTTGAACGTAGCTTCGCCTCAATTAAATAAAGGGGCAGAGCAACCTTAAACTTTAAACCTTCAACCTTTATTTCGTCACCACTTTGACCAGCACTTCGCGGCGGGTGGGTTTCCGGGAGGCCGAGGTGTCGGCTGGGTTGTAGCGGACACCCGTTCCGAAGCCTACGGCGTCAATGCGCATCAGGTCTACGCCTGCGTCGATCAGCTGCTGCTTGAGCACGTATACCCGTTTGGTCGACAGCACTTTGTTGGTCATGGGCAGGGTGGCGTCGTTGGCGTATCCGATGAGCTGAATCTGAAGTCTGGGATTGGCCTTCAGCAGATTAGCCAGTTCGGTGATGGCTGGCTGGGTCGTTGCTGCCGGCGTAAGCGACCCTTTCTCAAAAGCCAGAAAAGGCTGTTTGAAGGCCCGTCCTGCCGGTTCGGGGGAAGCCAGGTAGGCGGCCAGCTCGGCGGTGGCGGTTCCGGCGGCCGCCGGGGTTGCCGAAACGGGCGCCGTGGCGCTGCCGCTCACCGGGGTAGCCGTCAGCCGTTTGGTCGAGTCGGTGGCCGTCGAGTCCTTATAATCCGTGGAAATAGCCGTTTCCTCGTAGTCGGAGTAATTCTGGGTATTGTTCCAGATGTAGTACCCTCCACCGGCCAACGCCACCAGCACCAGCGCGCCGATGCCCCATTTGGCCAGCGACCCGTTGGAGTCTTCGTCCGGCTCGGGCACAAAGCGGGGCCGTTCCTGCAATACCGGGCGTTCGATGGTGGCCGACCGTTTGGCCGGGGTCACACCCAGCGCCAGCAGTTGCTGGATGTTCAGGCCCTCGCCCATTTTGTCGAGCAGCCGTTCCGGAGTGTTTTCCACGATGCGGTCTCGCTGGTCGGCGAGCAGGGACGCCAGAGCATCGGCATCCATTTTCTTCTCCAGAACCAGTTGGTGGAGCGTACCGAGGGCGACCGGCGTCATCAGACCCAGCAGCGTAATGGCCGCCGAGTTTTTGATGTTGGCGTAGCTGGAGATCATGGTCCCCATCGAGCTTTTCATGGCCGGCAGCAGGTGGCTGATGCTGTTGCTGCCCGCTTCGGCCAGGCGACTGACCTGTTCGGGGTCTTTCAGCAGGTCGGGGAAAGAGGCAACCAGAGAACCATCGTACTTGCCCTTCTGGATGGCGTTGAAAAGCTGGTTAACGCCGATTTCGGTGGTGGTTCGTTTCATCAGCCCGGCCACGATCGTACAGACAATGCCCTCCAGGGCAGTACGGGTTTTTTCCGGATTCTCGTCTACGTAGTACGCAGCGCGTGAAACAACAGTGTCGGTTAAGTTCTCCTTCAGTACGGCTACTAAATTCATAAATCTATTGAGACAAATTCTTTTTCATCAACCAGCCACCTACATGGCCCCGGCCCCTCATCTGCTTTCACCTGTAGCTGACGAACGCCATACAGAGGTTAAAAATAGAAACGTTTTGAAGAAAGTTAAAAATTAACGTGAAAAGTTAATGGTATCCTAATCCCGCCTGTCCGACCGGCCTGAACCATTCCCTTTTCCCGTTTCTTTTTCCTTTTTGCAATCCGCTCAGGCTCCTTCGAACTGACGCAGGAAACGGACGTCATTTTCCGTAAAGAGCCGCAGGTCACGAATCTCGTATTTCAGCATCGCAATCCGTTCGATGCCCATTCCAAAGGCAAAACCCGTAAACTCCTTGGGGTCGATGCCGCAGTTGCTCAGTACGTTGGGGTCCACCATGCCTGAACCGGCAATCTCGACCCAGCCCGTTTGTTTGCAGACATTACAGCCGGCCCCTTTGCAGATCAGGCAGGAAATATCGATTTCGGCGCTCGGCTCCGTAAACGGAAAGAACGAGGGCCGGAAGCGGATTTTGGTGTCTTTCCCGAACATCTCCTTCACGAAGTGGTAGAGCGTATCCTTAAGGTCCCGGAAACCTACGTTCCGGTCCACATACAGCCCTTCGACCTGGTGGAAAAGGCAGTGCGCCCGGGCCGAAATCGCCTCGTTGCGGTAAACCCGGCCCGGCATGATCGCCCGCAACGGCGGTTTCTGACGCTCCATCAGGCGGACCTGAACGTTGGAAGTATGCGTCCGCAGCAGTACGTCCGGATTGGTCTGGACAAAGAACGTGTCCTGCATATCCCGGGCGGGGTGATTGTCCGGGAAGTTGAGCGCGCCGAAATTGTACCAGTCCGTTTCGATTTCCGGTCCGTCGGAGACGCTGAAACCGATGCGGCCGAAAATGGTAATGATCTGCTGGCGGACGATGGAAAGCGGATGCAGCGCGCCGGTCTGGTTGGGCACCACCGGCAGCGTCAGATCGGGAACCGGACCGGCATGTCCCCCGGAATTCTCTTCCACCAGCGCTTTGTAATCGGTAAAACGCTGCTGCGCGAAATCCTTCAGGCTGTTCAGTTCCTGACCAACGGCCCGGCGGTCTTCCTGGGGAACGGTCTTGAGTTTTTCAAACAACTCCGCCACGGCTCCCTTTTTAGCCACGAACCGCAGCCGGAACAGCTCCAGTTGGTCTTTGGTCTGAACTTCAAATTGTTCAATCTCCTGATATATTTCTTTTACTCTGTCCAGCATACGCCAAAAAAAAATCTAAACCCAACAAGTTACCGGGCGGGCAATGTCCCATCTTATTAACCAGACCTTGCCGCCTCGTATCGGCAAAGATAACAATTCAACTTTTGAATATAGCATGAATTCATCCCCGGCTATCAGCCAATCCAACCTGCACATCTGTTCAGTCTGGCAGGTGAACAGATGTACAAAGTATAGACGGTACGGTTGTTGGGAATCTACTGGTAACGGCTGGTGCAGTCCACAGTTCGAAAAATCTTCCCGTTCTGCACTAATCGTCTTAAAACCAAGTGTTGTCAACCTTTTAACAGAATACTCTAGCTGCTATGGAAACAATCCTGCGTGAGAACCTTTTCGACCAAGTGTCCACAAATTTCCCCAAAAGTGTGGAAAAAAAGTCCACTCCTGCCTCACTTCAGAAACTCCTGATTCCATTCTATGACCGAAAACGCACTGTTTCTATCGACGAAATTGTACGCCTGGAAGGTTCGGGCAATTACACCAACTTCTTTTTGAAAGATGGCACCAAAATGCTGGTCTCACGCACTCTGAAAGAGTATGAAGAACTGCTTGACGGACAGTCGTTTGTCCGCGTTCATAAATCATGCATCGTCAACCTCGGCTATGTCCGTCGGTTTTACATCAAAAAAGAAGGCGAACTCGAACTGACTGATGGTCAGCAGGTTAAAATTTCCCGCCGCCGCGCCCAGATGTTCATCGACCGGATTCGTAATTTCCTGCCTACCTCTTCGCGCTAACCGTCTGGTATTGTGCAGGAGAGAATATTACGTTCCATACAGATTTTCAGCAATACGTAGAAATACGTATTCCAACTAGGGGATTTACGTAATATCTATATCCACACCAGAACTAAAGGCTTGACATTCAGATGCTTAATTAACAACAAGCAAACTGGATGATCAAGCCTTTTTACGTTTCCAGGGGGGTAACCGTTATTTTTGTTGTGTCGATTCAGTCAGCCAACACGCCAAAAATTATGGAATCTCCTGTACTTTCTTCCTCTTCGCTCCAGCCCAGCTTTCCTGACGCTTATCAGCGCGGCACTCAACGGATTGCCCTGCCCTACCTGAACCGCTCCGTCCTGATTTCAGTTGACGATATTGTCAGTCTTCAGGGCGAGGGGAACTATACGTATATCTTTACCCGTGACAAAAAGAAATACCTGGTTTCGAAGACGCTGAAGGCTTTTGAATCCATGCTGGACGAAAGCGTGTTCCTGCGTGTGCACAAGTCGTCCATTGTCAACATGGGCTATGTGCAGTTCGACAACTACCTGCCCGACCGCTGCGTGAAGCTCTCGGATGGCCAGGAAGTGAGTATTTCCCGCCGCCGTGCAAAAGAAATTAGCCTGCGTCTGCACCGCTACCGGATTACGCTTTATAACTAAGAAACCGTCCGTTTACGATATAACCAATGGCCGTTGCCCCATAGCAACGGCTTTTTTTATCGCACGCGGGCCGTCAGGCTGATTTTCCCCCAGTAGTGTTCGGCCCCGGTCCTGAATTCTTTGCCGCGGTAGCATTGGGTCAGGGCCAGCCGGAAATTCTTCAGGACCGCTACCCAGCCGTACTCGGTCGTCCAGTAAAAGTGTTCCAGTTCTACCGAAGGCAGCGCGTAATAATTTCGCGACCCGTTCAGCCAGCCGCCGCCCAGCAGTGAATTGTCCAGCACGCTTTGAAACACCGGACGGACAAAAGCGTAAACCTGAATTTTCCGCACCGGCACCGAAGCGTCATCGTCGTACATCCCGGAAGCACTCTGAAAATAGTCGTTGAAGCGGCCAATTCGCAGCATTCCTCCCAGGCCGAGCGAGTTTGTCAGCGTTCCCACGGTTGTTTCCACGCTGGCCGTCAGGTCGAAGGCCGGGTGAATGGGCGCAAAAGGCCGGGCTTCCCACCGGGCTGAGTAGCTGATGACGGGGTCGTTGCGGAGCTGGTTCACCCAGCCTTCTGCGCTTTTCTGTTTCAGATGCCGATGCATCCCGTTCTGCACTTCGCTCGCGCCGCTGACGGGTCCAATCATGCCGAGCGTGAGCGCGGAGGTCAGTCGGGTGGCCCGCACGCGGTCGGTCGCTACCAGACTCCATGAGGTGAACAGATAACCGGCATAAGGCCGGTCGTACGGGTACAGCTTGGGGGTCCGCTGCGAAGTGGATCGGGGCGTGTAGATTTCCTGACCGATTTCAAAACCATACAAATGGTCCGGGCGACTTTCCAGCGAAGCCGGCAGGTGAAGCAGCAGGCGGCGAAAGGGATTGCGCCGGCCGGCGGTACTTTGCATGCCGACCCGCACTCCGTTGGTGAAATAGCGGTCGGTCACGTCCTTGGCCCGAATCTGGAAACCATCGTTTTCCAGCGAAAAATAGGCGTAGGCATGACGGGTAGAATCCTGCGCCCATCCCGGCAACGTAAGCCAGAGGCTGGCCGCAAGCAGCAGCAACTTCTTCATGAAAAGCGAACGGTGAGTAATGCCGGTACTCGCACAAAGATAATACCGAACTCCAGTCGCTGTCTGAAAAAAGAAAACCCCGTCGTTGGACGGGGTTTCATCAGGTTATGTATGGGAGCGATTAAAAGCCGAATCCAGCCGTGATCTGCCACAAATTGCCCCGGGTGGTAAAGCGGCTATCGTTTTGCGGCGTCTTGATACCCACGCGGGACAAGTCTGACAATCCACCCTCGTAGCGCACGTCAAGCTGCAACCCGAGCAGGCTGAGCCCCGCCCCGGCCTGGTAGCCGAAGATGGCTTGTTTGTAAGTTTGGTCCACCGGCTGCGTCGTATACTGGTTAACGGCATCCTTGAACGACTTACTTTCCGAAATCGGCAGGGAAGCCAGCGGACCGGCGTTCAGGCGCAGGGGGCCAAGTTTGTAACCAACCATCAGCGGAATATCAATGGTTGTGGTTTTGATGTCGACACGCTGGGTCGTAGATGTCATGCCCGTTCTCACTATATCGAACGAACCACCTTTGGCCGATACCAGGACTTCCGGCTGGATGTACAGTTTTTTGCCAAGACGGGCATATACCCCGCCGACAAAGCCCGTGCGGCGGCTTTCACTTTCCTTGAAAAAATCGACAACTGCCTGGCCGCCCGTCATCACCGGGGAACCGTTGTCGAGGCGGGTGGCGCGAAGGCCGTCCGTCTGTAACTGGGAGAAATTGGCGCCGAACTTTACGCCAAACTTGATCGGCTGCGCCATCGACAGAGCGGGCAGCAGCCACAGCAGCCATAGGATTTTTTTCATAAGTGAGTAGTTATTAGTGGGTACTTTGTCTATAGACCTTGCAAATTAACAGACAAAAATTCAGAATTCCCATCGGTTAGCCTGCAAGGTCTATATATTTTTAAGAATAACTCTTTTTAGAAAAATCGGTACGCCAGCGTTACCTGCCACGATTTGATCCGCTGGTTGAACTGATTGCTGTTACCGTCGGCGCCCAGATCAACGGCGGCAATATCAGACAAACTTCCTTCGCGGCGGACATCAATCCCAAACCGGAAGATATCCAACCCGGCGCCAATCTGATAGCCGTAGCTGGCCCGCGAAAAGGCTTCGTTGAGCGTCCCGGTAGTGTAGTCGCGCAGGGCGTCGCGCAGGCGCTGGTCGTCGCTGATGCGGAAGGAAACGATCGGACCGGCGACCACCCGCAGCGGACCGCCTTTCAGACCCACGAGCAGCGGCACGTCGAAGCTGGTCGTCCGGACGTTCACCACTTCGGTGGAAGGCTGGCCGTTTATGTCGCGGACAATTTCGAAGGAACCGCGTTTGTTGGACACCAGCAGTTCGGGCTGGAGATACAGGTTTTTGCCGAAACGGGTGTAAATGCCGTAGGCCCAGCCGGTTTTGCTGTCGAAGCTTTCGCGGATATTATCGCGCAGCACCTGACCGTCGAAACCCACCTGCGGCGAACCGTTGGCGTTGAGACGGGTCGTGACAAAATCCCCCGTTTTGAACTGCGACAGGTTTACTCCCCCTTTAACGCCAAAGCTGAACGACCGCAGCTGGGCTTGCGCCAGAGCCGGGCAAAGTGCGGCGAAAGCCAGCACCATTGCGAGTTTTTTCATGGTGAGAATGGTTATTGTTGACATGCATTGGTAACGGAATTGCGCCCCCGGATGCTATAATGACTCCGCTTTTTTTTGTATCTTGTAAAGAAAATCGAGTCACCTGCAGTCCGGAAAATGCGTCATCGGAACGATGACACCCGAAACGGGTTTTCCCCCTACGGCACCGCTTGGATGCAGGTCGTTCCCATAAGTTTAATGGCAAAAACAAAAACTTCTTACTTCTGTCAGAACTGCGGTCATCAGGCCGCCAAATGGCTCGGGCGCTGCCCGGTTTGCGGCGAGTGGAACACCTTTGTCGAGGAACTGGTCACCAAAGAAGAGCCGGACCGGGGCAACTGGCGGCCCACCGCCACCACCAAAACGGCGGCCAAGCCCAAAGCCATCCACGCCATCACCTACGAAGAACAGCCTCGCGTCGAGACCAATGACGGCGAACTGAACCGGGTGCTGGGCGGCGGCATCGTGCCGGGCTCGCTGGTCCTGATCGGCGGCGAACCGGGCATCGGCAAATCCACGCTTCTGCTCCAGATTGCCCTGAGCCTGAACAACCTGCGCGTCCTCTACGTCTCCGGCGAGGAAAGTGAACAGCAGATCAAGATGCGGGCCGAACGGCTGCCGGTCCCGACCAGCGACTGCTACATCATGTCCGAAACGTCCACCCAGCATATTTTCCGGACCGTCGAACATTTCGAACCCCAAGTGCTCATCATCGACTCCATCCAGACCATGCAGTCGTCGATGGTGGAGTCCGGGGCGGGCAGCGTTTCGCAGGTTCGGGAGTGTACGGCCGAACTGATGAAATACGCCAAGGAAAGCGGCGTACCCGTTTTCATGGTCGGACACATCACCAAAGAAGGCTCGCTGGCCGGGCCGAAAGTACTGGAACACATGGTCGATACGGTGCTGACCTTCGAAGGCGACCGGCACACGACCTACCGGATTCTGCGCACGACCAAAAACCGCTTCGGCAGTACTTCCGAACTGGGCATCTACGAAATGCTCGGCACCGGCCTCCGGCAGGTCACCAATCCGTCCGAGATTCTTATTTCGCAGCGGGAGGAGGCCCTGAGCGGCATCGCCATCGGCTCGATGCTGGAAGGCAACCGGCCGCTGATGATCGAAATTCAGGCGCTGGTAAGCATCGCGAATTACGGAACGCCCCAGCGCAGCAGCACCGGCTTCGACAACAAGCGCCTGCAGATGCTGCTGGCGGTGCTCGAAAAACGCGGCGGCTTCCGGCTCGGCCAGCAGGACGTGTTTCTCAACATTGCCGGGGGCCTGAAGGTGGAAGACCCGGCCATCGACCTGGCCGTCTGCGCCTCCATCGTTTCGAGTTACGAGGACATTGCCATTCCGTCGTCGGTAGCGTTTGCAGCGGAGGTCGGGCTGGGCGGCGAGGTCCGGGCGGTCAACCGGATCGATTCGCGCATTTCGGAAGCGGAAAAACTGGGTTTCAAAGAAATCTATATTTCCAAATACAACCTCAAAGGGCTTGACCAGCGGGCTTTCGGCATCAAAATCCGGCCGGTTTCGCGCCTGGACGAGGTTTTTCAGGGCGTGCTGATGTAAAGCCGGTTAGAGTTTGTTGACCAGTCGTTCACAAAAGCGAATGATCGTCACCAAAACAGCGAATGGTGGAAAATCAACCCGTTTCCCGTGTCGTTAGGCACTGACATTGGTAGCCTTTCCGCCCGCCTGCGTGTAGGTACGCTGCTTCGACAAAAAGTGGCGTACCTTCGGCACGCAAAAATGGTTGTCCGACGCTTGCAGGCTACAAACGTTAGGCCCAATAGGGGCAAATTTCATTTTCCCATTGCCTACCGATATTCAGTGATTGAGCCCCTTTTAATGAGCACTGGCAGGACAATAATGGTTTGCTAGTCAAACACATGGAAGCCGTTTTGGCGGACCACTCAACCGCTCAATCACTCATTCACTCAATTAATTCGTAAATATTGCCACGTCATTAGAAAGTAACATGAGGCGAGCGCTGTGGGTCTGGATGGTTTGGATGGTGTCATGCGGCTGGGCTCAGGCTCAGGCGGTAACCGGTTCCGTCCGTGATGCCCAGACCCGGCAGCCGCTCGCTTTTGTCAGCATTGCCCTCAAAGATACCCGACAGGGCACGGTGACCGACCTCGACGGCCGGTTTCGCCTTGCCGCCCGACCGGGGCAAATCCTTCTGGTCAGTTACGTCGGTTACAACAGGCAGGAGATCACCATTCCGCCGGGCGACCGGCCGCTGCTGATTGACCTGCAGGAAGCCGCCGGGCAGTTGACCGAAGTGGTCGTCCGCCCCGGCGAAAATCCGGCCTGGCCGATTATCCGCCAGGTGCTGCGCAACCGCAGCCGCAACGACCCGGAACAGTACGAAGCGTACCGCTATCTGGCCTACAACAAATCCCTTTTCACGGTCGATCAGCTTCCGATGGACACCACCTCGAAGCAATACCGGAACCTTAAACCCGCCGAAAAAGCCGAATTCAACCAGTTTCGCCGCCTGTTTACCGAGCAGATGCATTTCTGGGTCAAGGAATCGCTGACCGAAGTCCGTTTTCAGAAGCCCGACCAACGAAAGGAAATCATCCGCGCCAGCAAATCTTCCCTGCCCAAGGACTTTTCGGCGGGCTTCAGTCCTACGGATTTTCAGCCGTTCGGTTTTTACAAAGACGTTTTTGCGCTCAATTTCGTCAACCGCACGTACGTCAACCCCATTTCCGAGGGCACGTTCCGGCGGTACGATTTTGTGCTGGAAGACACGCTGTTTCACGAACGCGACAGTACCTACGTTCTGTCGTTTGAGCCGCTGCCGGGCAAGAATTTTGAAGGCTTGCGAGGGCTGTTGTACGTCAATACGGACGGCTATGCCCTCGAAAACATCATCGTTTCGCCCGCAGACACCGCCCAGAAAGTCCGGTTTCGGGTGCAGCAGCGCTACCGGCGCACGGACGGCCGCTGGTTTCCGGACTGGCTGGAGACGGACATCGGGCTTCCGCTGGGGACGGGCGGCACGACCGGGGAGCTGTTTGTCCGTAACCGCAGCCAGCTTTCGGAGGTCATTCTGAACCAGCCGCTCAAGTCCGGGCAATTCGACTATCTCCAGCGCGAACAGACGGCCGAAGCCCGCACCGTGCCGGATTCGGTCTGGGCCCGTTACCGCACCGACACGCTCACCCGCCGCGAACGGGACTCGTATGTCCTGTGGGATACGCTCGCGTTGCTGAAGCCCATGCGGCGGTTTATCGAAGGATATAACGGGTTTCTGTACGTGCTGAGTACGGGACTGGCCAATGCCGGAAAACTGGACGTGGTGCTGCGCGATCTGATCCGGTTCAACCGCTACGAAGGCACCCGTTTCGGCCTGGGTCTGCAAACGAGTTCACGCTGGAGCCAACGGTTCCGGCTATACGGCTACGCGGCCTACGGCACCCGCGACCGCGCGCTGAAGTACGGCGGCGAAGCGGAACTGAAGCTCTGGCCCCGCCGCGACGGTCGGCTGGTAGCGGGCTGGCGGCAGGACGTGGCCGAACCCGGCCAGCTCACGACGCTCGGCTACCTTCAGCCTTCGCTGGTCCGGCCGCAGCCCCGCAACTGGTACCGGTCACGCATGGACAGCGTTCAGGTGTGGCGGCTGGACGGCTATTTTCGCCCGCTGCCGGGCTGGCAGGTCAATCTGTACGGCCAGCGCGAACGGCGGCGGGTGACCGATTACCCGTTCACGTTTCGGCGGGAAGCCGGGGCCAGCCGTCAGTTTGTGAACAGCGAACTGGGCCTGAACCTCCGCTTCGCACCGCGTGAACAGGTCCGCCGGGCCGACCGCATCGAAACCGTGCTCATTGGCACTTATCCCGTTCTCGAACTCCAGGTGGCGGCGGGCATTCCGGCGCCGGGGCTGGGCGGCGAGTTTTCCTACACTCGATTAACGGCCCAGCTCGACCAGCAGTTTATCAGTAAGGCGCTGGGCACCACCCGCTTCCGGCTGCAGGGCGGCTGGCTGGCCGGGGTGGTCCCCTATCCGTACCTCTTCAACGGCCCCGGCAGCTGGTCGGGCGACCGCCGGCAGAGCACCAATTATTTTGCGCCGAACACGTTCCAGACGATGGGGCTGTACGAGTTTGCCTCCGACCGATTTGCTTACCTGTTCTGGGAACATAATTTTGGCCGCCTGCTGGTCAGGCCCAAAAACCAGCACTTTCAGCCGGAAATCGGACTGGTACAGAATGTGGCCTGGGGCACGCTGGAGACCCGGGCGCCGCACGAGCCGCTGACCTTCGGCACCCTCGAACGGGGTTTTTACGAAAGTGGTCTGAAACTGAGCAACCTGCTCCGGGCGCGCTACGGCAGTGCGTTCTGGCTGGGCGTCGGAGTGGGCGCTTTTTACCGCTGGGGACCGTACCAGAAGCCGCTTCTGCGCGAAAACCTTGCCCTCCGGCTCAACATCCAGTTTTCGATCTGAACGCGCGGACTTGGCCGAATTTTTCTATTTTCGCCCCACTACTTACCTTAACCGATGAACAAAACTCTACTTCTGTACACCATCGCCGCCATCGCCGCGACGGGTGGACTACTTTTTGGCTTCGACACGGGCGTCATCAACGTTGCGCTTCCCTTCATCAAACACCAGTGGGACCTGTCGGCGGAGGCCGAAGCGTGGGCCGTCTCGGCCGTGCTGGTGGGCGGAATGGCCGGGTCTCTGCTCAGCGGACGGCTGGCGGACGCGCTGGGGCGCAAACGAATCAATCTGGTCGCTTCGCTGGTCTTTGTGATCGGCTCGGTCATCACGGCGGTGGCTCCTTCGCCGGACGTGCTCATTGCCGGGCGGCTGCTCCTCGGTCTGGCCATCGGCATTGTTTCGTTTTCGGTGCCACTCTACATTGCCGAAATCGCTCCGAGCGAAATTCGCGGACGGCTGGTGACCTTTTTTCAGCTCGCCATCACCATCGGTATCCTCATCTCCTACCTGGTCGGTTTTGCCTTCGCCGAATCCGAAAACGGCTGGCGGCTGATGTTCTGGACGGGTTTTATCCCCGCGGCCATTCTGTTCGGCGGGATGTTTTTTGTTCCGGAAAGTCCGCGCTGGCTCGTCAGCAAAGGCCGCGACGAAGAAGCCCGCGCGGTGCTGAACCGGCTGCACGAAACCGACAAGGTGGAACTGGAATTCAGCCAAATCAAGAAAGTGAACGACGAGGAAAAAACCCGCAAGGTGGACTGGCGGGAGCTGTTTTCGAGCCGCCTGCGGATTCCGCTGCTCATCGGCATAGGCATCTTTCTGATTCAGCAGTTTTCGGGCATCAACGCCGTCATCTATTACTCCACCCGGATTTTTGGGCTGGCCGGTTTTAATTCCAACACCACGGCCATCATGGCGACCGTCGGGGTGGGCGTAGTCAACACGCTTTCGACGCTGGTGGCCGTCCGCTTCCTCGACCAGTGGGGCCGTAAACCGTTGCTGTACACGGGCTTGATCGGCACGGCCATCTCGCTGGCGACGATCAGTTTCGCGTTTTTCTTCCGGGAATCGCTGGGGGCTGACTTGCTGAAAATCCTGTCGGTCGGCGGCGTGTATGTCTACATTTTCTTTTTTGCCATCAGCCTCGGGCCGCTGGGCTGGCTTCTCATTTCGGAAGTTTACCCGCTGCGGATTCGCGGGTTTGCTACCAGTCTCGGCTCTTTCTACCACTGGTTCTTCGACTTCTGGGTCAGCTTTACCTTCCCGCTACTGGCGGCGAGTGCCCTGGGGACCAACGGCGGCATTTTCATGATTTACACCGGCGTGTGTCTGGTCGGTCTGCTGTTCGCCCGCTTCATCGTGTTTGAGACAAAGGGAATGAGCCTGGAGGATATCGAAAAGAAGTGGCAATAACGGGCTTTCAACCGGACACCGCCGTGGGTGTGGTGTCCGGTTGAAAGCGATGCTGGTTCATTCATGAAGGCAGTCGGCGGCAGGGGCTTAGCCCGTTAAGGTGTCTTTTTAAAGCGAAAACACCATTGGTTGCCCGGCCCTCTGCTCCACTTTTTCCATTTCGGAGACATCCCCGGTCCTCTTTTTGCTCACCGGAAGGCCCTGTGCTAGAAATCAATCCGGTAGAAGAAGACCGGCAGGAAGCCCAGCTGGTACTCTTTCTTCACAAACGACCCGTCGGGCTGGGGAGCGTAGCTGAGCGACAGGATGTTCTGAATGCCGAGGACGTTCACGAAATCAAAGGAAATGGTGTGCGTCAGGCCGCGGCGATTCGGGTTGGCCCGGTTGATTTTGTAGTCAACTTTCAGGTCGAAGCGGTTGTACGGCGCAAACTGCTGGGTGTTGCGGCCCGCGCTCTGGAACACGATTTCCTGGTTGGTCTGCGACGCCCGCGCATCTACCGGCCCGTACCAGCGCCCGCCGACCGCCGTGTATTTGGCACCCAGACTCAGGCTCGACCGCCGGAACTTGATTTCCCGCGCAAACAGGGCGTTGAAGGCGTACCGGCCGTTGAAATCCGTATTCCGCAGCACGCCGTCCGAGCCCCGGTATTTGGCGTCGAAGAGCGAACCCGTAATCAGGAAGTAGTAATTGTTGCTGAAAAACTTCTCGACCGTCAGCTCAACGCCGTAGTTCCGGCCCGTTCCCGTGTTGACCAGCGGACCGGGAAAAACCCGCGAGAACGCCGCTCCGGAATTGACCATCGAAAACGAACTGCTCACCTTCTCGACCGGCACATTGAACAGCCGCTGGTAGTACGTTTCGAGCAGCACCCGCACGTTGCGGCCCAGCAGCCGCTGGTACCCCGCCACGTAATGCCAGCTCCGGGTCAGGCCGACGCCCCGGTTTTCTTCCACCATTGGCTGTGGAAAGTAAGAACTTGCCCCGTTCGGCGTCTGGTAAAAGTACGTGTACAGGGGCTGAATCTGGCTGTGCAGACCGGTCGAAAGGCTCAGTTTCTGGCGGCCCGGGAGGTCCCAGTTCAGGCCCAGACGCGGCTCCACCGGGGCCACACTGTTCCGGTTCAGCGTAAACCAGAGCGCGTTCAGGCCCGCCGTCAGGGTCATGTTTTCGGTCAGGCGGCTGCGGAAACTGACGTAGGGCTGAATCATCGCAAAGACTTCGTCCGTGTTCCAGCGGGTACTCCAGGGTGTAAAGCGGGTCGAATTCAGGTCCACGAATGTCCGGACGCTATCCACGGCTTTGAAATTGTACACATCCGCGAACAGGCCCGCTTTCAGCGTACTGCGGGCGCTGAATTTGTGGTTGACAAAAGACGAGAGCGTGTATTTGGTTTCCGAAAAACGGTAATCGAGAATGGGCCGCAGCGAATCTACGACAAAGCGGCTGTTCTGCACCACCGGATTGCCCTTACCGTCTTTCCGCATGAACAGATAGTCGTGGTTGGCGTCCTGGGCGTTGGCCGAAACCGCCAGCGTGGACTTCCAGTAGGTCTGCTTGCTGATCGGCTTGTTGTAGGTCAGCCCGGCTACGCCCATCCGGGAGGTGTAGTACTGGTCGCGGTCGTTTTGTCCGAAAATATTCCGGTCGGTGGCTTCCTGCTGGCTGATGAGAATATCGACCGTGCTGGTGCCGCCGAAGCCCCAGAGCGAAAGACTGGCGCCGTTCTTTGTCGGAAAATTAAGCCGGAAAAACCCGTCCTGATAGGTCGGAACGGCCTGGGTGCCGATGTCGATACCGAGCTTGTTGAACAGGGCGAGGTTGGCGTAGCGGTACGTTGCCAGGTACGACGCCTTCGATTTTTTGGACAGCGGCCCTTCGGCCATCGCTTCGGTGCCGAGAAACCCGAACTGGACCATCCGCTCGTGCCGTTCGTTGTTGCCGTTGCGCAGTTTGAGGTCGAACACGCCGGAAATGGTATTGCCGAATTCGGCGGGGAAAGCGCCGGTGAAAAAGTCGGAATTGGCCAGATAGCGGTTGTTGATGATGCTGACCGGGCCGCCCGAGGTGCCGGCGATGGCAAAGTGGTTCGGGTTGGGAATGCTCACGCCCTCCACCCGCCAGAGAACGCCCTGGGGCGAGTTGCCGCGGATGACGATGTCGTTGCGGGCATCGTCGGCGCCCTGAACACCGGCAAAGTTGGAGGCCATCCGCGACGGTTCGCCCCGGCTGCCTGCATAGCGGTTCGTTTCCTCGACCGAAAACTGCCGCGCCGACACCACGGCCATTTCGTTACGGGCTTCGCCGGTGCGCTGGGCCTTGATGGTCACGGCCGTCAGTTGCCGGATGTCTTCTTCCAGTTCGATATCGACGATTTTTTCGCGGCCCGCATCCACTTCGATGTCGTTCAGCAGCGCGTCTTTGTAACCCACCAGCGTAACTTTCAGGCTGTGGCGACCTACGGGCACGCCCGTCAGCCGGTAGGTTCCGGCCGTGTCCGTCACCATGCCTTTCTGAATATCCGAGACCAGCACCGTCGCACCGACCAGCGGAAATTTGGATTCCTTATCGACCACCCGGCCGCGGATGGTCTGGGTGGGCTGGGCCAGCAGCGCAACCGGCAGCAGGAGCCAGCCAGCGATGAACATCAGCGTCCGATTCGGAAGGTACTTGTTTTGCATAGGAAACTAAGTTATGGGATGGGTCAGGAATCGCCGTTCCTGATTTTGAATTTATTAGTATGCGGTGGTAGTCTTCAGCTTACCTAAAATTTGACGGTTCCTCCGGTCAGTAAATTAGGGTGCAAACAAGCCGTGCGGTTTGGGACGGGGGTATAGCGTTTGTGCATGGCATTTCGTTTTGGAATACGGTTCAAAAGTAGTGCGTTGTCTGCCCCGCCGCTATCGCCCGTTTACCTCCGGCGGGTCCCGGTTTATCTTCGGCGGCCCCAAATCAGTTGTCCAGGCCCATTTTTCGCAGAAACTCCGGTTTGACGCGCCGCGCCACATCCACCTCGCTGCCGTCCGACAGCATCACCACGCCGCCTTCGCCGCGGATGTATTTGGTGATGTAATTCACGTTGACGATATGGGATTTGTGCGTTTTGAAAAAATTGTCGTGCTCCTGAAGCTGCTGCTCGAACTCGGCCAGCGAACGCGAGGCCATCAGTTTCTGCTGGTTGACAAAATAGACGTTGGCGTAGCTGCCCATCGCCTCGATTCGCAGGATGTCGTTGACCGAAAAAAGGAGAACGCCCTCCATCGTGGCAATCGGGATTTTCCGGCTCTTCTCCCGCTCTTCCCGCAGGGCTTTCAGAATGTCTTTGAGCTCGCTGTTGGTCGACGGGCGGGGCTCCTCCAGTTCCTTCTCCAGAATCTGGTTTTGCCGGGCAACGAGCTGCTCGTTCTCCTGCAGACGACGCAACGCCAGTTCCTGCGCCTCCCGGGCTTCGCTGCGTAACTCATTGATCCGTTCCAGCAGGGCAAAGGTCAGCAGAGTCGCCTGAAACACCGCTCCGATCTGGTAGCCGTAGTAGGTAAAGAAATGGTCGAAGGAAAGAACGTTGAACAGGGTCAGCACCAGAAGCAGGATTTCCACGATGTAGATTCCCCAGCCCAGCAGGTAGAAGCGGGCCGCCCGAAACCCTTTCCGGTACAGCCAGATGCCGACCCCGAGAAACGACAGAAACGTCACCAGAACGGTGATATTGAAAGCCGCTTCGGCCTGCTGTACGCCGAGGATTTTGGCCCCCACAATCAGGGCTCCCAGAAAGGCCATCGCCCGGTAAAAGTAGATGGTCTTCGGCAGGATTTCCCTTAGATTCAGAAAGGCCACCGAGAAAACGATGCTGCTCAGCAGCGTCAGCAGCCGGATGAGGCTGGAGTTGATGCCGTTGTTCATGTAGGGCATCTCCTGCCAGAAAAAATCGAACAGGTAGCCTTCGAACGTCATCATGGTCAGCGCCGAAAAAATAACGTGCAGCGCGTACCAGCCGTAGGTTGGGTCGCCCAGCGAACTGTACAGGAAGAAACTGAAGACGGCAATCAGCACCATGATGCCGATGACCGTAAAATTGATCATCGTTTCCCGGTACACTTTCTGCACAATGGGCTGGATGGCCCCGATTTTGACGGGCAGCACCAGACCGTTCATATCCCGGAAGCCCAGAAACAGATATTGGGGCTTTTTTCCCAGGTTCAGCACGACGCTGTTGATGGCAAAGTTGCGATTGGCAAACGGCCGCAGGGCGCCGGTTTCCAGAAAATAGGTGGTGTCCTGTCCAACGACATAGGCATCGATGTAGTCCACTTCCTGGGCTTCGATGAACGCGTACAGGGCCTCGGAGGTCAGGTTCTGCAAACTAATTTTGAGCCATATCCGAGAGGAGGAATAACCGAGGTTGATAATATTATCCTCACTTTTTACAAATTTGCTTTCCGGAAGCCGGGCAATCTCCCGGTAGGTGAGTTGGTTGGTCCTGTCCTCATAATACTGGATGTACTGCCCGATCTGGACCAGTTCAGCCGTATTGGAAATTCTCAGCATCGGGTCGGCACAGGCTAACCGGCCCGATACAAGTAGTAAAAGGAACGTTAGTAAAAAGTTAATTTTCAAGTTAAAGCAAGTTAAAGCAAGTTAAAGCAAGTTAGAGTAGGCATAAACGCGAATTGGGGCTTAAATTAACCGTTGAGCCACTCTGTTCCAATCGACCCGTAACATTTCAATTTTGCCATTCCTTCATCAACTGATTGTAAACGCATGACATCGCTCCCGCCTTCGACTCCTGACTTATCGGATAAACTGCGGCAACTGTCCGAGAAATTTGCCGCCATGGGTCAGGATATGGCCTCTTACCTGGAGGGTCTTCTGCAGGCCGACTACCTCACCTACTGGGACTATATCCATCTGGAGACGCTCCTTTCGCTGCAAAGCCCGCGGACGGCCTACCCCGACGAGCTGATCTTCATCACCTACCACCAGAGCACCGAGCTGTATTTCAAGCTCATACTGCACGAAATCAGCCAGATAGCCGGAAGAAGCGCCATTGACGCCCGATTTTTTACCGAGCGAATGCAGCGCATCAACCGCTACTTTTCCATCCTGGAGCATTCCTACGAAGTGATGGTGGAAGGCATGGAAAAAGAGCAGTTTCTGGCCTTCCGCATGGCGCTGCTGCCCTCCAGCGGGTTTCAGTCCGTTCAGTTTCGAGAAATCGAAATTGTCTCGACCGATTTTGTGCGGCTGCTGACGGGTGTTCCGGCGGGCATCGACCCGGAGGCTTCGTTGCGGGAGCTGTACGAATTCATGTACTGGAAACAGGGCGCTACCGAACTGGCGACGCAGCAGAAGACCCTGACGCTGAAACAGTTTGAAGCCGCCTACTCGGACCGGATTGTCCGTCTGGCCGAAACCTACCGCGACCGCAATCTCTGGCAGATCTTTCTCAAGCTCCAGG
This sequence comes from Tellurirhabdus rosea, assembly GCF_026278345.1. Taxonomy (NCBI): domain Bacteria; kingdom Pseudomonadati; phylum Bacteroidota; class Cytophagia; order Cytophagales; family Spirosomataceae; genus Larkinella; species Larkinella roseola. Next base: position 962,369 of record NZ_CP111085.1, read on the forward strand.
CCGCCGGGGAAGTCACCGACGACCTGATCGCCCAGCTCCGGGAGTACGACCACCGGGTCAACGTGCGCTGGAAGCTGATGCACCTGCGCTCGGCGGTCCGGTATCTGCACAAGGACCCCGACGATATCAAGGCTACCGGCGGCACCAACTGGCAGAAATACCTTCCGCCCGTCAGCCAGCAGCGGATCTTTTTCCCCGCGCTCTGGACCGAGGCCGAACGCCAGGACTGGGGCCGGCTCATTCCCGAAGTCCGAAACGGGTAAATGGCCCGCCCTCCTGTCTTTTGCCAAAAAACCGTTTACGATGAAACTATCTGCCCGTTTGGGGGCGGCGCTGACGCTGCTCCTCGTTACCAGCCTGTCTGTGCTGGCCCAGAAAATGCCCGAAGACAAGGCGGGCTGGAAACTGGGTGCCCAGTCGTACTCCTTCCGTCTGTTCTCCTTTGCGGAAGCACTCCGAAAAATTGACAGTTGCGGCCTCAAATACGTCGAAGCATTTCCCGGACAGACCATTGGCGGCGGGCTGGAAGGCAAGATGGACTTCAAGATGGATGCCGCTTCGCGCAACGCGGTCCGGAAGATGCTGAAAGACAAGGGCATCACCGTGGTGGCCTATGGTGTGGTGCGGGCTAAGGACGAGGCTGAATGGACGCAGCTGTTCGAGTTCGCCAAAGACCTCGGCATTCAGAACATCAACACCGAGCCCGACCCGAATCAGTTTGCCTACATCATTCCGCTGGCGGAGAAATATAAGATCAACGTCGCCCTGCACAACCACCCGAAGCCGTCGCGCTACTGGCACCCGGACACGGTGCAGAAATACGCCGGAAACAGCAAGTACGTGGGTGCCTGCGCCGACATCGGCCACTGGGTACGCTCCGGCCTCGACCCGATCCAGTGCCTGAAGCAGTTAAACGGCCGGGTGCTCGGCATGCACTTCAAGGATGTGAAGAAAGACACGCCCGACGGCAAATATCACGATGTGGTCTGGGGAACAGGCGACTGTAAAGTGGAGCAGGTCATCGCCGAGCTGAAACGCCAGAAGTTCAAAGGCCCGATCTCGGCCGAGTATGAGTACCACTGGGAGAACAACGGCCCGGAGATTGCCGAAAGCGCCCGGAATTTCCGGACATTCTTTGAAAAGACGAAGGTGCAGTAAAGGGGAGTTTAGGGTAAAAATTTAGGGTTTATAGTTTAGGGTTTATAGTTTATAGTTGCTTCGCAAATTCAGACCTGCGGAGCAACTATAAACTATAAACCCTAAACCATTCAGTAACGGTAAACTTTTTTGGCTTGTCCCGGCGGCATGCCGTGCGGATGCGCTTTTTTATAGCCCTGTGATTTGGAATACCCGCGTGAAGGTGCCTGGCGCTCTACCACGACCACCCGGGTGCAGGAAAAACCGAGCGAGCCGATAGCCAGTACGAGAAGAAATCGTTGAAAGTGTTTCATAACCGTTTTTGTTGAGATAACGAAGGTACGACACAAAAATGATATATGAACCCTGTTTTATCGGACAAAAAAATCCCCGGCTATGAAGCGATCCCTTTCCGTTTTAAAAAATTAACCAGGAAGCGATCAGGCTATATTATTGGGGTGTAAACTCTTTTGCCAGTACCGGATAATGAGGTCTATATTTTCTTTATAAACCTCAAACTCATAAGGTTTCTGGTAATACCCCTGAATGTTGCCTTTGTACACCCTTTTAATATCATCAGCATTGACCGAATCGGTTAGAAAGATGAAGGGAATGGATTTTAACCTTAGGTAGTCATCCGCTTCAATGTGTTGGCGCACCTCAATGCCGTTTAAAGGCCGCATAAACATATCGCAGAGAATGACCAGCGATTGTTCCTCTGTCGTACTCAGATATTCAAGGGCTTTAAAAGGGTCTGAGAAAAATCGTAACGGATTGAAAATGGATAAGTCCTGAAGCGCTTTTTTTATAATGTATACTTCATCTTCATCATCGTCAATATAAACAATCGGGCCTGTGTTATTGGAGAGCATTGGGGCTTGTCTAGTTGCAACTATAACAGGCTTTTACCTCGTTTGTTTGACTTCCTTCCGCAGTCCTGAACATTTGACGCTTGACGTTTGACACTGGACTGAAACGGTACTTCTCTTCACAAAAGCCCGGACTGCTGTCACGCGTCAACTATCCGGTACAGTTTGTACACGCCTCCCCGCCAACGCCCGGACGAGAGTCGAAAATATTCTGAAAGGGGCTCATTGAGTCGCCCTCCCAAAAAACAAAACCCGCTCAAACGGCGGGTCTGTCATCAGTTTACCTTAACCTTTCTTAACTCCTAACTATAAACCTATATCGTGTGGCGACCGGCGAAACCTCCCGGGCTTCGCCAATCGACCTTAGTTCATCGCAATCGACCGGTAGGAAGCCACTTCGGGCTGGCTGGTTTTCAGCGTCAGCTGCTTGATTTCCTTTGTTTCTCCGTTGGTGATTTCGACCAGATACACTCCGTCTTCGAGGGCGCTGATGTCGAAGCGGGCTTTCGTCGGCTTGCTGGCTTTGCCCATGAACTGGCTGGCCAGCATCTCCCCTTTCTGGTCGAGCAGGCGGACGGCCACGCTCCGGTTGGTTCCGTTGGCGACCACCACGTTCAGTTTCGTTGAACCGGCGGAGGGGTAGATGGCCGTCTGCATGACGGCTTTTTCTTTTTTGTCGTCGGCCGTATGGTCGGCGGCGAACGAAGTGCCCGTTACCAGCATGGCAAGGGCGAGTGAGGCGATTAAATTTTTCATGTCTTTGTTGTTGTTTACTGTTGTTGTGTGAATAGTGTCATCGCCGTTTTCCGCGGCTGCCTGAGTGCGTTGCGGCTGATTGACGATTCAAAGGTAAAGCGGTTTTTGGGGGACTTGCCACCAATTTTACCTTAAAAGCAATTTTTGAGGGATGAACCGTACAAAAAGGCGGACGAATCGTTTTCGCAGAATTTTATTCCGGCTAACGCCCTCAAAAAGACAGGTTTGCCGTTAACATTTCTTAACAAATAACCGCTTGAGCGCCCCAGACAGAATTTTCTTTCGAATCCGGCTTAACCTTCCGGGATGAGTGGTTTTTATTGGGGAAGGACGGATAATTTTGCCCTATGGTATCATCCGTTTCTTTTCGCACGCCCGCAATGGCCGCCCAGTTTCCGGACCTCCTCGCCGCCGAAAGCACGCGGCACGGCGGCGTCAGTCCCGCTCCCTTTGCTTCGCTCAATCTAGGCCTGAATACCGCCGACAACCCCGCTCATGTGGAAATCAATCGAACCCGGTTCTTCCAGAGCTTCGGCATCGCGCCCGATCGCGTGGCTTCTTCCCACCAGGTGCACGGCGACGAGGTCCTGATCGCCACCGGGCCGGGACGCTACAGTGGTTACGACGCCCTCGTCACGAACGAGCGGGACCTTTACCTGACCGTCACGGTAGCCGACTGCACTCCGATCCTGCTGTTCGATCCGGTTCAGAAAGCCGTGGGGGCCGTTCATGCCGGGTGGCGCGGCACTGCCGCCGACATTGCGCTCAAAACCCTGCGGACCATGCAGGAAGCCTTCGGAACCCGACCGGCCGATTGCCTGGCATATATCGGTACGTGTATCGATGAGTGTTCGTTTGAAGTAGGGCCGGAGGTGGCCGAAGCCTTTACGGAAGAGCATCGCCGCTTCGACGCCGCCAAAAACCGTTTTTACGTTGACCTGAAAGCGGCCAACCGGGCGCAGCTGATTGCGGGCGGATTGCCGGAAGCCCGAATCGAAGTATCTCCTTTTTCGACCGTGCTGCACAACGCTGAGTATTTTTCGTACCGGCTCGAAGGGGGGCAGACAGGTCGGATGCTGGCTCTGATTGGCCTTCGGAGCATTCCCGTTCCCTAAGTCGCCGTAATTTTTTGCAAACAAAATCAAAACGGCCCCGGTTATTATGGCAAACTCAACGCAAGAAAAATATATGGAACTCTTAGTAACAATTCTGGTAGGTGCGGTAGCCGGATGGCTCGCCGACCTCGTTTTCAAGCGGTTCTCGCTGTCACTGTTGATGGAGATTATCCTGGGTATTGTAGGGGCGCTTGTAGGCGGCTGGCTCTTTGGAAACGTCCTGAACACGGGTTCAGAAATTGTGAACCGGATTATTACGGCCTTTATTGGTGCGGTGATCATTTTGGGTATCGCCGCCCTGTTCAGTCGCCGCCGGACTGTGTAACACGACCATCCGATTTCGGTATACATCTTTAGGTTGTGACCGTTGGCAAGCCGTTCGACTCGTGAGTCGGCGGCTTGCTTTTTTTGATTAGAGAAAAGAGAAGAGATAAAGGAGAAAAGACAAGAGACAAAGGACGTCAGCAATCGACCGCCTTTTGACTTTTCTCTTTTCTCTATTTTCTTTTATCTTTTCTCTTACTAATCAAATCACAAATTCCACCTCCTTAAATCCGAAATAGCGCAGTCGTCCGGCGGTTTCGATGGCCAGCAGGCCGGTTTCGCCTACTCCAACGATGCTGCCGCGGAAACGCTCTCCGTCGGATACATACTCCGCTTCTTCCTGATACCGAAACAACCGCTGAAGGTATTCTGCCTTCAGCACATCCCGCCGACCCGACCGCAGCGCCAGGTACCGCTTTTCGAGTGCTTCGGCGATGGAATTCAACGAATTTTCCAGAACGAATTCACCGTCGTTTGGTGTTTCATTAAGGAGTGAGGTTGCGTTGGGATGCGAAAAACGGGTCTGGTTGATATTTATTCCGATTCCGACGACCGACCACGCAATAGAATAGCCCTGCAAGGTGTTTTCAATTAAAATACCGCCGATTTTTCGGTTGTCCACGTACAGATCATTCGGCCATTTGATGCGCATCCGTTCGTGAAGGTGCGTCACCAGCCAGTCGCTGATGCCGAGGGAGATAGCGATGTTGAGCCAGAACTGTTCGGAAGCCTGCAGAAAAGAAGGCTGAAGAACGAGCGAGAACGTCAGATTTTCGCCGGGGCGGGCTTCCCACGGATTGCCGCGCTGGCCCCGACCGGCCGTTTGATGGTGTGTAATAACGAGGAGTCCTTCCGATGCCTGTCCGTTCAGAATCAGTTCCGACGCCACATCGTTGGTTGACTGACAAGTTGGCAGGTATTGTATAGTTTGCCCAAGAATTAAGGTTTTGGGTTGATTATTGTACAACTTATTTTTACATTTAGTTAAAAAGAACGCCGGATACATGGTACGCACGGCTTTACCTGCGGACCCGCTGGCCCCGCGTGGTGCAATTTAAACCAACAGCATGAGAATTAACAAAGCGAAAGAACTTACATCCGAAGAACTGTGCGATTTAGTGGTTAAAGGGATGCAGGAGAAGAAAGCCGTTGACATTGTCGTCATGGACCTTCGGGGTGTCAAAAATGCCATTACCGATTTTTTTGTAATCTGCTCCGGTAACTCTGATACTCAGCTCGACGCCATTTCCACTTCCATCGAGGAAGAAGTTCATAAAGCAAGTAAGATCAACCCCTGGCATAACGAAGGCCGCATGAACCGCGAATGGATCCTGCTTGACTATGTAGACGTTGTCGCTCACATTTTCAAGAAAGACCGCCGGGCTTTCTACGACCTTGAACAACTCTGGGGCGACGCCGAGATCCGCGTGATCGAGGAGTCCGTTGCTGCTTAACACCGACCATGCAGCCAAACGTGCTGGTTATCCGGCACGTTTGCCGCCTGCCCATCCGTATTGTCCACCTGTCAAAACCAGTACCCCCAAGAAACATTCCATTGTAAAATGGTGTTTCCCACTTTGTGTAGCCGTAAGACTATTTCGAAATGCCTGAATCAAACAATAGAAATCCATTGTCATCCCGTGGCCCACGCCGCCCGAACTTTCAGGGCTGGATTGTGGCCCTTTTGATTGCCGCTATTCTCGGTATCACTTTTTTCAATCGGAGCAGCACCGTAAAGGACATCTCGCAAAACCGGTTTGAGAAGATGGTGAAAGACCGCGAAGTGTCAGAAGTCGTTATTGTGAACGATAACGTCGTGGAGGTGACCCTGACGCAGCAGGCGCTGCAAAGTCCGAAATATCGCACGGTTTTTCAGGATAAGCCGTATCTGACATCGTCCAACGGCCCGCACTACAACTTCCGTATATCCTCGGCCGATACGTTCAAGAAAGACCTCGACCAGTTGCAGGAAGGTCTGCCCGATAACCAGCGCATCGAATACCGCATTGAACAGCGCAGCGATTGGAGCGGTTTTATCCAGACCTGGGGCTTCTTCATCGTCATGATTCTGGCCATGTACTTTCTGCTGGGCCGAATGTCGGGCGGAGCCGGTCCGGGTGGCCAGATTTTCAACATCGGAAAATCCAAAGCCGCCCTGTTTGACGCCGAAAACCGCGTCAAGATCACGTTCAACGACGTGGCCGGTCTGGACGAAGCCAAGGAAGAGATCAAAGAAATTGTGGATTACCTCAAGAACCCCAGCAAGTTTACCAAACTCGGTGCCAAAATCCCGAAAGGTGCGCTGCTGGTAGGCCCTCCGGGCACAGGTAAAACCCTGCTGGCCAAAGCCGTAGCCGGTGAGGCTGGCGTTCCGTTCTTCTCACTCTCGGGTTCCGACTTCGTCGAAATGTTCGTAGGGGTGGGTGCCGCGCGGGTTCGTGACCTGTTTAAACAGGCCAAGGAAAAAGCGCCCTGTATTATCTTCATTGACGAAATTGACGCGGTTGGCCGTTCGCGGGGCCGGGGTTCCATGCCCGGTGCCAACGACGAACGTGAAAACACGCTGAACTCGCTGCTGGTAGAAATGGATGGTTTTGCGACGGACTCAGGGATTATTATCCTGGCCGCAACCAACCGTCCCGACGTACTGGACTCAGCCCTGCTGCGTCCCGGCCGTTTCGACCGTCAGATCAGCATCGATAAACCGGATATTGTCGGCCGGGAAGCCATCTTCAAAGTTCACCTGAAGCCGCTGAAACTGTCGCAGGACGTACAGCCCCGCGAACTGGCGGCCCAGACACCGGGCTTTGCCGGTGCCGAAATCGCCAACGTCTGTAACGAAGCGGCTCTGATCGCCGCCCGTCGCGATCGCGAATACGTAACGATGCAGGACTTCCAGGATGCCATGGACCGCGTCATCGGTGGTCTGGAGAAGAAGAATAAGCTCATTTCGCCGGAAGAAAAGCAGATTGTTGCCTACCACGAAGCCGGTCACGCCGTTGCGGGCTGGTTCCTGGAGCATGCCGATCCGCTGGTGAAAGTAACCATCGTCCCGCGTGGCGTGGCCGCACTGGGATATGCCCAGTACCTGCCCCGTGAGCAGTATCTGTATCGTACGGAACAGCTGATGGACGAGATGGTCATGACCCTCGGTGGTCGGGCGGCCGAAGACATCGTTTTCGGTAAAATCTCAACCGGAGCCCTGAGCGATCTGGAGCGCATTACCAAGCTGGCCTACAGCATCGTGACCATCTACGGAATGAACGATAAGATTGGCAATATCTCGTTCTACGATTCCAAACAGAGCGAGTACAATTTCAACAAGCCCTACTCGGAAGCAACCGCCGAGGCGATTGACGAGGAAGTCCGTAAGCTGGTTGATTCGGCTTATCAGCGGACGAAAGACCTGCTGACCGAGCATCGCGAAGGATTGGAAATCATTGCCCAGGAGCTACTGAAGAAGGAAATTCTGTTCCAGGCCGACCTGGAGCGTCTGCTCGGCAAACGTCCGTTCCAGAAAGAAACGACGTATCAGGCTTACAAGAACCAGAGTGAAGTGGTGAAAGAGCAAATCGGCAACGAAAGCAAGCCGGAAGAAACCCAGCCGCTGCCGACGCCGGATCTGCCTGCACTGTCATAAATTACACGGAAGAGATCTAGCGTCTTCACCGTCATCCAACAAAAAAGGGCCCTGCGCAGGGCCCTTTTTTGTTACCGTTTCATGCCTGTACTGTTATCATAACCCACCGGCGGCGGCGTGGTGATTCCGCCCTGCGCCTCCTGCGTCAGCTTATCCAGCAGGACAAGCCCCAGCAGTTGCGCCTGCCTTTTGTCTACATTCGGATTCGGGTTGTTGTTGACGGTTACGTGCAGAACATGATGGAGATACAGAATATGCAGCATCCGCTGGCGCGGGTCCCAGATCGCCTTGTCGCCGATTCCGGCCACGGCCACCCCGGCAAAATTGGACTTCGGCGCTTCGGTCAGTTGGTTGGCTGTAGCCGTCACCCGGGCAATGCTCATCGACGTATCGTTGGCCGCCGTGGAGTCCCGTCCCAGATCGCCACCGGAGCCGTTGCCGTAAGTGTTTTCCCGAACAGGCGGCGTTTCGACCAGCCCACCTCCGGAATTGGCCCCGTATGAAGTGAGGTCCCCTTTGAAATTACGCCGCCGCTGGGCCAGCACTTCCGGCTGGTACAGGCTGTCGAACATGTATTCCGCGTGGTAGATGGAGGCGAACGGCCGGGGGGCGCTGGTCGAAATTACGACGTGTTTCTTGCCGCCCCAGTAGAATTCCGCGCCGCTGTTCAGGTCCCGAACGGAGATTTCGCTGCCCGGCACATTGAAAAGCGAGGCCACGAACGTTTCGTCCAGGACGTTGCTCATTTTATCGTATTTGACATCGACGCTGGTGAGAAAGGTTCCGGTGACGTACCGTCCGACATCCGCCGTGTTATTGGCTCCGGAGCCTTCCACGTCGCCGCCTTTGGTGCCGGAAACCGAACCGCCGCAGGAAGACAGCCCCAGCAGCGCCAATGGTATCCATTTAAGTTGGTCTTTCATAGTATCGAGAAATGGTGATTGCTTTCTCTAAAAGACTATTAAAACCAGCGGTTTGTTTGTAATCGGCTCAGGAAGGTATCAAAAGACCGGATTATCGTTACTTATAGCCCGATGCGTCGAATGAATAGCGAAAAGGCCCGAAATAAACCAGCCGCAGGGTACTCACGGCGGGTTTACCGCCCACTGTTTCGGAATAATACACTTTTCGGGACTCGATCAGCAACTCGTTTGCCGCCAGACGGCCCGCAAAATTGAGGCTATGGGCGTCCGGAAGCTTGGCTTCCAGGCCCATTTCGTTGAAAAGATAAGCCGGATAGAGATTGAAATCGACCCGGGCGACGCTGACGTACTCCCGGTCGCGCCGCCCCAGACTGGCGGAGTACTGCTGCACATCCATGCCAAAGCGAGTTTCTTTGGTGCCCGTTGGCCGGTAGCGTTTTTTGAAGTTCTGGCGGCATACCGCGGCAAAGTCGGGGGCGTAGGCCCGCTGCCCGATCCGGTACTGCTGCACCGTTTTACCGTCGTAGGAGTTGGTGGAATAAATCCGGTAAAGCCCATCGGGGCTGCCGGTGGCGAACGTAAAGCCCTCTCCGACGCCGGGCAGGCTAATGCTGGAAAGTTTGCGGTCAAAGCCGAACAATCCGGTTTTTGAATTAAACAGCAGCTGGTAACGGACGATCGAACCGTTGTAGTCCGACTGTTCGTAAACCAAAACCCGGTCAAAGTCCAGCACCTGCGCCCATAACGCAGTCGGACTTAGCCACAGAAGCAACGCAAAAAGAAACGGATTCACGGGCAGACACAACATTCAACGACACAAACAGGGGGCAAACGATGCGTGAAAATACGTCAATATCTCCGAACCTGTTCGTCTTCGGCCGTCCAAAGCCCGAAAGTTCCTACCTTTGTTCTTTCGTACCATGTCTGCATGAGTTCCGTTGAACAGATTCCGCTTCCGGCCGGCCGGGCCGTTTACTTCGCCTCTGATTTCCATTTAGGCACACCGACGCCTCAGAAGAGCCGCGAGCGCGAGCAGCGTATTGTTCGCTGGCTGGACACGATCCGCCTGGATGCCGCCGTCATTTTCCTCGTCGGCGACCTGTTTGATTTCTGGTTCGAATACCGCAAAACCGTCCCGAAAGGATTCGTGCGACTCCAGGGAAAGCTCGCGGAACTGACCGACGCCGGGCACCAGGTCATCATCTTCACCGGAAACCACGATATGTGGATGCAGGACTACTTTACGGAAGAAATGAACATTCCGGTCTACCGGCAGCCCCGCTCCTACCAGCTCGGCGAAAAACGCTTCCACATCGGGCATGGCGACGGCCTCGGCCCCGGCGATTTTGTGTATAAAAAACTGAAAGTGCTGTTCGAAAACGGCTTTGCCCGCAGCGTGTTCCGCTGGCTTCATCCCGACGTGGGCGTGGCCTTTGCCGATCGCTGGTCGCGGCACAGCCGAGCGGCCAATGAGGAAAAAGGCGAAGAGTTTCTGGGCGAAGAACGCGAATGGCTGCTGGCGTACTGCCGGGAAGTGGAAACCCGCCAGCACCACGATTATTACATTTTCGGCCACCGCCACCTTCCGCTGAATCTGTCCGTGACCGCCAACAGTCGCTACATCAATCTGGGCGAATGGCTGTCGTTCAACACCTACGCCCGGTTTGACGGCAGCACCACCGAACTGCTGAAATTCGACAGGTAGCCCGTCGCCGTACCAACCACGATTTATTGAACGTCATGCCGAAACGGGATATTTCCCGTTTTCTTTTTTAGGCCCAGGCCGGAACTTCGGTTCACAGTCAGATGGTTGCTGACACGGCGGCAGAATAGCAGGAATACTGTAAAAAATAGATAGGAAAGCCGAATTCGGGAAAGGCGCGATTCAAAACGAACGATCAGTAAGCTACCTTTTTCCCGGGCGCAAAAAGTGTCCGGGGCCTATTCTAAAAACTGAGTGAGATAAAACCGTTACGTATTACCGATAGCAGAAGCCTTTCCAATAAAAAAGGGCTGGTACTACACCAGCCCTTTTTTATTTCCGGCCCAAAGCCGTTAGCGCTTGATCATATCTTCCCGGCTCAGGTTTTCTTTTGGGGTAGCGTTCAGCTCCGAGCGGTAGTCCTTCTTTTTCAGGTCGCCGTTTTTGACGGAACGGATGAAGCTCGCCCAGGCCAGCGGATTGAGGAACGACAGCGTGGTGATCTGGCTGCGGTTGGCCATGCTTTCGCGGCCGTACAGCTGCTGGTTCATATAATACCGGAAGTTAGCCGCCGAACTCATGGGCGTTATCGCCGCCAGCCGCTGCATGGACTCGGCGCTGGTGTTGCGGGCCAGGTTCTCGCGCTCTTTCTCGTCAGGCAGTTTCATGTTGACCAGCGCCTGTTTGAACAGTTCTTCGGTCGCGTAGGGGTACACCTTCACCTCGGCCAGGGTCGTGACATCTTCCTGCATCGCAATCACGGCCGAATAGGAAGTTTCGGTCATGCGGCGGGGAATAATCGTAAACTGCTTCTTGAAACCAACGTAACTGAACATGACCGTATCGCCCGGCAGCACCGGAATGGCAAAATAGCCCATCGTGTTGGAAACGACGCCACGGCTGGCGGCGGGCAGATAAACAGTAGCGCCCGGAAGCGGCTCTGACGTTTTTCCGGCCGTGATAATCCCGGTAAACATGACCAGCTTCTCCTGTCCCTGCGCCGATACCGACTGAAAACCGGTCAGCAGACCGAAGAAAAGGGCCAGAGCGGCCGCCAGAATATAGCTTCTATTGCGTGCTTTCATAGTTTGTACACCTCCAACGTACGGTCGGGAAGGCTATTGCCCGACAGGGTTCAGGAGATTTGTTAAAAAATCTGAAACGTAGACCCCAAATTGGCACCGGGGGCTGGACTGTTCAGGAAAAAATCTTCAAAAACGTAATAATAAACGGCGCCGCCAGCAAAAGCCCGTCGAAACGGTCCAGAAACCCCCCGTGACCCGGAATGCTCGAACCCGAGTCCTTGATGGCGATGCTCCGTTTAAACAGCGACTCCACCAGATCGCCGTACGTCCCGGTCACCACGATAATGGCCCCGATGCAGTACCACTCCCAGCTTTCGAGGTCCGGCTCGGCATTCGAACTAATCAGACCGTAGGCAATCAGCGCGGCCGCGATGGCCCCGCCGACGCTGCCCTCCCACGATTTTTTGGGAGACACCCGCTCAAATAACTTCCGCCGGCCAAATTTAGTGCCCGCAAAATAGGCGCCTACATCGCTGGCCCAGAGCAGCATCAGACAACCCAGCACCAGTCCCGGCCGGTACACGCCCCGCCAGAGTGCCAGCACGTTCAGCAGCGCAAACGGCACCGCGACGTAAATGATTCCCAGAAACGTGAAGCCGATATTGGAAAAAGGCTTATGGTCGTCTTTCTTGTACAGCTTGATTAAAAAGATCATGGAAGCCGCCGGGCAGATCAGAAAATAGTTGTCGTACGCGACGACCTCCTTTTCAATCAGAAACGTCAGAAGGACAATAAAGCAGCCCACCAGCGTGCCGTAATAGGTCAGCGGCTGGTTTCCATCAAGTCCGAGCAGGCGGTAGAATTCTAACTGGGTGAGGGCGCTGATGGCACAAAAGAGCAGCGCGAACGTCCACTCTCCGTACCAGATGGCTCCTAAAATAATGGCGACTCCTACAACGGCGGCAACAACCCGCTGCTGCAGGTTTGACATACTATCTAACTGAGATTTCATTATCCAGAATAACTTTGGCAATCAGCGCGTGTTCCGTGGGTACATACACTTCGCAATTGCCAAAATGAACGTTACTATCCCTTTTGTTGATGACTACCGCGTCGATCTCGTGCCCGGCAAGAACAATTTTCGCCATCTCCGCCCGGTGAAAAACCGGTGTCACCATCACTTTCTCCCAATTCTTATACATACGGGTGTGAACGAGCAGATTGATTACTTTTCCGGAAGTAATACAAAAATCCAATCGTTAAAAGTAGCGAAAAAAACGCTCCCGTAAGCGGAACGGAGTCGGTATTTTCGATGTCTACCGAAACCATCTTCTGCCGGTATAACCAGACCATCAGCACCGTAAAGCCGTTATTGACGAAATGCGCCAGGATCGGAACCCACAGATTCCGCGACCAGACGTACAGGTAACCGAAGAGCGCGCCCAGCAGCACGCGCGGAATAAATCCGTAAAACTGCATGTGAATCGCGCTGAAAATAAAGGCGGCAATCCAGATGCCGGCATGAACATTCGCCGTCCATTCGATGAGCTTCCGCTGGACAATTCCCCGGAACAGCAGCTCCTCCCCCACGGCGGGCAGTACGGCGATGACAAAGACCGCAATCACCAGTTGCAGCGGCGTGCTGAACGTAGTCAGAAAGGCGGTCAGCTTGCCCAGTTGCTCTTCTTTCTGCTTCATCCAGGTTTCCAGCGACTCCAGCACCGGCGGCAGTTCCAGACCCTGGTTCCAGTCGATCACCAACCCGTTGAGCGGCATAAAGGCAATCGTCAGCAGCGCCACCAGCCCGACCGACTGCACGGCGGAGAGCGGGCGGGCGTTGAAATCCGCCCACCGCCGGCCTTCGAACAGACGCCAGAACAGCAGGCAGGGCACCAGAAACGTAAAGGCATGGCTGACGGCCTGCACCATCATCAGCGCATACCAGCTGCCTTCAAACAATTCCGGGTTGGTGAGCATCTCCCCGGCGTTCAGCACGGCATCTTCGCCCTGCGCGGTTGTCCAGCCCAGCAGCACGACCATCGCCAGCAGACCGCCAACCGACATGCCGATCAGCACAAATCCCAGCAAAATCAGCAAACTACGAAAGGGATGCAGCCGTGAACCCCGTGAATGAGTGGTACGTAATTCCTCCATAAGTTCGTAAATTTACGGGCATAAATGGAATTAGAACCCTTCTTGCCCGGGTTTCGTTTAACAAAAGTCGTCCGGGTCCCAACGGACGCCTGACCGACTGAAGATTTTTATTATGGTAAAAATAGGCCCCATTGAATTACCCGATTTCCCGCTGCTGCTGGCTCCGATGGAGGACGTAAGCGATCCGCCGTTCCGGGCGGTGTGTAAAGCCAACGGCGCGGACCTGATGTACACCGAGTTTATCTCGTCGGAAGGACTCATCCGGGATGCGGCCAAGAGCGTGCAGAAACTCGATATTTTTGAATACGAACGGCCCATCGGCATTCAGCTGTTCGGCTCCGATATCGAAACCATGCGCTCCTGCGGGGAGATTGCCTCGCGCGCCAATCCGGACCTGATTGACATCAATTACGGCTGCCCGGTCAAGAACGTTGCCTGCCGGGGTGCCGGGGCCGCGCTTTTGCAGGACATTCCGAAAATGGTGGCCATGACGAAAGCCGTCGTGGAGTCAACCCACCTGCCCGTGACCGTCAAAACCCGCCTGGGCTGGGACGATACCACGAAAAACATTCTGGACGTGGCCGAACGGCTGCAGGATGTGGGCATCCAGGCGCTGACCGTACACGGCCGGACCCGGGTGCAGATGTACAAAGGCTCCGCCGACTGGACGCTCATCGGGCGCATCAAGGAAAATCCGCGCATCACGATTCCCATCTTCGGCAACGGCGACATCGACAGTCCGGAGAAAGCGCTGGAATACAAAAACCGTTACGGCGTAGATGGCATCATGATCGGTCGGGCCAGCATCGGCCATCCGTGGGTCTTCAACGAGATCAAACATTTTCTGAAAACCGGCGAACACCTGCCCGGCCCGACGCTCGCCGACCGCGTCGCCGTCTGCCGCCAGCACCTTGATTTCTCCATTCGCTGGAAGGGCGAAAAACTGGGTATTTTTGAAATGCGGCGGCATTACACCAACTATTTCAAGGGGCTGGAAAACTTCAAACCCTACCGCCAGCGGCTGGTAACGGCGGACACCTACGCCGAACTGCTGGAAATCATGGCGGAAATTGTTGATATCTACGCCGTTGAGGCGTTAGCGGGGAATCTGGCGCACGTCCGGTAGAAATTCGCGCAAATCCGCCTTCGGGAAGAACGAATTAATCGTTTGGAGGGTATACGTAATAAAGTCCGTCATGCCGCCCAGGTCGATTCCGGTGGCATGACGCCCTCTCTTATGAATACAACGACTACTGATTCGCCCGCTTTTCCCCAGCAAAAAAACGCGACGCCGCCCCTGGCCTGGGTCCTGCTGTTTGTGCTTGCCCTGGTCTGGGGCAGTTCGTTTATTCTCATCAAACGGAGTCTGGAAGGCTTCCCGCCCGTTCAGGTCGCGACGGGGCGGATTGCCTTCGCCTTTCTGTTTTTCCTGCCCTATCTGATCGTCAAGTTCCGGGAGTTTCCGCGCCGGGTGGCGGGTTCACTGCTCCTTTCCGGCCTGACGGGGTATCTGATTCCGGCCTTTTTGTTCGCCACGGGCGGCGCGCACCTGAGCAGTTCGCTGGCCGGGGCGCTCAACTCCCTCAGCCCCTTGTTTACGTTGCTGATCGGGGCCTGGTTTTTCGGCAACGCCATTCGGTCGCGGCAGTTGTTCGGCGTGCTGCTGGGCGTCACCGGTTCGGTTTTTCTGGTGTTCATGAGCGCCACCGGCTCGTTTTCGCTCAACGAATACGCCCTGCTGCTCGTCGGCGCGACGGTGCTTTACGGACTGAATATCAACGTCGTCTCCCGCCGGTTGAGCGGTCTGCCCGCGCTGACCTCGACGGCCTGGATGTTCGGTCTGGTGGGTCCACTGGCCCTGGGCGGACTGCTGCTGACGGATTTTCCGCAGCGGGCGACCCAATCGGCCTCCACCACTTCGCTGGTGGCGCTTATTTTGCTGGGCGTGCTGGGTTCGGGGCTGATGACGATTCTGTTCAACCGGGTCATTCAGCTGGCCTCGGGCGTTTTTGCTTCCTCCGTCACCTACCTAATGCCGATGGTCGCCCTGGCGTGGGGGCTGCTCGACCACGAGGCGTTGTACTGGCCGCAGCTGGCAGGTATGGGCATTTGCCTGATTGGTGTATATTTGATCAATCGAAAATAAACCCGACACCCGATGTACCGCGCAACGGTCAATGAATCTGACACCTTCGACATTGAGTTTACCGCCGGCCAGCCGGTTCTGAACGGCGAACCCCTCCACTGGGACCTGGCCCGGATCAACAACCGGCAGTTTCACCTGCTTCACGAGAATAAATCCTATTCCGCCGAACTGCTTTCGCTGGATGCGGCCGAGAAAGCGGTGACCCTGAAGATCAACGGCCACCTGCACACGGTCCGGCTCAAAGACCGCTTCGATCTGCTGCTTCAGCAGATGGGCATGGAATCGGCGGGCAAAGCCAAAGTCAACGACATCAAGGCGCCCATGCCGGGCCTGATCCTGAGCGTGGCCGTTCGAGTCGGGGATGCCGTGCAGAAAGGCGATACCGTGCTGATTCTGGAAGCGATGAAGATGGAGAACGTGATCAAGGCTCCCGGCGACGGCACCGTGAAAGCCGTGCGGGCGGGCAAAGGCGAAAGCGTTGAGAAAAATCAGGTATTGATTGAATTTAATTAAGAAATATCCGTGAACCAGGGCCGTTAAGCGCCCCAGAGCCCGACAAGCGGAGCTTAACGCATAACTCTTCACTCATAATTCTTAACTCTTGTTATCTTTGCGGCCAAATCTCAGCTCATGGCTCAACTCAAATACAAGCGCATTCTACTTAAATTGAGCGGCGAAGCCCTCAGCGGCAAAAACGGTTACGGCATCGACCCGGCCATCCTCGAACAATACGGACGTGACATCAAAGAAGTGGTTGACCTGGGCGTTGAAGTGGCCATCGTCATCGGCGGCGGAAACATCTTCCGGGGTATAACCGGCGAACGCTCGGGCATGGACCGCGTGCAGGGCGATTACATGGGCATGCTCGCCACGGTCATCAACGCGATGGCCATCCAGAGCTCGCTCGAACAGCAGGGCATGTACACCCGCGTAATGTCGGCCATTAAGATGGAACAGGTCTGCGAGCCGTACGTACGCCGCCGGGCCATCCGCCACCTCGAAAAAGGCCGCGTCGTCATTTTTGGCGCGGGGACGGGCAATCCTTACTTCACCACCGATACCACCGCCAGCCTCCGGGCCATCGAAATCGAAGCCGATGTGGTGCTGAAAGGCACCCGCGTGGATGGCGTGTATACGGCCGATCCCGAAAAAGATAAAACCGCCACCCGGTACACCACCATCTCGTTTCAGGACGTTTACGAAAAGAACCTGAACGTGATGGACCTGACGGCCTTTACGCTTTGCAAAGAAAATAACCTGCCGATCATCGTGTTTGACATGAACCGCACCGGCAACCTGCTTCGGCTGGTTCAGGGCGACGATACTGTCGGAACGCTGATCAGCTAAACCGAAACGTTTTCCAAAACGATCCCTACCGCTGGAACCAGTAATTTATACGTATGGAAGAGATTGAGTTATATCTGGAAGATGCCCGTGATACGATGGACCGGGCGCTCAAACACCTGTCCATTGAATTGGGCAAAATTCGGGCAGGAAAAGCATCGACGCAGATGCTCGACGGCCTTCAGATCGAATATTACGGCGTCATGTCGCCGCTCAATAACGTCGCTTCGGTCACCACGCCCGACGCCCGCACGATTGCCATCAAGCCGTTCGAGCGCAAGATGATCGGCGACATCGAAAAAGCCATCCGGAACAGCAACCTCGGCCTGTCTCCGACCAACGACGGCGACGTCATCCGCCTCAACATTCCGCCCCTGACCGAAGAACGCCGCCGCGAGCTGGTTAAAAAGGCGAAGCAGGAAATCGAAGTGGCCAAAGTCAACGTCCGCAACATCCGCAAAGACACCAACGAAGGCATCCGTAAACTGACCAAAGACGGCGTTTCGGAAGACGACGTAAAACGGGGCGAAGAACGCGTTCAGAAGCTCACCGACAGCTTCGTCGCCAAAATCGACGATATCTTCGCCGCCAAAGAACAGGACATTATGTCCGTTTAAACAATTAAAAGTTAAAAGTTAAAAGTTAAAAGTAAGCTCCGCTGGTTTAGGGTTCTGAATCAGCGGAGCTTACTTTTAACTTTTAACTTTTAATTCATTTTATTCCCAGCCTTTATTCTGCGTCAGGTTGGGGTTTAGTTTGCGTTCGCTTTGGGGGATGGGAAAAAGGTAATCCCGTTCTTCGTCGAACAGGCGGCCCTGCTCGGCCAGCACGTCCGGGGCGATTTTCCAGCGTACGATGTCCCGCCAGCGGTGCCCTTCCAGCCCCAGTTCCGACATCCGTTCGGTCCGAATCAGCCGGGTCATTATCTCTTTGGTCGTCACGACGGAAAGGGTAGGCACGCCCGCTCTTTTGCGAACGCGGTTGATGGCGGCCAGAACTTCGGCGGTCGGTCCCTGCACTTCATTCACCGCTTCGGCGTACATTAGCAACACATCCGCAAAGCGCAGCAGGCGGAAATTAATCCCCGAGCCGGTGTCGTAGTTGAACTCATTGCCTTCCTCCTTCTGGTATTTCCGAAACGCGTAATCGCGCGGCAGAACGTCCTCCCAAGCCCGGTACTGCAAAAATTTGTAATAATCCTGCTTGTCAAAACGGGTTCCTTCCGGCCCAAAAACGGAAGCCGCCAGCCGGGGGTCGCCGGGTACAAACTGCTTGAGGTACATTTCCGACGGAATAGCGATGTGGTTGGCCCGGCCCCGAACGCCGAATTCCATGCCCCGCAGACTGCCCGTTCCGCATTCGTCACAGAAAACGCCGGGGTTGACGGTGGTGGAAAACTGCACTTCGAACAGCGACTCCCGATTGTTTTCGCCGGTTTCGGTGAAATTATCCGCGTAGTTAGGAACCAGATCATACGTCTGGGCATCGATAATCTCTTTGAACACCTGAGCCGCCGCGGTATAATCGGCCCGGTTGCCGGTCAGGCCTGCGCGGTAGAGCAACGCCTTGGCCCGAAACCCTTTGGCCGCCCCGCGGGTTGCCCGGCCGACCTCCACCCCGGTATACGACACCGGGAGCCGCTTTTCCGCCTCCGCAAAATCGGCCAGAATGATTTCGTAAATCCTGGCAACCGACGCCCGGGCCGGCTGTTTCTGGTCCCGGCTGTTATAATCCACCACTTGCTGCAGCAAAGGTACTTCGCCGAAATTGGTCACCAGAATGAAGTAATACAGGCCGCGCAGGAAGTACGCCTCTCCGACCAGCCGGTTCTTCAGGGCGCTGTTCATGGAGATTTCCGGAATGCGGCCGATAGCCAGATTCGTCCGGTAGACACCCTGGTACGCTCCGGTCCAAATGGCGCTGAAAACCGGGTTATCGGCAGAAGTTTCAAAGCGGCGCATCGCCTGCCAGAGCGGGTTGCAGGTCGTGGTGGCTTCGGTTTCGTCCGACATCAGTTCCTGCGCCACGTGCATCATGCGGCCGTATAGATCAGGGCCCGCCAGAGAGGCGTAGGCGGCATTGACGGCCTGAAGCGCATCGGCTTCGGTCCGGTAAAAGGTTTCGGCCGTTTGGTAGTCCGGTTCCGGAACGTTCAGGGCTTTGTCGCCGCAGGCATAACACAGAAAGGCCGTCATAAAGGGAATCAGTACTTTTTTCATGGTGAGGATGGCTTAGAAATTGACCTGAAGACCCCCGACGATTGTTCTCGGCTGGGGCGTTACGCCCGCGTCGATGCCGTTGAGCAGGGTGTTTCCGGCAGAAAATTCGGGGTCGAGGCCGCTGTAGCGGGTGACGGTAATCAGGTTCTGGGCGCTCACGAACAGACGCACGCTGCGCAGTCCGTAGCCCGAGGTCAGCGTTTCCGGCAGCGTGTAGCCGACCTCCACATGCCGCAGCCGGAGGTAACTGCCGTTTTCCACGAACCAGTCGGAGGCCCGGAAATTGTGGGTGTTTCCGGCGGTGGCGCGGGGCTGCGTCAGGGATGGGCGTTCGGGAGTCCAGCGGTCGAGCACCTGCGTCCCGGCATTGTAGCGGCCCTGATAGCCGTTCAGCCAGTAAGCCATCGCGTTGTACAGCTGGTGGCCGGATACGCCCTGTCCCTGTATCGACAGGTCAAAACCCTGCCCGGAGGCATTCAGCGAAAACCCATAATGAAACGTGGGCAGCGACTGGCCGATCAGGGTCCGGTCACCTTCCAGCGTCAGCTTTTTGTCGCCGTTGCTATCCGCAAACCGGACATCCCCCGGCTCTGTTCCGTCGAAAGCAGCCGAATTGCCAATCTCCGCTTTTGTCTGATAGATGCCGATTTTCTGCAAGCCAAAATAGCTGCCGATCGGCTGGCCGGGCGTGGTGATTCCCACGTACTCGTTCTGGACGGACGCGGACCAGATGGGGGAAGTCCGCTGGCCAATGGAAACTACCTCGTTACGCTGCCAGGACAGAAAAGCGTTCAGGTTGACAGAAAAGTCATCCATCGACTCCTGCACGCCAAACGTCAGGTCCACGCTCCGGTTCTTCACCTCCCCGGCGTTCGTCAGGGGGGCGGCCGTTCCGGTGGCGGCCGGAATTGGCTCTTCCACCAAAATATCTCGGGTGTGTTTTGTCCGGTAATCCAGCCCGATCCGGATTTTGTTCTCAAACGCCGCCAGTTCCGCACCCAGATTTTGCAGGGTGGTCGTTTCCCAGCGCACCCGCGGATTGGACAAGGCTCCCGGCACCGAACCTTCGCCCAGGTAGGAACTGCCCGCCCCAAACGGATAATTGAATCCGGGCAGCATGCGGGTCGTATACCGGAAGTCGCCCAGATGGTCGTTGCCCGTCTGCCCTACGCCCGCCTGAAGCCGCAGTTCGCTCAGGTAAGGAATCTGCTCGAAAAACGGCTCCGCCGAAAGCCGGTAAAAGCCCGAAACGGCCGGGAACCAGCCCATCCGGTGCCCGGAAGCAAAGCGGGACGAGCCATCCCGCCGCAGCGAGGCAATCAGGCCGTATTTTTCCAGAAAGGTATACTCGACCCGCGTCAGCAGGCTGTGGATGCGGTACTCACCGGCGGAAGTGGCGGCCGAAGTCGTCGCCTCGATCCGGTCGGGTACGCCTCCCGCTACGGCCGCTGCCTTGTCGGCCCTGTACAACTGGGTCGAGCCGGCCAGCAGGGCCATAAGCGCATGATCACCGAAGGTCTCCCGGAAGATCAACTGGTGTTCGAGCATCCGGTTGCGCCAGGTCATGTTACTCGCGGCAGCCGTCGCCCGGGGGTTGCTGTCAAAAGCGCCCATCCGGTAGACGGGAACGGTACGGTCGGCGGAAAACTTCCGGCGGTCGAAGCCGAAGGTAAAGCGGTAGGTCAGGTTTTCCAGCGGATTCCATTCCCCGAATACATCACCGACCAGGCCCGCCGCAGTCCGCTGGTCGTTCACCAGACTGGCCAGCCCTACGGCGTTGACCGCATCGTTACCGGCATCTCCGAAGTCCGGCCCGTTGAAGCCGCCCGGATTCCGGGGGTTCTGCACCGGCAGGTAGGGCGCACTTTTCAGCGCCTGTTCAATGGGCGTTCCGGTTCCCGCCCGTTCGTTCAGTTGCCGGGCCACCCGGTTCCAGGCCAGATGCGTCCCGACCCGGACGGTGTTGGTGACCGCATAGCCCAGATTGGCCCGCATCGAAAACCGGGACAGGTCCGTACCGGCCAGAATGCCTTTTTGCCGGTAATAATCGGTTGAAACAAAGTACGAGGCCGCGTCGGAGGCCCCCGAAACCGATACCGACGAGTTATGGACCGGAGCCACTTGCATTAGTTCATCCAGCCAGTTGGTCTGGACGCGCAGCAGAGTGTCGAGCGAAGCCCGGTTTGCCAGCCGCCCCGAGGGGATAAACCCGCCCCGGACCCGGCTTTCGTTGATGTAGTCAATGTACTGGGCCGTCGAAAGCTGAGCGGGAAGTTTCCGGACCGATTGCACGCCGGTATAGGTTTCGGCCGAGACGCGCAGCCCGCCCGGCTGTCCTTTTCTGGTCGAAATCAGAATCACGCCGTTGGCTGCCCGCATGCCGTAAGCCGCCGCCGGGGCGTCGCGCAGCACCGCCACCGATTCCACATCCCGCCAGGCCAGCCAGTTGAGGTTACTGGTCTGGCCCAGCACCAGCCCATCGACCACAACCAACGGATTGGTGTCCCCAAAACGACCGGCCCCGCCCATCGTCAGGCTGACCCCGTCGCCCGGGGCACCGGAATTGGCTGTAAGCAACAGACCCGGGACATTGCCCTGAAGGGCCGTCAGGAAATTACCACGCAGGACGCCGCGCAGGCGGGCGGCTTTCAGTTGGTAAACCGAACTTCCGGCGTTCGTCTGACGAAGGATGCCGTAGCCGACGGCGTTGCTATCCAGGACGTTAGGAAGGAGTTCCCCCTGCTGACCGAACGAGCAGAGCGGAGAAAAAAGGAAGGCAAAACACAGGGTATGGACCCACCCCGGAGGGAGGTGGATCGGGATCAGTCGGTTCATTCTTTCAGTAGTTGTGGCAGGACAGATGCTCACTTAAACATACTAACAAGAATGATACCAACGAAAAAACCTGCGACGACACGGGGGACAACGCAGGTTTCCAGACAGACAGCTAAAGGTGTGATGCTCAGGGCACCAACACCGCAAAGTTACTTATTCCTTTCGCTTAAACAAGCGGTAACGCGTTAATTTTTAACGAATTCCCGATGGTAAGCCGCCTTGTAAAGTTCTTCTTCCGGCAGACTTTTAAAATAGTCGTAGGTGATGCGCAGCCCTTCTTCCCGCGACACTTTCGGCTCCCAGCCCAGAATTTCCTGAGCGCGGGTGATGTCCGGACGACGCTGCTTCGGATCGTCGGTCGGCAGCGGCTTGTAGATCATCTTCTGCGACGTACCCGTCAGCTTAATGATTTCCTCCCCGAACTCCTTGATGGTGATTTCGGCGGGGTTACCGATGTTGACGGGGTAAGCGTAGTCGCTCATCAGGAGGCGGTAGATGCCTTCCACGAGGTCGTCCACGTAGCAGAACGAGCGCGTCTGGCTGCCGTCGCCGAACACCGTCAGGTCTTCGCCGCGCAGGGCCTGGCCGATAAAGGCGGGCAGTACCCGGCCGTCGTTGAGGCGCATCCGCGGTCCGTAGGTGTTGAAAATCCGGACAATGCGGGTTTCCAGACCGTGGAACGTGTGGTACGCCATCGTCATGGCTTCCTGAAAACGCTTGGCTTCGTCGTACACGCCGCGCGGACCTACCGGGTTTACGTTGCCCCAGTAATCCTCGTTCTGCGGGTGCACGGCTGGGTCGCCGTATACTTCCGAGGTCGAGGCGATCAGGACCCGGGCGTTTTTGACCCGCGCCAGACCCAGGCAGTTGTGAATGCCCAGCGAGCCTACTTTCAGCGTCTGAATCGGAATTTTCAGGTAATCGATCGGGCTGGCCGGAGAGGCAAAGTGCAGAATGTAATCGAGTTCGCCCGGTACGTGGATGAATTTGGAGACGTCGTGGTGGTAAAACTCGAAGTTGGGCAGTTTAAAAAGGTGCTCGATGTTGCGAACGTCACCCGTGATCAGGTTGTCCATCGCGATAACATGAAATCCTTCCTTGATAAACCGGTCGCACAGGTGTGAACCCAGGAACCCGGCTCCACCCGTGATTAAAACGCGTTTCATGCAGTAAAATTAATATGTGGGAATGATTAAGGGGTAAGGTTTAACGCTTAAGGCTGAAAGCTTTATCGTGCCGGTATCTCCCCGGCCAGGCTCACCCGTTAAACGTTAAACCTTAAATATTAAACCTGATTAAGCATTCTGCTCGACTTCAGCGCGGACCACGTCGCGGCCGATGCTGTAATACGTGTACCCCATCTCGCGGATCTGGTCCAGTTCGTAGAGGTTCCGTCCGTCAAAGATGACTTTATTTTTGAGCAGCATATTCATTTTGTTGAAATCCGGCGTGCGGAACAGCGGCCACTCGGTCATGATCACCAGCGCGTCGGCGTCGTCGAGGGCGGCGTAGGACGTGTGGGCGTAAGTAATTTTGTTGCCGAGCACGTTCTTCACGTTGTCCATTGCCTCGGGGTCGTATGCCGTAACCTTGGCGCCTTCGGCCAGCAGTTCGCGGATGTTCTCCAGCGCCGGCGCTTCGCGGATGTCGTCGGTGTACGGCTTGAAGGCCAGCCCCCACACGGCGATGGTTTTGCCCTGCAGGCTACCTCCGAAATAATCTTTGATCATCGGCAGCAGCTTCGTCTTCTGGTCGTTGTTGACCGACATTACCGACTTCAGAATCCGGAAATCGTACGCGTAGTCCTGGGCGGTTTTGGCCAGCGCCTGCACGTCTTTCGGGAAGCAGCTTCCGCCGTACCCAATCCCGGCGAACAGGAAGCGTTTGCCGATCCGGCTGTCGGTCCCGATGCCCCGGCGGATGTCGTCCACGTTCGCGCCGACCTTTTCACAAAGGTTGGCAATCTCGTTCATGAACGTAATCTTGGTCGCCAGGAAGGCGTTGGCGGCGTACTTGGTCATTTCAGCCGAGCGCTCATCCATGAAAATGATTGGGTTCCCCTGGCGCACCAGCGGGGCGTACATTTTAGTCATGACGGCCTTGGCCTTTTCGGACTTCGTCCCGATCACCACGCGGTCGGGTTTCATGAAATCCTCCACGGCTACGCCTTCGCGCAGAAACTCGGGGTTCGACACCACGTCGAAGTCGATGGAAGTGTTAACGGCGATGTGGGCGGCGACCTTCTCGGCCGTACCCACGGGAACCGTGCTTTTATCCACAATAACCGTGTATTGCTTCATCAGCGGACCGAGGTCGTCGGCCACTTTGAGAATGTATTTCAGGTCGGCGGAGCCATCCTCACCCGGAGGCGTCGGCAGGGCCAGGAAGATTACTTCCGCGCCTTCGATTCCTTCGGCCAGATTTGTCGTGAATTTGAGGCGACCCTCGGCGGTGTTCCGGTTAAAAAGAACATCCAGACCGGGTTCGTAAATAGGGATGATTCCGTTATTCAGTTTTTCGACTTTGCGTTCATCAATGTCAATACATGTCACCTGATTACCCGTTTCAGCGAAACAAGTTCCCGTAACCAGTCCAACATATCCGGTTCCTACAACTGCTAATTTCATAGAGTTAGCCTAAAGTGATTAGTTTTTTCTAGCGAAAACTGGATTGTATTTTTTGAATATCTATCCACGTGCCACAAAATTAGACGAATTTGCCTAAATGTCTAAAGCCTACCTCCTTTTGTGAGTCACCGGTTCCAGTTTCCGGTCAATACGAATCAAAAACTGTTCCGGCATTGAGCGAACCGCTGCCCATTCCGCCTAACCCTGGGTTATATTCCGCCAATTTTCATACTCTTTATAAATAAAAACATATCTTTATCTAATCCGGTCAGGCGTTCTGTATTCTTAATACCGTTGCCTAACAAACGATTGCCTGCTAAGCGGGTTATATTGTAAATTATGAATCAGACACTTCATCCGTTTCATTTCACACCCTCAAGAAGATGCTTTCAGAAGTTGTAGAAAACCAAGAATTAATTGCCCAAACTGTACGGGACTTTGCCCTCCGCCACATTCTGCCGAATGTACGGTCCTGGGACGAATCTCAGTATTTTCCGGTCGAAATTATGCGTCAGCTGGGCGAACTGGGCCTGATGGGCGTTCTCGTACCGGCTCAATACGGTGGGGCTGGACTTGGGTACCGGGAATACGTGGCGGCCATCGTCGAACTGTCGAAAGTAGACGGGTCGATCGGCCTGTCGATGGCGGCCCATAACTCCCTCTGCACCAATCATATTCTGCTTTTTGGCAACGAGGAACAGAAACAGGCGTACCTGCCTAAACTCGCCACGGGCGAATGGATCGGGGCCTGGGGGCTGACCGAACCCAATACCGGTTCGGATGCGGGCAATATGCGCACCGTCGCCGTACGGGAAGGCGATCAGTGGGTTCTGAACGGAGCCAAGAACTTCATCACGCACGGGAAAAGCGGCAACGTAGCGGTCGTCATCGCCCGAACGGGTGAGCCCAATACGTCCCGGAACGCCACGGCTTTTGTCGTGGAGCGGGTCACACCGGGCTTTTCGGCCGGAAAGAAAGAAGATAAGCTGGGCATGCGGGCCTCCGAAACGGCCGAGATGATTTTTCAGGACTGCCGGATTTCGGACAGCCAGCGACTTGGCGAGGTCGGCGACGGCTTTGTGCAGTCCCTCAAAATTCTGGACGGCGGCCGGATTTCGATTGCGGCCCTGAGCCTCGGCATTGCGACGGGTGCTTTTGACCATGCGCTCCGCTACGCGCAGGAACGGCAGCAGTTTGGCCAGGCCATCGCCCGGTTCCAGGCGATTCAGTTCAAACTGGCCGATCTGGCCACCCAGATTGAAGCCGCCCGCCTGCTGACCTACCATGCCGCCGACCTGAAAGATGCCGGGCAGCCCGTCACGACGGCTTCGGCAATGGCCAAACTGTACGCTTCCGAAGTGGCCGTCAAAGCTGGCGACGAGGCGGTCCAGATTTTTGGCGGCTACGGCTACACTAAGGATTTCCCCGTCGAAAAATACTACCGCGACGCCAAGCTCTGCACCATCGGCGAAGGCACCAGCGAAATCCAGAAACTGGTCATTTCAAGGCAGTTGCTGAAGGGAGTTTAGGGTTTATAGTTTAGGGTTTATAGTTGCTTCGCTTTACACAACGTCACGGTGTAGCGAAGCAACTATAAACCCTAAACTATAAACCCTAAACCCTTTTTAAACTTTTGCCGATTTCTGCTCTGGCAGGCGGCCGCTGTTGAGTTCGACCATCTGCTGGTTTTTACGTAGTCGCATGTTGATGAGTTCGACCAGCAGAGAGAAGGCCATAGCGGAATACAGATAGGTCTTGCTGATTTCTTGGTGGAAGCCTTCTGCGATAAGCATAATGCCGATGGCAATCAGGAACGAAAGCGCCAGAATCTGCAGCGTCGGGTTCTTGCTGATGAAGCGGCCGATGGTTCCCGAGAACAGCATCATGATCGAGATGGAAATAACCACCGCAATGATCATGATCCAGACGTTTTCGACCAGCCCCACGGCGGTCAGGATACTGTCGATGGAGAAAACGGCGTCGATCATCACAATTTGCAGGATAATCGCTCCAAAACTGGAATACTTGGGCGCCGCACCGGGTGCCTGCTGAGCCCCTTCCAGCTTGTGGTGAATCTCCAGGGTGCTTTTTCCCACCAGAAACAGCCCGCCAAGCATCAGAATCAAATCCTTCCAGCTGATGGGCAGCGGCCCGCGGTTTTCGCCTATGTAAGGAATGTTGAACACGGGTCTGGTCAGGCCCAGAATCCAGGTAATTCCAAACAGGAGCGCAATCCGGAAGAGCATTGCCAGCAACAGACCCACGTTACGGGCTCGTTTCTGCTGAGCCGGGTCCAGCTTGTCTACGACAATGGAAATGAAAATGATATTATCGACTCCGAGGACAATTTCTAGGAAAGTAAGCGTCAGAAGGCTGATTAGCAGACCCGGGTCTGAGAAATCAGGAAATTCCATAATGTCAGTTTGTTACAGGATTGGTTGATACTGTTTCAAACGAACTCGTTCTGAAAATGTTCGGCTCCTTCTGCCCGCTCCATCTTAAGGGCAACCGGAAATAAAAGCAAAATGGATAATCCGCCCGTTCGTGCTCCTTCGCCGCCTCTCCGGGAAAGGGTGAATCATCCATTTTTCGCTTCTGTTGAATAGAAAATCCGTCTAATTCAGCACCTCTTCCAGAAAATCCTTCCGCGTGCCGGTTCCGTAATTGGTCAGCAGCACGAACGTGGCCTTTTTGGCCGGGAAATAGAAAACGTTCGATTCGGCACCCGCCAGCGTTCCGTTGTTGCCAAAACCGGTTCCCAGAACGGAGGAAGGCCACTGGTCAAGCGCCAGCCCGTACGTGGATTCGCCCTTTCGGACCGGAAACGGCGTCATCATTTCCCGTAGAGCCGAAGCGCTCATCAGCTTTCCACCGAACAGGGCCTCGCTGAACCGAAACAGGTCCGGGGCGCTGGAAATCAGGCCGCCATAAGCGTTGCTCTCGGCGTCGGCCCGGTCGAGGTCGGTGACGTCCATCAAGCGGTTGTTGCCGTAAAAATAAGCGTACCCGCGGGCCACCTGGCGGTCGTCGCGCCGGTCGAGGTAAGTCTGGGTCAGCCCCAGCGGCCGGACCACGCGCTCGTCCACCAGGGCCGCGAGCGATTTACCCGTCACCCGTTCGAGAATTTTGCCGATCAGCAGATAGCCTGGATTGCTGTAACCGTACCGTTCGCCCGGTTCGAAAGCCAGCGGGCGGTCGTAGACGTAGCGGCTCAGCACCTCGTCGGCACTCATGGCACGACGGCGGGCCGGGTTGTTGACCAGATCGAGCTGGTACTGGATGTCGTCGTTGTTCGGGTCAACAAGGCCGCTGGTGTGGGTCAGCAGGTGGCGGAGCGTTATTTTTTCCGCCTGTGGAATCCGGTCCTTTACCTCGGGCAGCAGCTCCGGCAGGGTCCGGTCCAGTTGCAGTCTGCCTTCATCGACGAGCTGCATGGCGGCCGTCGCCACGAACGTTTTGGTAATGCTGCCCACCCGGAACGGCGTGTTGATCCGGGCCGGTGTCTGGTGCTCCAGATTGGCGTACCCCGCCGCGCCGATCCAGACCGGCTCGCCTTCTTTCTTCAGCAGCACAACGGCGCCCGGAATCCGGTTCGATTTCACATACGCCTCGACCGCTTTCTGGTAAACCCCGTGTTTGGGATGACCCGAAAAGTCCTCCGCCGGACCCGAATCGGGCTGCGGAATGATTGCCTGTTCGCAGGCGGCCAGCACGAAGGCCAGCCCGAAACCCATAAGCCAGTTTTTGTTCATGGTAGTTGTTGTTTGGAATTTATTTGTCGATCAGTAACCGGGTGCCGATGTGCAGCGCCTGGTGGGGCAGAACAATCTGGCTGAAGGGCATTTCGCCAAACAGTTCGTAGCGGGCAAAAACGGTGGACCCGCCGGCGAACCGCACCCCCATTCCTACGCCCACGCTCGGCATGAATTTGAACTGATAGGGCGATGCTTTCCGGAATTCGGACGTGTCTTCCTGACGAACATAGGCGGGAGAGACGGACCGCAGCAGAAGGGCCCCACCGCCAATCGTTGCGTCGGCAAACACCGGACCGACAAACTTCCGAAAGCCAAATTCGGAGGCGACGAATAGTCCGCTCTGCACGCCCGGATGCCGGTACAGGCCCAGGTTCAGCGTTTGGAAGGTTTGTGCTCCGGGGCGGTTGCGGTAGTAAAATTCCGTCCCTACTTTGATGCCGATGCCGCCTTTCTGCAGTTTCCGAAGGGTCGGCAGGGTGATGGATTCGGCGAAAACCGTGACCGTGAGCGGCAGTCCGGTCCGTGGCCGGGCGGCGGGAGGGTCCTGCGCCAGCGAGACACCCAGACTTCCGGACAGCCCCAGCGCGAAGAATAACGTTTTCATAAGTACCTGTTGTTGAATTGATTTACGGGGCAAAAGTAAACCCTTCAACAAAGCGCGGGAAAACGGCGACCGCCCACCGGCGGGCGAAACCCGGTGAGCGGCGGCTTACGAAACCTGAGCGGTTGTCAGGAAACGCCCAGCCATTGCCGGAATTCGGCCACCCGGCGGCGGCTGACGGCCACCTCTTCCGACGGCGCGGGTTGCAGGCGCAGCAGCAGGCGCCCCGACCCGTCATGTTCTACTTTCTGAATCGCGGTGCGGCTGGCGATAAACTGCCGGTTCAGCCGGAAAAAGTCCGACGCCGGAAGCCGTTCGGTGAGCTGTTCGAGCGTGGCATCCACCGTGTACGACTGATTGTCGGTGGTCTTGACAATGCTCATTTCGTTCGTGACAAAAATGTAGGCTACCCGTTCTGTCGCCACGGGCACGAAGCCTTTTCCCTGATTGACCAGCAGCGTCCGCGGCATCAGGGGGCGCGCCTCTTCGGTTGCCGGCTGCGCAGTTCCCAACGTTTCCAGTTCGGCGATGCGCTGCCGCAACACCGCCACCGTCTGCCGGTGATGCGCGATGAGCCAGTACATCGTGTAGCCCATGTGCAGCAACAGCACAAACAGCAGTCCTACGGGAAGGTCGTTGGCAATGAGAATGCTCAGGGTTGCCTCCGGCGGGCGTTCCACGATAAAATCATTGTATACCAGACTGAAAACCATAATGACCAGCGCCGTTCCGCCCAGCGCGGCACCGGCCTGAATAAACAGCCGCGGCAGGGTCTGGGCTTCCCACGAATACCGTTCGTCGAGTTTCCGGATGAGGAAGCGGTTCATTTCCCAGATGAGTCCCGTAACGCCCATCACCACCAGAACGTCCTGGTAGAAGCGGGGATTTTTCAGCAGATCGCCCAGCGGGCTCACTTCGCCGATGAACCGGAAGAAGAACGCCCAGACAGGAATGCCGATCAGCCGGGGCCATTTGTCAGGGTAAATCATTCCTGAGATGAAAAAGTGAGAAGGCAAGTTAAGCATCAAGGGACGGGCCGAAAACCCGGTCGCCGCCGTTCATTCTCCCCGCCGCATCCGTTTCTTTCGCACCCGTTTCCGGGAACTTCGGGCGGACTTCCGGCTCCTTCGCCCCTCTCCGACCAGCAAATGACGGCTTTCCGGGCCAATTTTGCCCCAACCAACAACAAATACAAATAAAATGAAAAACTCGCTTCTGGTACTGGTGAGCCTCGCTCTCGGGACCCTTCCCCGTTTGACTCAGGCTCAGGACGCCTCCTCCTTGTCGCCCCGGCGACCGGCTTTGCCTGTTCACGTTTCGGTTTTCTCCCACTCGGTCAGCCTGCCCGACTTCCGCGGATTTTTCCGGAATCCGAATCTGGGCGTTCGCCTGGGGACGGAGCTTTATTACACCAACCGGCCGGGGAAGCAGGTCTTCCAGACGGTCAATGTGGGCCTGTACCGGCAAAAGTCTCTGCACAATGCCTTTTTCGTCAGCAGCGAATTCGGGTATCGCAGGTTTATTGGACACGTCTTTGCCGATGCGACCGTGGGCGGCGGCTATCTGCACCTTCGCTCCATCCCGCCGGTCTACGCGCCTGTGGGGCCGGGGGAGTTCACCAAGACCTCGCCTGTCCGCCATAAATTCATGCCGACGCTGGGGCTGGGGGCGGGCTACCGTTTCAACCGGACCTCCCTGTTTGCCCGCTACGAAATTTTTGGCCTTATGCCCATTCAGCAGGACGTTCCCCTTTTGCCGCACAAAGCCCTGCACCTGGGCGCCCGGCTAAATTTTTCCCGTTAATTTTTCTGTAAACAACAAATTGAACCCATGAAAACGATTGTCACTTTTCTCGCCGTTGCCCTCGGCACGGCCCTGGCGGGATGCCAGTCCGAGCTGGCCGCCCCGCAGACCCCTGCTCCGGAACTGCCCGACTATTCCCACCATCCCAGACACGCTTTTTACCAGCGCGAACTGGATAACTTCCGCCGGTCGCATGGGGCACCCGGCGGGATTCTGCTCGTCAAAACGCCGGAACACGGGGTCTGGATAGGCGCTTCGGGCCAGGCGAACCTGGAACACGCGACCCCCATGCGCGGCACCGAGCGGATACGGGTGGGCAGCGTCACCAAAACATTGACGGCCACGGTTATTCTGAAACTAAAGGA
Organism: Tellurirhabdus rosea; assembly: GCF_026278345.1. Lineage (NCBI taxonomy): Bacteria > Pseudomonadati > Bacteroidota > Cytophagia > Cytophagales > Spirosomataceae > Larkinella > Larkinella roseola. The sequence continues at coordinate 993,709 of NZ_CP111085.1, forward strand.
ACAGGGCAAACTCCGGCTCGACGACAAACTGGCGGACTGGCTGCCCCAGACGAAGAACCGCATTCCACAGGCCGAGACCATCACGCTGCGGCAGTTGCTCACCCACACGAGCGGCGTCCGCAATCTGGGCGACGACAATATTCCGTTCCAGCTCGCTCTCGCCAACCGACCCGAGGACGTCGACATGACGCAGCCTGAAACGGTCCTGAATCGCTTCGTCTACGGAAAACCGCTTGATTTTGAGCCGGGAACGCGCTATTTCTACAGCAATACGGGGTTTCTGCTGCTCGGCATGATTGCCGAAAAAGCCGCCCGGAAGCCGCTGAAGACCCTTTTTCAGGAAATGATCTTTGCGCCGGTCGGCATGACCAACTCGTACCTCGAAAAGCGGGACGATCCGCGGGTTGTCCGCTCGTACTACGACCTGTACGGCGACGGCAAATTGATGGACGTGAACGACTGGGAGAAAGCCTATGACGATGGCGGCGCGGCGGGCGGCCTGATCACGACCGTGTCGGACTTACTGCGGTTCTCGGAGGCCCTCTTCGGCGGTACGCTTCTGACGGAGCAGTCGTTCGCCGAAATGCGCCAGTCGACCCGCCTGCCCACCTGCCCCAACGGCGATTGTGAATATGGCCTGGGCCTGATGACCTGGCGCTTCGACGTCGGCAATAGCCTGGGGCATAACGGGGGGGTGGTCGGGCTGGACATCAACTGGCTTTATTTTCCGGAGAAACAAACGACCGTTATCACCTTCATCAACCGGGGCGTCCCCACCGACAAGCGGGTTTTGGAAAGACTGCTGAAAGAATAACGACGTTATGGGTGGCCCGACGGCGACGGGCGACGGTGGTGCTACCGGTCAATCCACGCCTTGAACTCGGCGGCTTTTTTCTTGCTCACCGTCACCTCGTCCGCAAACTGGGGCGTGAGCCGGAGGACAAAGCCGCCCTGTTCTTTCTGCTGCACCTGCCGGATGGCTTCAATGTTGGCGATCATCTGCCGGTTGATGCGGTAAAACTCGGCTTCTGAGAGCATCTGGCTCAGCTGGTCCAGCGTGTGCTCGACCATATATTCCTGATTTTCAAACGTTTTGACGAAGTTTTAATCGTTGACTTTGTAGATGTAGGCGATTTCGTCCGTCGGGAGCGGCACCATCGCACTGCCCTTGCTGACCACCAGATTCTTCTTCACCGTCTTCCCGGCCTCGGTTTGCGGCGGGCGGTTCCGGGCTTCGGCCAGCTGGCGGCGAAAGTCCCGCAGCTGTTCTTCGTACGTCTGAACGATATTGAAAATGGCGTAGACTGCGTTGATGCCCACGACAAAAATGAGGCCCAGCGGCAGGTCGATGACAAACAGAAAGTGAATGTTGTAGGTCGGTCCGCGCTGCATCAACACATTGTTATAGAGCACGATGGTCATGGTCAGAATGATGGCGCTGAGGCCCAGGTTGACCAGACTCTGGATGATAAAACGCCGGAACGTGTCCTGAACCCAGGAGTACCGCCGGTCGAAATACCGGATCAGGCGCCGGTTGACCTCCCAGACGAGGGTAGTCACGACGAGTCCGGCGAGCAGGTCAAAGTAATAGTCCTGTTTCCGCAAAAGGTCGTACAGCGGTGTCGGATCACCAATATGCCGACTCAGGATGGCCAGCAGCGGAATACCCACAAGGCGGAGCCATCGGTCCGGGTAACGCACAGCTTGGAAGGTTGACATAACTACAAATAAAGCAAAAAGCCGCCTGTCTGGACAGGTGGCTTTTTGGCAAACGCGGGTAATTTTCTATTAATTGCTGACCTGCTTATCCGCAATTTTGGTGGTCCGCTTGGCGGTAGCCTTCACCGCTTTCACATCGCTTTTCATTTCCTTTTTCAGCGCCTTTTCTTCTTTCTTGTCGGCTTTTTCCATCTTGCGCTTGGCCTCCCCTCCCCGCATTTCGCGGGCATCCGCCATTTTCTCATGGGCCTTCTCGACCTTTTTAGCAGCCTTTTGCTCCTTATTCTGCTCCTTGGCTTTCTGAACGGCCTGAGCGTAGCTTACCTGAGTCGTTAACGCCAGAATTGCGCAAAATCCGGCAATGATTACCTTTTTCATGATGCATTGGTGTTGAGTGAACCGGCCCGCCAGACTGACGGGCAATCTGTTCTATCAACAGCCCAGTGCTTCAAGTGTTCGCTCACTCCATCATATTAAGCATGTCAAGCTCCCCAATATGATTGAATGGCCCTATCTGCTACCGCAGAGCCTCCTGCACCGGATTACCGATGTTGCCATTCGGTTCGATCAGGTGAAGCAGGGCGGTTACGGTAGGCGCAATGTCGTGAATGTAGGTGCGGCGTGTGGTTTCGCCCGGCTTTACACCCCAGCCGTAAAGCAGGAACGGCACGTGGGTGTCGTAGTTGTAGGTGGTGCCGTGGGTGGTGCCGCCTTTCCGGAACCCTTCGATGTAATTGGGATTGAACAGGATGTAGAAATCCCCGCAGCGGTTCGGGTCGAAGACGTTATTGAGCTGATAGCGAACGTTTTCGGGCATGGCCATCGCCGCGACATTATGCAGGTTGTACACGTTCACTATGCCCGGCGTTTTCAGCAGTTCCGCCCGGATGGCGGCGAAGGCCATTTCCATCGACACTTTCTTCTGCACCAGCAGGTCGGTGTTCAGATAAAGCTGCTGGTTCTGGTAGCGTTTCAGCCAGTCGCCCGCGCCAAAAGAAACCTCCATAGCCCGTTTGACAGCATCCGACACTTCGTTGTACTCCCGGGTTCCGGCCGGAATGTGCAGGCTTTGCAGGTAACCCGGTGTGTGAGCGGCCCCGTGGTCGGCGGAGAGAAAGACCAGGTAATTCCCCTTCCCAACCTGCGCGTCGAAGGCATTCAGAAGTTCGGCCATCACCCGGTCGAGGCGCAGGTATTCGTCTTCCACTTCGACGGATTCCGACCCGAAGCGGTGCCCGATGTAATCCGTCGAGGAAAAGCTCACGCAAAGCATGTCCGTCTGGGCGTTTTTGCCCAGATTTTCGCCTTTCAGAGCCGCCAGAGCCATTTCTTTGGTCAGCTGGTCGCCGAACGGACTCGTGCGCAGTTCTTCGTACTTCAGCCCCATCGCGGCCGCGAAGGTGTGCGGAAACACAGCTTTGGGTTCGCCCTGAAGCGTTCCTTCAAACGCTACATCGTCGGCGGTACTTTCGGCGTACTGGTTCAGCGGCAGCAGCGGCGTCCACTGCTGGGCGTTGTACTGGTCGGGCAGACGGCGGGCGTTCAGCGCCTTGACCCAGGCCGGCAGGTCGTTCATGTAAAAGGTACTCGAAATCCAGTTGCCGTCCTTCGAATCGAACCAGTAGGCGGCGTTGGCCGCATGCCCGGCGGGCAGGATGGCCCCGCGATCCTTCAGGGCAATGCCGATGACTTTCGAACGGCCCTGGGTGGCGATTTTGAGCTGGTCGCCGAGGTTGGAAACCCGCATGTTGCGCGGCGACATTTTCCCGGCCGAACCGGTATTACCCACCGTTTGCACCGTAGTGTCTTCCGTACAGTAGACCAGTCGGTTGGCCTTCCGGTCGTACCAGTCATTGCCGACAATGCCGCTCAGCGCCGGGGCCGAACCGTTGTAAATATGGGCGTGGCCGGGGCCGGTATAGGTGGCGGCGTAGTGATAATGGTTGTTGCGGGCATTGAACCCCTCGCGCATGAGTCGCTTGAAGCCGCCTTCGCTGTATTTGTCGTAAAAGCGATACAGATAATCGTACCGCATCTGGTCAACCACGATACCGACCACGAGCTTGGGCCGTTCGAGGGTCGTTTTTTTGGGCTGGGCAAACGCCGCGCCCGTCAGAAAAAGCAGGGAGATGAGTAATGTGGAACGCTTCATACTGGTTTATTTTGGGAAGGAGTTTCTCGCAGATTTTAACCGCAGATTTACACAGATTTTCTGCGACTATCGGCGTGAGAAATCAGCGGAAATCTGCGAGAAACAACCCCTCCTACGCAATCAAGAAACAAAGCTAACGAACAAAACCCGCAAACCCGACGTTTCACGGAAAAGTAACACGCTTCCATGATACCTGCCGCCCGCATCAAACCCGTCCGTATTGGCAACCGGGGCCTCTGGATTGCCGCCGCCATTTTGTCCGCCTGGGCCGGTCTGCTGGCGTATCTGCTCCACTACCCGGTCGATCCGAAAGATCCGCTGCTGTACGTCTTCGTGCTGCTGCAAATGCATCTGTACACGGGCGTGTTCATCACGGCGCACGATGCCATCCACGGGGTTGTCGCGCCGAACAACAAAAAGCTGAACCACGCCATCGGCTGGCTGGCTGCCATGCTTTTTGCCTTCAACGATTACAAAACGCTTTCGGGCAAGCACCACCAGCACCACAAACACGCCGCCACGCACGACGACCCCGACTACCACGAAGGCAACCCGAATTTTTTTGCCTGGTATTTCAGTTTCCTGAAGCAATACATTTCCATCCGGCAGGTTCTGCTGATGGCCGTCACCTACAACATTCTGAAGCTTTGGTTTCCGATGTGGAACCTGATTGTTTTTTGGGAAATTCCGGCCATTCTGAGCACCTTTCAACTCTTTTATTTTGGCACGTACCTACCCCACCGGGGCGAACACCACAATCCGCCGCACAACGCCCGCAGCCAGCGCCCGAACCACCTCTGGGCCTTTCTGAGCTGCTATTTTTTCGGCTACCACTACGAACACCACGCCTACCCCTACCTGCCGTGGTGGAAACTGGCCGAAGCGAGAGAAGAATCAGTTAAAAATTAAGAGTTAAGAGTTAAAAGTAAGCTCCGCCATATCAGAACTTTGAATGAGCGGAGCCTACTTTTAACTCTTAACTCTTAATTTTTAACTGATTTATTTGCTTCGCTCGATCGTGTACTGAACCAGTTGTTCCAGCGAATCGCGGTATTCGGATTGGGGGAAGGTGTAGAGCAGCGTCAGGGCTTCTTTCACGTAGCGGCTCATCACTTCCGTGGCATACTGAATGCCGCCCGAACGTTTTACGTAGTCGATGACTTCGGCTACGCGCTTGGGGTTGTCGCTCTCGTTTTTGATGAGGTTGATGATGCGGCGCTTCTCGCCGTAGCCTGATTTATTGAGGGCATAAATCAGCGGCAGGGTCATTTTCTTTTCCTTGATGTCGATGCCCAGCGGCTTGCCGACCTCCGCTTCGCCGTAATCGAAAAGGTCATCTTTGATCTGAAAGGCAATGCCTACTTTTTCGCCAAACTGGCGGGCATTTTCGATGACCTCCTTCGGGGCGTCGGTCGAGCGGGCCCCTACCGCGCAGCAGGCCGAGATGAGGGAGGCCGTTTTCTGCCGGATGATTTCATAGTAAACGTCTTCGGTGATGTCCAGTCGGCGGGCTTTTTCAATCTGGAGCAACTCGCCCTCGCTGATTTCCCGAACGGCCGTCGAAACGATCCGCAGCAGGTCGAACTCCGAATTGTCCACGGAAAGCAGTAACCCGCGCGACAGCAGATAATCGCCCACCAGCACCGCAATTTTGTTCTTCCACAAAGCGTTTACGGAGAAAAAACCGCGGCGGTAGTTGGAGTCGTCCACCACGTCGTCGTGAACCAGTGTGGCTGTATGCAGGAGTTCGATGAGCGCTGCGCCCCGGTGGGTGGATTCGGTGATGCCACCGCAGACGCCCGCCGTCAGAAAAACGAACATCGGCCGGAGCTGCTTGCCTTTCCGGCGAACGATGTAGTTCATAATCTGATCCAGCAGCATCACCTCGCTCTTCATAAACTGCCGAAATTTCTGCTCGAACGCATTCATTTCGGCGGCAATGGGCGCTTGTATGTTCTGAATCGATAGGGTCATGTCTTTGCGGAGGCAAGTTTACCACCAAAACGGCAATTTCGGGCTATCGGACGGGGAAAATCTTCCCGCCTTACGGCTTGTTTGCCGAAAATGTTTATCTTACTCAAAGAAGGTTCAGGGTTTAGAGTTTATGGTTTAGAGTTACAAAACCTCTCAGGGGACCTGTGCACCGCAACGCAACCATAAACGCTAAACCCTGAACCTTTCCGAATCACCTTTTCCAACCTTTGCTTTTATGCGCGCACTTGTGTTAGGTGGCGGCTCCCTGAAAGGCGCTTTCCAGACCGGAGCCATTCAGGCCATACTGGAATCCGGATTTGAGCCGGAGGCCATCTACGGCATTTCGGTCGGCAGCCTGAACGCGACGTTTCTGGCCCACGAAGCCGGAAAACAGTTTGTTGAAACAGGATCGGTCGACTGGCCGAAAGCAGGGCGCCAGTTGCTTGAATTCTGGATTAAAAACATTACCAAACCCGATGATGTAGCCGTGGTCCGCTCGCGGTTCATGCTCGGCTACAACACGCTGATGAGCCGCTTCGACGGCCTGCTCGATAACTCGCCCATTCAAAACCTCGTCACGCGGACGGTCAGTCTGGATGTGCTCCGCAAAAGTCCCGTTCAGCTCCGCGTCGGCGCTGTGGACATCATCAACGGCGACATGGTGTATGCCGGACAACAGGACGAACACATCCTCGACTACGTGTTTGCCAGCAGTTCCCTGCCGTTTCTGATGCCTGCCGTCGCCATCGGCGGCGACCATCGACGGGCTTTTCTGGACGGCGGCCTGCGCGAAGTAGCCCCGCTACGCATCGCCATCGAAGACGGCGCGACCGAAATTGTCTGCGTCGCCTGCCATGCCAAGCGCGTTTTCAACGAACACATGAACTACCGGAGCCTGCTGACGCTGGTCGAACGGGTGAAAGACATTACGGTCAACCAGATCGTCAACAACGACATCGCCTGGGCCGAACGCTTCGTGGAGCGAGAAAAAAGCCACGGCCGAACACTCGACCTGACCGTTGTCCGCCCCGAAACGCCCCTCCGGCTGAACATCATGAAATTCACCTCCGACGACATCGGCCAGCTGGTAGTACAGGGGTACAAAGCCGCCACCCACGTGCTGCGGGAAAAGGGTATCGAGCGGCAGGTTTAGTTCTTCTCTTCAAACAAGGCCGCCACGGCGAGGGGCCGGTCGGTGGTCAGGATGTCGGCACCCTGCCGGGCGTACTGCCGGTAAAGGGCCTCCGCGGTTGTCATGGGCTGTTCGTCGGGATTGCCCGCTCCGTACGTTCCCACCGAAACCGGAATTCCCGCCCGGCGGAACGCTTCGTAAAACTCGCCGGGCTGGAGCTGCCTGGGAGCCAACGCAATCAGATTTTTCAGCGGAAAACCCGCCTGCCGGAGTTTTTCCAGATCAGCCGTGGTGGTGAATCCCAGCGCCAGCCAGAGCGCCGGATACTGCTGCCGGAGTTTTCTGGCATCGTCAACGGTGTAGCAGATGACAAAGACACTGTTCAGCGCCCGGTGCCGCTCGACCATCCGCAGAACGCGGGTCAGATCAACGCCGGGCTTTACGTCCAGCGCCAGCACCGCCCGGTTCGCATTCCAGCGTAGAACAGCCTCAAACAGGGGCATTTTCTGACGGGTTGGCTTGCCGGCCAGCGTCCGAAGCGGCAACTGACTCAGTTCCTTCCAGGTCTTTGCTTTCAGCGAGCCCGTTCCGGTGGTCGTGCGCTCCAGTTCGTCGTCGTGCAACAGCGTCAGAACGCTGTCGGCGGTCATCCGGACATCCATTTCCAGGATAGCTTCGGGAAGTTGCCGGTACGTTTGGGTGAAGGTTTGGAGGCTGTTTTCGGTCTCGTCCGGGTCCGGGCCGCCGCGGTGAGCAAGCAATAAAGGCTTATTTGGATTCGCTTTGCGGCTGAAAAACGACTGAATAGCTTCCGGACGGCTGAAACGCCCGGATTGAGCCAGCACGGGAACTGTCAGGAAGAGCAGATTGAGGAATAAAAGAGAACGAAGCATAAAAGAGATAGCATTTAGGGAAAACACCAAAACCCCACCATTTGCATGGCGGGGTCCGGTCTGTTTATTCAGGTTAGCTTAGTTGAAGATATAGCGCAGCCCGATCTGAGCCTGCCATACGTTATCAACCGTGATGCTCTTCGTGAACGAGTCACGCAGGAGGATCGTCTTGCCGTCAACCACCTGGGTAGCCAGACGGTAGGTCGGCGTAGCAGCCGTGGCCGCAGTGTTGTTGGCAATCGTCAGCGGCGTGTTCGTCGTGGCGGCGTAACCTACACCCCACTTGTTACTCAGCAGGTTACCTACGTTCAGGATGTCGGCACGGAGCTGAATCGTGTTGCGGTTGCCTTTGCGGCCCGTCTTCACGTAGAACTCCTGGGTCACCGTGAAGTCGGCGCGGGTCAGCCACGGGAAGTAACCTCCGTTACGCTCGGCGTACTGACCGCGGCGCGTCCGCAGGTACTCGTTATTTTCGATGTACTGCTCGAAAGCGGCCTGCTGCTGTTCCGGCGTGAACGTGATGGCGTTGGCACCGGTGCCCACCGTCAGGGGAGCAAAGGTAAAGTCAGACGCTTTGTTCGGCACAAAAATCAGGTCGTTGTTCTGGCCGTCGCCGTTCAGGTCGTTACCGTAACGGTACGATACTTTACCGCCGCTGTTGGAGGTCAGACCCAGCGTGAACATCGTCGAACCACCGAACTTGCCGCCGTAGTTGATGCGGTAGTTGGCATAACCGATGATGCGGTGACGCTGGTCGTTATCGCCGTACGATTCGGTCAGGTAGTTCTGTCCGTATACCGTCGGGATGTCGGCCTGTACCGTTGAGCCAACTGACTGCAGGTCACGAGCGTAACCGTACGTGTAGGCCAGCATACCGCCAAATCCGTTCGTGGCCGGCTTCTCCAGCTTCGCCGTCAACGTGTAAGCATACCCTACGTCAGTATTTCTCAGCACGAACACGTTGGTAACGGCTGTGTTGGTAAAGCGAGCAATGTTGATCGGGCTGGTTGCGGCACCCTGTGAGCCCGACAGGCCGGAAGCCTGAAAGCGATCGCGGGTGTCAACGCCGGAGAAGTCACGGTCAGCCGCCTTCAGGTTGGCATCGATGTACCGAACGCCGTTGATCGTCTTGTTGTAGATAAATTCTGCTGTACCAATCAGGCCGAACGGTAGCTTCTGGTCAACGGCAATGTTGGTTTTCCAGAGCGAGGGGTATTTCAGGTTCGGGTCCGTCGCGTTAACAACATACGGAGACAGTTTCGTGATGTCAACTTTCGTCGGGTCAGGACGAACCGCCACCGGCAGTTGGCTCGGGTCGGTCACGAACGGAATGGCCGTCGTGTTCGTCAGGCTGATCAGGGCCGTGTTCACCCCGTTGTTACCCAGCTGGTTCGACACCAGTACCTGCGGAATCCGTGAGACGAAGATACCCGTACCACCGCGCACCTGCGTTGACTTGTCACCGAATACGTCCCAGTTCAGACCCAGACGCGGCGACAGCAGCAGCCGGTTTTTCGGGAAGGCGCCCGTGCTGACACGGTAAGGGGCGTTATTCTCGTCACGGAATGTCAGACCAGCAACCACCGGGTTGTTGAAGTCCTTCGCCAGCGACTGGTCGTAAGCGAAGATGTCGCCGCGGACACCGGCCGTCACCTTGAAGTTCGGCGTCACCTGGAATTCATCCTGGAGGTAAACGCTGTACGTGCTTGACTCCAGTTTCTGCCAAGGCTCAGCACCGCCCGGCAGCAGCGAGTAACGCAGGTTGTAACGGGCCACCGAAACCGGTGACGTCGTAGCCGTCGGGTTGTTTTTGGCAAACAACGCTGCGTTTTTGAAATCAGCAAGGGAGTTGTAGACGTACACCCCGTTAGACGACGGGAAGAACAGGTTGTTCGACACGAACTTCTCATAAGCCAGACCCAGCGTCAGCGTGTGCTTACCGGCGAAGTAGCTCAGGTTGTTCGTGATGTTCAGCGTCGAATAGTTCAGGCGGTTGCTCGGCGTGAACGGATCGAAACCGATGGACATATACGTCGTACCACCCGCCTGGTTCAGAATGTCGATCGTCGGGAACAGACCCGTTTTGTACTCACGGTCTTCGATCTGCTTGTTGTAGGTGGCAACCAGGTTGTTGGCAATTTTGCTGCTGAACGTAGAGTTCAGTTCTGCCGCGAACGAACGGGTGTTATCCGCGATCAGGTAACCTGAGTTCTCCGGCGACAGAGCGTCCTGGCGGTTCGTCCGGTTACCGTTACCGGCCGTGTTCGAGCTGTTGGAGTTGCTGATAATCACGCCCGTCTGCGAATCGTGGTGTGAGTAACGCAGCGCCAGTTTGTGCTTGTCGCTGATGTTGTAGTCAAAGCGGATCAGGCCTTTCGTGCTCGTCACGTCGTTGTTGAAGCCGTCAAACGGACCGAGGTCGCGGTTGAAGTTGGTCTTCATGAAGCTGGTGATGTCCGTTACGTCGGCCTGCGTCACGCGGGATACGTTACCGGAAGTCTGACCACGGTTCACGAACCAGTCCAGAGCGGGCGTGCTCGACGAGAATCGTTCAACGTTCGCAAAAAAGAACAGTTTGTTTTTGATGATCGGGCCACCTACCCGGAAGCCGAACGTCTGTTCGTTGATGTTTACCGCCGGAATTTCTTTTCCGTCTGCTTTTTTACCGACCATCCGGAACGGATTCTTGCTGTTGCGGAACAGGTAGTAGGCAGAACCCGATACGTCGTTGGTTCCGGAACGCGTGACGGCGTTGATACCGGCACCGGCAAAACCGGACTGGCGCACGTCGAACGGAGCGACGTTCAGTTGGATTTCGTCCAGCGCGTCGATAGAAACGGCGGTCGTACCCGTCCGGCCACCCGCCTGTGCTGAAGAGCCCAGACCGAAACCGTTGTTGAACACCGAACCGTCGATAGTGAAGTTGTTGAAACGGCTGTCCTGACCACCGAACGAGCGGCCGTTGCCGTAGGCGTTGTACTTGGTGATGTCGTTCACCGTCCGGCCAATGGTCGGAATGGAGTTGATCGCGTCGCGGCCGAAGGTGGCGGCGGCACCCGTACGCTCCGAGCTGAAGATATCGCTGCGGTTGCCCGTCACGGTTACTTCAGAAAGCTGCGTGCTGGCGTCCGTCAGTTTAAAATCGACGTTGGCGGCAGTACCGAGGTTGGCAAAAATGCCTTCTTTCACCTGCTCGTCGAAACCGACAAACGTAACGGTGATTTTGTAGGGGCCACCGACCCGTACGTTCGGAAGCGTGTAGCGACCTGAGTTGTTGGTCACCGAACCGTAGCGCGTACCCGACGGAACGTGAATGGCTACGACCGTAGCTCCCGGCAGTTCCGAGCCTTTGTCATCCAGGATAATCCCGTTGATGGCCGAGGATGTTACTTGTGCATTGACCTGGGTTAAACCCATAAAAATAGCAGCCAGGACCATGAAAAGTCGCCAAGCTGCCTTTTGCCTTCGTACAAGTTGAAGAGACATGAAGTTGGTTAAGTTTGATTATGAGAGTGATTGTGTAATGCTTACTGCCGAGTGTTGCGCCGCCCGGGTATTAATTAGCGAACGGCCTTGCAACTGCCGTAAACGGCTTACTCCAAATCTGCTGCAAAGAAACACGAAACATTTGTTATCAAAAAACCTTTATCTCCAAAAAATACATTTTTAAGCGCTTCTTAACATTGCGTTAATATTGCACAAAATACGACGTATAGTCACCAGATTGCGCGTTTTTTGTGACTAAAACATTAAAATATAGTTAATGGAGCATTCAAAAAGGCTCTATCCTTCTTTTTATTCCTTTTTCTTTTTATAAATCCAGAAGCGGTAAATAGAACTAAGCAAAGGTGAAATTATACAATTTCAAAAACGTAAAATAATTGTGCAGGCGGAAAAGTACCAAAATCTATTTGGCGTATCCGACTTCCGGCAAATTTATTTTTCGGTCTGATGAATCCAGGCTGCGCATTCCGGCTTCCGTTGGACCGAACAAAAAAATCCGGCCGCTACCAGCAGCCGGATCGTAGCCTGTCAAAAAAACGCTAGTTATTCTGAATCACGCCGACCATCGGTGCATTCGCTCCGCTACCTCCCCGCAGGCCGTACGCATAAATCGTGTAGAGCCGGCCGCTGGCTGCCGTGAGGTTCGTCGAGGCCAGTACGGTCGTGCCGGAGCGGACTTCGGCCCGGAACGTTCTGGCCGGCACCCGGGTAAAGCTGGAAAAATTGACCGCTGACGTTCCGCTTCCGGCCGTGGTGGCCCGGAACCCACGGGCCGCGTAAGTCACCGTTGGCCCGGTAGTGGCAGGAACCAGAACCAGCGACAGGTTCCCGCCGTTGGGCACCAGGTTGAAAAAGCGGATGCCCGCGCTGTCGGCGGGAGCGGCGGTCAGCACATCGGTGACGACCAGAAAGCGCGGGCCGCCGGGGTCCGTCGAGCCCGAAGCCGTTCCGGCAGCCCGGGTCAGGGTGTCGGTCACAAAAACGGTATAGTTCGCATTGGCGGCGGCCGAGAAGTTCGTCTGGTTGGTCGCGCCCGCCCGGAACAGAATGTCGTTGCTGCCGAGGGTCCCGCCGATGCTGCCGTTGGCCGCCTGTCCGCGCACCTGAACGGTACCAATCGGACCGGCGGCATAGGCCGAACTTTGCCCGTAGGCCACATTCTGCGCGAGTGATGCGTTCTCCACCAGAAAATTCAAAGCCGGAGCGCCCGGCGCGGCATTCACAAACCGGAACCGGCTGCTCAGCGTCGAAGGCCCGGAGGCCGGCTGCGGGTCCGGGTAGTCCGTATCCTGACAGCCGATGAACAGAGCGGTCAGCGTGACGAAAAAGGCGATAAACGGGAAGGGCAACTTATACTGGCGCATAGCGTAGGTTGTCTTTTCGGTCAGAGATTAATTGAACGTGTACCGTAAACCCACCTGGAGCTGCCAGCGCGAGCTGAGCGTCAGGTTGTTGGTAAACGAATTGGTCAGGGCCGAACCGGCGGACACCTCGGCAAACGAATAAATGGGCCGTCCGGTGGTCGGGGCGTTGTTGGCCGACGGGAACGGCGTTTCGTACCCCACAAAGTTCAGCAGGTTGGTCCGCGTGGCAATCTGCGCCAGCCCCCAGTCCGAATTCAGTAGGTTGAGCAGGTTCTGAATGTCCAGCGAAATCTGGATGGAGTTCCGCTTGCCGCCCACGTTCCGGAAGATGTCCTGAAGTACCCGGAAGTTCACCTGATGCTGCCAGGGCAGATAAGCCCCGTTCCGTTCGGCATACTGCCCCCGGCGTTTGCTCAGGTACGGGTCCTGCTCGATGTAGGCGTTCAGCTGGTCCCAGATCTGCTGCGTTGTCCGGCGGTCCTGGGCGTTGGTCGTTACGAGCAGAATTTCGTTCTGATTACGAGGCACATAGATCAGATCGTTGTTGCTAATGCCCTCGTTGTTCGGGTTTCCGCCGTATACATACGAGAAATTCCCCGCCGTCTGGCCCTGATACGTCAGCGAGAAGGTGGTCGCCAGAAAACCCAGGTACTCCAGCCGGTACTGCAGGAAACCGACCACCCGATGCGGAATCAGGTTGTTGGAGAACGAAAGATTCGGATCGTTCGGACTGGTCACGACGGCCTGGCCCGTGTAAAGGCTACCCGCCGTGGAGGCCGACTGGGCGTTGACGTCCTTCGAATCCGTGAACGTGTACGCCAGCGAGCCGTCGAAGCCACGGCCGAGCCGCTTCTGAACCTGAGCCGTCAGGCTGAGCGAGTAGCCCCGGTTGATGTTGTCCAGCACCAGCGCCTGCACAATCCGGTCGTTGATCCGCCGGTCGAATGGCTGGCCGACCGTGGCCGAACCCGCCACGTTGCCCCAGATGGGTCGTCCGTCGCCGGTCAGCGTGCCAACCGGAGCGGCCAGGTTGGCATCCCGGATGAACACGGCGTTGAGGTCTTTGGTATAGATTCCGTCCAGCGTCAGCACCCAGCCACCCGGCAGGCTTTTGTCAACGCCCAGACTGGTGCGCCAGACCTGCGGAAACCGGAAATCGCGCGTGGTGGCGTTGATGGTGAACGTCTGCGCCAGCGGTTCGCCCGGCCGACCCGTCAGCCGGGGCACGTAGGCGTTGGGGTCCGGCCTGAACGGAAAGTCGGCGTTGTTGGCCTGGGTCTGCCGGAGGACGGTCCCGAAGAAAACCCCGTTGTTGCTCACCTGATTCGACAGCCATACGAACGGTACGCGGCCGGTAAAGATCCCCGTTCCGCCCCGGACCTGCAGCGAACGGTCGCCGAGCACGTCCCAGTTGAAGCCCAGCCTGGGCGACCACAGGAAGTTGGTCCGCGGCAGTTGGCTTACCTGAATCCGTTCGCCCCCGGCAAACCGCATGGTGTCGGTCACGGCGTTGTTGAGCAGCCGCGAATCGTCGTAGGTCGGAATGTCGAGGCGAATGCCCGCCGTCAGCCGCAGGTTTTTGGTCACGTTAAAGGCATCCTGAGCATAAAAACCCAATTGAGCGGCTGTAAACTCGGCGACGGGCACGGGCGTTCCCGGCACGGCGGAATATTGCAGGGCGTACTGCGTTGGGGCGTTGGCGGCCGACGGGTTGCTCACGTTCTGGATAAAATCGTCGATGCTGTTGTACTGATACACGCCCCGAATCTGTGGCGTAAAGCCGTTGTAGAATTTGTAGAACTCATTCGCCGTTCCGACCGAAACCGTGTGTTTTCCCAGAAAAATATCAAACCGGTCATTGATCTGGGTGACGTCCTGATTCAGGATGTTGTTCGGGGTGAACGGGTCGGGGCCGAAGCTCGTCACGGTATTGCCGTTGGGTCCTAAAATGTCCACGGTCGGGAAATTGGGCGTTTCGGCTCCGCCGCCCGCCTCCCGGAAGTCGCGGAAAGCGGTGTACCCCACCTGGAGGTTGTTGGCGAATTTATTGCCGAACGTGGAGTTCAGCTCGGCAATGACCGATTTGAGGTTGTTGTTGGTCCGGTACCACGAATACTGGAACGGCAACGCGTTGTTGCTGTTCTGGCGACCGCCCGGAGGCGCCGATGTGAAGCCCCCCGAGTTGCTCGGCGGCGTATCGCGAAAGGCGTTCAGCTGGTTGTAGCGCACCGTCAGTTTATGCTGGTCGCTGATGTTCCAGTTAATTTTCGCCAGAAACTTGAAGTTCTGCGTCAGCTGGTCGAAGGTGTCGAACGAGCCCGGATCGAAGGTCCACGTTTTGTTGGGACCCGTATTGATCAGGAATTCGCGCAGGCGCTGCAAGTCTTCCGTCCGCTGCTGGTAAGGCCGCCCGTTGGCGTCTGAACCGCCCGCCGGGAACAGCACCGCCGGGTCTGCCCGCCGCTCCTGTTCGACATTGACGAAGAAAAACAGCTTGTTTTTGATGATCGGGCCTCCTAACCGGGCACCGACGTTGTAAAAGTTAAAATTCAGCTGCTGCTGCTCCTGCCCTTCTACCTTCCGGCCGACAAAGCTCTGGTTCCGGTAGAAACCGTATACCGAACCCTGAAACTCGTTGGTGCCGCTGCGGGTTACGGCATTGACGCCCGCCCCGGTAAAGGAGCCCTGGCTGACGTCATAGGGCGAAAGCGACACGTTGAGCTGGTCGATGGCGTCGATGCTGACCGGCGTTCCGGCCGCGCCTCCCGGCAGCGCCGACAGCCCGAAGACGTTGTTGGCCGTTGAGCCGTCGATGGAGAAGTTATTGTACAGGTTACTGCGGCCGCCGAACGAAAAACCGGGTCCGGCTTGGGGCGTGAGAGTACTAAAGTCCGTAAAACTACGGGTGATGGTGGGCAGCCGTTCGAAGTTTTCGCGCCGCAGGTTGGTCGAGGCGCCCGTCCGTTCGGAGTCGATCACGCCGCCCCGCTGGGAGGTAATAACCACTTCGGTCAGTTCCTGCCCTTCTTCCGCCAGCCGGAAATCGGCCACGACGGGCGTATTCAGCTCGGCCGAAACAATTTCGCGGGATTGTTCCTGAAAGCCGATGAACGTGACGGTTATACGATACGGTCCGCCAATCCGGACGGCCGGGAGACTGAATCGCCCCTGCGGATTGGTGGTGGTGCCATAACGGGTACCCGATGGCGTGTGAATCGCGATAACGGTCGCGCCCGGCAGCGGTTCATTTTTGGTGTCAGTCACTACCCCGTTGATGGACGAAGTAGTCACCCCCTGGGCGAGCGCATGATTCGGGCTGAGGCCAAAGCATCCGCTCAACAGCAGCACTACGTGAAGCCACAGTAGCTTTTTGCTCATAATTGTGTGTGGTTAGGTAAAGTTGAATAGAAGTGCATACACCGGTCAGGAGCGGGTCAACCCATCTTTATTTGATAGACTGATCATACGTAACCTCCTGTCTTTTACCTACATAACCAATTTTATCGGCGGGTTTCCAAAAAAAATTCCTAAATCGCATCGATTTATGCCGGAATGGAATGTTATTTTTTTGTTAACAGCCCAAATCACCAGGCTGTGACCGTTGTTTTATCATGACTCAATCCGAAACATACCGCCTTACTCAATACAGCCACGGAGCCGGCTGCGGCTGCAAGATTGCGCCCAAAGTGCTGGACAAGATTCTCCACCACAACCAGACCGGCCAGACCGTCATTCAGTCGCTGAACCTGCTGGTCGGCAACGACAGCCGGGACGACGCGGCCGTGATGGACCTGGGCAACGGCGAAGCCATCATCAGCACCACCGACTTTTTCATGCCCATCGTCGACGATGCGTTTGATTTTGGCCGCATTGCCTCCGCCAACGCCATCAGCGACGTGTACGCCATGGGCGGCGAACCCCTGATGGCCATCGCCGTTCTGGGCTGGCCGATCGACAAACTGCCGCCTGAAGTAGCCGGGGAAGTTCTGGCCGGCAGTCGGGCCGTCTGCGCCGAGGCGGGTATTCCGCTGGCGGGCGGCCACAGCATCGACAGTCCGGAGCCGATTTTTGGACTGGCCGTGACGGGCCGCGTGCGGGTCGAAAATCTGAAACAGAACAACACCGCCACGGCGGGCTGCCGCCTTTACCTGACCAAACCGCTGGGCGTTGGCATTCTGACGACCGCGCAGAAAAAGGGCATTCTTAAGCCGGAACATGCCGAACTGGCCCCCCGCCAGATGGCGCAGCTCAACAAGTTCGGCGCGGTGCTGGGAAAACTGCCGTACGTCAAAGCCCTGACCGACGTCACCGGCTTCGGGCTGCTGGGCCACCTGACCGAAATGGCCGAGGGCAGCGGACTAAGCGCCGAGGTGGACTTTGCAAACGTTCCGAAACTGCCCGTCGTGGATGAGTATTTGGCCCAGAAAAGCATTCCGGGCGGCACGCACCGCAACTGGGACAGCTACGGCCACAAGATTGCCGACCTGCCCGACCAGCAGCGTTTTCTGCTCGCCGACCCGCAGACCAGCGGCGGGCTGCTGATTGCCGTCAAGCCCGATGCCGCGGCGGAATTTGAACAACTGGCGGCCGAACACGGCTTCAGCCTGCAATCGTTCGGGCAATTGGTCGCCAAACGGGAGAAAGTTGTTTATGTACAATAACGGATATCCACGGAGTACGCGGAGGATGGCCCCGCAGCGGCGTATTGCCGCGTTTAGGGGTCAGCAAGACTTCCTCCGCGTACTTCCGTGGGTTTAAAAAATCAATATGGAATTATACTACCGCCAGGTCGGCGACACCGGCCCGGCCATCCTGATTCTTCACGGCGTCTTCGGTTCGTCGGACAACTGGCTGACCATTTCCAAAACCATTGCCGACCAGGGCTACCGGGTTTTTCTGCTCGACCAGCGCAATCACGGCCGTTCGCCCCGCAGCGAGGTGTTTGATTACGAATCGATGGGCCTCGACCTGCTGGAATTTATTCAGAAGCACCAGTTGGATAAGCCCATTCTCATCGGCCATTCGATGGGCGGAAAAGTGGTCATGCAGTTCGCAATGGACCATCCGGACCAGTTCAGCAAGCTCGTCATTGTCGATATTGCCCCCAAATTTTACCCGGTTCATCACGGCGAAATCCTGCGCGGGCTTTCCGCCATTCCGCTGGCGACGCTCAAAAGTCGCAACGAAGCCGACGCGATTCTGAAGGAGTACGAGCCTTCGGCCACCGTCCGGCAATTTCTGCTGAAAAACCTTTACCGCAACGAGCAGGGGCAGTTCGACTGGCGGCTGAATCTGCCCGTCATCGAACGTGAGATTCACGGGGTGGGCGAAGAACTGAGTCACCCGCGTACCGTCACGGAGCCGACGCTGTTTATCCGGGGCGTCAATTCGGGTTATATCCGGGACGAAGACATTCCGGGCATTCAGAAATTATTCCCCAACGTCAAGGTCGAAACCATTCCCGATGCCGGCCACTGGGTGCAGGCCGAACAGCCGGAACTCTTTGTCGAGGCGCTGATTAACTTTATCGTTTAAGGATTATGGTTTAAAGTTTATGGTTCAGAGTTTGCCGCTGCGCTTGCTTCGCCCTTTATTTTCATTGAGGCAACGCAACTTTAAACCTTAAACATTAAACCTTAAACGATAAGCCCTAACCGCTTCCCAACTCACCATGCCTACACTTTACCTCCTCCCCTGCCCCCTCGCCGACGGTACAGCCGACCAGGTGCTGTCGCCGCAAATTCGCGAGGTGGTCAGCCGGACGGACATCTTTTTTGCCGAGGAACTCCGGACGGCCCGGCGCTTCATCAGCAGCCTGAAAACCGGACGCGCAATTGACGAACTGACTTTTTTTGAACTCAATAAAGACACGCCGGAAGCGGATACCCGCCGCCAGATGAAGGAAATCACCGGCCCCGACCGGTCGGTCGGTGTGTTGTCGGAAGCCGGTTGCCCCGGCGTGGCCGATCCGGGGGCCGTGGCCGTAAAGATAGCGCACCAGCTGGACTGGAAGGTATCGCCGCTGGTGGGACCGTCGTCCATTCTGCTGGTGCTGATGGCCTCGGGCATGAGCGGGCAGTCGTTTGTTTTTCACGGCTATCTGCCCATCGACCGCCACGACCGGGCCCGCATACTGAAGCATCTGGAAAAAGAAGCCATCCAGCGGCAGCAGACGCAGATTTTTATGGAAACGCCGTACCGCAACAACGCCCTTTTTGCCGATATTCTGGCCCATTGCCAAGCCGACACCCGGCTCTGCGTGGCCTGCAACGTGACCGCGCCCGACGAATTTATTCGGACGCTGACGGTGCGGGAATGGAAAAGCCAGCCGCCCGATCTGCACAAAAAGCCGACGGTATTTTGTCTCAACGGACAGGCCGCCGCGCGGCTTTAGCCCGTATCTTACCCCCGCAATCTGGCACTAAAACGCCGGGGACTCTTAACTGCAACAAGCTCACGGGTTAAACCCCGTGGTTACTTATGATACGCATTCATTCTTTTACGTTTTCGCCTTTTCAGGAAAATACGTACGTCCTGTACGACGACTCCCGCGAGGCCGTCATCATCGATCCCGGCTGCTACACCCGCGCCGAACAGGACGAACTTACCCGTTTCGTCGAGCAGAACGGCCTCAAGCCGGTCAAGCTGCTCAACACCCACGCGCACATCGACCACGTGCTTGGCAACGCTTTTGTCAAGCGGAAGTACGGCATTGAGCTATACCTGCACGAAAAGGACGTTCCGATTCTGAAGGCAGCCAAGGTCATGGCCCCCAACTACGGGTTTGCGCAGTACGAGGAAGCGGACGTCGATCACTTTCTGGAAGAAGGCAAGTCCGTCGAATTCGGCCATACGGTGCTGGAAGTACGTTTTGTGCCGGGGCACGCACCGGGGCACGTGGCGTTTGTCAACCACGAGGCCCGCTTCGTGATCGGTGGCGATGTCCTGTTTCGGGGCAGCATCGGGCGCACCGATTTCCCGTTTTCGGACTTTGACACGCTGGCGCACAGCATCCGGACGCAGTTTTACACCCTGCCGGACGATTACACGGTTTACCCCGGTCACATGGACCCGACCACCATCGGCCGCGAGAAGCTTTCCAACCCGTTCGTAAAAGCATGAACTCCGCCGCCGACTACGTTCTCTTTTTTCTGGCCGGCCTGCTGGCGGAAGTAGCGGGAACAGTGGCGGGCTTCGGGTCATCGGTATTTTTTGTACCGGTCGCGCTGTATTTCTTTGATTACCGGGTCGTGCTGGGCATGACCGGCCTGCAGCACGTGTTCAGCAACACGGCCAAGCTCATGCTATTTCGCAGGCATATCGACTGGCCGGTTACCATCCGGATGGGCATTCCCAGCGTGCTGCTGGTCATTCTGGGCGCTTACCTCAACAAGGACGCGGACCTGTCGCTGGCCGCCCTGACGCTGGGTCTTTTTGTGGCGGCGGTCAGTATTTTTTTTCTGCTGAAACCGGAAGTCCGGCTTTCGGTAAGTGCGCTGAATCAGGTGGTTGGCGGTGGCGTGGCGGGTTTTCTGGCGGGCTTTATCGGAACGGGCGGGGCCATTCGCGGCATTGTCCTCGCCTCGCTCAATCTGGAAAAGAATATCTTTGTGGCGACCTCGGCGGCCATCGACTTCGGGGTGGATGCCAGCCGGACGGTCATTTATCTGGAAAACGACTACCTCGACAGCCGCCATCTGCTGGTAATTCCGCTCCTGTTCGGGGCGGCCTTTGGCGGTTCCTACGCGGGCAAGTTGCTCCTCAACCGGCTCTCGCAGCGGCAGTTTCAAACCCTGGTGTGGTTGCTGCTGCTGGGTATCGGGCTGGATTTAATTCGTAAAAACTGGATTTGGTAACCAATGAAACTGCTCCGTCACCTGCCCAACGCCATGACCTGCGGCAATCTGCTGTGCGGGTGTCTGGGAATTCTGGCCGTTTTTGAACACGATCTGATGCGGGCGTCCCTGCTCATTTTTCTGGCCGCCGCCCTGGATTTCGGGGACGGGTTCGTGGCGCGTCTGGTCAGAGCACAGTCGGCCATCGGCAAAGAACTGGATTCGCTGGCCGACTGCGTCACCTTCGGCGTACTGCCCGCGTTCATCGTGTATGCCTTTCTGGTGCCGGATACCGAAGCGATCCAACGGCTTCGGCAGGTGTCCGGCGCCGCAAGTGAAACCTATTCCACCCTGCTTTTGCCCGGAGGCTATTCCGCTGCGTACCTGGCGTTTCTGCTGGCCATTTTTTCGGCGCTCCGGCTGGCCAAGTTCAACGTCGATACGCGGCAGACCGACTCGTTCATCGGCGTTCCGACCCCGGCCAACGCGCTGGTCGTTGCGGCGATGCCGTTCATTGTCGCTTACAACCCCGCTTTTGCCGGACTGATTCTTCACCCGCTGGTGCAGCTCGGGTATGTCGTGGTCATGTCGTACCTGCTGACCTCCGAACTGCCCTTGTTTGCGCTTAAGTTCAAGACGTTCGGCTGGTCGGAGAACCGCATTAAATACATTTTTCTGCTATTTTCCGCGCTGCTTCTCTTATTTTTGCAGTTCGCAGCCGTACCGCTGGTGATTTTCCTGTACATCGCACTTTCACTTTTTTCAAAATGATTGAATGTTGAATGACTGAATGACTGGCTCCGCCCCGGTGCATGAAACAGCGAAGCCAGTCATTCAGTCATTCAACATTCAATCATTCAATAGTAAGATGACTTATATCGCTGAAATCAACGTAATGCCCCAGAAGGAGATTCTGGACCCGCAGGGCAAGGCCGTGAAACTGGGCCTGCACAACCTTCACATCGACAACGTCGGCGACGTCCGCATTGGCAAGCACATCCGCCTGGAAGTGGAAGCGGAATCCGAATCCGCCGCCCGCGAAACCGTCGAAGCCGCCTGCAAGCAGCTGCTCGCCAACCTGATCATGGAGTCATACGAGTACACGATTCACCAGTAGGGAATGATTGAATGACTGAATGACTGAATGACTGACTCCGCTCCAGTGCGTGAAACAGCGGAGCCAGTCATTCAATCATTCAGTCATTTTCTTCCTTCCGTCCAATTGCCCACAAAAAAATGCTACTTTTGTGGGCTTTTTTATTGACCATCAAGATGATTTATTCAACCATAACGGGGCTGGGGTATTATGTCCCGGAACATGTCGTCACGAACGAGGACCTGACGAGTTATATGGAAACCTCGGACGAATGGATTCGGGAACGGACGGGAATTCAGGAACGCCGCTACTTTACCTACGGAAAAGAAACCAATGCCAGTATGGCCGCCGCGGCCTCACGCATGGCCCTGGAACGGGCCGAAGTAACGGCCAAAGAAGTGGACCTGATCGTTTATGCGACCATCACGCCGGACTACTTTTTTCCGGGTTCCGGCTTTCTGATGCAGCGCGAACTGGGCATGGAAGGCATCGGCGTGATCGACATCCGTGACCAGTGCTCGGGCTTCGTGTATGCCCTCTCGATTGCCGACCAGTTCATCAAATCCGGCATGTACAAAACCATTCTGGTGGTCGGAGCCGAGATTCAGTCTACCTGGATCAATAAAAGCACGGAAGGCCGCGGCGTAGCGGTGATCTTCGGCGACGGAGCCGGGGCCGCCGTTGTCCGGGCCACCGATGACGCCGAACACCGCATTTTGTCCACCCACCTTCATGCAGACGGGCGCTTTGCGGAGGATTTGTACGTTAAAGACCCCGGCAGCAGCCGCCCGGACCGCGCCGCCACGAAGCAGATGGTGGACGAAGGCGGCTTCGATGTGGTGATGAACGGCAACGCCGTGTTCAAACACGCTGTCGTGCGCTTTACCGAAGTTATTCACGAGGGTTTGCAGGCCAACGGCTTCTCGCCCGAAGATATTTCGCTGCTGGTGCCCCACCAGGCCAACGTCCGGATCTCGGAATACGTGCGCAATCAGCTTGGCCTCCCCGAAGACCGCGTCATCAGCAATATTCACAAATACGGCAATACTACGGCCGCATCTATCCCCATCGCCCTCACGGAAGCCTGGGAACAGGGCCGCGTCAAACCCGGCGACCTGGTCTGCCTCGCCGCCTTCGGCAGCGGATTCACGTGGGCGTCAGCGCTTATTAAGTGGTAGAATGGTTGAATTTTGAATGATAGATAGGTTGGCTTCGCAGTACCAGGATTAGCGAAGCCAACCTATCTATCATTCAAAATTCAATAATTCCCAATCGACAGCATCACCAGCGTGCAGGCTTCAATGGGTTCGATGCCTTCTTGTTTCAGTTCCTGCTCAAATTGCGGATTTTCCGTTCCGGGGTTGAAAATGACCCGGCGCGGCTTCAGGTTTTTAATGTACTCGTAGTAGCCCGGCTGGTTCTTTGCCGAAACGTATAACGTCACAGTATCGACGTCCGTCAGTTCGGGCAGTCCTTTCTGAATCGGGTTTCCGGCCACACTTCCTTCCCGCAGTCCCACCTGTTCAATCGCGTGGCCGTGCCGCACCAGACTGTGCGCCGCCCGGTTGGCGTACCGGTCAGGCTTCTCGGATGCCCCAATAATCAACGTTTTTCCTCTACTCATCGTCCATTCTGATTATAACCGAATAACGGCCCCGGAGCCTCTCCGGTTCAAAATTTGACGTTTCCCGAATTTTCAAAAAATTTTTGTTTAACTTTTGTTAAACAAGTGTAAACATTTCACCGTTATATACGTACATTTACGAAGCACAGTATTAGAGGCTTACAAAAACTATCCCGTTTCAAATTGGTCGCATAGCGTTATCGGCACTTACCTGCCTGTTTAATCAACCCCTACTTCTATTAAACAAACTAACCTCCATCCGAAAACCGTCCTGAACCATGAGCGACAAAAGAAACAGCAGTTACTGGAACGAGAAGTGGGTTCCAATTCTGTTTAACGACGTTGAAAATCCCCCCCGTTACGAGGTTTCCAACTACGGCCGGCTCAAAAGCTTCCAGTCCGACCCCCGCCTCGGTACCATCATCAAAGGATCTGTTATCCAGGGCTACCGTTCACTGAACATCCGGACCGGCGGCAAAACCATCAATCGGTACGTTCACAAGCTGGTCGCCGAGCGCTTTGTAGACCGCCCCGGCTCCGAAGCTTCTTTTGTGATTCACCTGGATCACGACAAGAAGAACAACTTCCACGAAAACCTGAAATGGGTGACGAAAGAGGAGATGATCGAACACAACCGGAACAATCCGGCTTTGAAAAACCGCGAAATGCCGCGCCGCACCCGGAATTACAAGCTGACGGAATCGAAGGTGCGCATGATCAAGAAATTGCTGCGTAACGAAAAAAACCGCCTGAAGATGATCGCTAAGCAGTTTGGGATCACCCACACCCAGTTGAACCGCATTCGTTCGGGAGAAAACTGGAAACACGTGACCCTTGAAGACGAACCCCTCACCGTAATCAGTGCATAACTTGTACCCCTGCTGGCTTTAGCCGGGCACAAACGGCCGAAGCCAGCAGGTTTCTTTATACCGTTATCGTCTTCGATTTCCCGTTGAGCAGGCCCACCGAATCGGTAGCGTCGGCGACGGGAATTGACACGAAGAACGTAGTGCCCTCACCTTCTTCGGTTTCGAACCAGATACTACCCCCGGCGTGCTCGACGCCCCGTTTGGCAATGGCCAGTCCCAGGCCGGAGCCTCCCTGCTTAGTACTGAAATTGGGCAGAAAGACCTTCGCCCGAATCATCTCCGGGATGCCGGAGCCGTTATCACTCACTTCGATATTGACGTTCCCTTCGCTCACTACCAGCCGCAGACGGATCATCGGCTTCCGGTCGGTCGGTACCGACTGAATGCCGTTGATGATCAGGTTGGTCAGAATCCGGCCGATGAGCTGGCGGTCGCCCACCACCATGACCGGATACGGGGCCACTTCGCGGAGGAGGGAGATTTTCCCGTCGTCGGCGTACAGATCGGCGGCCTTGTTGATGACCGTCGTGATCTCGAACAGTTCGTTTTTCGGCAGCGGCATTTTGGCAAAGTCCGAAAACGACGTGGCGATGTCGCTCAGGTTGTCGATCTGGTCGAGAAGGGAGTTCAGCGCCCGCTGGATGACCCGCCGGGACGGTGTATTGTCGGGCGGAAGCGTCCGTTGCAGATGCTGAAGGGTCAGTTTCATCGGCGTCAGCGGGTTCTTGATTTCGTGCGCCACCTGTTTGGCCATTTCCCGCCAGGCCGACTGTTTTTCGCTCTGCGACAGCGCGCGTTTGTTTTCCTCCAGTTTAATCAGCATCCGGTTGTATTCCCCGATCAGCAGGCCGATTTCGTCATCCGACTGCCATTGAATCGGCTCGTTGAGCTTGTCCAGGTTCGTGCGGCGCAGTTTGTGCGTCAGCATCCGCAGCGGCTTGGTCAGGATGGTGGAAGCCCAGTACGACACGAACACGAAGATCAGCAGCAGCACGGTGAAGACGCTCAGCACGGTGGCGATGATCTCGATCAGCTGCCGGTCCAGTTCCAGAATCGAATCGTAATGCGGTACGCCGATGACGGCCAGCAACTGCCCGTCGAAGGTCTTCACGGCGGCATAGGCCGTCCTGAACTGTTTGGTTCCCAGCGATTCGTTCAGCAGAATCTGGTTTTCTTTGTCTTCAATCAGGTGGGCATACGCGTCCGGATTGATGAATTTGGACAAATGACCGCTTTCAAAAACCAGCGGCTGGGTAGACGTCCAGAGCTTGCCGGCCGGCGTATACAGGTTGATGTCCACTCCGTAGCTCCGGGCCATTTTTCGCAGTTCGTCCTCCATGTACGCCTTGCTGGTGTGGCCGTTCAGGAAGGCCTGCAGGTACGGCAGGAAGTTGGAACCGATGTTTTTTGAAGAGTCCACGTAGTTCCGCTCCTGATTGCTGTCGAAGTTGGAACTGATGACACTCAGGGTAATGACCACGATCAGCAGCAGCGGCAGGAAGAAAGCAATATTGAGCAGAATCTGGGTTTTCGTCGCGTAATTCAGCCGGCTGTGCGAGAACCGGTAGCGCACGGCATAAGCCAGAATGACCGCCAGCACGTATACGATCAGGACCAGATACAGGAACGAAAAGTTTGAAACCAGATAGGTAAGCGGGTATTCTTTGGAAGAAACCACCACCATCCGCCCGTCGCGGCCTCGCTGGGCGACATGCTTGTAGGCATTGTACAGAACGCCTTCGCGGTACAGCGTCGAGTCGGCCAGCAGTTCGACGGGGAGGCGGCGCTGGTAGTTGTAATCGCCCGAGCTGTGCAGCACCCGCTGCTGCCGGTTGTAAAGCGCAAAGCTGTACGCCCGCGTTTCAGGTGCCTGGTTGAACTGCCGTCCGACGAGCATATCCGGATAAAGTCCCCGCATCCGCTCCGGCCGCAGTTTCATGTTCAGAATGATATGGCCTTTGCCCGGAATGTCTACAAACGTGACGTACTGGGTAGCAAAGTTATTCTCCGCGTCGTTGATGAAATACAGGTCCTCGTAGCGGGTCTGGTACCGTTTATGCCGGAAAAGACCGGCGAAATAGCTGTATTCGGAAGCAAAAAGCTGATTGTCCAGCGTCAGCCCGTTGGCGTCGAACGACAGCACTTCCACATCGTAGCGGTCGAAGTACTTATCGATATGAACCGACTTGATGCGCTGCTGAATCCGCTCCCGGGCCAGCAGCGTGTCGGACGAAAGCGACCCGCGCAAAACGCTGTCGGCGGCGATGGACCGGTGAATTTTGTTCAGCAGAAACTCCCCGAGGTCGTCGTTTTCGGCCAGCAACTGCTTTCCAAACAGCTTTTTGTTGACAATGTCCTTCTGGTTTTCCTGATTGAAGACAACGTAGGTAGACAGGGCCGCGCAGGTCAGGGCGCCCAGCGACAGGTAAATCGTCGTTTTGTACCGGAACGAATACAGCGTCCGCGGGAAACGGCTGCTGTACAGAATCAGGAAGTACAGGCCGTGCAGAGCAAACACGTAGTCGACGTGCGGGTCGTAGGTCCACATCCCCGCTCCCGCCAGCGCCGTGCCCAGCAGAAACCACAGCAGCCCCCAGCCAAAGGTCACGTTCAGGCGAATGAACAGGCTCGCCAGCACGTGCAGCACCAGAAAATAGGTCGTGGAAATAAGAACGAAAATCAGCAGGCAGGCAATCTTCAGCGTCGGGAACGTAATGCTCAGCGTGATGTCGAGCGTAAACTGCGACTTTTCGTAGATGCTGTTCAGTTCGAGCAGGCAGGCGTAAAACACGCCGTAACCGCCCGCCGCGATGGCAATCGAAAGCGGCACTTTGACCCAGCGGGGCTGCCGGAGCATCCAGTAGTAAAAACCGGCGCGGTGAAACGTGTTGGCAATGTAAAAAGCGACAATCGCCACGCACAGAATATTCAAAAGCAGGTCGCCCAGCGACGGAGCCAGCACCGACGAACCGTAATGCCGCGGATTGAATACGTCGATTTCAAAGAAAAGAAACGGGACCCGGAAGTACAGCATGACGCCCCGCAGCAGCACCAGATAGCTCAGCAGCAGCAGCAGACCCAGGCCCGGCTTCTGCCGACGGGCGGAAGAAAGGATGTACTGAAAAACGTAGAGTCCCAGAAAAAACAGGGCCAGCGTTCCCGAAAAGACCGAGTTGACCGGCAGGCTCTGGCTCCGCGCGTCCACCACCGGCGGGTCTACCGAAAACAGAAAAGCCGGAGTGGCATCAAAAATATTATGGTAGGTTTCCGCCGCCTGCCGGGAGTCGATGCGCCGGGGGTCCATCGAAAACAGGCTGGTGTTGTAGCCCGAGCGGAGGTAGTTGTTCTCATTCTGGAAGCTCCGGTAGAGGTCCACCATCGAGAAAATTTCGTACTGGCCGGACGTCGTTTTCACCTGCCGGACGCTAACCAGAAAAGTGCCCTGCGGAAGCGTCACCAGTCGGGTGGCACTCAGGCCGCGCAGGCAGTCGTAATCGGGAATAAACCGGTGGTCGGACCAGTAAAACAGCTGTTGGTTGCGGAAAATGTAGTACGGGTAGGCCGTCTCCGTTTTCAGCCGGGCAAAGGCGGGATTCGCTTCGTTCAGGTGGTGGCCCACCGCATCCAGATCGGCCGCCGAGCGGGCCAGCTCCTGCCGGACACGTTCCTGCACAGTCCTTAAATACTGCTCATCGGTGGCGCTGATAGCTCCCCGTTCCAGTACCAAGTACGAAAACAGCGAGGAACACAGGGCCAGAATCGACAACAGTAAAAAAATATGCCTGTTCAGAAAGCGCACGAGCGGATTATGTTTGGTGGGTTCACTTCGCATATTTTTCTAAAATCGTGCCAAGAACTGGAAAAAAGTAGAAAATAGACCGGCCGACTCCGGCCCCGGCCGCATTATCAGACATACCGAAAAGAGACGAACGGGATGAAAAAGCGATTAAAGGACCGTTTGGGCAACCGTTCCAGACAATATCAGACAGCAGAAAAAATTAGTCAGTTACTGCGGGTTCTTTTCCAGCTCGGATGCCTTCGTGATGGTAAAGCCCCGCCAGTCTTCCGAAGCTTCATAGCCGACCTGCGCTCCCAGGACGTACAGAAGGTGTTTGACATCAATAATAACGCGCACACCGTCAATAACATAGACCTGATCGGCCGGCCCCGGTTCGTCGAAGCCGAGTTGCCACGACGAGCCGCACCCGCCGCCCCGTACGCCCACCCGAAGCCCGTACGTTTCCGGAATTTTATTCGCTTTCAGCGTTTCGGTAATCTGTTTATGCGCCTCGGACGTTATCAATATCGGACGCTCCAGTCCCTCAGAAACCATATACCATTTTCATTTGCACGGCTAATTTACAAAATTTGCCCCTGTTTAATTCCTTCTGTCCATGAGTGTGATTGCCGAATTGCTCAAACTGCTGATTCCCGCCGGGCTTGTCCTCTACGGCATGTACCTGACGGTCCGGGTGATGATTGACCGCGAGTTCAGACAGAAACAGGAAGAGGTACGCTCCCGCAACAGCGAAGCCATAACGCCCATCCGACTGCAGGCGTACGAGCGTATGACGCTTTTTCTGGAACGGATCAGCCCCAACAACCTGCTGCTCCGGCTGGCCAACGGGGCACCCACCGCCCTCGACCTGCAGCAACTGCTGCTGCGCGACATCCGGGAAGAGTTCAACCACAACCTTTCGCAGCAAATCTACATGAGCCAGCCGACCTGGGACCTGATCACCTCGGCCATGAACGAAGTGATGGCGCTGATCAACCAGGCGGCCGCCGAAGTGCCCCCCGAAGCCCCGGCGATTGATCTGTCCAAACGGATTTTCGACAAGGTCATCCAGCAGAACGCCCAGCCCGTTGGCCCGGCCCTGCGCGCCGTGAAGGAAGAAGTTCAGCAGACCTTCATGTAACCACCGCCGGAAAGCCGTCTTACAGGATTTCGGAAGCCAGCCGTTCGCCTTCGGCCAGGGCGGCTTTGTTGAGGTTCATGTCCGCGCCTTCCTGCTCCAGCACGGCAATCATTTCCTCGGTCGCCAGGTTTCCAGTCAGATCGTCTTTGGCCATCGGGCAGCCGCCGAAGCCTTTCAGCGCACCGTCCATGCGGCGGACGCCCGCCCGCCAGGCCGCCCGGACTTTCTCGGCCGTTTCGCCGGGACGGGCGTGCAGGTGCGCCCCGAACTCAACCTCCGGATAGCGGCTAATCAGGTGCCGGAACAGCGATTCGATGCCCTCCGGCGTCGACGACCCCACCGTGTCGGAAGGCGCGATGATGCGGACGCCCAAATCGATCAGCCGTTCGGAGAACTGTCCGACAATCTCCGGGCTGTACGGGTCGCCGTACGGATTGCCGAAGCCCATCGACAGGTACACCACCAGTTCCCTGCCCGCTTCCCGACAAAGTCTGTTTATGGTTTCCACCTCCGCAAACGCCTGCCCGATGGTCTTATTCGTGTTACGCAACTGGAAAGTTTCGGAAACGGAGAGCGGAAAGCCCAGGTAGCGGATGGCTTCGTGGCGCACGGCATCCTCGGCTCCGCGCCCGTTGGCTACAATGGCCAGCAGTTGGGTGCGGGTGTCCGTTAAATCCAGTCCGGCCAGCACGTCGGCCGTGTCGCGCATCTGCGGGATGGCCTTCGGCGAAACAAACGAGCCGAAGTCCAGCGTGTCGAAGCCCACTTTCAGCAGGGTATTGAGATAACGGATTTTCTCCCCGGTCGGAATAAAGTGCGGCAGGCCCTGCATGGCGTCGCGCGGGCATTCAATGAGTTTCATGGGAAAAACGGAGTGTGGTTGGGCGCCCTGTACGGCAATATCACCTCAATAAATTAAGAATCAAAAATAGGACAAAGCCGTACCTTTGCGGCCTGATTTGGCCTTTCGTTTCTTTTAACGCATAAAGAACCGGCTTTTGTCCAAAAACGTTATTCATTACGGCAGCAACGTCAACCCTGCCTTTGCTATACTGACTAAATGCTTTATCCTGAGTCATTCGAACAGAAACTAGGTTTCGATAAAATACGCGAACTGTTGCGGCAGGCCTGCCTGAGCCCGCTGGGACAGACGTACGTGGAAAAAATCCGGTTTTCGGAGAATTTCCAGCTCATTGAAAAAATGCTGCGGCAGACGGCGGAGTTCAAAACCATCGTGCAGTACGAAACGGACTTCCCGTCGACCAACTACCTCGACATCCGCCCGCAACTCGAAAAAGCCCGCATCGAGGGTTTTATGCTGACGGAAGAGGAGTTTTTTGACCTCAAACTCACCCTGCGGACCATCCAGCAGTGCCTGCGCTTTCTGGACGACGACCGGCGGCAGTCGTACCCGTATCTGGCCGAGCAGGCGGGCATTATTTCGGTCGATAAAAAACTGACCGATGCCATCGAGCGCGTCATCGACGACCGGGGCAAGGTCCGCGACTCCGCCTCCCCCACGCTGGCCGACCTGCGCCGCCGCATTATTTCGGAACAGGCCGGACTGCGCAAAAAACTCGACGGACTGCTCCGAAACGCCAAACAGCAGGGCTGGGTGGCCGACGACGTGTCGCTGACCATCCGGAACGGGCGCATGGTGATTCCGGTGGCGGCCGAGCACAAACGGCGGCTCAAAGGCTTCATCCACGACGAATCGGCAACGGGACAGACGGTCTTCATCGAACCCGCCGAAGTGTTCGATACCAACAACGAAATCCGCGAACTGGAGTACGAGGAACGCCGCGAAGTCCACCGCATCCTGCGCGAACTGACGGATACGCTGCGGCCCTCTTTGCCGGACCTGCACCGCGCAACGACGTTTCTGGGCCTGATCGACTTTTTCCGGGCCAAAGCGAAACTGGCGCTGCAACTGAACGCCGAACTGCCCGCGCTGGTCAACCAGCCGATGGTCGACTGGCAGGGCGCACGCCATCCGCTGTTGCACCTTTCGTTCGAAAAACAGGGCAAAAAGGTGGTGCCGCTGACCATTCGCCTGGACTCCAAACAGCGGATTCTGCTCATTTCGGGGCCGAATGCGGGCGGGAAGTCCGTCTCGCTGAAAACCATCGGGCTGCTGCAGTACATGGTGCAGTGCGGCCTGCTGATTCCGGTCTACGAAGGCTCGACGGCGGGCATTTTCCAGAACCTGTTCATCGACATCGGCGACGAGCAATCGCTGGAGAACGACCTCAGCACCTACAGTTCGCACCTGATGAGCATGAAGTCGTTCCTGACGCTGTCGAACAAACGGACGCTGTTTCTGATCGACGAGTTCGGGACGGGGACGGAGCCGAGTCTGGGCGGTGCCATTGCGGAAGCCATTCTGGAGCAGCTGAATGCATCAGGCGCATACGGCGTCATCAACACGCACTACACCAACCTGAAGATGTTTGCGGACAAAACGCCGGGGCTGGTCAACGGAGCCATGCGCTTCGACGGCGAACACCTCGAACCCCTGTACGAGCTGGAAATCGGTCGGCCGGGGAGTTCGTTTGCCTTCGAAATTTCCACCAAAATAGGTCTGCCGAAAGCCGTTATCGAACGGGCGAAAGAGAAACTCGGCACCCAGCAGGTGAATTTCGAGAAACTGCTGAAAGAGCTGGACATCGAAAAACGGGTCTTTTCGGAGAAAAACATGGAAGTCAGCATCAACCAGCGCAAACTGGCGCAGCAGCTGGCCGAAACGACCGCCCTCCAAACCCGCCTCGACAACGAGCAGAAGCGCATCCTGAACGACGCCAAGCAGAAAGCGAAGGCGCTGGTGGCCGAAGCGAACCAGCGGATCGAGAACACCATCCGCGAAATCAAGGAGAAAGGCGCGGAACGCGAGCAGACGAAGCAGGTCCGGCAGCAGCTGGAGAAGTTTGAGAAACAGGCGCTGAGAACCGAGGTGCTGGTCGATGAACCCAAACCGCAGGCCGAAGAGGAATATACGCTCGAATCGGGGGCCATTACGATCGGCAGCTACGTCCGCATCAAGGGCCAGACGGCGGTGGGCGAAGTGCTCGCGCTGAAAGGCAAGGACGTTGAAATCCGGATTGGCGACCTCAAATCGAACATCAAGCTAGCCCGACTCGAAAAAGTAAGCCGGAAAGCGTACCGCGATGCCACGGGCGAGTCCGCGAAGCCGAAAATGACGGGCATTGACCTGAACGAGAAAATGATGACGTTCAGCTTCAACCTCGACATTCGCGGCAAACGCGGCGAGGAGGCGATGGTAGAACTGGACAATTTCATGAACAACGCCATCATGCTGGGCTATCCCGAACTGCGCATTGTGCACGGCAAAGGCGACGGGATTCTCCGCAATCTCATCCGCCAGCAGCTGCGCACGTTCCCGCAGGTGGCGGGCATGCACGACGAACATGCCGACCGGGGCGGCGCGGGCGTGACGATTGTGAAAATGAAGTAAGGCTGCGGCCAAACGCCTTCCGGCTGCGAATGCCCCTTTTTCCCAATGCGGACAAAAAGGGGCGTTCGCGGTTATTCCACCATTACCTTGCCGGTGGTCTGTCGCCCCTGTTGGGTGATCCGGTAGAAGTAAACGCCCTTTGCCAGATCGGCCAGCGGCATCGTAAGGTTGCTTTCAAAGGTCCGGGCTATTCTCAGTCTTCCGCTCAGGTCAAAGAGCTGAAACCGGACTTCGCCGGAAAGCGACGTTTCAACCGTTAACAGGTCGCGGGCCGGGTTGGGATACACTCGGATAACGCCCACGGGCAGCCGCTCTTCCAGCTGAAGCAGGGGCGACACTACGACCGTCGTGCGGGCCGTGTCCTGACATCCGTCCGCGTTTATCCCTTCCACCACGTATTGACCCGCCTGCCGCATCCGGATGTTCGAAAGCCGGGGACTTTCCGCCGCCGACACAAAGCCATCGGGGCCCGTCCAGGCGTAGGAAATCCCTCCCGTGGCGGTCAGCGTTACCGTTTCGCCTTCCAGGGCCGGGCCGCTGTTGGTCGCCCGGATGTCCGGTCGTGGGCTCACGTTCATCGTAATTTGGCCCGGAATCACGACGAACGCCCCGCCGACGGAGCAGGTGGCCGTGTAGGTGGTCGGTGCGGTCGGCTGCACGGCGATGGTCGGGCCGCTCTGCCCCGTTGACCAGACAACGGTTCCCTGCAGGCAACCTTCGGCGGTGAGCACCGTCTGACTCCCGAGGCAAACCGGATTGCGGGCGGCCGCTACCCGTACCCGAAGCGTGTCCAGCGGTCGGTCCAGATTCCAGTCCCGGTTGTAAGTCAGGTACGGGCGGCCTCCCTCCATCCGGATCAGGTCCGTTGTGTCCGCCACGGTAGCCGTCAGCCGCCCGGTGCGATTGGGTATCTGAGCGGGCGAAAGCGTCACCTCGTCCGTGTTGCGGCCCACCAGCGCGCCGTCGAGGCGCCACTCCACGCGCAGCGTGTTGGGGAACGGCCTGAGCAGGTTCAGCCGGAAGGTTTCGGGCTTTCGGACGACGACCGGGCCGCTGGTGGCAGGGTTGTAGCCTTCCACCGGATTGACCCGCTGCAGGATGCGGCGCACGGTAGCCTCCCGGCAAACCGCGCACAGCTGCTGGTCCAGCCGCTCCATCAGGCACTGCTGGCTGGTGGGTTTATACCAGCCCGTTCCGTGGCCGAAAACGCCGATATTGAACGTCTGGAGCCAGGCCTTCCAGACGACGGTCGCCGGATTGCTGTTGCGGGTCATGTTGGGCGCTTCGGCGGCAAATTGCTCACCGGCCCAATACTCATCTTTCAGAAAGCCAAACGAGTGCCCCATTTCGTGCAGGGCAATCAGGTACGCCGTGGAGTGGAGCGTGAACACGGTATGCGGTCCGCCCGAACCGCCGTACCAGGGCGAGTTGACGATAACCACCACCTGACTGTAGGCCGGAAAGTTTTCGGCCAGAACA
Source organism: Tellurirhabdus rosea (assembly GCF_026278345.1). NCBI lineage: Bacteria > Pseudomonadati > Bacteroidota > Cytophagia > Cytophagales > Spirosomataceae > Larkinella > Larkinella roseola. The sequence goes on from NZ_CP111085.1 coordinate 1,027,741, forward strand.
TTCGTAAGCGCCGAATATTTTTGAACGACCACCAGCCGGTGAATATTCAGGGCACCAAACGACGCGCCGAAATAGGTGTCCTTCGTTTCGACGGGCTGGTCCGGATAGGCGTCGGGGGCGGTGCCGGGATTGGTCGCTCCGCTTTCCTTCGAGGGCACCTGAATCGCAAAAAAATTAAAGTACTGCTGGTAATTCCGGTAAGGAGCCGACTCCAGAAAGGCGTTCATGAAGCGGCGGGCCGCCTCCGAAAAGGCGTTCATTTCCTGGGCCGTAAACCCGTCGCCGACGATGACAATGTTGACTCGGTTCGGTAACGGCCCTGTTTTTTGCAGCGTATCAACCGGAAACCGCTGCGCCTGCGTGGCTTCCACCAGCCACAGAAAAAGCAGACTGGTAACGTAGTACTTCATGGTTTTATACGAATGGAGTGGATGCGATGCGGTCCCCGGTCGGGTGTCTGGCTGAACAATTCCACCCGAGTTAGCGAACGGTCGTACTGAATACGCAGCGAAAGGTGTCCCTCCCGGGCCGAAACCGGACGCCGGTCCAGACTACCGTCCGGGTCAAAAAGTTCTACCGTACGCAGCAGGGGGTGCTCATAGGTTTCGGTCACGGGCGGCCGGCCGTCGCTGTACTGGTAGGTACACAGCAGCCGGTAACCGCCGTGAAAGGCCGCCTGCCCGCATTCCCGGCACAGTCCTTCCGCCGCTACCGCGTTGATTATCTGCACCATTTCGGGTCCGGCGGCGCCTTCCCGCGTAATCAACAGGTCCAGAAACAGCAACTGCTGCGGGCGGTCCGGCGCAAAATTTCGCACCTGCTCCATACGGATGGTCCGCCCGGCGGTGCAGCCCGCCAGAAGCATCATCAAAACCAGCCCGCCGAATCCTTTCATCTTTTTTTGTCATTACGCGGCCCGCGGCGTCGAACAGCCGGGCAGTCCGGACAGTTTACAAGTACCTAAGCTATTCATTATGAGAAAAGGAAGTTGGATTGTTGTGGGCTTGTTATTAATCGGTTTAGGCGGAGCTTATTTCTGGTATCAGAAGCAGAAGAACCGGGCCGACGACGAACCGTACGGAACGGCCCTGAAACCGCGCCTCGAAATGAGTTCGTTCGAGTTTACGAACATCACCAGCGAACGGGCGGACATGACCATGAAAATGCTCATCGATAACCCGCTGCCGGTCGCTTTCAAGGCGAAGGGAGTCGATTACAAAGTCTATATCGGCGACGCGCTAGTGGCCGAGGACGCCTACCGGAAGACGATTCAGGTGGAGTCCGACGACAGCACACTGGTCCAGATGCCGGTCAAGGTGTATCTCAAAAAAATGACGGAAGTGCTGAAAACGCTGGAAAACAAGGGCGTCGACAGCGTCGATTACCGCATTCAGTCCACCTTCGACATGGACGTGCCGATCATGGGCGAGCGGACCTTCAGCGTCAACACGAGCAAAAAACTGCCCGTCTACTACATTCCGAAGGTCAAAATTGAAGAAATAGACCTCGGGAAGCTGGGCCTGAAGCGGACCGATCTGGCCGTGAAAGTGGACATTACCAACAAAAATCAGTTTCCCTTCAAATTCCGGGACACCAAATACACCGTCAGCATAGACGGTGAGGTCATTGCGGAAGGCACCCAGTCCGACGACATCCGGATTGCCAAGGACGCCGTAACCCCCGTCGTTTTTCCGGTAACGATGCGGCCCAACAAGCTGGATAACGTGGTCTGGAAAGCCCTTTTTGAAAAGAAAAACACGCCCTACGAGGTAATTCTGGACTGCAAACTCATCAGCGAAGACAACAGCTTCAAAAACAGTCCCTTCAAAACCCGGATTTCGGGGACGCTGGAAGACCTCAAAGGCGCAAAAAAATAAGACCGCTTATGTTTTCCCATTCCGACTGGGCCCTTCTGGCCGCCCAATTGCTTAGCCTGGCCCTTACCGTCCTGCTCGTTTACGGACTTTTCCTCCTGATCCGGGTGCTGCGCAAAGCAGACCGCGTACTGGACGAAGTGTCGGATTACGTCCGGAACCGCAAGGGCCTCTGAGCACTTAAATTCGGGCACATTGGTAAAAAAAGTGTTTCTTTACTCGTTATTTCCAAAACCAGCCTCCTCGGCCTGACCGAATAACGAGCTTTTATGAATTTTAAACGTTTTTTGCCGCACCTGTTCGCCGTCATCGGGTTTGCGGTTCTGGCTATCCTTTACGCTTCGCCCGTCCTGAACGGCAAACGGCTCAACCAGCACGACATCATTCAATCCGTGTCGGCCGCCCGCGAGGTAGTCGAGTTTCATAAACAGACCGGCGAACGGTCGTGGTGGACCAACTCCATGTTCGGCGGGATGCCGACGTACATGATTGCCGGGGATTATCCCACCAGCCTGACCACCAAACTCGGCCAATATATCAATCTTCTCCTCCCCGACCCGGCCAACTACCTCTGGCTCATCATGCTCGGCGGATACATCCTGATGGTTTCGCTGGGCATGGGCGTCTGGCTCTCGGCGCTGGGGGCCGTGGCCTACGGCTTTGCGTCGTACCACCTGCTGAGCCTGGAAGCCGGACACGTCTCCAAAGTACTGGCCATCGCCTACGCCCCCGGCGTGCTGGCGGGCATCATTCTGGCTCTGCGGGGTCGTTATCTGGCCGGAGCAGCCCTGACGGCCCTCTTCCTCGGACTTGAACTCTACGCCAACCACATCCAGATCACGTATTATCTGGCGGTAGGCATTCTCATTTTTATTGCCCTCGAAAGCGTCAAAGCCATCCGGGAAGGCCGCATCCGGCACCTGCTGCTGGCGGGCAGTTCGCTGGCCGTCGCCGCGCTGATCGCCGTCGGTACGCACACGACCCGTCTGTGGAGCGCCGCCGATTATTCAACGGTGACCACCCGCGGGAAGTCGGAGCTGACGATTGCCCCGCCCAACGCCCCCGGCGACGCGGCCGGAAAGGTATCCAGCCCCAAAAGCGGATTGGACAAGGATTACGCTTTTCAATACAGCTACGGAAAAGGCGAGACCTTCACGCTGCTGGTGCCCAACTTCGCGGGCGGCGCCTCCGTGGGCTCGCTGACAACCGACTCCGAAACCTACAAAAAGCTGACGTCCATCGGCGTGGATGCCGGAATGGCGCAGCAGTTTATCCAGCAGATTCCGCTTTACCACGGCGTTATCTACGCGACCGGCGGGCCTGCTTATGCCGGGGCGATCGTCGTGTTCCTGTTTGTGCTCGGTCTGCTGACGGTTCGCGGCCCGCTCAAATGGTGGGCGCTGGCGACCTTTGTGCTGTACGTGGTCTGGTCCTGGGGTAAAAACTTCGAAGCGGTCAACTATTTCTTCTTCGACTACTTCCCCGGTTTCAACAAATTCCGGGCGGTGACGATGGTGCTTTCGCTGGCGCAGATTCCGATGGTGGTGCTGGGCATGGTCGGGCTGAAACAGCTGCTGGAGAAAAAACAGCCGCTGGCCGAGATCAACCGCAGTCTGCTCATCAGTCTGGGCGTCACGGGGGGGCTTTCGTTGCTGATGGCGCTGGTGCCGACGGTCTTTGCTTCCTTCCGCGGAGTGAACGACGAGCAGTTTGTGGCCAGTCTGGAACAGGGCTTCCAGAACCGCGAGCTGGCCAATCAGGTGATGGCGGCGCTGATCGACGACCGGATTGGCCTGTTCCGCTCCGATGCTTTCCGTTCGGCCGTGCTCATTCTGCTGCCGGGCGGGCTGCTGTGGCTGTATCTGCGCGACAAGCTGAAAACGGGCGTCCTCTACCCCGCCCTGCTCCTGCTGGTGATTTTCGACCTGTTTGGCGTGGACAAGCGGTATTTGAACAACGATGATTTTATCAGCAAAAGCGCCATTCAGCAGACCCTGGCCCCCTCTCCGGCCGACGAGCAGATTCTGGCCGACAAAGACCCGAATTTCCGCGTTCTGGACCTGACCACCAGTTTCATGAGTGACGCCCGGGCTTCCTATTTCCACAAATCGCTGGGCGGTTATCACGCGGCCAAAATGCGGCGGTATCAGGAACTGATTGAATATCAGGTAGCGGGGCGCAACAACCAGAAAGTCGTGGACATGCTGAACACCCGGTACATCCTCGGCCAGGGACAGGGAGCGCAGGGGCAGCCCGGTGCGCCCACCGCCCAGCTTAACCCCGGCGCGTACGGAAACGCCTGGTTTGTGAACGAGTACCGGCTGGTGCCCGATGCCAATGCCGAGATGAAAGCGATGGATGCGCTCGACCCGCGCCGCACGGCCGTGGTCGATCAACGGTTCGCCGACCAGTTGCAGGGCCTGACCATCCAGCCGGATTCCGCCGCCAACACCATCCGCCTGACGAAATACAAGCCCAACGAACTGACCTACGAGAGCAACGCCCGTACCGAGCAGTTAGCGGTTTTCTCCGAAATCTACTATAACGTCCGCGATGACTGGAAAGTGACCATCGATGGTAAGGAAGTACCGCACCTGCGGGCCGATTACGTGCTGCGGGCTCTGCGCGTCCCCGCCGGAAAACACACCATCGTCTTCCGCTTCGACCCGGTTTCGATTTCGGCCGGGAAGACCATCGACCTGGTAGCTTCCATTCTGCTGGTGGCGTTTATCGGGCTGGCGTTTTTTGCCGAAAACCGTCGCCGCAAAAGCGCAGACGTGAAGGAACGCCAATTGTCCTGATTGTCGGATAACAAACAAAAAAGCCCCGGAACGCTCCGGGGCTTTTTTGTTGAGTCACTTTAATCAAAGCGCCTTCCTTACCGTCTCGTACGCTTTCTGATTAAGTCCGGACTGCCGGAGGTCGGCCGCCTGCCGGGTCATGGTTTCCTGCGCCGCCCGGGACAGATACCAGCCCAGCGGAATGATCTGGCGGTCTTTTCTCACCAACCGAAAAACCTGTAGTTCCGCGTTGCTGGTATCGGCGGCCAGGTAGGCGTTAAAATCCCCGATGGTGGCCGGTCCCCGATTGCTCCACGCGTTCAGGAAGGCCGAGGCAGGCGCAAAATCGGTTTTGGCCCGGCTGTCCTTTTCCGGTTCGTAGTCGCCGTTCTGAATGAACAGCACCACAGGTTTGATGATCTTATTCCCGAGTTTCGCCTTCAGCGCCGATTTGCGGCTTTGCACCAGTTGGAGTAGCTGGTAAGCGGTATGCAATCCGGTGTTTTCATAATAGCCGCCGTCCACCAGGCGATACGAGCCTTTCGGGTATAACGGAACGGTTCCCGCGGGCGTCACCACGGGAAACCGCGAGCAAAGGCCCATGACCGTTTTGAGGGGAATGTCTTTCCGGGTGTCCGCAAAAACGTCGCGGGCGTCATAAAAAAAGCGCGGACTCAGCTTTACCGGCGCAAATACCGCTTTCTTGCCCGTTTCCACCACCGTTGAATTCAGCAGTAACAGGGGCCTGGCGGGACTCCGACCGTCCTCGTTCCGGTACAGGGCAACAAAACCCGAATCCAGCGTCGCCGCGCCGGTCACGTTGTAGTAAGCGTCCGAGAAGCTGTCCTCCAGCCGCCGGGCCCGGTCCAGCGCGGGGATGAACGGAAAGAAAAGGCCGGACAAGGCGTCCGGGTAGCAGAACGCCCCGACCAGACCGGACAGAAAATCACTTCCGGCAATTTTGGCAAGCTTCCCCGGCACCTCCTTCCGGTCAGGCACATCTTCAAGCGCGGAGATAAAGAACGAACCTCCGACGTTGCCGCCAGACACGCCGGAAATAGCCAGCAGGTGTTCCCGAAAGCGGGGAATGCTGTCCAGCTTTGCCAGTACGGCGGCCGTCCAGTAGGCCGACCGGCTGCCGCCTCCTTCCGCCGCAACGATGAAAACGGGAAGGATCTGCTCATTGCCCTTGCTGGTATCCAGCAGCCAGTTATCGACATACCGGATGTCCTGCACCCGTTCCGGCAGCGGCGGTTTGGCAAGGCGAATCGTCCGGCGGTACACGTTGAAACCGAAAACGTAAATAAGCCCCGCCAGACACACAATGGCTCCCAGAAAGGAGATCTGGCGGGCCCGCAACTGGTGACGAATCCACATCAACAGCAGGGTATATCCTCCCAGAGCGAAAACGAACAGGCTGCCAAATCCCGGCAGAGCAGCCCAGTTGAGCCGCAGGTCTTTTACAAAAAAATTGTAATCCAGCAGTCCGAAAACGAGCAGAAGTCCCAGGTTAAGCCAGATCAGCAGATGCACCCATTTTTTGAAAAGCGGGTACACGCCCGGGTCCTGCGGCCCGAATTGGTTAATGTCCTTCACAAACTCCCCGGAAGCCGATTTATCGCTACGGATCAGCCGTCGGTAGATGGCTTGCAGCAGCAGGGCGTCAAGGCCGATAAAAAGCAGGAAAATGGCGGGCCAGAACCAGTCGGACCAGTGCCTGTTTTCGGCCTGCACAACCACCGCCGTCATCGAAACCAGCATGATGAAATAAGGAAATGCGCCCATCAGACGCGGCATTTTGACCATCAGCCACAATTGCAGTCCGTGAACCCGGTCCGCCAGCGCCGGGTATTCTTTCCGGACGGGCACAGGCTGTACATTGGCCACAAAAAGGCACCAGCGGGAGGTAAACGCCAGCGACAGCGACCAGACCAGCAGGGCAAAAACGAATGCAGAATCCCGAAAGATGATCCGCCACCATTGAGAAAAAACGGTATTTTCGCGGGTAATCAGGGCTTTCCAGTCAAGGCGCATGGCAATCAGCAGGTCCGTAAACTGATCGGAGGCGTTGAAGAGGACCGTCGCCAGCAGAATCAGCAGCAGGCCCACTCCCAGGACAGAAGTGATGCTCAGCACCGCCTGCAGCCATTTGAACGAAGGGTACAATCGGGGAAATACGGACCTCGCCCACAGCAGGGTAAGTCTGTCTTTCAGCGCGTTTAGGTTCAAAGAGTTCATACGGCAGGATAGAAAGTGAATTACTAAACTATGTTTTGGGGTAACTTGTCTTTACTTCGTTCCTCAGTAATTCGCTCGTTTATGACGACTTCCGCTTCATGCTGCGCGATCGTCAACATATCGCTTCCATCGGCGGTTGTATAACGGTTACACAACCTGATTATCCTCATGGAACCCAATCAGTCTCCCGAACAAACGGCCAAACTCGACCGCATCATCGAGGCGCGGATGAAACTCAAGCGCCGTTTTGAAGAACAGATGGCCAGCACGCCGTCCATGACCGACGATAAGCCGCTTGGCTCCGGCCCGCCAAACCGCCACGGCATGCCCCAAATTCCCAAAAGTCAGACGGTCACTAAAAAATGGCCCGTCCTCGACCTGGGCTATCATCCCAACATCCCGACAGACAAGTGGCAGCTGAATCTGGACGGGGAAGTGGAGAATCCGACCCGGCTCAAGTGGCCGGACTTCATGGCCCTGCCGCAGACGGAGGACGTCAGCGATTTCCACTGCGTGACGACGTGGTCGCAGCTGGATATGCCCTGGGTGGGCGTTCGGTTTATGGATCTGGCGGCGCTGGTGATGCCCAAAGAAACGGCTACGCACGTCATGTGCTACGGCTACGACGGTTACTGCACCAACCTCTCACTGGCCGAAGCCCTCAAGCCCGACGTGCTGCTCGTCCATACCTTCAACGGCGCCCCGCTGCCGCTCGAACATGGCGGACCCGTCCGCATGATTACGCCCCAGCTCTACGCCTGGAAAGGCTCCAAATGGATCAAACGCATCGAATTCCTGGCCGGCGACCGCAAAGGTTTCTGGGAAGAACGCGGCTACTCCAACACGGCATACCCGTGGCGGAATGACCGGTACAGTTGAGAAAGAATGATTGAATGTTGAATGATTGAATGACTGAATAGCTCCGCCAAGTTATGATTTGCGAAGCTATTCAGTCATTCAGTCAATCAATCATTCAGTCATTCAATAAAGCAATAGCACAGCATATGGCAGATCGCCATGTGTGCGTCTTCGACGCGGCCGTAGTGGGTGTCTTCGATGACGATGGATTCCTGGGCGATTTCGGCGAGGCGACCGCGTTTGCCGCCGACGAGGGCAATGGTGATCAGGCCGTTTTCGTTGGCCCATTCAACGGCTTTAACGACGTTGGGCGAGTTGCCGCTAACGCTCATGGTGAGCACCACGTCGCCCGGACGGCCGTAGTTTTGCAGCTGGCCGAAAAACACGTCTTCGTAGGCATAATCGTTGCCCAGCGCCGTGATCCACGACACATTATCGCTCAGCGAAAAGCAGCGAAACCGGCGAAGGCCGTTCTGTCCGGCCTGTTTGTCGGAAGCACTTTTCCCGAGATCGGTAATGAAATGGGACGCGTTGGTGCCGCTCCCGCCGTTGCCAAAAGCGAAAAGCTGGCGGTCTTCGGACCAGCATTTTTTCAGGATGTCGGCCAGTTGGGCCACCCGGTCGGTCGGAATGGATTCGAGGGTGCGGTGATGCTGGTCGAGGTAGGTTCGGAAGTAGTTCATGCTGTTTTTTTGAAAGTGATGGCCCGCAGAAAAACGGGGTGATATTTCGCCGTTACGCGGCGGATTTGACTGTTTACAACGAAAGGGCCCCCATCGGCACCACATCTTCCCCCAGTTTGGCGAGCCGGATGGCCGAGGGCGGCTGGAACGCCTGCATGACGTAGTCCGGCAGGATTTTCTCGACGCCCGCCCGCAGGGGTTCGCCGATGAGCGAAAGCCCGCCGCCGAGAATGATCACCTCCGGATGAAAAAGGTGAACCACGTGCGACAGTCCAAAGGCAAGGTCATCGCAGAGCCGGTGCAGAATCCGGCGGGCCGTGCCGTCGCCCCGCGCCCAGGCTTCTCCCAGAAAGCGGGCCTCACCGCTGGTCTGCTCACCCACGAGCCGTTTCAGCAGGGATTCGCTGGGCAGTTCATCCAGCGCCCGGCGGATTTCGCGGTCCACGGCCCAGCCCGAACAGACGGACTCCAGAGTCTTGCCGTACCGATCCAGCCGGAGGTGCCCGATTTCGGCCTCGCCGGGCATGGCTCCCCGGTAAATCTGGCCGCCGACGACCATGCCTCCGCCGACGCCGCTGCCCAGCGTTACGTAAAAAACGTGCCTGAAACCGCGCCCGGCTCCGTGCAGGGCCTCGCCGAGAGCGGCCACGTTGGCATCGTTTTCCACCCGAATCTGCGGGCAGCGGGTCCGTTCGCGGAGCCAGTCGGCGAGGCCGAATCCGGTCCAGCCGTCAATCTGGTGCGAGGTGGTGATCCGGCCCGTCTGTCCGTCCACGGGTCCGCCGAAGCCGACGCCCACGGCGTCGATTTGCCCGTTCACCTGCGTCAAGGCACGTTCGATCTGTTCCAGAATGCCCGTTGCGCCCTGGGCCTTATCCACGGCAAACCGGAAACGCTGTTCGATCTGCCCGTTGCCCGACACCACCTGCAGTTTGGTGCCGCCAATTTCGATGCCTACGTTCATAGCCAGTTGTCCAATCGGTGTAAACCCCGTTCCAGACCGGCCTCAAAGTTCGGGATGATGTGATGCGCCCCGCAGCCGGCCAGTTCGCCGGGCGTGTGCGTGGTGGCGAGCGCAACCACTTTCATCCCGGCCCGCAGCCCCGCTTCGATGCCCGAGTAGGCATCTTCAAAAACCACGCAGCGGGATGGCGGCACTCCCAGCCGTTCGGCGGCCTGGAGGTAGATTTCGGGGTCCGGCTTCCCGCGGGAAATCATGGAAGCATCGACAACGGCGTCGAAATACGACCGGATGCGGAGGCCGTCGAGGGTAAAACCGATGTTGCTGAACGGGGCAGAAGTCCCCACGGCCAGCCCCGTTCCGGAAGTTTTGAGGGTCTGCAAAAACGGAATCAGGCCGGGCGTCGGCTGAAGGTCCGGGCCGTAAAGCTGCCGGTAGGTGGCTTCTTTTTCTTCGGTAAACGCCACGATCTCATCGCGGCTCAGGTCGCGCCCGAGGACAAACGGCAGCGCATCGGCCGCGACCCGTCCGTTGACGTGCCGGAAATAATCTTCCAGCGTCAGGGTGCGCCCGTGGTGGTGGGCAAAAGTGCGCCACGCCTGGACATGGTAATTCAGGTTATCGACCAGAACGCCGTCCATGTCAAACAGCGCGGCAAAAGAGAATCCGCTCATTCGGGCAAAAATAAAAGTTCTCCTCAGAAACTGGCCGGAGTCGGCAAAGACGGGCCGTTTCGGAATACTTATTTCTTAAAACTCTGCTGGTTTACGTGCTGGTGGCCTTTGCCGCTCAGCGCCGGCAGTTGGATAATCTCGCCCTTTTCCCAGGAATTCGCGCCGGGAATTACCGGCGGGTTGGGAATGTCGCGACGCTGTTCCCGTTTTTCGGGTGTCGAGACGCCGAAACGCCTGTCGCGGTCCTGCACCAGGCCGGGTTTGATCTGTCCGTCCTTCGTAAAGCCCATCATCAGGGCCGGACTACCCATCGGCAGCTTCAAATCCTGATCCGTATGCCAGGTATGCCAGGTTTTGCCGTAGGTCGTCACGATGGTTTCCATGAGCTTATGCTCGGCCGCGGCGGGCAGACCGGGGGCAATCAGCGTTCCGCTTTTCACTTCATGGTGGTGGCTGTGCCAGAGTTTTTTCTCGTCTTCGGGCAGCATCCGGTAGACCCGTTCGGACACGATGTACTCCACACCCATGATTTTGGCGTCTTTGCCGTTGCCGTCGAAAATGACGCACTGCGTCAGGTCCTCGTTCAGCTTGGTGCAGTAGTGGTGGGCTTCCATCTGGCCGTCGAGATGTCCGTTGTAAAAGTGGAAGCCGTTGAGGTAGATCTCCATCCGGCGCAGGGGTGTCTTGTCCTGCAGCGCCGCCGCCCCGGCCTCCAGCACCTTCGTTTTGGTCGATTTTTCGGCTCCCGGCGATTGCACATTAGACGACGTATTCTTCCCCCCGCAGGCCAGCGCCAGCCAGAGAAACAGCCCGTAGGTTGGCTTCATTCTGTTTATGGTTTAACGTTGAAGGTTTAACGTGGAAGGCATAGCCGCGCAGCGTCCAACGTTAAACCTTCAACCTTCAACTTTCAACGTTTTTCCCTTTCTTTCTTTAGCTAACGGGCAGCATTTTGCGGAGGGTTTCCAGGTCACGGCGCATGGCTTCGTATACTTTTTCCTTTGGAATGGTGAGGGTTTTGTTGCCGTGTTCTGCGCCGCCGAGCGGGTATTCGAGGTGCAGCGAAATGGGGGCGTGGAAGTTGGCCGCTTTCAGGAGGGCAAAAAACGATTTAAAATCGACCATGCCTTCGCCCAGCGGCACGTTGACGACCTGCCATTTACCGTCCCGTTTTTCCCAGACGAAATCCTTGATGGCCAGAAACCGGATGTGCGGCATGATCAGCTTCAGCCCATTCGACCAGCTCATGCCGCCTTCGACGGTCGCGTGCCGGATGTCGTACTGAACGCCCATATTCGGGCTTTTGATGGCCGTAAGCACCTGGGCCAGATCCCAGACCGCCGCGCCGAAGTTTGTTCCGGCATGATTCTGATACGCACCGGCCAGTCCGTACGCCTCGTTCAGTCGGGCCAGTTCGGTCAGTTGCTGCTGGTAGTTCCAGATCGTCGCCGCCACGGGTTGGTTGGGCGGGTAAGGCAGCCAGCCCGTCCGGTAGCAGCGCACGCCTGTCTGGGCCGCCGTTTCCAGAATGGGGCGGGTGGCCGAATGGTCGGCGGCGGTGATGGCCGTGGTCATCATCAGCAGCGGCAGATTCCGTTGCTGGAGAGCCTCGGCGGCGCGCGGCAGCATCTGTTTTGCCAGTGCGGGTTCCACGTGTCCGCCGGGCCGAACGGTCAGGTCCACGCCGTCAAAGCCGATATCCGAGGCGACGGCTGCCAGTTCGGTAAAATTGAGAAATTGCAGGTGTTTGGAAAAAACATGCACTCCGAACGGTTTCACGGCCCGGGGAGCGGCTTCGGCCGGTTGGGGCAGGGCCGCCGCAAGGCCGGTAGCCAGCAGACCTTTCAGCACGTCGCGGCGAGGCAGGGAAGTTTCAGACATAGCAGGAAGCGGTTGTATATCCACAGAAGATCAGGTACGGCACGAATTACTGAAAAAATAGTATGTTTACTTCACAACTTCCTATGCCATGAAAAAATTGCTTTCCACGCTGTTCACCTTTGCTCTTTTAACCGCTGTTCCGGCGGCCTTTGCCCAGCAGCCGGTTGCCCAGCAGCGATCCGAACCGGCCCCCGCTCCCGCCCTGACGGAGTATGCCGGAACCTACAAGTTTTCGGACAACGGGTACTTCACCAAACTGACCCTGACGGTTGAGAACGGCAAGCTCTACGGCCAGGTGGACGAAAACGAAAAATACGAATACGTTCGTCAGACAAACCCCGACGCGTTCAAATCGACCAGTTCCTACGGTTCGCTGTTCACGTTTACCCGCGACGCCGCTTCCAGACAGGTAACGGGATTCACGATGCAGATTCAGGGCAACGAGATTAGCGGCAAAAAAGAGAAGTAAGTTATCTTTGCCGTCTCAAACGCTCTGTCCAGCAGCCTTTTATTCGACCACCCGCTATCCTTTGTCTTATGTCACCCGAACAAAGTCCACCGGTTTCTTTCGCCTACGACCCGGCCAAAATCCGGGAAATGGAGCAAGAGCTTGTCAAACTGCGCCGCAACGATCTGCAATACCGAACCCTGCTGGTGAGTATGCCCGCCGGCGTCCTGCTTGAAGACGAAAACCGGGGCATTATCCAGGTCAACCAGCTTTTCTGCAACCTTTTCGGCATGCCTCAGCAGCCGGACGAACTGATCGGCATCGACTGTTCGCAGTCGGCCGAATACAGCAAACATCTGTTCCGCGAACCCGAAACGTTTGTCCGCCGCATTGAAGAAATCCTGCACCGGCGCGAACTGGTGACGGGCGAATCCCTCGACATGGCCGATGGCCGCATCCTCGAACGCGATTATATTCCGCTTTTTCTGGACGGCTACTACCTCGGGCACCTCTGGCGTTATACGGACGTGACGGAGCAGCGGCGGCTTCTGGAAAAACTCAAATCCGTGCAATAACCGGCCGCCGGGAACTTAATTGTCTATCATTCCCTATCTTTAAATAGAGCAACGTACAAAATAAGGTAGGGAGGCATGGCAAAACGGTGGTATACATACTTTCTCAGTTTCTGGCTGACCGGACTGCTGGCTGCATGGCTGGCAACCGGCCCGACGGCGTCGGTACCCGCGCGGGTGCAGACACCGTCGGCAGCCCGGCAACTGGTCCCGAAAGCGCCGTCCGCCGAAGCCGTTCTGCCCGCGCTGAGCCTCTCCCACGTTCACGCTCCGGCGTTTCACCCGCTTCCGCATTCCTTCGGTAAAGCCGTTTCGTCGGTGCTGTACGCCGACTGGCGGAAGGTTTATGCCCTCTTCCCGGTCGCCAATCCCCGGCCGGTTCCGGTGCGTCTGGCCTATTTCAGGCATCTTTTCCGGCACGGCATTTCCATCAACGCCCCGTAAGGCGGGCTTTTTCTTCTTTTTTCGGGCCGAAACAGGGCGACCACGCTCCTCTATTCCGGCTTCCAGTCCATTTTATCATCCGGCGCCCCCTGATTTCGGGCGCTCCCAATCGGCTTTTCCATGAATACCATGACTCCCCCCGCGGCCGTTGCCGCTCCACGGGTTGAAACCCGTTTCAGACGTTATTTCAAAGATTTTTTCCTGATTATCGCCGGTGTGCTGAGCGCCGGAATGGGCCTGAAAGGCTTTCTGCTGCCCAATAATTTTCTCGACGGCGGCGCGATGGGTATTTCGCTGCTGCTCGAACTGAAGACCGAAATCAATCTGGCGCTGCTGGTCGTGCTGGTCAATATTCCGTTCATCTGGATGGGCTACCGGCAGATGTCCGGGACGTTCGCCCTGAAAACGTTGCTGGCCATCAGTCTGCTGGCGCTGTGCCTGGTGCTGGTGCCCTACCCGGTCGTGACGACGGATAAGCTGCTAATCGCCGTTTTCGGCGGCTTTTTCCTCGGCGCCGGCATCGGTCTGGCCATGCGGGGTGGCAGCGTGCTGGACGGTACGGAAGTGCTGGCCATTTACATCAGCCGCCGCTCTCCCCTGACCGTCGGCGACGTCATTATGATCATCAACGTCCTTATTTTCGGCTCGGCGGCCATTCTGATCAACATCGAAACGGCCCTCTACGCGATGCTGACGTACCTGGCGGCTTCCAAAACCATCGACTTCCTGATTCACGGGATTGAAGAATACACCGCCGTGGTCATTGTCTCGGACGAGCACGAAGCGGTGCGGACGATGATTGCCGAAGATATGAATCGGGGCGTTACGATCCTGAAAGGAGAAAAAGGCTACGGCAAACGCGGCCGGGAACAGGGGCCGCTCGACATCGATGTTCTGTACACGATTGTGACGCGCCTGGAAGTCACGCGGCTGAAAGACAAGGTGGAACAGATTGACGAAAATGCGTTCATCATCCAGCACGGCATCGACGACGCCCGCGGCGGACTGGTGAAAGGCCGCCCGCTGCATTAACATTCCGGTTTGGGACAAAAGTCACAGACCGAAAGACCGTCTGAGCATAGTTTTGAGCTGTAAACCAAGTCAAAACTATGCTCAGCTTCATAAAAACCATCTTTGGCGGCTCCGAAGACGCCACGCTTCAGGAAGTGCTCGCCAAGGACTCCGTCATCATCGACGTTCGGACTCCGGCCGAATTCAGCGGCGGACACGCGCCCCGGGCCATCAACATTCCGCTGGACGAGCTACCCCGCAAAATCGCGTTCATTCGCGCGCAGCAGAAGCCCGTGGTGGTCTGCTGCGCGTCCGGCATGCGCAGCGCCCGCGCCAAATCCCTGCTGGCCCAAAACGGCATCACAGACGTTCACGACGCCGGAAGCTGGCGAAAGCTGTGAAAGCGGGAAGAGTTTAAGGTTTATAGTTTGGAGCTTTTGACAGACGGACAAAGGGTGACCAATTGGCTATCACGCATTTAACTATAAACTCTAAACCATAAACCCTAAACTCTTCTCCAACCCCTTCCACTTCAAACCAAAAACTGCTCCCCTATGGAAGCCCATACCTATGAGGTTGACCTTGCTTGGCAGCATGACCGGCTGGGAAAGCTCAGTTCTCCTGTTCTCCGGCAAACGCTGGAAGTAGCCACGCCTCCCGAATTTCCCAAAGGCATGCCCGGCATCTGGTCGCCCGAGCACCTGCTGGTAGCGGCCGTCAGCAGTTGCCTGATGACAACCTTTCTGGCAATTGCCGAAAATTCAAAGCTGGCCTTTGAGCAGTTCGATTGCCGGGCGGTCGGCACGCTCGAAACGGTCGAAGGCCGGTGGATGGTCAGCGAAGTCCGGTTGTTTCCCACGGTTGTTGTGGCCCATCCGAACGACCTCGAAAAGGCGGGTCGGGTGCTGGCCAAAGCGGAGAAAGCCTGTCTGATATCCAATTCGGTCCGCTCGCAGATAACGATGAATCCCGTCTTTCAGACAGCCGTGCTTTCCGACTCCAACCCATTATAAATCAATTAACTGGAACGGCTTTTTTCTGGATTTTGTTAATTATTCAGCTGGTATTCCGGCCAAGGAACTGTGTCTGATCAAGCCATGAAAAAGCAAAATATTGTCCTGGAACTTTCCCCCGCAGAAGTGGAGACCCTAAGCTTTCTGATCCGCATCGGCGCCGAGCATCTGACGACCAGCATGGCCCTGCGCGAACGGGCAAAGGTGAGCCTGAAAGATATCCAGGCCGCCGAGAAGGTCCGGAAGCTGCTGGTGAACCAGGTAGGGCGAAAGGCGGCGTGAGGGAATTATACAAAAGCGTAAAGCGGAATCGGCCTGGTGGCGGTTCCGCTTTTTGTTGCCAGCCATTTATTGAAGTTACTTGTCTTTGACTATACACACTTTATTCTGGCCGTGTAGTCTCCTCACACTTACGTCTAGGATGAATAAAGCGGCTGGGCAGCGCAAAGCCGTTTCTGTCGCGTTGCGACCCAATGTTTGTAGAAAAACAGGCAGGAAGGTACCCGGCGTGCCGTGGGTACGCCACCCTACGCTTACAAAGGTGGCGTACCTACGGCACACTCAACGCCCCCTCCATTTAGGGCTACAAACATTGGGTCGCTACGCGACGAATAGACCCTGATAGTCAGGCAATCAAGTCGCCCCCGATCCCCAGACTTCCCCCTTCAACCGGCCTCAGTCCACCTGCCGATGCTCCGCTTTCGCCAGCAGCGCCCGGATGGGGGCTACTACCGTTTCGGGATGGGTGAAGAGCGTGAAGTGGTCGCCGGGGACTTCGTGGAACGGCTCTTTGGGCGGTTTGATGATCGTGTCGGCGCGGGCGTGAATCCGGAGGTCGGGCACCACCGGCTTTAGGGGCTTGACCGGCGTCAGAATCAGGCGCAGCTGGTTCACTACGGCTTCTTTGGGACTGTTTATCAGCCGATCGAACGCATCTTCAAATATGGAACGCGACGGCTTCTTTTTGTATTCGAGCTGGACGGTCATCCATTTGTACAGGGGCGTAAACACCACCCCGGCCCGTACCAGCGGCGCCACAACGGCCAGATTTTTCAGCGGAAAGGCCACCCGGTCGGCCTCCGTCCAGGACGCAATCTGCACAATAGGACAGCCGACGCACTGCTTGATGTGGTAGGCGATCCAGCCGCCCATCGAATGCCCAATCAGCAGATCGTCCGGCGTGAGGGCGTACTGGTCAATAAGTTCTCGGGCAAAATCAGGAACGGTCGTCGTTGGACGGGGCTGATCGCCCAGTAGCGACCAGACGTCAACAAAGGTATGGTCGCCGGGAAGTTCAGGCGCTATTTTGCTGAACACAAGCTCGCTTTCGCCAAAACCGGGAATGAAGAAGACGCGGGGCATAAAGGCCGGAATGTTTCTGAAAGGGAATTTAGGATATATCGCCTCGTTTATCCAAACGAAAAACGCCGGTCGTAGAAAAACTTTGCCGGATTCGGCACGGCAACCTGCTAACCCAAACCCATCCCTTCGGAGTTATGTAGGAAATAACTCAACGCAATGGATTTACTCGAACTTGCTCAGGACCCCGTGAAGGTCGCCAAAGCAGTTAAATTGCAATACGTCAGCGATTCCATGCCGGGCATCACGCGCCAGCCGGAAGGCGACCGATTTGTCTACCACGACCCGAAAGGGGAAGAAATAACGGACGAAGCCACGCTGGAACGCATTCGCCAGATGGCCCTGCCGCCAGCCTGGGAACGGGTCTGGATTTGCCCAAAACCAAACGGACACCTGCAGGCGACGGGTATTGACACCAAAAACCGGAAACAGTACCGCTACCACGCTTCCTGGAACGCCATTCGCAGCGAAACGAAGTTTTTCCGCATGATCGCTTTCGGCGAACGACTGCCCCAGCTCCGCGAACGGCTCTACAAGGACCTGAAACAACGGGAACTGACGAAAGAGAAAGTCATCGCCATTGCCCTGAGCGTGATGGAACAGACGCTGATCCGGATCGGCAATGCGGCCTACGAAAAGGAGTACGGCTCCTACGGCCTGACGACCCTTAAGGATAAACACGTGCAGGTCGGGACGGAAGCCATCAAGTTTCGCTTCAAAGGAAAGAAAGGCATCTTCCACGACATCAAACTACAGGACCGGCGGCTCGCCCGGCTGGTGAAAGCCTGCCGCGATATTCCCGGCAAGGAGCTTTTTCAGTACTACGACGAGAACGGCGAACACCGCAGCATCGACTCCGGTATGGTGAACGACTACCTGCGCGAAACCACCGGGGAGGAGTTTTCGGCCAAAGACTTCCGGACCTGGGCCGGCACGGTCAACGCCCTGCGCATGCTGTCGGAACTGGAACCCTGCGAAACGGAAAAGGAGCTGAAAAAGAACGTCAATACCGTCCTTGAAAACGTGGCGCACAAGCTGGGCAATACCCGGACCGTTTGCCGCAAATACTACGTCCATCCGCAGGTGCTCGAAGCCTACGAGTGCCAGGACCTCAACCCCTATTTCAAACGCATGTCCCGCTTCCGCCAAACCAGCCAGTACGGCCTCGACTCAGTAGAAAAGCTGCTGCTGGCGTTTTTGAAGGACAGAGTTAAGGTTGAATGACTGAATGGTTGAATGACTGAATAGCTTTGCAAATTTTGACACTGCCAAACTATTCAGTCATTCAGTCAATCAATCATTCAGTCATTCAACATTCAATCACTACGTTACCCTCTCCGTCCGCCGGGCCATGACCCAGGTGTGGTTTTTGCAGCGTTCGCAGGTGCAGATCTGGTCTTTGCGGAGGGCTTTGACGTTGCCGCAGAAACAGCAGGCGAAATAACCGTCGCAACCGATTTGCTGCATCTGCATCCGGAAGTCGTCGGGGAGGATCGGCAGGCCGTAGCGGGTTTCCGGGTTGGGGTAGAAATAGACGCTCATCTCGCCGTTGGGTTCGCGAATGGCCGAGCGCACCTGCCCCAGATGCTCCACGCCCGACTGGCGGAGTTCACTGAAAAACTCGTCCAGGCTCAGGTCTTCCGAGTCAAAATCCTCGATGGAAAACTGGCCTTCCTTGATGATGTAAACGGGCTTGCCAAGCAGAAATTCCTCTACCTTCTGCTGCTTCAGGATGAGGGCGGTGACCAATCGGTAACAGGAAATCATGACGACGAAAACCACCAGCGCCGACAGCAGCGGCACATCGTGGTACAGCATCGGGTCGCCGGCGGCAGAGCCGAGGCCGACAATCAGCACCAGTTCGAAGACGGACAGTTGCCGCACTTCGCGTTTCCCGGATAATTTGAGCGAAAACAGAATCACGCTGAACATAACCAGCGTCCGCAGGGCCACTTCCCCCAGATAAAGCCAGGGAAAGTTGTCAATCAGCATGCGGTGCCAGTCGAACGGCTGCAAATCAGCCTGACCGGGAGCGCTCATGACGCCTTCCCGCCATGCCCGCTGTCCGAATGGTCTTTTTTCTCCGGCGCGTGGTCTTTCCGAACTTTCATATCGCGGTTGGCGGCCCATTCCTCCGCCCGGGCCGTGGCGATGGCAATGGCCCGTCCTTCTTCCATTCCTTCCTCAAGCAGCGCGTTGGCGATCTCGATGGCTTTATTCCGTACCGGCGCCATAAAATTTTTCAAAGAGGCCGGATACTCCTTTGTGTTCCAGGGCATAAAGCAGTTATGAGTTATGAGTTATGAGTCTGAACAGGAATAGAAACTGAATGTTTGTACGTACGCTAACTCTTAACTCATAACTCTTAATTCATAACTCTTAATTCATAACTAAAAAATGGTGCTGGTCAGGCGGAGGAGTTCGATTTCGGCTACTTTGGCGTTGTATTCGGCATCGATGAGGCGGGTTTCGGCCGCTACGGCGTTGCGCTGCACATCGCGGAATTCAACGGCGGTGGAGTTGCCGACCCGGTAGCGTTCGAAAGCGATATCGACGTTCTGCCGGGCGATGTTGAAGTTCTGCACCTCCAGATTCAGCAGGGTCAGGCTGTTCTGGTACTGCGTGAAGGTCTGTTCGAGGGCCGACACCAGTTGCAGGCGCTGGTCGAGTTCCTGCCGCTCGGCAATCTGGGTGTTGATCTTCGCGTTGTTGATCTGGCGACGCAGGTTGTAGCCGTTGAAAATAGGCACGGCGGCGGTCAGCGAGTACGTCAGGCCGCGGTTGTGGGCCGTAGCCACGCCAAATCCGCCCTGGTTGTTGATGAACGTCTGGTTGTATCCGGTTGTGATCCCAACCTGCGGCAGCTGCTGGGCACGGGCAATGCGCACGTCGATATCCGCCAGCCGACGGTTCAGAACGGCCTGCACCAGCAGCGGGTTGTTGCTGACGGCCTGCCGGAGCGGTTCCAGTTGCAGATCGGTCCGGACCAGAATCGTATCCCGGACGGCAAACTCGGTCAGCGGCTCCCGCACCATCAGCGTATTGAGGACAATTTTGGCGTTTCGCAGACTCTGTTCCTGCGCAACCAGCGCGGCGCTGTCGGCGTTGTAGTCCACCTGGGCGCTCAGGTAATCCACCCGCGAGCGGGTGCCCACTTCGTAGTTGGCGCGGGCCAGTTCGAGGCGTTCGCGGGAAATACTGAGGGCCTGCCGGAAGGCAATCAGGCGCTGCAGCTGCCGGATCACGTCGTAGTACGTCGAGGTTACGCTGGCGGCCGTAGCTTCCATGTTGGCGCGGGTCGTCACTTCGCTGAACCGCACCAGTTCGCCGAGCCGGTTGTAGTTCAGGCCCCGGTCAAAATCCAGAATATTGTACGTGGCGTTGAGCCCGACCGTGTTGGTCCGGTTGAAAGCGCCCCGGATTTCCTGGGGCGGCCGGAGGTTTTGCAAAAAGGTCTGGTTAATGTTCTGCAGCGAACCGTTGCTGGTGAAGTTCCCGGTGACGATGGGCAGATAGCCGGCCGCTCCCCGGTCGTAGTTGTTGCGGGCGATCTCCTGCTCGGCCCGCGTGATCTGAATCTGGTAATTCTTTTCAATCGCCGTTTGCACGGCCTGCTGGAGGGAAATCTGCTCCCCCGGCTGAGGAATCGTCGCCACCGTCAGCGTACGCTGCAACGCACGCTGCATGTTCGTAGGTTGCTGACAATAGGCGGAAAACGGAATCAGGGAAATTAAAAGACCAATAGCTACTTTCATTGAGAGAAGGATTGGAAGGAAGAAACCCAAAATTACGAGAGTGGATGAATAGTTGAAAAGTTAAGCGAAGGTTTTCCCCGAACTATTATGTTTGTTACCGGAAAACCCATCTGCATGAAAAAGGCATTTTACCCGTTTATTGTACTTGCTCTTCTGGTGCAAAGCTGCTCTTTTAAGAGAAAAGCGGACCTGATTGTTCACAACGCCACCGTTTATACGGTCGATTCGACTTTTTCCACGGCTCAGGCCTTTGCGGTCAAAGACGGAAAATTTATCGAAGTGGGTTCGTCAGCCGACATTCTGAACGCCTACGAGGCCGACAGCGTCGCCGACCTCGGCGGTAAACCGGTTTATCCCGGTTTCTACGACCCACACGCACATTTTATGGGCCTGGGCCAGATGCTCGACCAGGCGGACCTCGTGGGCGCAGCCTCCTACGAAGAGGTTATTTCGCGCCTCAAAACGTACCACGCCGCCCACCCGGACGCCATGTGGATCATCGGCCGGGGCTGGGACCAGAACGACTGGCCGGACAAGCGTTTTCCGACAAAAGAAAAACTGGACGCCGCGTTCCCGAACATTCCCGTCGCCCTGACCCGCGTGGACGGACACGCCCTGCTGGTCAACTCCAAAGCCCTGCGGCTGGCGCAGATAACGGCCGGGACCAAAATGACCGGCGGCGATGTGCTGCTTGAAAACGGCCAGCCCACGGGCGTCCTGATCGACAATGCCATGCAGATGGTCCGCCGGGTGATTCCGCAGCCGGAGGAACAAGACCGGGAACGGATGCTGCTGGCCGCGCAGAAAGTCTGCCTGTCGCTGGGCCTGACGACGGTTTCCGACGCGGGCCTGAACCGGCCGGATATCGAACTGGTCGAAAAAATGCAGAAAGACGGGCGGCTCAAAATTCGGGATTATGTCATGATCAGCCTCGGTGAGCCGAATATTGACTACTACCTCAAACGTGGCCCGTTCCAGACCGACCGGCTGACGGTCCGGTCCTTCAAGCTCTACGCCGACGGGGCGCTGGGGTCGCGCGGGGCCTGTCTGCGCCAGCCGTACACCGACCGCCCCGAAACGGCGGGTTTTCTGCTGCTGAGTCCGCAGGAACTGGAACGGATTCTGACGCTGCTGGCCAACAGTTCGTTTCAGGCCAACACCCACTGCATCGGCGATTCGGCCAACCACCTCATTCTGGACCTGTACGGAAAGCTGCTGAAAGGGAAGAACGACCGGCGCTGGCGAATTGAACACGCGCAGGTGGTGTCGCCGGAAGATTTCTGGAAATTTGGCCGGTACAGCGTCATCCCGTCCGTGCAGCCGACCCACGCCACCTCGGATATGTACTGGGCCGAAGAACGGCTCGGTCCAGTGCGGGTCAAGGGAGCCTATGCTTTCAAAGATTTGATGAAGCAAAACGGGCTGGTTTCGTTCGGCAGTGATTTTCCGGTGGAGGCTCCCAACCCGCTGTTTGGTTTTCACTCCGCTGTGGCTCGCGTCGATGCCAAAGAATACCCGAAAGGCGGCTACCAGATGGAAAATGCCGTAGACCGCGCCTCGGCCCTGAAAGCCATGACTCGCTGGGCCGCTTTCGCCTGCTTTGAAGACCACCTGCGCGGCTCCATCGAACCGGGCAAACAGGCCGATTTCGTCGTTCTCCAGCAGGACATCATGAAAATTCCCGTCCCGCAACTCCGCAACGTAAAGACGGCGCAGACCTGGATCGGCGGGGAAAAGCTTTTTGAGTTATGAGTCAACGCTTTTTGGGGTGAACAGGGCTTTGTTGCCTGGACCCGGAAACGCCAAGCCCCTTTTTGTCGCGTAGCGCCCCAATGTTTGTAGCCTTCAAATGGGTGGCGTTGAGCGTGCCGTAGGTACGCTACCTTCACGCGAAAGGTCACCGGGCCCTCGAAGGCGACGAACGAACCCAAAAAACCGAGCAACAAAGCCGGTAAGAATTACGAAAAGCCGTTATAAATTAAGCGTTATGAGTTTTGAGTCAGCACCGCTATTTTTGAATACCTTACAACCTCCGCACACAACTCTTAACTCATAACTCCTAACTCCTAACTCTTAACTCAAAATGCCCACCGTCGCCCGCCGTCCCAAGACCTCTGTTCGAACGCCTTTGCGGAAGACGTTTTACCGGATTCTGGAAACGTCGGCGGGGCATCGGCGGGGCTGGAGTCAGGTCTTCAACGGGCTTCTGATCACCATTATCTCGCTGAATTCCGTTGCCATTGTGCTGCATACCGTACCGGAGCTGAACCAGCGGTACGAGCAGGTCTTTTACGACTTCGAACTGTTTTCGGTTACCTTTTTTACTCTTGAGTATCTGCTCCGGGTCTGGGTCTGCGTCGAAAATGACCGATACAGCCATCCGGTCTGGGGCCGGGTCCGCTACCTGTTTTCGACGGCCGCCATCATCGACTTTCTGGCCATTTTTCCGTTTTACTTCACCCTGTTTGCTACCGATCTGGCCATTGTCCGGAT
Organism: Tellurirhabdus rosea; assembly: GCF_026278345.1. Lineage (NCBI taxonomy): Bacteria > Pseudomonadati > Bacteroidota > Cytophagia > Cytophagales > Spirosomataceae > Larkinella > Larkinella roseola. The sequence goes on from NZ_CP111085.1 coordinate 1,050,785, forward strand.
TCTTCGGCTGTTCCGGATTTTCCGGCTCTTTCGGGTTACGCGGTATTCGCACGCCTTCAAGGTGATTCGGAATGCGGTGGAGGACAAGAAGGAGGAACTGATTCTAAGCCTGGTGTTTGTGCTGTTCATGCTCATCATTGTGTCCAGCCTGATGTATTACGTCGAGCACTCGGCCCAGCCCGACAAGTTTTCGAGCATTCCTGCTACCATGTGGTGGGGCATCAGCGCCATGACGACGGTCGGCTACGGCGATATGCACCCGATTACGCCGCTGGGAAAAGTGCTCGGCGGTCTGGCGGCTATTCTCGGCATCGGCCTTTTCGCCCTCCCGACCGGTATTCTGGTGTCGGGCTTTACGGAGCAGATTCGCACGCAGAAAGCCCCCACCAAACATCGCTGCCCGCATTGCGGAAAAGAATACTGACGGTCCGGCCTTTTATTCTTTTAAACGCATTTGTCAACCGTTCGATGCCTTCTTCCTTCTCTCACTCTCTGCGCGTTCGCTGGTCCGAGGTCGATGCCTACGGGGTTGTTTTCAACGGAAACTACCTGAATTATTTCGACGTGGCGATTACCGAATACTTCCGGAATCTGGGCCTTCAGTTCACCAATCCCGAAGCCATCGGCGGCGAGTTTTACGTCCGCAAGGCCACGCTGGAATATCACGGCCCCGCCCGTTTCGACGATTTGCTGGACATTCAGGTCCGGTGCGGCCGGATCGGCAACAGCAGTCTCCAGTTGCTGCTGCTCATCACGCGGAACGGTGAACTGCTGGTTTCCGGCGAAATCATTTACGTCAACACCGACCCCGCCACCCGGACCGCCGCTCCCGTGTCCCCGTCCCTGCGTCAGCGAATCGAGGCTTTTGAGAACCCATCCGACTGAAAATCAAGTCCCGGGCATGACCGGCGTCATCACCTGCCTGCCTTTGCGGCGTTAATTTCCGGCCTGATTATTCCTATTCCCATGCTGGATTTTACGACGACCTCCCCAACCCGTTCGGAAACGGTTTCCGCGTTTTCTGCCCAGACGCCCTTTCAGCGGCTCCAGCGCCAGATGAGCGCGCAGTTTCGCGATTTATGGACAGACCCGCTGCGGCCCCGGGTGGTGGTGGTGGTTCCCAGCATCACGCTGGATGAAACGCTAAGCGCGCACCTGCCCGGCGATATTCACTACGAAGAACGGCTGTTGTGTCTCCTGATGCTGCTGCGGCAGCCCCGCACGCGGCTGATTTACGTGAGCAGTCTGCCCATCGCCCCGGCCATCGTCGATTATTACCTGCACCTGCTGCCCGGCGTTCCGGGGGCGCACGCCCGCAAACGGCTGACACTGCTAAACTGCCACGACACTTCCGCCCGGCCGCTGACCCGCAAGATTCTGGAACGGCCCCGCCTCATGGAGCGAATCCGGCAGGAGCTTTCGGAGGAAGCCCCGGCCCACCTGACCTGCTACAATGTGACCGAGCTGGAAGCCCAGTTGTCGGTAGAACTGGGCATTCCGCTGTACGGCTGCGACCCCGCGCTGCTCCCGCTGGGGTCCAAAAGCGGCAGTCGCCAGCTTTTCCGGGAGGCCGGCGTTCCGCTGCCGGACGGTTCTGAGGATCTTTTCTCCGAAAACGAAGTGATTGATGCGCTCGCCGCCCTAAAACGCCGCCAGCCAACGCTCCGAAAGGCCGTTGTCAAACTGAACGAAGGGTTTTCCGGCAAAGGCAACGCCACCGTTTCCCTGAGCGATGCGCCGACCGATGAACAGCTGACCGACTGGCTCCGGCAGGAACTCCCCCACCGCCTGCGGCTGGTGGACCACGAACTGACTTACGAAACGTTTTTTGCGCAGTTGAAAAGCATGGGCGGCATTGTCGAAGCCTTCATCGACGGCGGTCGCAAAACGTCCCCCTCCGTGCAGTGCCGCATTGACCCGCTGGGCGGGGTCTCCGTCATTTCGACCCACGATCAGATTCTGGACGAAGAAACGGGGCAGGAATACCTCGGCTGCCGGTTTCCGGCGGATGCGGCGTACCACCGCGATCTGGCTGAGGCTGGTCACCGGATTGCCTCCCGCCTGCGGGAACGCGGCGTGCTGGGCCGGTTTGGCGTCGATTTCATGTCGGTCCAGCAGGCTGACGGAAGCTGGAAGTCGTTTGCCATTGAAATCAACCTGCGAAAAGGCGGGACCACGCACCCGTTTCTGCTGCTCCAGTTCCTGACCGACGGGCAGTACAACCCGGAAAAGGGCGAGTTTGAACTTCCGAAGGGCGGCCATCTTCACTATTTCGCTTCCGACAATCTGCACAGCGAACGCTACCGCGGCCTGACCCCCGACGACCTGATGGACATTCTGGTCCTCCACGCCCTGCACTACGACAGCACCGTGCAGGAGGGCGTCGTTTTCCACATGATGGGTGCACTCTCCGAATTTGGCAAGCTCGGCGTCACGGCTATCGCCCACACGCCCGAACGCGCCTACGCACTCTACGAACGGGTTGTAGAAGTGCTGAATGGGGAGGTTTTGGATTAAAGATTTAACGTAGCTCCGCTTCTCACCATTATACGTTCAACGTTCAACCAAAAAGCTTTCCGCCCACACCAGGTCTTCCGGGGTGGTGATTTTGATGTTTTCGTAGGCGCCGTCGATGAGGGTGATGGGGAAGCCGGCGTATTCGACGACGGAGGCGCAATCGGTGAAGAAGGGCTGTTCGGGCGTCAGGAAAGCGTTGCGGAAAAGAGCGAGCTGGAAAGTCTGCGGCGTCTGGATCAGGCGGTACTGCGTGCGGTCGACGGCTTCGCTGCGGCCATCGGGGTGGAGCAGCCGGGCGGAATCTTTCAGCGGAACACAGGTAACGGCCGAGCCGGTGCGGGCGGCCGTTTCAAAACCGTTCCGGATCATGTCGGTCGTCACGAACGGACGGACCCCGTCGTGCACGGCCACCAGCCCCTCTTCCGACGGGATGCGGGAGAGGCCGTTCCGCACGGACTGGAAACGGGATGCGCCGCCGGGCGTCACCTCGACCGGCTCGGCAAACTGATGCGTTCGGCAAAGGTCTTCCCAAACCGGAATCTGGGCTTCGGGCAGTACCAGAATGGGCTTCAGATCGGCCGAATACAGCCGAAAACGCCGGATGGTGTGCATCAGAATGGGCAGTCCGCCCACCGGCAGAAACTGCTTGGGCATCTCGCTCCCCATCCGGCTGCCGCTTCCTCCGGCAACAATTATGACGAATTGATTCATGGAAAAAGGAGGAAAGGGAGGAAAGGAGGAAGGGGAGGAAAAGAGCAAGGTTATCCGAATGGCTATACCTTGCTCTTTTCCTCCCCTTCCTCCTTTCCTCCTAAAGAATCAACATCGCGTCTCCGTAGCTGAAGAAGCGGTATTTCTCCCGGATGGCTTCCTCGTAGGCTTTCATCACCAGATCGTATCCGCCAAAGGCGCAGGTCATCATGATGAGAATAGACTCCGGAAGGTGGAAGTTGGTCAGCAGCGAGTTGGCAATTTTAAATTCGTAAGGCGGGAAGATGAACTTGTCCGTCCAGCCCTCCACCCCTTTCAGGCGGCTGTTGGCCGAAACCGAAGACTCCACCGCTTTCAGGGACGTTGTGCCTACGGCGCAGACCCGTCGGCCGTTGTCCAGCGCGTCGTTGACGAGTTTGGCCGAAGGGTCCGTGATGATGTAATTCTCCGAATCCGTCTTGTGCTTGGTCAGGTCCTCCACATCCACCGGGCGGAAGGTGCCGAGTCCGACGTGCAGAGTGATGGGCGCGAAGTGGATGCCTTTGATTTCCATGCGCTTCATGATGGCTTTCGTGAAGTGCATCCCGGCGGTCGGTGCGGCCACGGCTCCGATGTGTTCGGCGAAGATAGTCTGGTACCGGTCGCGGTCGGCGTCCTCCGTTTTGCGGCGGATTTCGCGGGGCAGCGGGGTTTCACCCAGTTCATCGACAGCCTTCATGAATTCCTCATGCGAGCCTTCGAAAAGGAACCGTATGGTCCGGCCGCGCGAGGTCGTGTTGTCGATCACTTCCGCAACCAGGTCACTGTCACCGAAATACAATTTGTTGCCGACACGGATTTTCCGGGCGGGATCAACCAGCACATCCCACAGACGCATTTCCCGGTTCAGTTCGCGAAGCAGGAAAACCTCGATTTTGGCACCGGTTTTTTCCTTGTTTCCGTACAGGCGCGCCGGAAAAACTTTGGTGTTGTTGATGACCATGACATCACCGTCGTCGAAGTACGACAGGATATCCGAGAATTGCTTATGTTCAATGGTCTTGGTCTTACGATCAACCACCATCAGCCGGGCCTCCCCACGGTCCGGCGGGTATAGTGCAACAAGACTTTGGGGCAAGTCAAACTTGAATTCGGACAGTTTCATACAGTCAGAAAAGAACGAGTGTTCCTAAAGGAGCGCAAAAATAGGAAAAAAGTAGGCAGTTGATGGTGAATGACTAATAGATTTTTGCAATTAAGCAAAAACATGCACCTATTTCTTTTAATGGTAACGGACAAAATTGGCAAAATCCAATTCAGGCGTCCCCCGTCCGCTACCCGCAGAAACTTATTGCTCACCATTCTCTGCCAGACCAACGGCTTTGATGGGCTGGACGGCCCCTTCCGTGTTGACGTCGGGCCGGTCGGAGATGGAGAATTTCTGCATGAGCGCCGCCGAAGCTTCGTTGGCGTAGGCTCCCATGCCAAACACAAAGACGCCCTTGAGTCCGTTGCTGGTCGAGATGCCGAACAACGTCATTTCATCGCCGGGGTCGGAGGTGCCTTCAAAACGGTGGAATTCATCCACGTGAAATTCGTCACTTTTAAACTGCTTGCTGCTGCCGGTTTCTTCCAGAAAATCGCCTTTGGGGGCAAATTCGGCCGTATACCCGCGTTCCCGCAGGTCTTCCATGGCTTCCGTGAGGGTTTCAAAATGTTTCATAACGAACAAAATAGAGTCGGTGTATACTGTGAAACCGGGAAAGCAGGGAGATGTTTCGGCACAAAGTCGGTGTTTGGAGGCCGTTCTGTAAAATTAAGCAAACAAAAGAGGTAACAACATCTTTTATGCACGGGCCGCCGCTCTCCCGGCGGCCTCGCCTGACCATATCTTCTCCACTCCAAACTTACACAGCGTATGAAAAGAACCTGGTACTCCACGGCCTTACTCGTCACGGCAATCTCCGGCCTTACCGCCTGCGAAGACCATCCGGCCAGCCCCAACGCCGGTTTTCCGGAGCGAATCGAATTTGTGGCACCGCGCCAGTACCCCGAAGGCATTGCCTATTCGGCCCAGCTGAACCGGTTTGTCATTACGTCGCTGACGCAGGGAAAGCTGGGCACCGTGGATGTCAACGGCAAGTATGAAGACCTGATTGCCCCGCCCGAACTCATCAGCGGGGTGGGCGTTAAAGTTGCCGACGGGCGGATTCTGGTCTGCAACAGCGACAACGGCGTTTCGACCAAAAGTTCGCCACAAACGGCCACCAAAACGGCCGAACTGCTGGTGATCAACATCGGCTCCCGCCAGTTGGAACGCCGGGTTGACCTCGACAACCTGCTGCCGAACGTCAACCACTTCGCCAACGACCTCGCCATCGCTCCTGATGGCACCGTTTACGTCACCGATTCCTTCGCGCCGGTGGTCTACCGCGTTACCCGCGACGGGCAGGCGAGCATTCTGGTCAACGATTCCCGGTTTGCCAGCACCAGTTTTGGTCTGAACGGCATCGTGTACCACCCGAACGGCTATCTGATCGTGGTGAAAACGAGCGAAGGCAAGCTCTTCAAAATTGACCTTCAGAACAACAACGCCATCTCGGAAGTGAGCGGCGTTACTCTTCAGGGCGGCGACGGCATGACGCTGGTCGGCAATGACCTGTACATCGTCACCGGCAGCGGCAGCCAGGTTTCGCAGGTCCGCAGCACCAACAACTGGCAGTCGGCCTCGCTCGTGAAAAACGACACCCAGGGCTATTTCCAGGCGACCACCAACACGCCCGTGAACGGTCGCATCTACACGCTCAACGCCCGCATCGGCGAAATCCAGCAGGCAATGGGTAACCCCGCGCTGCTGCAATCGAATAACTACAGCATTCAGGCGTTTAAGTGAATGATTGAATTTTGAATGATTGAATGATTGATTGGCTCCGCCAGTTTCTGCATTGATGCGGAGCCAATCAATTATTCAATCGTTCAAAATTCAATCATTTACAAAACCTTCACCATAATATCCTTATAAAGCACCTTGCTGGCCGGGTCGTGGCCCTGGATGGCGATGGTGCCGTGGTTCAGCACTTTCCGGACGCTGCCTCCTTTGCGGTCGGGGTTGGTGGCTTCGGTGTATTCGTTAATGACTTTGTCGTTGACCTTGATCGTCACCTTGTTGTCTTTCACGATGATGTGCTGGGTGTACCACTCGTTGTCTTTTACAAACACGTCCCGCACGTCCTGAAAAGCGTAAACGCTGCCCGTTTTCCGCCAGTCTTCGTGGGTCTGGTTCACCTGAATTTCGTGCCCGACGTTCGGCCAGCCTTTTTCCTGGTAAGCCGTGTGAATGAACATGCCGGAGTTGGCCCCGGGTGCCGTTTTGATGGTCGCTTTCCACTCAAAATTCTTGAAATCGTGGTTACCGATAGGGCCTTCGTAGAACAGGTGGGCCCGTTCGCCGTAAACGACCAGCGCGCCGTCCTGAATGGTGAAGGTGGACGGATTTTCGGCGGCTTTCCAGCCGGTAAAGGTCTTGCCGTCAAATATGCGAACCCAGCCGTCTTTGGTAGCCGACGAGTTTGTGTTTTTGGAACCGGCGCAACCGGCCAGCAGGGCGGTTGCCATCAGGAAGGTAAACAGGCGTTTCATGGGATACGGAATTGTTTTGTCATCTGCCGATAGGAAGGAACAGGACCGTCGATTATACTCAATCCGCGGCCTCAATCCGGCGACCTTCTTACGACCTGAAAGTGCGTTCTGATTCGTTCGGGATCGCGGGGTTGCCGTTGATAAGCCAGGAGCAATTGCGTTCTGCACAGCCGTTCAGGTTGATAGCCCCGGTTAACCGAGCCGCCGCTCGCGCCATTTGCTCTTTTGCGTCACCACTTCCCCCGCCGCGGCTTTTCCTTTCGGCTTGCCGGTTTCGAGCAGGTAGGCCGCCAGAGCCGCCGCCAGTCGGGTTTCGGTAGCATCCCCCGTTTGCTGCAGCATTTCGGGCGTGAAATACCGCTGCACAAAATGCGTGTCGAACTGGCCGCTGCGGAAGGCTTCGTGCTCCATCACAAAGCGGCAGAACGGCAGGGTCGTCTGCACCCCGGAAATCTGGTATTCGTCGATCGCCCGGATCATTTTTTCGATGGCTTCCTCGCGGGTGGCTCCGTAGGTGATGAGTTTGGCGATCATCGGGTCGTAGAAGATCGGGATGGTCATGCCTTCCTCAAAGCCGTCGTCCAGACGAACGCCGTTGCCCTGCGGCCGGACATACGTGTGCAGCGTCCCGACGTCGGGCAGGAAGTTGTTGGCCGGGTCTTCGGCGTAGACGCGGACCTCCACGGCATGGCCTTTGATTTCCAGCGCCTCCTGTCTGATTTCCAGTGGCTTGCCTTCGGCAATGTAAATCATCTGCTTCACCAGGTCAATGCCCGTAATCTGCTCGGTGACAGGGTGCTCGACCTGGAGGCGGGTGTTCATTTCCAGGAAATAAAAATTCAGTTGGTCGTCCACGATAAATTCGACGGTCCCGGCCCCGTAGTAACCACAGGCACGGGCCACGTCCACCGCGCAGCGGCCCATTTCGGCCCGGATCTGGGGCGTCAGGATGGCCGAGGGGGCTTCTTCGACCACTTTCTGGTGCCGCCGCTGCACCGAACATTCCCGCTCGAAGAGGTGAATGATGTTGCCGTGCTGGTCGCCAAGCACCTGAATCTCCACGTGCCGGGGCGAGGTAACGTACTTTTCGATAAACACCGACCCGTCGCCGAAAGCGGAAATGGCTTCGCTGACGGCCCGGTCCATGCCTTCGTCGAACTCTTCTTCCCGCTCGACGATCCGCATGCCTTTGCCGCCGCCGCCCGCGCTGGCCTTGATCAGAATCGGGTAACCGATCTGGGCCGCCGTCCGTTTGGCCTCCCCGCGGTCCATGATGGCATCCGGCGTGCCGGGCACCATCGGAATGTTGTACGCCGCCACGGCCGCCTTGGCGCCGAGCTTGCTGCCCATGATTTCGATGGCTTCGGGCGACGGGCCGACAAAGATCAGTCCCGCCTCGCGGACCAGCCGGGCAAAAGCCGCATTTTCGGACAAAAAGCCGTACCCGGGATGAATCGCGTCGACGTTGAGTTTGCGGCACACGTCGATGATGACGTCGGCTTTCAGATACGACTCTGCGGAAGGTGCCGGACCGACACACACCGCTTCGTCGGCGTACCGGACGTGGGGCGACAGCCGGTCGGCTTCGCTGTAAATGGCAACGGTCCGGATGCCCATTTCGCGGGCCGTACGCATCACGCGCAGCGCAATTTCGCCCCGGTTGGCGACGAGAAGTTTCCTGATTTTGGTCATGGGTTTGGGGTCTGGCCCGGTTACCGCAGGCGAAAGGGGCCCGGAATCAGCCAAAAATTTTAATGTCGTCAAAAATAACTTTCATCCCCGGAATTTCAATTCGAGTCTGTAGATTTGCCCTTAAGTGAATTTCACTTACTTTTGCACTTATCACAATAAAATTCTCATTATAAACCGATAAAACAGGCTATAAAGTGGATTTATTCGAGAAATTACGCAGCAATTTAGGCCCTATCGGCTCTTATTCTCAGGCACTCAAAGGACACCATTATTTCGCATTTCCGAAGCTGGAAGGCGAATTGGGACCGCATATGACCTTTCGGGGACGGGAAGTTCTCAACTGGAGTCTGAACAACTACCTTGGTCTCGCCAATCATCCGGAAGTCCGTCAGGTAGACGCGGAAGCGTCAGCGCAGTGGGGTCTGGCCTATCCGATGGGTGCCCGCATGATGTCCGGGAACTCCGACCTGCACGAGCATTTCGAAAAAGAACTCGCCGAATTCGTCGGCAAAGAAGACGCCTTCCTGCTGAACTACGGCTACCAGGGCGTCATGTCGGCCATTGAGGCGGTCGTTGACCACCGCGACGTCATTGTGTACGATGCCGAATGCCACGCCTGTCTGATCGACGGTATTCGCCTCCACAAAGCGAAGATGGGCGAATATTATAAATTCAACCACAACGATATCGAAAGCCTCGAAAAGAACCTGATCCGGGCCACTAAGAAAGCCGAAGAAAAAGGCGGCGGCATTCTGGTGATTACGGAAGGGGTGTTCGGCATGTCGGGCAAAGTCGGCGCGCTGAAAGAAATCGTGGACCTGAAACAGAAATACGAATTCAAGCTGCTGGTCGACGACGCGCACGGCTTCGGTACGATGGGCGCAACCGGCGCGGGTGTCGGCGAAATGCAGGGTTGTCAGGACGGCATCGACCTGTACTTCTCGACCTTCGCCAAGTCGATGGCCGCCATCGGTGCTTTCATCGCCGGCGACCACGACATCATCATGTACCTGAAGTACAACATGCGCTCGCAGACCTACGCCAAGGCCCTGCCGATGCCGTATGTGGTCGGTGGCCTGAAACGCCTGGAACTGATCAAAACCCGCCCCGAACTGCGCGAAAAGCTGTGGGAGAACGTACGCGCCCTGCAGAACGGTCTGCGTGAGCGGGGTTTCAACATCGGCGATACCACTTCGCCGGTCACGCCGGTGCTGATGCAAAGCGACGGCGGCGTTCCGGAAGTGACGGCGCTGGTACGGGACATGCGCGAAAACCACGGCATTTTCTGTTCGATCGTGGTGTACCCGGTGGTTCCGAAAGGCGTGGTGATGCTGCGGATCATTCCGACGGCCGCGCACACCCTGGAAGACGTCGAATTCACGCTGAACGCCTTCTCGGACGTAGCCCGGAAGCTTTCGGAAGGCTTCTACCGCCAGACCGAACTAGCCACGGCCCCGACCGCCTGATTAGGACAAAACAAAGATTGAGCCGGTGGCTCGCACCCGGGATTCGGATTCCGGTGCGAGCCACCTTTTTTTTATCGGTCAGGCCCAAAAAATCCGCAAATTCCGCTAAAAAAGCCCACTCGTTGACCACTGCCTAATGAAAAAGCTTTTTTTTGGACTTTTCCTTTGATTTTTTTACCTGTCTACTTGCGCTGTTTCATATAATGCGTATATTTCGCAAAAAGCGCGATTTTTAGGCGTTTTAAGGCGTTTTTTCATTCACTTAAACCCATACGTATCGATATGGCACGTTTCGATGAGATCAAGAATCTGGTAATGTCACTGGAATCAGATTTTGAAAAATTCTACGAGAAAGGCAACCAGGCTGCGGGCACCCGCGTTCGCAAAGGCATGCAGGACCTGAAGACCCTTGCTCAGGAAATCCGTTCGGAAGTTCAGGATAAGAAAAACTCTACGGAGAAAGCCTAATCCTCCCGACTCAATCAAAAAGGCGACCCGCTCGGGTCGCCTTTTTGATTTTCCCCGGTCAGGGTCTGTGACCGCTGACGGGGTTATTGAATCTTTTCCCGGTGCATCAGCGTCGCGATACCCCGCGTAGTGACCTTTCCCGTTTGCAGGTCCTTCAGTTCGCCCTGGATGTCGGCCGTGTGCTTGTCGGAATTAATGGAAATCACCGTAAAAACCGCTTCGTAATCCGTATCGACGAACATCGGCCGCAGAAATTCCAGCGTCTGCTTCAGGTAGACCGATCCATATCCCGGAAATTCGGTTCCCAGTACTTTCGTAAAAATGCTGGCGCCCAGCATACCGTGGATGATCGGTCGTTTGAAGGGCGTCTGGGCCGCGTATTCGGCATCGAGGTGAAGCGGGTTATTATCGCCGGTCACGCGGGCGAACTCTTCTACATCGGCCTGTGAAAACCGGAAGCGGTGCGTGTGCACGGCATTGACAGAAATTGGCGTCATGAATCTGGAGTTGAAACGGCAAAAATACAGGTTTGCCGGTAATTCTGGTTCTGCTGGCGGTGCGACGGAAAAGGGTTCACCCGTACCCGTCAGCTGGAATGATCGCTTACAATCACCCATTTCCCACCGATTTTCTGCCAGAGCAGCGTAAACGAACCGCCGACATCGCCGATCTGGGGCCGGGTCAGGTGCCAGCGGCCAATGACGTAGGCCGCACCTTTGGCCGGAAACGTCAGGCGGAGAATGTCAAACTTGAGCGTACCCATCGAAGCCCGGTCGGGATAGCGCTTGCGGTAGTTGGAAAGCGTGGCGTCGTACCCGTAGGTCACGCCGACCTTGCCCACAAACGTCAGGGAGTCCGACTTCCAGTAGCCGTTCATGAAGGCGTCGACGTTGCCGGCGTTCCAGTCAGCAATCTGCCGGTTCAAAATGCCCAGAATGGCTTTCCGGTCTTGTGGCGACTGCGCCAGGGCGGTGTAAAAAGTGAAAAGACAAAGGAAAAGACAGGCGATTCGTTTCATTTTTGTGGGGAAATAGTTGGAACTTTAGGCCGGTGAAAAGGCTGGCTTGCAGCCCAAACTTACAAAATGAACCGAATTCGCAAATTTTACGAAGACTATAAACCTTACATCTTTTCCGACGGCTGGTATTACGTCTTCATTATCCTCTTCATCCTCCTTCTGTTCGTTTTCTTCTCCTGAACGTGGCCCGACCGGATTTACTGCTCATTATTAACCCCTTATCGGGAACGGCTTCCCTCCCGGCCAAGCAGCGACTGGTGGCTGATCTGCAGAAACTGGCCGCCCGGGAAGGCTTCACGCCGGAGGCCGTCTTCACCGAACGTCCCGGCCACGCCACCGAACTGGCCCGCACAGCCGTCGATGCCGGATTGGGGCGGGTCATCGCCATCGGCGGTGACGGCACCCTGAACGAAACGGCCAACGCGCTGCTCCACACCCGAACGGCCCTCGGCATGGTGCCCGTCGGGTCGGGCAACGGCCTGGCGCGGCACCTCGGCATTCCGCTTTCGCCCCGGCAGGCGGCGGCACGGGCCGTTTCCGGCAGACCGGTCGTGATCGACAGCGGGCGGATCAACGAACTGCCGTTTTTCTGCACGGCGGGCGTCGGCTTCGACGCACACGTGGCGCATTTGTTCGCCCGGCAGCCTACCCGGGGATTGCCTTCCTACATCCGCACAGCCTTCGGCGCGTTTCAGACCTACCGCCCCCAGACCTACCGCATCGACGGACAGCCCCACACGCTTTTCTCGCTGACCGTCGCCAATGCCGGGCAGTTCGGCAACAACGCCTGGATTGCGCCGCAGGCCAACATTGCGGACGGACAGCTCGATCTCTGCGCGCTTCAGCCGTTCCCGAAGCAGGCGGCCGGGATACTGGCCTGGCGGCTTTTCCGCAAAACGCTGCATCAGTCGCCCTACCTGCAAACCCAGCGATTCCGGTCTGTCACGATTTCGGGCGAGGGACCGCTTTCCATTCACATCGACGGCGAGCCGGTAGAACTACTTACCGACACCATGCGGGTGCAGGTCGTGCCGAACAGCCTTCTGGTCATTTTATAAAAAAGGCTGACAGCCGGGTGGTGCCCCGCGTCAGCCTTTCCGGTTGTCAACCCAATCATTCTCTCCTATCGGCGGTGTTCGAGCTTCTGCACAAAGGTGCCGTCAGCCGCGAAAACCAGCGCCACCGGACGACCCGTGGCCGGTTTCACCCACACCAGAAACTGGCCGGATGCATTTTTGCCCGCTACTTCAATCGTCGAACCGGCGTAGTTCTTCGAGACGTATTCCGTTACGGCCGTCGGCAGGGTAGCCACGTCGATCCGTTCAAACTTCTCTTTCGGTTTGCGGACCAGCTCTTCCTTGAACGTCCCGTCGGTGTTGAAGACCAGCGTCTTCTTCTCGTTGTTGACCGTAATCATCACGAAATAACCGCGGCTGGCATCTTTGGCGGCCAGATGGATGGTCGCGCCGGCGTAGGTCGCGGCGATGTACGACTTGATGTTGGCGGGCAGATCCGCTTCCGCAACCGTCTGCAGGCTGTCGCGTCCGCCTCTCGGACCCGGTTTACGGCCTTCCGGACGAGCTACCTCCCGGTTGAATGTCCCATCCGAATTGAAAAGCAGCGTTTTGCGCTCGTTGTTCTGCGTCAGGGCCACCAGAATATTGCCGGAATCGTCCTTTGCCGCATAAGCGATCGTGGCACCGGAATAATTCGTCGAAACGTAGCTGGAAACCGTGGCAGGCAGTTCCGTTGCGGCGATCTTGGTCAGTTTCTTTTTGCTGTGAAAGCCGGTGGTATCTCCCGCCAGGCGGGCGGTGCTATTGACGGCGGTATCGGCCGTTTCCGGCTCAACAGCGGTCTGATTCTGATCACATGACCATAAGGCCACACTAACAAGGGCAACGGCCCCCAGGTACAGCACTCCTTTTTTCATGGTTTTGTACGTTTGATTTGGGAAAATTGTAGTTAAAACTTAGGAATACACCCGGACGATTGGCCCTTTCTGGTCCACTTTGTAGACGGTCAGACCGCGTCGTCCGTTGGCATTGAGCCCGTTGCCGCCGGTATCGAAGCGGGCACCGTGGGCGGTACAGTAAAATTCATTGTTGCGAAACGTGATCTGCCGCTGTCCTTCGTGGCTGCATACCTGGGAAGCCGCCACCAGCGCCCCGGTCAGCGTGCGGGCCACGACAACGCTGTTTCGCACCACGTAGCCGCCCGGTTTCAGAAGCAGCGCATTGGCGGGCTCGCTCAGGTCCAGATCGAAATCCACCGGACCAATGGGAGTCACCTCCTGGCTGTTCTGACAGGACGCCAGCAGAGCCCAAAGCGCAGCCCCCCGGAAACCCATTGATTTTAAAAATTCATTTCGATTCATGCTTCCTCGACAGAATACCCGTTCGTCGGTGGCAATCAGGCCGGGTTTGCTTCTGTTCATGGGTAAATACGCCGGGGCTCAAAAGCTGTGTTGCAGCGGGATTAAAAAATTTTCGGAATTTTATTTTTATGAAAAATTATACGACAGGCCGCAACGATTCGTTGCCGAACCACGTATTTGTCTCTGTAACGATAATCGACAAAGGCCTTTGTTTTTTCGTAAACGCTCTTCTTTCTCGGAACAGGACCTGGACAGCGTCCTGACGGCTTGCCTGGCGGGGGAAGCGCAGGCCCAGCGTACCCTCTTCCGGCAGTTCTACAGCTACGCCAAGAGCGTCTGCCTGCGCTACGCCGCTTCCACCGAAGAGGCCGAAGAGATTCTCAATGACAGCTTCCTGAAAGTCTTCCAGCGGCTGCACCAGTACGACCGCGCACACGCCTTCAAGGGCTGGCTGCGGGCCATCGTTATCAACACGGCCATCAGTTATCACCGAAAATACCACAAGCTGGACACGGTGGCGGGTCTGGAGGCGGGCATGGACGCGACCTTCGACGAGAGTGTGGTCGACCGCATTGCCGCCGACGAGATTCTGGCGATGGTTCAGCAGTTGCCGCCCTCGCACCGCACGGTGTTTTCGCTGCATGTAGTCGATGGCTACAGCCTCCGCGAAATTGCCGGGATGCTGGACAGCAACGAAGCCACGGTCCGGTCGCATTTTCTGCGGGCGCGGCTCCGCTTGCAGGAGATGATCCGCGCGGCCTACCCGGTTTTTTTTTCGAGTGACACGTTGACGAATACAAAATTGTATGAAAACTGATAAGTTCAACGAATCCATCCGCCGCAAACTGGAAAGCGTCGATCCTGATTATCAGGAATCTGCGTGGACCCGTTTGCAGTCCCGGCTACCCGCTCCGGTTGTGAAACCGATGTGGCAGCTGCGGTGGGGGCTGACAGCGGCCGCGGCCTCCGTGGCGACGGTGCTGCTGGCCGGGTCCTTCTGGCTCTACCAGGCCAACCAGCAAAAGGCGGCGGCCATCGAAGTGCTGCGGTCTCAGGTGGCTGCGTTGAAGAAGAAACAACAACCCACGGGTTCGGCGGCGCTGCCCACACCTGTCCGGGAAGTGGATACGGTTTACATTACCCGGTACGTCGAAAAACCGGTTTATCTGACACCGGACGGCCAGCGTCCGGGCACTGAAGAAGCGCTGGCAGACCGGGTTCAATCTGACCGGAATGAGGCGCTTTCGGCCGCTGACCGGGACACGAAAGCGGAAACCGGCACGGCGCCGGACCGGGAGGCGGTTCCGTCCAACCCGGATGAGTCAAACGGCAACGCTTCGGAAAACCGGCTCCGTACCGGCACCCGTCCGGACAGCCGCCGGGTTACCTCCCGGTCGGGCAATTCCTTGCAGAACACAGCGGAAGAGGCTGGCGGAAGCAACAGACGAAGCGGTGATTTCCGCAAAAATGACTCTTACGCGGGTCGCCGCACGGGCGGGAACCAGCCTTTGGGGCCGACGTATTCCACGCCTTCCGGGACCTCCGGCAACCGGGGCGGCAGCGGGGCGATGGACAGTCCTGCTCCGTCGGCCAGCGGCTCGGAAGCGGGTTCCGCCCCTACCGGTCTGGCCGCTCTTGAGCTGATGAAAAGCCTCCCGATTCGTCCGGACTCGGCCTATTTTGTCGACCGATACGCGCGCCGCTCCCGGCGGGTACGGTTCCAGACCAATCCGGCCCTGCTGAGCAAGCCCACCATCGAAGAACCGGTGCCCCTTTTCCGGGTACGGGCCGGACTCGGCGGCGATCTGGCGATTGGGCAGCGCAGTGTCGGCTTTGCCGGAGAAGTGCTGCTCGGTCGGCATCTGGTGGTCAGTGCCGGAATCAACCGCAGTGTGCTCATCGGCGGCGACTTCCTGACGGACATCGAATTCAACCGGAAAACCCTTAAAGACTTCCGGCGTGACTACGTTCCCGGCATCGACCCCCGCCACGACATCACCAACATTGACCGGAAGACGGTTTTGTGGCAGGTCCCGGTATCGGTCGGGGTACGCCTGCCGATCGGCAACGGGTTTACGGCGATTCCTTCGGCCGGAGCCACGTTCAGCCTTCAGGCGGACGAGCGCATTACGTTCACCTACCGCCGCGGACCGGGCGATTTTAACCAGAAACTTATCGGCGTCCGCCGCCCCAACGACTGGTACACGACCTGGGCGGTGTCGATGCCCATCGAAAAACAGTGGGACCGGATTGCGCTGCAGGTCGGGCCGCTGATTAATGTACCGTTCAAAACGGCTCCGAACGGCTTCAACACCTTCACCGGCGGCGTCCGGGCCCGCGTTTTGTACCAGTTTTAGATTAGCCAAAAAAGAGACGGCCCGGCTTGTTCTGTCAGAATTGAACAAGCCGGGCCGTTTCTTTTGGCGCTTTAGGAAAAAATCAGCCGGGCACCGGAGTCCAGTACCTCTAGGGTCGCCTCGTGGCCAACCGGCAGGGCCAGATTCAGGGCCACGTGTCCGACCGGAAAATTAAAGCAGACCGGGTAATCGTAACCGGCTACGTGTTCCGCGATGATTTCGTCCGTTGTTTTGCCAAAAGGGGCCGTTTCGTTGATCCGCATGTCCGAAAACTGACCGACCAACAGCCCCGCCAGCTTTTCCAGTCGCCCGGCGCGCCGCAGTTGCAGCAGCATCCGGTCGAGGGAGAAATACGTCTCGTCGATGTCTTCGATAAACAGAATTCTGCCGCGATAGTCCACGTCCGAGGGGGTTGCCAGCATGTTGGTCAGCATGGTCAGGTTGCCGCCCAGCAGCGGGCCGGTGGCCTTTCCCGGGCGGTTCAGCGGGTGCGGCGCGGTGGCGTACGGAGCGACCTTCTCGCCAAAAAGCCATTGCCGGAGCGTTTCAACGGCCGGGCCGCCGCCCTCCTGCCCGAACAGTTTGGGCATAACGGCATGCAGACTTTCGACGCCCAGGGTCTGCAAATGGTAGTGGACCGCTGTAATGTCGCTGAAACCCACGACCCATTTCGGATGGTTTTGAAAACCGGTAAAATCCAGCCCGTCGAGCAGCCGGTAGCTTCCGTACCCGCCCCGGACGGAGAAAACGGCCCGAACGTCCGGATTGTCGAGCATGTGCTGGAAGTCGTGGAGCCGCAGGGCATCGTCCCCGGCAAACTGAAAGTGGCTGCTGGTCAGGGACTGGCCTTCCAGCACGTTCAGCTTCCACTCGTCGCGGAGAATTCGGAAAGCAGGTTCGAGGGTATCGTAATCGAGGCGGCTGGCCAGGGCAACGAGGCCAACGGTATCGCCGGGCCTGAGAAATGGGGGAACGCGCATGAGGTATTGTTAAATGCTGAGTGCTGCAAGAAAAGCTTTCGGCAAAAGTAGGGCACCGGCGGCAATTCAGCATTCCAGACCGGGCCCGGAATTTTTCGAAAGGACCCATTCGCACAAACAAGGGTTTCATCTCCCAGACAAAACCCAAAAAATCCCTTCATCCCTAACCTCCATCCATCAGAGTTAATTCTCGAATCTGCGTAATCCCGGTTCAAAGATTTAGCGGTGCTTCCCGCGTCTCGCTCAGCTTCTCGACATCCAGTACGACCATGCCCCGTTTGGCCTGGTTGAACATGGGCACAAACTTATGCCCCCAGCGGATTTCGTCATATCGGTAAGAATACCGGAGGTGGACCTGCTGCGAGAAGGTGTCGTCCACGGCATGCAGGATAATCAGGAATTCGGTATCGGACTCTTCCAGTTTTTCGGGAGTACAGCCCACCAGCGGACTCTCGGCCGTGATCGGATGCACGAGCGTCCAGTTCGTCGGGAAAAACGCGACCTTGCGGCGCTCAAGCGTCAGATTGAAGTACTTCCGGGCGAGGGAGCCGTCGGCGGCCGGTTCCAGCCGGGACATCGTCACGTCGATTTCCACGTCGATGAGCTGGTTGCTCCGCTCGTTGACGATCCGGAACATGAAGGCATTGACATCGAGGTAGGGCGCAAACACGGCCGTTTCGCTGAAGCGGATGCGGGGCGTCGGGCGCGAAAAGCGGGCGTAGAGCAAACCGGTGGCGAGCGCAAAGGTCAGCAGGCCCGTCAGCGACTCCAGCGCGGCGAAGGCACTGGCCCAGAAACCCACCGGACTGATGCGGCCGTAGCCGACGGTGGTCAGCGTCTGAACGCTGAAAAAATAAGCTTCCCAGAACAGGTCCCAGGCGGATTTGCCCCGAATGCCCATCAGGTGTTCGTAGCCCAGCAGCGAGTACACGCCGGCAAAAATGAAGTTGGTCAGCACAAAGGCCAGAATGACCATACCGAAAAACTTCGGCCACGGCATTACGATCAGGCGGTGAAACAAATTCAGTTCCGCCAGAAAAGAAGCGTTTACGTGCCGGACGTTGAAGGAACCATCCTTGTTGAGGAGCCGGACTTTGGTGTCGTTGAAGCGGGTTCCGAAACCGAGGTCGGGGCGTTGTTCTTCCTCTTCGACCAGTTTACTGGCCTGCCGGCCACCCAGGCGAAAAGAGGTCAGTCGGTTTGAAGAATTCGTTTTTCTGGAAACGTGGGCCATACATGCAGCCGTTGCGGTAAGAGAGTGCTTCTAC
The DNA here is from genome assembly GCF_026278345.1 of Tellurirhabdus rosea. Classification (NCBI taxonomy): domain Bacteria; kingdom Pseudomonadati; phylum Bacteroidota; class Cytophagia; order Cytophagales; family Spirosomataceae; genus Larkinella; species Larkinella roseola. Next base: position 1,069,257 of record NZ_CP111085.1, read on the forward strand.
TACAAGGCTTCGCCGAAATAAATTCCGAAGCGGCTTAGATGAATACAACGTCATCGATCACGTCCGTTCCCATATCCCGGTTGATGAGCTGAATCATTTTCTGCTTGGCAATGACGAGTTCGCTGCGCAGCGGGGCGGAGGAGATTTCGATGTACAGAATGCGGTCTTTGACGTAGAGGCGGTTGGTCCGGGAGGCGATGGACTTACCCATCATCTTTTCCCAGAAAGCCTCCAGGTAGGTTTCGTTGAAGCGGGTCTGCAACTGGTAGGACCTCAGCATCAGCCCGATAGCGTCCTTGAGCGAGGTAACGCCCGGCTTCCGGGTGGCGTTGTCTTTGTCGAAGCGGTAAGTCTGTGACATAAATACGGAGAGTCCTGGCACAAAAGTAACACGCAGTACGTATCGGCAAAAGGCCCCCGGCAGATTATTTTACCCCTTTTACGAAGCGGCAGGAACCACTTTGCCAAAAAACCAGCCTCCGAATTGCACCGAACGGGTTTGTTGTTTATACTTGCATATCAATTCTTCGTTCGGGCCGGTTTTTGGCCCAGCCCGGGTAACCGGCACGACGGATTTATACAGAAGGGGGGAGAGACCAGGCTCTGCGAACCTCTGGCAACCTGCCGCACGGCAAGGTGCTACATCCTGCCTAAGCACCCGTCAGCGCATATTCGATGGCGGACCGTTAGGAACTATAAATCACTGATTAGCATGTACTACATCCGATGTTGTATGCCCCACGCGGGCCGTTGAACAATTCTACCTGTCGCTGCGGATTTCAGGACGATCTCCGTGTGCTCCGGCGCATCCTCATGCCCGGTTCTTTCCATGTCATCCATTCATATCCATCTGTCTATACAGGCTAATTCGTAAACCACCAATGGCAAATCCACTGCATTTTGAAACGCTTCAGCTCCATGCCGGGCAGGAAGTAGACCCGGCCACCAACTCCCGGGCGGTCCCCATTTACCAGACAACCTCCTACGTTTTCAACGACTCGGCCCACGGCGCCGACCTGTTCGCCCTGAAAGCGTTTGGCAATATTTACACCCGCATCATGAACCCGACCACCGACGTGTTCGAGAAGCGGGTGGCAGCACTCGAAGGCGGCGTGGCGGCCCTGGCCGTGGCCTCCGGACAGGCGGCGCAGTTCATCGCGCTCAACAACATCCTGAACGCGGGCGACAACTTTGTAACCACCTCCTACCTCTACGGCGGCACTTACAACCAGTTCAAGGTTTCCTTCAAACGGCTGGGTGTAGACGTTCGCTTTGCGGAAGGCGATAAGGTCGAAAGCTTCGAAAAACTGATCGACGAAAACACGAAGGCGCTGTACCTGGAAACCATCGGTAACCCCGGCTTCAACATTCCGGACTGGGAAGCCTTTGCGGCCCTGGCGCAGAAATACGACATCCCGCTGATCGTGGACAACACCTTCGGGGCGGGCGGCTACCTCTTCCGGCCCATCGAACACGGCGCGGCGGTGGTGGTCGAATCGGCTACCAAGTGGATCGGCGGCCACGGCACGAGCATCGGCGGCGTGATCGTCGACAGCGGCAAATACAACTGGGGAAACGGCAAGTTTCCGCAGTTTTCGGAACCGTCGCCGGGGTATCACGGACTGGTGTTCAGCGACGTTTTCGGCGTCAACGGCCCGTTCGGCAACATCCAGTTCATCATCCGCGCCCGGGTGGAAGGGCTGCGCGACTGGGGGCCGGCCATCAGCCCGTTCAACTCGTTCCTGCTGCTTCAGGGCCTCGAAACCCTGTCGCTGCGCGTCGACCGGACGGTGGAAAATGCGCTCGCCCTGGCCCAGTGGCTGGAGCAGCACGAGCAGGTCGAATTTGTCAACTACCCCGGCCTGCCCAGCAGCAAGTACCACGAACTGGCCCAGAAATACCTGAAACGGGGCTTCGGCGGCGTCTTTATGTTCAAGATTAAAGGCGGCCGGGAAGTAGCCGACACATTTGTCAACAAGCTGAAATTAGTGAGCCACCTCGCCAACGTCGGCGACTCCAAAACGCTCATCATCCACCCGGCTTCGACCACGCACCAGCAGTTGTCGGAACTGGAGCAGGAATCGGCGGGCGTAGAACCGGGCCTGCTGCGCATTTCGGCGGGCATCGAGCATATCGACGACATCAAAGCCGACCTCGAACAGGCGTTTGCGGCGGTGGCTGAGGCGGTATTGAGTTAATCAGTTCTCCGTTTTGTGTTTTCTGTTTTGTGTTTTCCGTTGCTTCGCTGGGTGTGATTCTCTGCCATGATGCAACCGAAAACAGACAACCGAAAACACAAAACGGAAAACAGAAAACTAGCATCATTTTGAATCTGCATTACTTCGATTACAAATTTTCCTTTCCGCTCGAAAGCGGAGAAGAACTTCCGGGGTTCCGGCTGGCCTATCAGACCTGGGGCGAACGGAACGACGACGGCTCGAATGTCGTCTGGATTTGCCATGCCCTGACCGGCAGCGCCGACGCGGCCGACTGGTGGGACGGCATGGTCGGCCCCGGCAAGTATTTCGACCCGACGCGGCAATTCATCATCTGCGCCAACGTGCTGAGTTCCTGCTACGGCTCCACGGGTCCGCTGTCGGTGAACCCCCGCACGGGCAAGGCGTTTTACCACGATTTTCCGATGGTCACCATCCGCGACATGGTCGGGGCGCTGGATTTGCTGCGGCAGGAACTGGGCATCGACCGGATTCACACCTGCATCGGCGGTTCGCTGGGCGGGCAGCAGGCCGTCGAATGGGGAATCCAGCAGCCGGAACTAATCAAAAATCTGATTCTGATTGCCACCAACGCCGTGCACTCGCCCTGGGGAATCGCCTTCAACGAATCGCAGCGGATGGCCATTTCGGCTGACCCAACCTGGACCGAAAGCCGCGACGATGCCGGGGCAGCTGGGATGAAAGCGGCCCGCTCGGTGGCCCTCCTCTCCTACCGCAACTACGACACCTACGGCTTTACGCAGGCGCTCGACCACAACGAACAACTGGACCAGTACAAAGCGTCGAGCTACCAGCAATACCAGGGCGATAAACTCGTCAAACGCTTCAACGCCTACACCTACTGGCACCTGTCGAAGGCGATGGATTCGCATAACGTGGGCCGCAACCGGGGCAGCATTATCAATGCCCTCAACCGCGTCAAAGCCCGGACACTGGTGGTCGGCATCCGCTCCGACATCCTGTTTCCGCCGGGTGAGCAGCAGTTTCTGGCCCGGCACATCCCCGACGCCCGGTACGAGGAAATTGACTCGCTCTACGGCCACGACGGCTTTCTGATCGAAGCCAAGCCGCTGACGCAGATCATCCGCCGCTGGATGGAAGAAAGCGCCCGGCAGGATGCCGCCGTTCGGGTGTAATGCTTTTCTTTGTGCATGCGCCGACTGACCGCCGACCAATACGTTTCCGGAGTTCTTGCCCACGACCGGCTCGTGCTGAGCCGGGCCATCACGCTCATTGAAAGCCGCCTGCCGAGCGACCGCGAACTGGCCGGGCAGGTGCTCGCACGGATTCTGCCGCATACGGGCAACGCCGTGCGGCTGGGCATTACGGGCGTTCCGGGCGTCGGCAAAAGTACCTTTATCGAATCCTTCGGCAAACACCTGACGGGCCTGGGCAGGCGACTGGCCGTGCTCGCCATCGATCCCAGCAGCCAGCGTTCGAAAGGCAGTATTCTGGGCGACAAAACACGGATGGAAACCCTGTCGGTGGACCCGCAGGCCTACATCCGGCCTTCCCCGGCGGGCGACTCGCTGGGCGGCGTGGCGCACCGCACCCGCGAAACGATGCTCCTCTGCGAAGCGGCGGGCTTTGACGTCATTCTGATCGAAACCGTGGGCGTGGGCCAGTCCGAAACGCTGGTGCACGGCATGGTCGATTTTTTTCTGCTGCTGATGCTGGCCGGGGCCGGTGACGAACTGCAAGGCATGAAACGCGGCATCATGGAACTCGCCGACGCCATCGCCATCACCAAAGCCGACGGCGACAACCGGGCCGCCGCCGACCGCGCCCGAATCGACTACGCGAACGCCCTGCACCTTTTTCCGCCCGCTCCTACCGGCTGGATGCCGCCCGTGCTGACCTGCTCGGCCACCGAAAACCGGGGCATCGCCGACCTCTGGCAGATCATCACAAAACATCAGGAACAGCTAACCCGAACCGGCCACCGCGACCGGCTGCGGCAGGCGCAGAATCTGGACTGGATGCGGAATTACCTGCGGCAGCAACTGGAAGAGCGTTTCTACAGCCAGCCGGGCATCCGGGAGCGGCTGGAAGCCGTCGAAAGGAAAGTACGGGCCGGGGAGCTGCTGCCCGTGCAGGCGGTGGAGGCGTTGCTGGATAACCAATAAAAAAGGCGTCTGATAGCTCAAACGCCTTCCAATTCTTCGGGTCCGACAGCGGCTCAGTTCACCGTCTGGGGCCGGGCTTCTCCGCAGTACCACTCCACAAACCGCCGGACGCCTTCCTGAACCGAAACGGTGGGCTCGTAACCGATGAGAGTCCGGGCCTTGCTGATGTCCGCAAAGGTCCGCTGCACGTCGCCGGGCTGCATAGGCAGATGGTTCAGCAACGCCGACTTTCCGACGGCCTTTTCCAGCGTACTGATGAGTCCGCTGAGCGAAATCGGGTCCGAGCCGCCGATGTTCAGCACTTCGTAACCTTTGACGCTGTACAGCGACTGCATGATGCCTTTCACAATGTCCTCGACAAAAGTATAATCCCGTGAGGTGGAGCCGTCGCCGAATACCGGAATGGGCTTTCCGTGGAGAATCTGGTCGGTAAACTGGCTGATGGCCATTTCGGGCCGCTGCCGGGGACCGTAGACCGTAAAGAACCGCAGGCAGAAAATATCAAATCCGTACAGGTGGTGAAACGTGTGGCAAAGCAGCTCCGCGGCCCGTTTGGAAGCGGCGTAAGGAGAAAGCGGCCGGTCGCAGGCCTCCCGTTCAGAGAAAGGCACCACGGCCGAATCGCCGTATACCGACGAGGAAGACGCAAAAACCATTTTCCGCACCCCCGCCGTCTGCATGGCCTGCAACAGGGTCAGCGTGCCCTGCACATTCACGTCGAAATACAGCGCCGGGTCCTGCACCGACGGCCGGACGCCCGCCCGCGCCGCCAGGTGAATGACGGCGTCGAAGGGGTAGGCCGCAAACAGCGAGCCCACCAGCGCCCCGTCCCGAATGTCGCCTTCCACAAACGTGTACCGGCTGTTCTGGCGGGCTTCGGCCAGATTTTTCCGCTTGATCGCGGGGTCGTAATAGGCATCCAGGTTGTCCAGACAGACTACCGAATGTCCTTCTGTCAGTAATTTTTCGGCCAGATGCGAACCGATAAAGCCGGCACCGCCAGTTAATAGGATAATCACGTAGTTAAGTCGTTAGTGGATAGAACGGGACGAAAGCTGAAGAAAACGCCGGTCAGCGAGACAAAAGCCGTTATCAGGTAGAACAACAAGCTTACCGCGACGGCAGTTTCCTGAGGCAGTCCTAATACCTGCGCCCCGAACAAAAATGTCAGCTCCCGCGCTCCGGCTCCCCCGATGGTAAACGGGAGAATGGAAACGATCGACGAGAGCAGAAAGATAAACAGGTAACCCGGCACCGACCCCTGCGCATCGATGGCGTAGAGCAGCACCACCATCTGAATCATCTGCGACACCTGCACCCCAACCGACTGCACCGTGGCCCGGAGGAACACAGGCCGGAAGGTCGGCAGGAATCGCTGAATCAGGACGGCGGCCACCCAATGCGACAGGGCAATCAGCGGCAGGGCCACCCAGAACGGCACCGGCCCCTGCGGAAGGTCCGGAAACAGCAGCAGCAGCCCGTATCCCAGCGGCAGAATGCCAATCACCCGGTCGAGCACCGTGGCCTGCACCAGCGGCTTCACGGGCGTGCCGGTCAGGCGGTTGAGCAGATACACTTTATAGCCGTCGCCGCCGATACCGCCCGGCAGAAACAGGTTGTAATACATGCCCAGCCAGTACAGCTTGAGGCTCGGCCCCACGCCCAGCCGCAGACCCACCTGCCCGAACAGACTACGCAGCCGCTCGGCCCCCAGCACCCGCGAAATCAGGTAAAAGCCGGTCGCCAGAGCCAGCCCGCCCGGAGCCGTCCGCCGAATCACCGCCCACACCTCGTCCACGTCGATCTTCCGGAACACCAGCCAGAGCGACAAAGCCGAAAGGGCGATTTTGAGGATGGTTTTGACGTAGCCGGGCACAGTTTTTAGTTAAGAATTAAAAATGAAAAATGAAGAATTATCCGCTTTTGAAACAGCGGCAACTCTACTGGTGTAGGTCTTACTTTTAATTTTTCATTTTTAATTCTTCATTGAACAGGGTTTCTTCCGCCCGGTAGATGCGCCGGATTTTGTACGGTTTCTTGTCCTGCGATTCGTAGTAGGTCCGCATTTGCAGTTCGGTCATGATGCCGAACATGATGAGCTGGATACCCGCGATGACCAGCATAACGCCCAGAATCAGCAGCGGGCGGCCCCAGATGTCGTTGCCGAGCAGTTTTTCGACCAGCAGATAACCATTGATGAGCAGCCCCACCAGCAGCGACAGGATACCCCAGTTGCCAAAGAGGTGCATCGGCTTCCGCAGGTACTTTTTCAGGAACAGCATCAGAATGAGGTCGCTCATCACCTTCAGCGTGCGGCCCAACCCGTATTTCGACTGGCCGACCAGCCGCGGGTGGTGCTTGACGTCCATCTGCGACATTCGCGCCCCTTCGAGCGCCGCCAGCAGCAGGATAAAACGGTGGAGTTCGCCGTACAGGCCGAGGCTTTTGGCCAGGTCCGCCCGGATCACTTTCAGGGCGCAGCCGTAATCTTTCAGGTGCACATCCGACGCCTGCCGGATCATCCAGTTGGCGATGCGGCTCGGAATTTTGCGGAGGAACATACCGTCCTGCCGGTTGGCCCGGATGCCCGCTACCAGGTCGAAATCCCCTTCTTCGGCGCGGCGCAGCATGGCCGGAATGTCGGACGGGTCGTTCTGCAGATCGCCGTCCATCGTCACGATGTACTCGCCCCGGGCCTTTTCGATACCCGCCGCAAGGGCCATGCTCTGCCCGTAGTTCTTTTGCAGGTCGATAATCACCAGCCGGTCGTTGTGAACGGACTTCAGTTCGCCCAGCGTGTTGTCTTTCGAGCCGTCGTTGACAAAGATGGTTTCGTATTCGTAGACGGACATCGCCCGGTCAACGGCTTCAATCATCGGAAAAATATTGCCCTCCTCGTTATAGACGCAGATGACAACGGAAACATATGGTTTCATACGTTTTTGCGGAAAAGAGTGACTTCCGTCCGGCAAAGGTAGGCAAGTTCGTGAATTGATACCCGAAAAATACAGCTTATTGCCGACGAACTACCGCCGATTATTCGAATTGTACCAATTTGGCGGGCCATTGATCGAAGAGCAAGAACTCGTGCAGGACCCGGTAACGCTCGCCCGCCAGACTGGCCGAATCCGCGATGTAGAGCGCGCCGGGAATTTTCTGATCCGTCCGTTTCAGCACCTCGCCCCGGACGACCTCAATGTGGCAGCTGTTCACGTCCGTGGAGCCGTCCCGGCCGATGGTTTCCTTGTAGCCGTAAAGCGGTTTGCCGAGCGACAGTCGGGCTACTTTCTCCGAAGAATCCTTGTAAAACTGCCGGTGTTCGATGCGAGGCGGCAATACAAACCAGTTGAACCCAATCCGGACCACGCCCAGAAACGCGAACAGAATGACGAGCCGGTTGGCCGGTTGCCGCCAGTACTGCCAGGTGACGAAGGCCAGCGCCACAAAAATCAGCGGCACCTGCCACCAGAGGTCGGGCATGTCTTTTGTTTCCGGCATAAAAAAAGGCGTCCAGCAGCCGATGGTCACCACGGTCAACACGATGCCCATCAGCCCGTCCCAGCCCCGGCGGCGCCAGTCCGTGGGGCGGCTTTCGTAGTAGGAATAAGCAAAAATGGTGAACAAGAGCGGCAGCAGCATGAACAGATACCGCGCGTATACCTGCGGCGACGACCAGTAAATGACGAAGTTGACCGCAAACGTCACCGCGTTGAACAGGATGAACGGGTGCAGCGTGGCCGCCCAGGACGTTATTTTCTGGAAAAACGGCATTCCGGACGAGTCGGCTTTCGGCTTCCGGAGCAGAAACACCACCATCAGCATCCAGGGCGCGTAGAAATACAGCATCTGGAAAGGAAACGTCACCAGATGCAGCAGCGTCTCCGTAATGCCAAACTGCACCACCGTCCGTTTGGCGCTTTCGTCGAACAGCACGGCGGCGATCTTCTCAGGCGGGATGTTATTTCGGGTGAAATAGGCAACGTAGTAACTGCCCACCAGCAGCAGAAAAAGGGCCACGCCCGCAAAATGCGCCGGGTGAAAAAGCCTGCGGAACTGGCGAGTGTACAGAAAATAGCTCCCCAGCGTCAGGCCCTGAAACACCAGTGACGGCAGGCCTTTCATCATGTAGCCGACGGCCGTCAGAAGGTACGTAGTCAGGAACAGCGCCCAGTAGTTTTTCTTTCGGTCGAACTGGTAAACCAGAATAAAGGCGGCGAAGGTGAGCCACGAAAAGGCAATGTCGATCAGGCCCAGCAGCGAATCGTAGAGCAGAATCCGGGCGTTGGTGACCAGCATAAGCGCCGCCGCAAAGCCCACCCGGCTGCCCAGTTCTTTCCGGACCAGCAGAAAGATGGTCAGTCCGTAGAGCACCAGCGAAACGGCCATCGGGAAACGCAGCGCAAAGGACGAGAAGTTGCCGAAAGCGGTATACGACAGCGCAATCAGCCAGTTGTAGCCCGGCGGTTTGTTGAAATACGGCTCTCCGTTGAGGGTCGGCGTGATGTAATCCCCGGAGAAAATCATTTCGAGAGCAACCAGCGCCCGGCGGGGTTCGTCGGAGCCGGTATCGAGGGGCAGCAGACCGAGGTGGGTAAACAGGGCGGGAATCAGCAGCAGCACAGCCAGCAGTTGCCAGAAAAGCGGCCTGCGCAGAAAAGAATCGTTCATTTGAGTTGTTTCACGGCGGAAGTAGCGCGGCAAAGGTATAAAAAAAGCCCGGATGCCTTTAAGTCGGGAGCCGGTCAATCCCCAAGCCAAACCGGCTAACCGGTTAGCCGGGTCGTTTTGACCTTGCTGGCTTTCCGGATCATACCGGTTGAATTCTCGATTGAAACTGTGTAGACCCACGAATTAAACCGTTTGGGCCCACGATTAAAACCGTTTGGACCCACGGTTTTAACCGTGGGCTGTGATATAATGATGAAAACGATTCTTTTGGGCCTTGCTGGCCTGCTGTTTGGCCTCACCGCCGCCGCCCAGAAACTCACCCCCGTTCTGGCCAAAACGCAACTGGAAGCCTACGATTATCAGGAAATTACGGTGAACGTTAAAAAACCGGCGGCAGCCGTCAATCCGTTCAAAGACGTGAAGCTGACGGCTACGTTCACGGCCGAAAACGGCCAGCCCGTCACGGCCGAGGGGTTCTGCGATTCGCCGGACGGTACCGTTTACAAAATCCGATTCATGCCCTCCACGCCCGGCACGTGGACGTATGCGCTCAAGCTCGCACAGAACGGAAAGAGCCAGCAGGCATCCGGCAAATTTACCGTTCAAAAGTCCAGCCGGAAAGGACCGCTGCGGCTCGACAAAGAAAATCCCTGGCATTTTGTCTTTGAAAATACGGGTGAACATTACTTCTGGAACAGCACCACCACCTACTGGCTGATGGGCTGGAAGGACGAAAAAATCATCAACGAATCCATCGACCGGCTCGCCCGGCTGGGCATCAACCGCATCCGGGTAGCCATCAACGGCCGCGCCCACGGCGGCGACCGCTGGTCGGAACCGAACGTGGTTGAATCGCCGAATTTCACCTTTCTGCTGAATCCGTGGGTGGCCCAGCGCCCCAACGACCTCGACAATCCGGGCTTCGACGTGACGCGCATGAACGTGGCGCACTGGCAGAAACTCGACCGGCTGGTGGCCCGCGCCCGCGACCGGGGCCTGATCGTGTCGCTCATTTTCTACGTCGACGGCCTCGACCACGCCACCGACCCGTTTAAGAAAGAGCGCATGGGCGACGAAAACGAGCAGCTGTATTACCGCTACGCCGCCGCCCGCTACAGCGGTTTTGAGAACATCATGTGGGACATCGCCAACGAATACCACCTGTTCCGCACGCCCGACTGGGCCGAGAAGATGGGCACGCTGCTCCGCGCTTCGGACCCGGTCAGGCACCTGATCTCGGTGCACGGCAACGCGGATTTTCCGTTCCGGAAATCGCCCTGGGTGGATGTGGTGATGTTTCAGAGCTGGGACGAGTGCGGCGGGTACCAGTTTATGACCGAATGCCGCCGCAAACAGGCCGAAACCGGCCGGATTCTGCCCCAGATCAACGAAGAATACGGCTACGAAGAGCACTACCCGCAATGGGGTTGCGGCACCAAGTTCCCGGACGGCCGCTCGGCCGACAACCGCCGCCGGCTCGCCTGGGAGATCTGCATGACCGGCTCGTACCAGACCACCGGCGAGCGCGCCGACTTCGGCACCGGCAAAGGCGAAGACAGCGGCGGTGGCTGGATCAACGGGCGCGGCAACGACAAAATGACGATGCTGCCCTATTATAACCACCTGAAAACTATCTTCCAGCAAACCCATTTCTGGAAATTGTCGCCCAACAACAGCCTCGTCGATTACGGCAACCTCTGCCTGGCCGATGTCGGCAACCAGTACCTCGTGTACAGCCGCCTGCACCATTGCCAGGTTGCGCTGCCGAAAGGACAGACCTTTTCCGTAGCCATGTGGAACCCCCGCACCGGCGAAAAAACGGACCTGCCGGATTTCGATACGGAAAAAAACACCACCTGGCGCTATCAGAAATCGCTGGTGGACGACTGGGTGTTCATCCTGAAACGGAAATAGCTGGGTTAGGGGTGGCACCACCGCCGGAACGATTCGCCGGAGTCGGGCCACCCCTGAAAGCCACTAGAATTCCACGATAAACCCGATGGTCGGCACTACGCTCGCTTCGTTATTGTCCAGAATGAACGGCACGGCGTTGGAACCGTCGGCGCGCAGGGGCTGCCCGTCGGTTGTGACAAAGGCGCTGTTGTCGGGTGTGCGCTGAAACGTGTATTGCGGGTAAGCCGGATTGGCCGTAACGAAGGCGTTCGAAACGTCGAAAAACAGGTCGAAGGTAGCGCGGCGGAAGTTCCACTTTTTATCCAGCCGGAAATCGAACTGGCTGAACCGGCCGAGTCGCTGCGCATTCACGCGGGTATAATCCAGAATGCCCGTTCCGACCGACAGATAGTTGCGCTGCGAAGCCTCCAGATCGAAGGGCGTGTACGGCGCGCCGCCCGCATACCGGTAGCGAAGCCCCATCTCCCAGCCCCGCCCGAATTTCCGCCCGAACAACCCCGAAAACAGGTGCCGGTTGTCCCAGGCCGACGGAATCAGGACCCCATTCCGGCCCGAAAACTCGCTCCGCACAAAGGTGTACGACAGCACGGCAAAGATGTTTTTCGTCAGTTTCTGCTGAAAAAGAGCCTCCAGTCCGTAGGCCCGCCCCTTGCCTGTGCTTTCTACCCGCTCGTTGCCAATGGCCCCGAACTCGCCGCCCTGGTTGGCCAGCGAAATGCCGTCGCGGACCGAAACCGGGTAATCGTTGTAGCGTTTGTAAAAGCCTTCCAGCGTGAAGCGGGTCGATGGCCGCGGCAGGAATTCTGTCCCCAGCACAAAATGATTGGAGTTGATGTAGCGGTTGTTTTTGTTGGCAAACTCGCCCGTTTCGGGATTGCGGAAGCCCAGCACCGTGTAGATCGGGAGCTTGAAATACCGGCCCACCGAAGCGTTCAGGTTCCATTTGTCGGACAGTGCATAACTCAGCGCCAGCCGGGGCGAGAGCGTCCGGAGCGGGTTCATGCCGTCGTTCAAAAAGGTATTCATGTCGGTCCGGACGCCACCTGATACGCTCAGGGGACCAAAGGTTTTAGACACCTGGCCGAACGCCCCAAAACGCCAGAACGTCAGGTCGGTGTTGAAATTGACCCGAACGGCCGGTTGCAGCAGCGAGCCGTCCGGATTGCGGAGTTCGTTGCGGATGCGGCTGAAAAAATCGTTGTTGTAGCCCACGTACTGCGCCAGACCGCCGTAGGAAAACTTCCAGCCGTTGATGAATTTGTTGACATCCACCCGAAGTTTGTTTTCGATTTCCTGCGAACGGGAACGCAGAATCCGGCGACTCTCCACCGGATCGCGGCTATCTTCAAAACGGTCGAGCGAATTGTCGAACATGTTCCGGCTCAGGGCAACGTTCAGATACCCGTTGGCAATTAGCCGTTTCAGCGAGAATCCGACCGTGTAGTTCCACTGTTTAATGGTGGGCACGGCCCGGAGCGTGTATTCGTTCTCGGGCGTTGTTTCCCGCGGGACCGCAAATGAGAAGTCGTCGATGGCCCCTACGCCCAATGCCGTCAGGGTCGTTTTGGCGTTCAGTTTATGGGTGACTTTGTACTGAAAATCCCAGTAACTCGGACGAATCGGCAGGTCGAGAGCCGAAAACAGCAGTTGCAGATAAGACCGCCGCGCCGACGCGATGAACGTCGTTTTGTCGGACAACGGCCCTTCCACCGTGCCCGCCAGTTCCGTTCCGCTTAGCCGGACGTTGCCCTGGAACCGCTCGGGGTTTCCCTCCCGCTGTTTAAACTGAAAGACCGACGCCAGCGCGTTGTCGTAGCGGGCGTCAAAACTGCTGGAAGACAAGGTTACGTCCTCGATGAAGGACACATTCAGAATGCCCGTCGGGCCGCCCGCCGACCCCTGCGTGGCGAAGTGATTGATGACCGGAATCTCGATGCCGTCCAGGTAATAGACGTTTTCGTTGGGCGCGCCGCCGCGGATGATGATGTCGTTTCGGAAGCCGCCCACCGAACCGCCCGTTCCGCCCACGCCCGGCAGGGACTGGATGACCCGTGAAATGTCGAAGTTGCCGCCCGGATTCGACCGGATTTCTTCGGTGGACAGGCGCTGGATGGAGTTCGGCGTTTCGAGCGTCGTGACGGCGGCGGTGGCCCGCTGGGCTTTCACGGACACTTCGCTCAGCGTAGTTTCGTCGGACAGCAGTTCAAAATTGACCGTCAGGGCGTTGCCGGAAGTCAGGTTCAGGTTGAATTTGGTCTCGGCCCGGTAGCCGACGTACGACGCTTTCAGGTTGTAGCTACCCACCGGGGCCGTCAGGCGAAAACGGCCTTCGGCATCTGTCACTCCACCAATGTTTTTGCCTTCCAGTTGGACCGTCACGCCGATTAGCGGTTCCTGCGTGTTTTTGTCCCGCACCAGTCCGGTAATAACCCCCGTTGGCGCTTGCCCGCAGGCCCACGAAGAAAACAGAACCGAAAAAAGGATTAGGAGATAGTGCTTCCAATTCATACGACCTCGTTTTTATTTTCGGCAAATTTAGTACGAAGACGTACATAAACCGCAAGACTATACGTCAAAAAAGACGAAAAAATAGTTTTAAAGTATGTAATCGTACTATATTTGCAGTAGACAGCCTGCGCCATGAACTACCGTTTGTTAAAGGAAATTCTAGAACAGCTTGAAGTGTACGAGAAAGAGAAGGGCGAATCCGGCCCGGCTCTGGACGATTTTGCCCGCTGGTTGCTGGGGCATTCGGCCCCGGAAGCCGTGCGGGACGACCCCAGCCAGGCACCCCAGAAGCGTTGGGAGGCCCAGATGACCGCCCCGGAAAAGGATATCGGGATGTACGTGGTGTACCTCAACCGCTACGCCCGGCATTACACCAAGAAAGCCCTCGACGGCTCCCCGCTGACGACGATGGATGATTTCAGCTACCTCGCCAAGCTCATGGCGACGGAAAGCCTGACCAAAACCGAGCTGATTCAGGTTCATAAGCAGGAAAAAACGTCGGGCATTGAGGTAATCAAGCGGCTGCTGGGTGCGGGGCTGATCGAGCAGTTCGACGACCCGCAGGACCGCCGCAGCAAACGGGTGCGCCTTACCGCGAAAGGTCGCCAGACGATTTACGGCGTTTTTGAGCCCATGCTGGCTGTGTCTCAACTGGTAGCGGGCAACCTCACCGAGTCGGAAAAACGGACGCTGGTGGACCTGCTGCGCAAGCTCAATCACTTCCACGAACCGCTTTTTCTGGATCACCACGACGCCAGCCTCGACGCGCTGAAAGAATTTGTGAAAAAATCCTGATCCGCTACTCCGCAACCGGATTAGGGCCGAGCAACCGCTGAACCTCCGAAGGCGTCCGACCCGTTTTCCGCTTGAAGGCCCGGCTAAAACTCTGCAAACTGTTGAATCCCAGCTGAAACGCCACCTCCTGCACCCGCACATCCGGGCGGCGGAGCAGTTGCGAGGCCAGTTCGATCTGGTGCTCTTCCAGCAATTCCTGAAACGTCCGGCCTTCCTCGCGGAGCTTCCGTTGCAGCGTCCGGGGGCTCAGGCCGAGCATCGCCGCCACGTCTTCGAGCCGGGGAGCGTAGTAGGCCTGTTTCTGCGTCATCAGCTGGAGCACCCGGCTCGACACGCCTGTCTGCTGCTCAAGCTGGCGCAGTTTTTCCAGACACAAACTGCGCATGTTGTCGTACAACAGCGTATTGGCCGACACCAGCGGCAGGGCGGCCGTGGCGGCGTCGAACACCAGTTCGTACTGCGGCGCGCCAAACTGCACCTGCCCGAACTGGCTGCGAAAAAGGGCCTCCTCTTCCTTCGGGACTTTATGGCCGAACCGCGCCAGCAGCGGGAAAACGATCCGTCCGCAGAGATAGCCCGAAAGGGAAAGCGTCAGGCTCATGGCGTGCTCGGCGGCAAGGGCGGCCGTGAGCGGGCTGGCTTCCTGCCAGACGGGATTTGGCTCGTAGCGCACCACGACGGTCCCGTTGGTTCCTTCTTCCACCTCGTACGAAAACATATCGCCCATGAGCGGGAAAAAGTCGGCGAAACTGCGCCAGGCCATCGCCAGATTTCGGCTGCTGGCCGTGACGGGCGCAATCCAGCCCAGGACCGAGAAGGTGATGTTTTTGCCGAAATTCAGGCTGATATAGCGGTAGCGGGTCAGTTCGAGGGCGCTTTCCCACATGCGAATGCCGATTTTCCAATCGACCATTCCATCGGCGACGGCGAGGATTTCGGGCGTGATGCCGGCCTGACGATAGACCGCTTCTTCGGCTACTCCGAAGGCGGCGCAGTTGCGGGCAATGGTCCGGACGATTTCGCTGTGTACGTGCATGGCGCAGACTGGCTACTACTTTGTCGCAAAATGCGCCGTCGGTGGCGGGGCGGTTCGCTTTTTTTGCAAAAATAAACGACAACCGCCATGAACACGACATTTCTTCGATTCGCCGCCCGCTTTCTGATTGGCCTCGCCACGCTGGGCATTTTTATGGTAGCCGTGATGGCCTTCCAAAGTCCGCAGGCCGTTATGGATCTGGTGCAGGTAAAACTGACCACGACCGACGCCTACAGCTCCATCCGGGGCGTGTACGGCGGGGCCGGACTCTCGATCAGTGTAATGCTGGTCTATCTGGGCATTCGCCGCCCCAAGGAAGGGCTGGCTTTTGTGGCGTTGATTACCGGGCTGTACGCCCTTTCACGCTGGATAACGGCCCAGGTGGAAGGACCGCTGGGCGCATTCGGGCAGCAGTGGATCGTCATTGAAGGGGCAATCTGCGTCCTTTCCCTGCTTGTGCTGGCTCTGTGGCAGCGGGCCGGTCGGCTCGTAGTGGCTTAAAAACATGGCGGCATTTAACAGGGCCACGACCCGAAGTCAGGTCCCCGTTAAATGCCGCCATGCCGCCTGCTGTTTGTTTCTACGAGTGCCCCAGTTCGTCTATTGGTCCGTCAGGGTTGCGGCGGAGACTGTCTTGCCCGTCGAAATCCTTGTGGACCACGTCGCTGGCCGTAATGGTTTTCACATGCGTGATGTTGCCCTCGGCCAGGCTGTCCCGGTCACGGGTCATTTCCGCATCCTCGACGGTATCCCGGCGAACGGCTTCCACCCGGTCGCTGTCGCCCCGGTCGTTCGCGACCTGATTAGTCGGCTCATCATCAATCGGCTGAACGTCCTGCGGGTCCACATCGCTCGAATCGGCCCGTTTGGAAGTCAGGTCGGCGCGAAGGTCGCGGTCGTATAACTGGCCGGTTTCGGGGTGCTGACCCATCGTATTGCCCATGCGCTGAGCCGCATTCGACTCGCTGCTTTCTTTTCTGGATTTGCTTGTCAGACTCATAACGTTGATTTAGTTAAGAGTTAGGAGTTAAGAATTATGAGTTATCAAGTTTTAAGAAACCGCGGTCAAACCGGAATTCATCAACTCATAACTCATAATTCTTAACTCCTAACTAATTATTAATAAGCGGGTTGGTGCGTCGTGCTGGTGCCCGTGCGACCAATGTCTTCACTTTGTTTTTCCTTGGATTCCGTGGAATTGGTGCTGGAATCGTTGGCATCGGTTCCTTCGTCGGTGTCCTGCTCTTTAGCGCGTTCCTGCGCATTCGGAACGGGCACGTCGCTGTCCGAGGCGTAATCATCCGGGCCGTGGGTCGTCACGCTCACCGTAGAGGTGTCCGACTTGGGAACCTGATTCAGACCTTCCTCCGTGATGTCGTCGGCCATGTTGGAATTGATGTCGTTGAAACGGATAACGCCGTTCTTGCTGTCCATGTCAATTCCGCCAAACCCCCGGATGTTGCGGCCGTCCTGACCGCCCCGTTCCTGCACACTGTCGAGGCCGTTGGCCGAATCTTCGATCACGTCCCGGTTTTTATTGTCTTTCAAAGCCCGGTCCATATCGGTGCCATCGCTGGCGTACGGACCATCCGTGCGGCCGGTAATCTGCGCGCCGTCGCGACGAACGCTCTGCTCATCGCTCTCCTCCCGCAGTTCACCTTCCCGGTTGGCTCTATGTCCCTGAAAATCTTCCTTATTCATAACGTTTCGTTGTCTAATCCTCTCTTTATAACCCCGACAGGCCAAAAAGGTTATTGAAATCCGCGGGTACGCCCGGGCGAGAGCAAACCGGTTTCTGGCTTTTTTTGCCTACTTTTATCCCTCACTTCGTCGCCGTCTATGCCCGTTTCCCTGCTGATCCGGTCCGTCCTGCTGCTCTGCGCTGCCGCGCTGGCCGGGGTGTATGCCTACCGGGCGGGAGAACTGGCGGTTATCCGGCAGGCGTCGGCGCTCAAAACGTTTTTTGCTCCGGAAGAAAAGGTCCGCATTGCCCTGCACCGCAACGAGGCCCCCGGCTTTCTGCGGGAACAGCCTGAATTTGAGTGGCAGGGCGTGATGGTGGACGTGCTCGAACGCCGGACCGTGGGCGATTCGCTCATCATCATCGGGTATGCCGACACGGCCGAAACCGCGTTCCGGGAAATGGCGCCCTGGCTGTTTGATGAAGACGAAGGCGGGACGGCCCCCGAACCCGTGCGAAAGAAAAAGTCCGGACTCCCGGGCGATCAGTGGGCTGCTTCGACCCCGACCTTTCGTTTTTCTCCCCGACTTCTGCGGCCCGAAGTCTGCTTTTTTTCGCCGCCGTCGCGGTTTGCCGACCGGGCGGGCCAGGTGCTCACGCCGCCGCCGATTGGCTGATTGTTCCGGGAAGGTTCCTCGCCGATTTACGCAGATTTGAAACGCAGATTTTCGCAGAAGAATCTGTGTGAATCTGCGTCTGAAATCTGTGTAAATCTGCGAGAAACCCGCTTCAATTGATTTCTCTTAAAAGTATTTAATCAGCCAAACGACAGCATGAGTTTT
The DNA here is from genome assembly GCF_026278345.1 of Tellurirhabdus rosea. Lineage (NCBI taxonomy): Bacteria > Pseudomonadati > Bacteroidota > Cytophagia > Cytophagales > Spirosomataceae > Larkinella > Larkinella roseola. The sequence continues at coordinate 1,087,064 of NZ_CP111085.1, forward strand.
CGTTACCGACTCCTGCTTTGCCTGACCGTTTGTACCCTATCGGCCTCCGCCCAGGTACTGACGGTTCTGGACAAAGCTACTTTGTTCCCCGTTGAAAACGCCGAAATACGGCCCGCAGGCCCCAATACGACCCCGCTTTTTACGGATAAAACCGGCAAGGCAATCCTGACCGGCTCAAGTGAAACGCTGCTCATCCGCCGCGTAGGTTATCAGACACTCAAACTAAAGCCCGGGCAGTTGTCAGCGGCCAATTATACGATTCTGCTTTCCGAAAAACAGCATGAACTGAACGAAGTTGTGGTCTCGGCCAGTCGCCAGCCCGAAAACCAGAACCGGGTCGCCCAGTCGGTGCGGGTGCTGAGCCAGAAAGAAGTGCAGTTTCTGAACCAACCGACAATGGCCGACGTCCTTCAGCAAAGCGGCCAGGTGCTGGTCCAGAAAAGCCAGCTCGGCGGCGGAAGCCCCATTCTGCGCGGTTTTGAGGCCAACAAAGTGCTGCTGGTGGTCGATGGCGTGCGGATGAACACGGCCATTTTCCGCGGCGGTCACCTGCAAAATATCCTGACGCTCGACAATGCCGTGGTCGAACGCACCGAAATTGCCCTCGGCCCGAACTCGGTGCTGTACGGCAGCGATGCCCTCGGCGGCGTCATCTATATGCAGACGCTTTCGCCCAAACTCAGCGATTCGACGACGCCCCGCACCACGGCCAACGCGGCTTTTCGCTACGGCTCGGCCATGCAGGAAAAAACCGGCCACCTCGACTGGAACATTGGTTTCAAAAAATGGGCTTTCCTCAGCAGCGTGACGGCTTCGGACTTCGACGACCTGCGGCAGGGCGCCCGGCGCAACAGTGCCATTGGCAACCTTGGCCTGCGTCCCACGTATGTCGGGCAGGAAAATGGCGTGGACATTCAGGTCCGCAACCCCGACCCGAACGTGCAGACCCCTTCGGGCTACCGGCAGCTGGACGTGATGCAGAAAGTGCTGTTCCGCCCGTCTGCCCGGACGAGCCATATGCTGAACTTCCAGCTTTCGACCACCACCGATTTTCCGCGCTACGACCGCCTGACCGAAACCGACAATCAGGGCAATCTCCGCTTTGCCGAATGGTATTACGGGCCGCAGCGCCGGACGATGCTGGCCTATCACCTCAACCAGTCGCTGAACCACCGCCTCGCCGACGACCTGAAGCTGACGGCGGCGTATCAGGATGTGCGGGAAAGCCGTCATAATCGCCGGTTTGGCAATTATTCGCTCCAGAACCGCCTCGAACAGGTGGATGTCTGGACGCTGAATGCGGATTTGCGGAAAGCCCTTTTGCCGGTTCACGAAATTCGTTACGGCCTGGAAGGCACGTACAACGACGTGGCCTCACGGGCCTTTCTGACCAACCTCCGGACCGGCGCGGAGTCGTCGCTCGACACCCGTTATCCGGACGGCGGCGCGCAGACGCAATCGTTGGCGGGCTACGTGTCGGGCACCCTCGACGTGCGCCGCTCGACGTTCAGCTACGGGGCGCGGTATGCCTGGAACCGGCTCTATGCCCGGTTCAACGACAAGACGTTTTTCCCCTTTCCTTTCGATGAGGTGACTCAGAAAAACGGCGCGTTTACGGGCAGTCTGGGCTGGACGATGCGGCTGAAAAAAGACCTGCGGCTGTCGGCTTCGCTGTCGTCGGGCTACCGGGTTCCGAACGTGGACGATCTGGCGAAAGTGTTTGAATCGGTCGCCGGAACGCTCATTGTGCCGAACCCCGATCTGGAACCCGAACGTACCTACAGCGCCGATGCCGGCATCCGCAAGACGTTCGGCGAGCGCGTGACCGTGGAGGCCGAAGGGTTTTACACCCTTTATAACAACGCGATCACGACCCAGCCCAGCACGATCAACGGGCAGACGCAGGTGCAGTACAACGGTCGGCTGAGCCGCGTGGTTACCCAGGCCAACGCCGCCGAAGCGTACCTGTATGGCTTCAGCGGTCAGCTTTCGGCGCGACTGACGAACGCGCTGGAAGCCTTCGGCACGGTGACGTACACCTACGGCCGCATCCGAACGGACTCGACGGCTTACCCGCTCGACCACATTCCGCCGGTCTTCGGCCGGGGCGGCCTCCGCCTCACCGTGAAGCGGTTCCGGGCCGAAGCGAATGTGCTTTTCAACGGCTGGAAGCGGCTCAGGGATTACAACCTGATTGGCGAAGACAACATCGTTTACGCCACTCCACAGGGCATGCCTTCGTGGCAGACGATCAACCTCCGGACGAGCTACCAGTTGAACCGCCACCTTCAGCTTCAGGCCGCTCTGGAAAACCTCCTCGACCGCAATTACCGCGTTTTTGCCTCCGGCATCAGCGCCCCAGGCCGGAACCTGGTCCTGACGGTGCGAGGGAACCTTTAAGGGAGTTAAAAATTAAAAGTTAAGAGTTAAAAGCGGTCCGCCGCCGCGGTAAGGCTCCGCCTCGTCAGGTATCTGATGGAGCGGAGCCTTACCGCGGCGGCGGACCGCTCTTAACTTTTAACTCTTAACTCTTAACTGATTAGTATCCGGGGTTCTGTTTCAACGTGGGCTGGCCGTTGACGAAGCTGTTGGTGATTTCGTCGATCGGCAGCGGGAAATACTCGCTTTTCCCTTTTGTGAACACGGCTCCGTTCAGATACTGGCGGCGGCGGCTTTCCGAGCGCAGGTATGCGTTCAGGACCTGGTCGGCGACACCCCAGCGCACGAGGTCGAAGAAACGGTGGCCTTCCATCGCGAACTCCAGCCGGGTTTCAAACCGCACCGCCGACCGGGCGGCGTCTTTGGCCGCAAACAGGGGCGAGTTGGCCGGGTATTCGTTGATGACGTAGTTGGCCGCGGGCGTACCGTCGGCGAGCGTCACCGGGCGGCTTTCTTTGGCCCGCTTGCGGATCATGTTTACCAGTTCGCGAGCGCGTTGCAGGCTGCCTACCTCCACTTCGCACTCGGCCAGCCAGAGCAGCACCGAGGCGTAGCGGATGAGGCGGAAGTTGTTGGCCAGGCGACGCTTGTTGGTTGAATGGGTGTTGGTGCCCTCCTCCGAACGGTAGTACATCCACTTTTTACCCGTATACGGCCCGGCGTACTGCTGGTCGCGAATCCAGGTTACGCCCGGCATAATGCCCCAGTCCAGAAACGGAACGCCCCGGCGGCCCACCGTCCAGTCCAGGCGCGGGTCGAGCGGCGTGGTGCGGTCGGGGTCAAAGGCGGCCGAAGCGGCCACGCCCATGTCGTTTTTCAGGTCCACGTTGTCGAAGGTATCAAACAGCGGCAGGCCGTTGGCGTCAGTCTTGAAAGCGTTGACGAGATTGTGCGAAGGCTGGTAAAAGCCGCAGCAGCCGCCACCCGGCGCACTGGAGAAATAAGGCCAGTTCAGCTCGTCGCCGGCATTGCCGTTGCCGCCGTTGGTGCCGTCGTTCACCGAAAACTGTACCTCAAAAACGGACTCGGCGTTGTTGTTGGTCGCGGCGCGGAAGTTGTCGTGAAAATCCACCAGCCGGAACCGGCCGCTGTTTACGATGGCATCGAGCAGGGGCTTCGCGTCGGCGTATTTCTGCTGATGCAGATACGTCCGGGCCAGGTAAGCCATAGCCGCAAAGCGCGTCGCCCGCCCCCGCTGCGACTGCGTCACGGGCAGATTGTCCATCGCAAATTTGAAGTCCGCTTCGATGTTCGGCCAGATGTTTTTGTCGTTAGTGAGCTTGGTCGAATTCGGATTACTCGGGTCGTAGGTTTTTTCATCGATGTAGGGCACCATGTTCCACATCCGCTTGGCTTCGAAGTGGTAATGGCCGCGGAGGAAACGGGCTTCGGCCGTGGCCTGCACTTTTTCGGCCTCCGTCATGTCCTTGACCTGCGGAAGCGCCTGCAGCACGTCGTTGCTGCGGGCCACGCCGTCATAGCTATGGGTCCATTTGCCGCGCATGTGGACCATGTTGGGTAAGGCTTCGTAGCGTTCGATGAACGAAATTTCGGGCTGGTCACCGGCATCGGTGCCTTTGTAGGCATCGTCGGAAGCCACCCCGCCATACACCCAGTTGGAAATGGCCGCGTGCCAGTTGGTAGTGCCGGAACCAATGCCATCCAGCAGCGAATACGCTCCGATCAGCAGGGCGTTCACGCCGCTTTTGTTGGTAACCTGCTCCAGCGACGCCACGCCCGTAGGCTTTACGTCCAGAAAACTTTCGCTGCACGAGGACACCATCCCCAGCGCCAGCATTGAAGATATAATGAGCGTCTTTTTCATTGACTTTGTCTCTTTTTATTGAGTGATGGAGCGATTGAGTGATGGAGTGGATTACCCCTCCGGAGATTGAGTGCCTTCAGAAAATCTCGCTTTCCGGAAACCACGCCACCGCCAAATCACTCAATCGCTCAATTAATTAAAAGCTCAGCCGCAGACCACCGAGGAACGTCCGGGCCACGGGGTACGCGCCTTCATCGACACCCATGTGAATGTCCTGGTTGTCGGTCCCCGACGAGCGCAGGTTGATGTCAGGATCCAGACCGGTGTATTTGGTGAAGGTCAGCAGGTTCTGCCCCTGCACGTAGATTTGCGTCTGACCCAGTCCCAGCCTCCGGAGCAGGTTGGCGGGTAGGTTGTAGCCCAGCTGGATGTTGCGCAGGCGCAGGTAAGAGCCGTTTTCGAGGAAATAAGACGATACCTGCTGGCTGGTGGCGTCGGTCGAGCGGAGCTGCGGCAGCTTGGCATCGGTCTTACCCGGCCGCCACGAATCCTCCAGCATCCGGCGGCTGCGGTTGCCCTGAAACACCTGGAAGTCGGTCCAGTACCGGACGTAGTTGAAAATCTGGTTGCCGTACACGCCCTGTCCGAACAAGGTCAGATCCCAGTTTTTGTAGCCGAGGTTCACATTCAGACCGTAGGTAAAGTCGGGGTGCGGATTGCCCATGAAATCGCGGTCGGCGGTGGTCACGCGGCCGTCGCCGTTGACATCCCGGAAGATGAACGAACCGGCGCGGTTGTAGGTCCCGAACTGCGGGGCATTCCGGGCCTCTTCTTCGGTCTGGAAGATGCCATCCACGAAAAAGCCGTAAAACGACCCGATCGGCATGCCTACCTTGGTGGCGCTCATGGCCGGGATGCGGGTGGCGAAGCCAAAGCGAATGGAGTTCGGGTCGTCGTTGATTTTCAGGACCTTGTTGCGGTAAGTCGAGAAGTTAGCCCCCACCGAGTAGCGGAAGTTCCCGTTGCCGCTGCGGCCGTTGTAGTTGATGGCCAGATCGACCCCCTTGTTCTGCATATCGCCGATGTTCACAAACGGCACCGTGGCAATGCCCTGCGTCCGCGGAATGTCGATCTGGTTCAGCATGTCGCTCGTTTTGCGAACGTACCAGTCGAAGACCACTTCCAGTTTGTTGTTGAGCAGGCTGGCGTCGAAACCGATGTTGGTCGAGGTGGTGGTTTCCCACTTCCCGTTCGGGTTTCCAAACTGCACGATGTCGAAGCCCGGCACGATGGACGAGCGTGAGCCGTTGATGTCGTAGTGGTTCTGCTCCGGACGCGGCTCAAAGAGCGTATAGGCGTTGTACACGTTCGGAATGTTCTGGTTGCCCGTCTGCCCCCAGCCCGCCCGCAGTTTCAGATCGGACAGGAAAGTCACCGACTTCAGGAAGCTCAGTTCCGTCAGGCGCAGCCCAATGCTGGCCGCCGGGAACACCGCGTACCGGTTGCCCGCCCCGAAGCGCGACGAGCCATCCCGGCGGAGCGTGAAATCGGCCAGCAGAAAGTCGTTGAACGAGTAGTTGACCTTCCCGAACAGCGAAAACAGGCGCGTCCGAACGGCCCCGCCGCCGCTGTTTTGTAGACCCAGCGGACTGCCGGCGTTCAGAAAACGGTAATCCAGATCATCGAAGGCGAAGTTGGAACGGGTGGCGTTGAAACCCTGCGAAAAGGTCGCCACAGCCTCCGTCCCGCCCAGGACGTTGACGTTGTGTTTTCCAATCGACTTGTTGTACGTCAGCGTGTTAAACCAGGTCCAGGAGTTGTTGTAGCTGTGCGTGACCGTCAGGCTGTTGGCGTTCCGCGACTCGGCCGACTCAATATCCCGCATCGTGAAGGCGTTGGTATTGAACAGATTGTACTCCAGACCGAAGCTCGTCCGGAACGTGAGCCCTTTGGCAAGGTCCGCCTCAGCATACGCATTGCCGAAGAGCATCACGCCGCGCGTTACGTTGTCTTTGCTGCGGGCCAGTTCGGCCAGCGGGCTGCGGGCGTTGCCGAGGTTTGAGCCTTTGGCCCCACCGAAGTTTCCGGCCACGTCATAAGCCGGTACCAGCGGGTGCATCCGCACGGCAAACATGATCGGGTTGGATTCGTTGTTGTTGCCGTTGGGCTGGCCTACCCGTTCGTCGTACGAAACCGAGAAGTTTTCGCCAATTCGGAAGCGGTTCCGGAACTTGAACTCCGTATTGGCCCGCATCGTATAGCGCTTGTAATTCGTATGAATCATAATCCCCTTCTGGTTGAAATGGTTGAAGGAGATGGCATAATTGGCCTTGTCGGTCGCGCCGCTGGCTCCAATCTGGTAGTTCTGGATGGGTGCCGGGTTGAAGATCACGTCCTGCCAGTCGGTTCCATCCTTGTTGGCGCGGGTGATGTTCCAGCGGGAGCGGCCCAGTTCGGGGTCGTTGATGTCGCCGGTGTAGTTGATGAAATTCCCGTTGGCATCGCGGGCCACGCGCGGGTCGCCTTCCATCACGCCCGATGGCCAGATGTAATCCGGAATGCGGGGCGTGGCGCCGCTGCCGTACTGGGCGTTGTTGGGTGTGCGGCCCACATTCTTTTCTGATTCCCAGATCAGATCGCCCAGTTCCTGCGAGTTCAGCAGATCGAGAAACCTGCCCGGCCGCTGCGTACCGAAGTACATATCGAAGGTGATTTTCGGCTCGCCGGCTTTTCCTTTTTTGGTGGTGATGATGACCACCCCGTTGGCGGCGCGGGCTCCGTAGATGGATGCCGCCGACGCGTCTTTCAGAATCTGCATCGACTCCACATCGTTGGGGTTGATGTTGTTGAGCGAGCCCGTCGTCGGGACGCCGTCGATGATGTAGAGCGGTGAGTTGTTGTTGATGGTGCCGAAACCGCGTATCCGGACCATCGTTCCCCCGCCCGGCGAGTTGTCGTTGCCGACCATCACCCCGGCGGCGCGGCCCTGGAGTGCCTGCGTCAGGTTGGGAACGGGTACGGCCGTCAGTTCGTTGGCCTTCACGACCGTCACAGCGCCCGTAATGTCCTTTTTACGCTGCGAACCGTATCCCGTCACGACGACTTCGTTGAGGGTTTTGATGTCGCTGACGAGTTGCACAAGCACCTCACTGCGGTTGCCGATGGCGATTTCCTGTCCGGCGAATCCGATGGCGGAAACCGAAATGACATCCCTGTCGCGGGGAACGGCGAGGGTGAAGCGCCCCTGGGCGTCCGTAGTGACGCCGATCTGCGTTCCTTTCACAACGACGTTGACGCCCGGGAGCGGCGTCTGGTCTGTGCCGTCGGTGATGCGCCCCGATACTTTTCGATCCTGTGCCCACGCCAAAGCGGTCAGCAGCCATGCAAGCATAACCGTCCCGACCAGGCGAAGCTTTCGCTGGTAGCAATGATTCATAAGTGTTAAGGATAAGTTAAAGTAGACTAGTATAAACCCTTGAGTACTTTCCCTACTCAGGACGGGTCGAAACTAATAAAAATTCGACTTCTCAGGTATAAATTATTGCAACTTTTTGTTAGAATATTTAAATATTAAAATAAAGTCTATGTTTTACGTATACAATTCGCAAAAAGACAACTAACTGAAAGTCAATAATTTTTATTCCATCTATAGCGAGGAAACTTTTCCCTGTCAAACCTAGTAATAACACAAAAGCCCCGGACGTATGCCGGGGCTTCCTACCTAGTGATAATTACTGAAAAACTACTCCTATTAAACTAGGTTCATATCTGCCGCAACCGTTTTTACTTTTTCTTTCAGCTGGGCGTAAACGGCGTCGAACTCCTCCCGGCTGGACAGCGGTTCGTTCACGCCGACGTAGAACTTGATCTTCGGCTCGGTTCCGCTGGGGCGGGCCGACACCTTGGTTCCGTCTTCCGTGAAAAACTGGAGTACGTTCGAGGCTTCGATGCCCATTTTTCCGGCTTCAATCGGTGTCTTCTCGCCCGTCCGGACATCCGTGCGGGTCAGTTCCTTGTAATCGTCCATCCGAACCACGGCCGAACCGGCGATCTGCTTCGGCGGATTAGCGCGGAAATCGGCCATCATCTGCTGGATTTCCTCCGCGCCCGTTTTGCCTTTTTTCGTCAGCGAAATCAGTCCTTCGTAATAGAACCCGTACTCCTGGTACATTTCCATCAGCAGGTCGAACAGGCTCAGGCCCTTGTCTTTGGCGTAAGCGGTCAGTTCGGCAATCATGGCGCAGGAAGCGATGGCGTCCTTGTCCCGGACGAAATCGCCGATCAGGTATCCGTAGCTTTCTTCGCCGCCGCCGATAAACTGCTGCTGGCCTTCCAGTTCGCGGATAACCTGAGCGATGTATTTGAAGCCCGTCAGCGTGTTGTAGCAGGGAACGCCCGACGAAGCGCACATTTTGTCGATGAGGTCCGTGGTTACGATGGTTTTGGCGACAAACTCCTTGCCTGTCAGCTTCCCGGCTTCTTTCCAGGCGCGCAGCAGGTAGTAGATAATGAGGCTGGCCATCTGGTTGCCGTTCAGCAGTTCGAACTCGCCGTGGTGGTTGCGGGCACCCGCCCCGACGCGGTCCGAATCCGGGTCGGTCGCCATCACGAGGTCGGCGTTCAGCGACTGGGCCAGGTTCAGGGCCAGTTGCATGGCTTCTTTTTCCTCGGGGTTCGGGTATGAAACCGTCGGGAAGTTGCCGTCCGGCGTCGCCTGTTCTTCCACAATGTGCACATTCTCGAAACCGAGCGCCTTCAGCGTCCGCGGAACGAGCGTAATGCCCGTGCCGTGAATTGGCGTATAGACGATGCTGAGGTCTTTCTGGCGGGCAATCACGTCGGCATTCACGGCGTTCTGGACGATTTTGTCCACATAAACCGAGTCTACTTCTTCCAGCACTTCGTGGATTCGGGAAACGTCGCCGTCAAATTTGATGTCGTCGATGGACGTGATCTTGGTCACCTCGCCGATGATGTTTTTGTCGTGCGGGGCCACCACCTGGCCGCCGTCGTTCCAGTACACTTTGTAGCCGTTGTATTCCGGCGGGTTGTGCGAGGCCGTCACGACCACGCCCGACTGGCAGCCGAGCTGGCGGATGGCAAACGACAGTTCGGGCGTGGGGCGCAGCTCGGAGAACAGGTACACTTCGATGCCGTTGGCCGAGAAGATTTCGGCGGCCAGCCGGGCAAATTCGGGGCTCATGCGGCGGCTGTCGTGGGCAATGGCCACTTTGATGCCGCCCTCCGGAAACGCCTGCAGGAGGTAGTTGGCCAGCCCCTGTGTGGCGGCGCCCACGGTGTAGCGGTTCATGCGGTTGGAGCCGACGCCGATGAGGCCGCGCAGCCCGCCCGTGCCAAATTCGAGGTCTTTATAAAAAGCGTCCACCAGTTCGGTGGTTTCGCTGCTGCTCATCATTTTCTGAATGGCGGCTTTGGTATCGGCGTCGTAATTGCCAGCCAGCCAGCGGTCTATTTTCTGCTGAGTAGAGGAATCGATGGATGTTGTCATTTTTAAAATATAGTTGTTATCAGGATGTTCTGCCAAAATTACATTCTTCCGTCGGGTTGCCAAATCCATACGGTAAAGCGGGCGGGGAAACAAACCAGTAACAGAAAAATTTTATTGTTAATCAATAAAAAAATATTGCTTCTGAATAAAAGTAAAATATATCTTTACCGAAACCTGCGCCCTTCCTGACCAAGACTCAACTCACGCATTCCGTTTTCCAACCTTGACTGGACGAATCGCTATGAAACCACTCGCATCGGGCATGAGCAAACTTTTTGCTTTTCTTTTTTACGGGCAGGGGGCTCTTGTCCTGGTTTATCTACTGGCTTTTGGAAGTATTTTGGCGACCAGGGACGAAGGTCGGGACAAAGACGGCCTCGGCATGGGCGTGTATATTGCGCTGCACGGGGTCATTCAGCCCATCAACTCGTATTGGGTACGGCCTCCGGTGTTTTCGAAAGAAATAAGCCGACAGCCGCCCCTTTATGTGCAATCGCCCAACGACTTTGGGACCTTAAAACTTAATTTTACGTTTCGTTCCTGGAAAGAATTCCGGCAGTTTCCGCTACACCTCCTGTTGCTGACGTATTCAGGCATGCTTCTGCTCGTCCTGCTTGGATTAGCGATTACCTGGCGATTAAAGGCGCTGTTTGAAGGCTTTAGCAGGGACGACATCTTCAGCCCCTGGCAAATCAGCCACCTGAACCGGGTGGGCTGGCTCCTGCTGAGTTATTACGTTCTGGTTTTAATCCTCCATCACCTGCGGCATTATTTCACTGTGCGCTATCTGGAGCAATTGAATTTCCGCTTCGAACCCCAGTACGACGGCTCGTTTTTCTTTCCGGCCGACTGGAGCTTTGCGGTAGCCGGGGTGTTTCTGATTATTCTCAGCCATGTTTTCCAATACGGATTATCGCTCCGGGAAGAACACGACCTCACCATCTGACCCATGCCTATAGTCGTAAACGTCGATGTGATGATGGCGAAGCGAAAGATGTCGCTGACCGAATTGTCCGAAAAAGTGGGAATCACCATGGCGAATCTGTCCATCCTCAAAACCGGAAAGGCCAAAGCCGTCCGCTTCGAGACCCTGGAAGCCCTGTGCGCCGCGCTGAACTGCCAGCCGGGGGATTTGCTGGAGTATGTGCCTTCTGAAGAACCGGCGATGCCTTAATTCTTTAAAACGAGAAATGCCATATCTCGCAGATATGGCATTTCTCGTTTTAAAGAATTAAGCCCGGCAGCCAGAACACGCCGTCGCCGACCCAGCGATAGCGGCCGTTTTCCAGAAAATACTCCGGATAACGCTGGATGATGTACAGTCCCAGGCTCATCAGCCCTTCCACGACCGCCGCCCGCTGGACGTAACGCGGCCCGCCGAACATGAACACCGCCAGCGCCAGCAGCACCAGCACGCCCGTCAGCGACCGAAGCACCCAGTCGCACTGCGAAGGGCCCCAGAGCGAAGCCAGCGACAGACCGTGCTCCTCGCCTTCGTAATGCTCCATGAGCGAAAAAAGTAGAATATTCTGAAACGCGACGCCCAGAAATAGGCCGACCAGCGCCCATTCCGTCCAGCCGATCGTTTCTCTCTGCACAAAAATACTACCCCAGATTCCGACCGTATAAAGCAGGGCGACCAGCGGCTCCTTGAACGCCAGAAGGGGATGATCCTGCGGCAGACGCGACACGCCGAAGAGGTAAACCGCGCAGAGGAGGGCCAGAATCAAGCCGAAGCGAACGACCGAAGCCGGCAGCCAGAACAGCAGCAGCAGACTCAGCCCCACACAAACGGCCATCGTCAGCACGAGCATGCGCCGGTTGGCGGCATGGAACCAGTGCCGGTCGGGAAGCGCCTGCCCGCTGGCCTTGAACCGCAGTCCGTCGATCAGCCGGTCGGCGGCGTAAATAAGAAAAATACAGAGCGCCAGCGTCAGCGTCACCGACCAGGAGCCGGCTTCCTGTCCATCGGGAAACCGCGACACCATCCGGTGCGTAAACACGGCTCCAATCACCACGTCGATACTTAACCAGTGAGCCGCCTGTACCCGCTGTTGAAGAAGGGAAATCACCCGCATAGAATCCGCACGAATCACTTTTATGCCGTAGCCTTGCTGCCCGGCACCATTACTTTTTCCTCCAGAACCCGAACGGCATCGCCAACGCGCACCAGACCGGTCGCATCGGGAATGACGTTTTGCCCAAACAGGACTTTCCGGTTGAACGTGCGATAGGCGGCCAGGGTTTTCAAAGGTTCCTGTCCGCGCTCGCCGGTTTCGGGATGGATGGTGGTCAGAACGCAGCGGGCACAGGGTTTTACCCCCCGAAAAGGCAGATCCCCGATGATAAACCGGGACCAGGCATCCTCGGCATACGGCAGCGAGCCGCTCACGACCAGATTCGGCCGGAAACGCGCCATCGCTACGGGCTCCGTCAGACGGCCGTTCAGTTCGTCGAGCGACGCCTGCCCGATGAGCAGAAACGGGTAACCATCCGCGAAACTGACCACATCGCCCGGTCGGGCGTATCTGGAATCCGCTTCCCGACGGGTTGAATCCGGCATCCGCACGAGTCGGCAGGGGAAGCCCAGCGTCCGGCTAAACCAGCGGTCCGCCTCCGCACTGACCGTCCGGACGGGCATGGTATCGTCCCAGACCGTGGCCAGCAGCGTTTCCTCACTTTCCAGCGTCAGCGGTATCTCCAGTCCGTCTTCCGGCCGGTGCCGATGCCAGACCTGGAGGGTGGTTTCGGTGAGGGCTACGTCGAGCAGGGCCATCGGGAAAATAGTCCGCTGGGTTACGAACTGCCACGGTCCGCCATTCGGGTCCGGGACCACCAGCATCCACCGGCGGTCGTACCGGAAACCGCGTTCTTCGGCCACGGCTTCCTGAAGGCGGATGCATCCCAGCGATTTTATCGGATAAATACGGATTTCCTGTAAAACGGGTAAGGCCATAAGGCTTCAGTTTAGGCCGCAAAAGTAACGGTTTTGGCGGCTTTCAGCGCGTTTCCGTCCCATCCGCCTTATTTTAACCGCGCGCCCCCGGGCAGCACCGGCAGGTCAGTTTTCGTTTAATTTCAAGGCGCACGAACACAAATATCTGTATTACAACATTATAGTGCGTTTCTGGTTAATGATTGGAATACTTTCTTGTTCATTTATTAATCCAGGTAAAACGTTATGGAAACACGCTCAACGTATGGGGATGATGAGTACGGACGCCGGAGCGCATCAGCGCTGACGTCTGTGAGGGAATGGGTGCCGTTGAAACGCATTTCCTGGGGAGCCGTTTTTGCCGGAGTGCTGGTGGCGGTTCTGGTGCAGCTGACCCTCAGCCTGCTGGGGCTCGGCATTGGCTTAAGCACGCTGGATGTAACGGAGGAGGCCAATCCGGCCGCCGGTCTCGGCATCGGTTCGGCCATCTGGTACGCCGTGCAGACGCTGGTGGCCCTTTTTATCGGCGGCTGGGTAGCCGGTCGGCTGGCTTCGGCTCCGCGCACGTTCGACAGCATCATCCACGGCATCCTGACGTGGTGTCTGGTTACGCTGCTGACTTTTTATCTGCTGACGACGGTCGTCGGCCGCATCATTGGGGGCGTTTCGAGCCTCGTGGGCAATGCGTTCAACATTGTCGGTAATGCCGCCGGGGCCGGACTGGTCGCCGCGGCCCCGGCCATTCAGGACCAGATTCAAAACGCGGACATTGACCTTAGCCAGCTGAAAACCGAAGCCAACGAACTGCTACGCCAGACGGGCAAGCCCGGCCTCCAGCCCGAAGCGCTGGAACGCAAGGCCGATCAGGCGGCCGGTCAGGCCCAGTCGTCGGCCGGAGCCGCCGCTCAGAATCCGCAGGCGGCCAACACGACCTTCGACAGCGCCATCGATCAGTTGTTCGGACAGGTTCGTGGCACGGCTCAGCAGGTGGATCGCGAAGCGGTCGTCAACGTGATTGTCGCCCGGACCGGCAAGAGTCGCGCCGAAGCGGGTCAGATTGCCGACAACTGGATTCGTACCTACAACCAGGGACGCCAGCAGGTGCAGCAGGCCACGCAACAGGCGAAAGTACAGGCTAAAGAAACCGCCGACAAAGCCGCCGACGCCACGTCAACGGCTTCCATCGCTGCCTTCTTCAGTCTGCTGATCGGAGCCGGTGCGGCCGGTTTTGGAGCCAAAAAAGGCGGCGACTCGAAGGACGATTACAACCGCCTCGACGAGCCGATTCAATCGTAAAAAAAGTCGTAAGTGCAAAAGTCGTAAGCGGCTTCGCCAGTTTTAAATTGAGGCGAAGCCACTTGCGACTTTTGCACTTACGACTTTTTAAAACTCCATGCGGGGCAGCGGGCTTACTTCCTGAGACGTAAACTCGCCCCGGAGGTATTTGTAATGCGCCGCCATCGCAATCATGGCGGCATTGTCGGTGCAGTATTCGAAGGCGGGGATGTACACGTTCCAGCCTTCTTTTTCGCCCAGTTCGGTCAGGGCCTTGCGCAGGCCGGAATTGGCCGATACCCCGCCGGCCAGGGCAATTTCGCGGATGCCGGTCTCGCGGGCGGCGCGGCGCAGTTTGGTCAGCAGCATCTGCACCAGCGTATGCTGCACACTGGCGCAGATGTCCGGCAGGTTCTCTTCGATGAAGGCTGGATTGACCTTCGTCTGGTCCCGCAGGAAATATAGAATGGCCGTTTTGATGCCGCTGAACGAATAATCGAGTCCGGGCATTTCCGTCATTGGAAATTTGTACGCCAGCGGATTGCCCTCTTTGGCGTACCGGTCGATGAGCGGTCCGCCGGGATACGGCAGGTTGAGCAGTTTGGCCGTTTTGTCGAACGCCTCCCCTACGGCATCATCCTGCGTCTGTCCGATTATTTCCATCTCCAGGTGGTCGTTCACCCGGACGATCTGCGTATGTCCGCCGCTGACGGTGAGGCACAGAAACGGGAAGTCTGGCTTATTTTCTCCGATAAAATGCGCCAGCACGTGGGCCTGCATATGGTGCACTTCGATCAGTGGAACGTCCAGAGCCAGGGCCAGGGCTTTGGCAAAAGAAGCGCCGACGAGCAAAGCGCCCAACAGGCCCGGCCCCCGGGTAAAAGCGACGGCTTTCAGCTCTTTTTTTTGTACATTTGCCTGTTTTAAGGCCTGTTCGACCACCGGCACGATATGCTGCTGATGGGCCCGGGAAGCCAGTTCGGGGACTACGCCGCCGTACTGCTGGTGGACCAGTTGGGTTGCTACAATATTGGATTCGATTTTGCCGTGAGCGCAGACCGACGCCGAGGTTTCATCGCAGGAAGATTCAATTGCTAAAATTACCATTTAACAAATTTAACGCTCAATAAGTAAGGAATCAGGAATAATGACCAGAAATTGCAGTTATTCGGTATAAATCCGTCTGCTATTGTATATTTCAAATAAAAGTTAAACGTTACTCCCATAATCGCGTCTAAAGCCCGACCCCAAATCGATTAATCGTTCATTATTCATTTTTCGTTATTCATTCATAAATGCGCTCATTCTTCACCATACTTCTGAAAACCCTGCTCTACACGGTCCTCGTGCTGGTGCTGGTCCTCGGAAGTCTGGTAATTGGGCTGCAAATGCCGTCGGTGCAGACAAAGATCGTCCAGTACGCGGCCAAAAAAATCTCGGCCAAACTGCAGTTTCCGGTCGATGTCCGGAAGGTCGCCATTCGCTGGTTCGATACGGTCAGTCTGGAAGGTGTCAGCATCCGCAACCGGGACCTGAATCCGATGGTCGATGTGGGGCGGATTGAAGTGAATTTCGACCTCAAAAACCTGATCGATAGTTCGGCCACCAACATTCACCTCGATGAAGTCCTGCTCTACCGGCCCGACGTGAAGCTGGTCAAAAGTGCCAAAACGGGGGATCTGAACTTCGACGACTTCCTCGCCCGCATCAACGAACTGCTGCGCGACACCACCAAACCTTCCATTCCGAACCAGAACATTCCGTTCACCATCGGCAAGGCCACCCTCATCGACGGCAAACTTTCGTACGACGACAACCGGACGGGCCGCATGCGGGGGCGGCGGGTCTTTGATTACAACCACTTCACGGTCAACAACCTGAATGCCGGACTCCGGGACTTTCTGCTCCTGGGCGATACCATCCGGATGGACATCAACCGCCTGAAAGGGGTGGACAAAAAAGCGCAGCTGAAGATCAACCGGCTGGATACGCGCTTCCTTTACTGCGCCAAACAGATGCGGCTCGACGAACTGTACGCCAGCATCAACGGCTCGACGGTCCGCAACCGGATCATTTTTGACTACAACAGTTTTTCGGAGTTCGGCGCCTTCAACGACAAGGTCGTCATGCGCATCAACCTGCGGAACGCTACCATCCGGGCGCAGGATCTGGTGCCGTTTACGGATTATTTCGAGAAAAATTACGACGTCGCCCGGGCGACGCTGGACTATGCCGGGACGGTCCGGAATTTTCGGACCACCAAAGCGGACATTCGTTTCGGCCGGAACAGTCGGCTCGTCGGCGATCTGGCGTTTAAGGGCCTCCCGAGCACGGACCCGCTGGTCGATTTCCGGTTTGGCCCGTCGTCGGTCCAGCTTTCGGACCTCAGGCCCTACTACTCGGACCCGGCTTTTGACCGGATGATGGGCAAGTTGCAGGAACTGCGCTTCAACGCGACGTTTGCCGGGCGCTTCCTGGATTTCCGCACCGTGGGAACGTTCAATACGGCGCTGGGCGGCGTGGCCGGGGATTTTGCCCTGAAGATGGACGGCGACAACGGCACCACCTACCGCGGCAACCTGCGCGTTTCGAATTTCGACGCGGGAACCCTTTTCGACCAGTCGGAGCAGGTGCAGCGGGTAGACGGCACGGCCCGCTTCAACGGCCGCGGGCTGGCCATCAACACGGCCCAGCTCGACATCGACGCCCGCATTAATCGCCTCGGCTTCCGGCAGTACAATTACCGGAACCTCATCGTGCGGGGCAATCTGCAACAGAAATACTTCGACGGGCAGATCAGCGTCCGGGATACCAACCTGAATGTGAACCTGGACGGAGAATTCAACCTGCGGGGGCAGAAAAACTTCTTCGACCTGCGCGGCATCGTGCGCCGGGCTGACCTGCTGGCGCTCAACCTCTCCGGCGATTCGCTGGTCATTCACTCCGACCTGAACGCGCAGCTGACCGGCAACCGGCTCGACGAACTGGTCGGTTCGGCCCGTTTTTACAACAGCTACCTGACGCTGGGCCGCCGCAGCCTCGTGCTGGACACGCTCGTAATGCATTCCGAACTGGAAGGCCGGGAACGTTCGCTGACCATTGAATCGGACATCATGCGGGGCACGCTGCTGGGCAATTACCAGATTACGCAGGCCATTGACGACATTCAGCGGCTGGCGCAGGAATACCGGCTCAATTTTGCCGGGGACGCCGCCGGCATGGCCGCTTATTACCGCCGCAAACGCCCGTCTACCGGCGCCCCTTACAGCATCGATTACGCCCTGCTGCTGAAGAATATGCAGCCGCTGACGGCTTTTCTGGCCCCGAGCCTGTACATCTCCCCGAACACGCAGCTATTCGGCCGGTTCACCATCGACCGGACTTCGCTGATTTCGGTCAATGGCTTTGTGGACACCCTGCGCATCGGCGATTATTCGTTCTACAAAAGTTCGCTCGACTTGACGACTTCCAAGTTTGTCAATTCGCCGGAAGTTATTGCCGCGCTGATTCTGAACTCCAAACGGCAACAACTCGGCGGCCTGGCTCCGACCGAACAGCTCGATGCGGAAGCATCCTGGGACATCAATCACATTGATTTTACGAGCAGTCTCAAACAAGTCAACAGCACCAACCGCGCGAACCTGAACGGCTCCCTGACGTTCAAAGGGGATGCCATGGACATCGAACTACGCAACTCCCGGTTCCGCCTGCTGGACAGCCTGTGGCGCGTCGCTCCCGACAACCTGATCCGTGTGGTCGGCAACGACGTAACCATCCGGAACCTGAGCCTCTCCAACCATAGCCAGCTCATTGCCGCCAACGGAAGGGTCTCGTCGGACACCTCGCAGGTGCTGAAAGTTGAGGCCCGCAATTTCCTGCTGCAATCGCTGAATCCGGTTCTGAACACGAGCATTTCGGGCACCGCCAACGGTGAAGCTTCCCTGCGCGACCTGTACGGCTTAAAACTGTTCGACGGCTCGCTGCAGATCGACTCCCTGAAATACCAGAATTACCTCATCGGCAACCTCTTCAACCGCAGTACCCTTGACCCTTCGCGGGGCGTGCTGATCGACACCCGGGTGAGCCGTGACCGCCGCGACGTGCTGACCGTTACGGGCGCGTACGACCCCGGCCAGTCCGCCGAAAGTCCGCTCGACCTGAAAGCGCGGCTGAACGGGGCCAGTCTGCGGCTGCTTGAGCCGTTTGCCAAAGGCTATATTTCGAACCTGAACGGAACCGCTACGGGCACCGTGGACGTGACCGGCAACCTCAACAGCCCGGAACTGAAAGGAACCGTTGACGTAAAAGACGGGCGGCTGCGGATCGATTACCTGAAGGCCGACATGACGTTTGCCGACAAGATTTATTTCGAGGAAAACGAAATCCGGACCCAGCGCATGGTGCTGACCGACCCGGAAGGCAACAAGGCAACGCTGCGCGGCGGGGTCTTCTTCCCCGATTACCGCTACTTTGTGCTCGACCTGACGGCCGACATGAACAATTTCCGGATTCTGAACACGACGGCCAAGGACAACGACCTGTTTTACGGCACCGCCGTGGCGACCGGAAAAGTCAACCTCTACGGCCCGATTGACAACCTTAACATCCGCGCCGATGTGGCCAGCAATCGCGGCACGCGCATCTTCATTCCACTCGACCAGGCCGCCACCGTCACGGACGAAGACGTAATCCGTTTCATCAA
Organism: Tellurirhabdus rosea; assembly: GCF_026278345.1. Classification (NCBI taxonomy): domain Bacteria; kingdom Pseudomonadati; phylum Bacteroidota; class Cytophagia; order Cytophagales; family Spirosomataceae; genus Larkinella; species Larkinella roseola. The sequence goes on from NZ_CP111085.1 coordinate 1,105,689, forward strand.
CACCAAGCCCAGCGCGGCCACCCCCAATGTAACCGCCCGTACTTCCCCCGGCGTGGCGACACCCGGCGTCACGACGCCGCCAAACGAACCGCAGGTTGATCTGTCGGGCATCAACATGGATTTCAACCTGAGCATCACGCCGGATGCCTACTGCGAAATTCAGCTGGACCGGCAGACCGGCGACATCATCAAGGCCAACGGCAGCGGCCAGATTGCGATGCGGATCGACACCAAAGGCGACTTCACGATGACGGGGACGTACGAAATTCAGCGGGGGGAATACACCTTTACGTTCGAGAACGTCATCAACAAGAAGTTCCAGATGCTGCCCGACAGCCGCATTACCTGGACCGGCGACCCGTACGAAGCGATGGTGGACGTGAAGACGGCTTACACGCAGTACGCCTCGCTCCGTCCGCTTTTTCAGGGCTCGACCAGTCAGCTGAACGCCGTTGACCAGAACCGCCGCTACCCCGTGGACCTGCTCATCGACCTGAAAGGCCGCCTGCTGAAGCCCGAAATCACCTACGATCTGAAGGTCAGGGAATACCCGCAGCTGCCGGAGTTCCGCCAGCAGGTAACGGCCTTTGAATCCCGCATCAAGAGCAACGATCAGGAACTGGGCCGACAGGTCAGCAGCATTCTCCTTTTCAGCCAGTTACTTCCTCCGGACGGCGGATTTTTCGATCCGAACGCCTCGGGCGGCGGCATCGGTGTGGGGGTAACCAACAGCCTGAGCGAACTGCTGTCCAACCAGCTTAGCCGACTGGCTTCTACCATCAACAAGAACCTGGATGTGGGCCTGTCGCTCAATGGCCTGGGGCTGGATCAGAATATGGTCAACAACCTGCAGGTCCGGCTGTCGTACCGCTTCAACGACCGCTTCCGCATCAGCCGCGACGGTGGTTTTACCTACGGAAACAACCAGACCAACACGGCCAGTCTGCTCGGCGAATGGACACTTGAATACTGGGTAACGCAGGACGGGCGGCTGAAGCTGAAAATGTACAACCGCAACCAGATGAACCTGCTCGGGTCGATTGTTTCGACCGGCGTGGGGACCTTCACCACGGGCGGCGGCATGAGCGTGCAGTACACCCGTTCGTTCAACACCCTGTTTGGGAAGCCCGCGGAAAAACCAAACCCCGGACTGCGGCCGGTACAACCCGACGAGAAAACCATTCCGGCGGTTGTGCCTACGGGTACGACGACCGCTTCTTCCATCGATCCAGACCGGTAAAAAGAAATGGCATATCTCGGAGATATGCCATTTCTTTTTACCGGTTAAATAAGAATTCCGGTTTCCTGAACCAACGCCCCGCCTGGCTGCGTTACCCCGCCGAACATCCTTACCACACAATTTATGCAAACACAATCCCGTCCGGCCACCGCTGCCGGCACGATTACGCTCGGCGACATGACCGTCAATCGCATGGGGTACGGTGCCATGCGCATCACCGGCAACGGCATCTGGGGACCGCCCAAAGACAAAGCCGAAGCCATCCGCGTTCTGAAACGTTCAGTAGACCTCGGCATCAACTTCATTGACACCGCCGACTCGTACGGACCACACATTTCGGAAGAGCTGATCGCCGAAGCCCTTCATCCCTACCCTTCCGACCTGATCATTGGCACCAAAGGCGGTCTGCTCCGCACCGGCCCGAACCAGTGGCCGGTCGATTCGAGCCCGAAGCATTTGCAGGAAGCCCTGGAAGGCAGCCTTCGCCGCCTGAAGCTCGACCGGATCGACCTCTACCAGCTCCACCGCTTCGACTCCAAGGTTCCGGCGGATGAAACATTGGGCTTTCTGAAAGAAATGCAGCAGAAAGGTCTGATCCGCCACCTGGGTGTTTCGGAGGTGGACGAACAGCAGTTGCAGCAGGCGCAGCAGTATTTTGAGGTGGTTTCGGTGCAGAACCGCTACAATCTCCTGGACCGGGTCTGGGAAGGCGTTCTGGACATCTGCGAACAGCAGAACATCGCGTTTCTGCCCTGGTATCCGCTTTCGGCGGGGGTGCTGGAAAACGAAACGTTACAGGGCATCGCCCAGACGCACAACGCCACCGTTCACCAGATTGCGCTGGCGTGGCTGCTCCAGCACTCGCCTGTAATGCTGCCGATTCCGGGCACCTCGACTGTGAGTCACCTGGAGGAAAATACGGCCTCGGCCACCATCAAGCTTTCGGAGGAGGAAATGCAGGCCATTGAATCCATTAAGAACCAGTTGTGAATTAGTTTAGGGTTTAAAGTTTAGGGCTTATGGTTTATAGTTGCTCCGCAGGCTCCAGATTCGGCGAAGCAACTATAAACCATAAACCCTAAACTTTAAACAGATTTTCATTCAGCCGTTAACTTACTAATGGTATGGCTTCCCGGTTCGGTGAAATAGATATTGCTTTTTGAATCGACCGCCACGTCGTTCAGCGCATCAATGCCGTATTTTCCTTTGTACAGTGTCGTAACGACGCCTTTGGGCGATACTAGCCGGATGCTGCTGTTGACCACATCCGCCACAATCAGATACCCTTTCGGCGTAGACCAGATGCCCGTCGGCAGGCTGAACGATGCGGCCTTACCCGTGCCGTCGCTGCCGCCTGCCGCCCCGCTGCCGGCGAAGATTTTCACCTGGCCGTCGGGCGTAACCTGCCGGATGGTATTGCCAAAATCTTCGCTGATGTAGACGTTTTTGGCCGCGTCCGCGGCAATCCGGGTCGGGTAGTACAGCGTCGCTTTGTCCACGCTGCCATCCAGATAGCCGCTTTTGTTGGCAATGCCTGCAAAGGTGGTCACAGTACCGTCCAGTTTGATCTTGCGGATGACGTGGTTGAACTTGTCGGCCACCAGCAAATCCTCGCCAAAAAGAGCAATGCCGCTGAGCGTCCGGAACCGGGCCTTCTCGCCCACATCGTCCTTGTATCCGTCGGGGCTGGTGCCGGTGATTGTTCCGCACAACGTGGTCTTGACGCCGTCCTTGCTGATTTTGGCGACGCTGGTGTACTCGGCCAGGTAGATGGTTCCGTCTTTGGCCACCACCAGACTTCCGCTCTGTGAATTGATGTCCACTTTCTTGCCGGCGCTGGTTTTCAGCGTACTGACGACGCCCTGTTTGCTTATAACCCGGATGGCGTAATTGCCTTTGTCGAGGACGTACAGGTTATCCTGGGCATCCAGAGCGAGCGCGGTTGGTTTGTTGAATCGAGCTTCGGCCAGGTTCCCATCGACGCCACCGGACTGCCCGCCGGTCAATTTGCTGTACGTATACTTGTATTGGTCAGGCTCTTTGACGGGTGCGACATCCGATGATTTACAGGACGCCAGCAAGGCTCCCGCACACGCAAACAGGGCGAATCCTGCCTTTTTGTATTGATACATGATACTATTTTAAGGTTTACATCAAATATAAACTTCCCGCCGTCAATTTTCCGCAATTGATTTAGTGAAAGGAGAATGGAATCCGGAAAACGGCGGACTTCTGCGGACTTTGGCCGCCCGTTGTTCAAAATGTTTCCCGCCAGACAGACTTCAAAAACTTTCCGCCGTTTGCCCGGTTTAAGCAATCAAATCACTATGCTCAGCGCAAACACTATGGAAAACCGAAACGGCAGCATCATGCAGAATGATGACATCATGAGCACCAACGGACAGTTGGCCTCGGACCTGGATTTTTCGACTACGGCGGCCGCTCGCAACATGGAATCATCCGACGACGATGCTGATTACCCCGGCCGAATGAGTACCGGCGGCTATGGCGGCTCCGAAAACATGGATGACGATCTGGAAGACGACGCAGTTCTGGACGACGAAGACGCCCTCGATGATGAAGACGACACTCTTGCTGAAGACGAAGATCTCGCGAATGAAGACGACGATACGGTTTAACTTAACACCACACGCATGAATCCCGAAAGAGAAACAAACGAACAGAACCAGGAAGATTTCAAAGGGCCGGACGGCACCGCTCCCGACAGCGAAACCGATTCCTCCGCCAGCAGCTCCCGCGGCACGCGCCAAACCGAAGAACACCTGAACCCGAACGAACCGGCAGAAGGACAGGAGTAGGAGTTAAAAGTTAAGAGTTATGAGTTAAGAGTTAAAAGTAGGCTCCGCTGAACCAGGATTCTGGCAAGCGGAGCCTACTTTTAACTCTTGATTTTTAATTCATAATTCCCAGTAGGGTCTGGCATTTGAGTTCGGTTTCCCGCCATTCCCGGGCGGGAACGGAGTCTTCGGTGATACCGGCTCCGGCGTAGAGGGTGCCTTTTTTGCCCTCCAGCTTCATACAGCGGAGGTTGACAAACAGATTGGTGTCCGGGCCGTTGCCGGTGGAAGCGATATTAACCGGGCCGAGATAACCGCTGTATAGTTCACGGTCGTAGCCCTCCTGTTGCAGGATAAAGTCGGTCGCCGTTTCCTTGGGCATACCGCATACGGCGGAGGTCGGGTGCAGAAGCTGCAGCATCACGGTCGCCAGTTGCGGAAAATTAACATCCTGCGTATTCACCGAAAAATCCGTGCGCAGGTGCATCAGGTTTCCGGCTACAACCGTCCGCGGGCCTTCTTCGGTATACTCCCGCAGGCGAATTTTCTTGAAGCAACTGATGATGTACCGGCACACCAGCGCCTGCTCTTCAATTTCCTTTTCGGTCCACTGGGCATCGCCGGTGCGTTTGGGCTGCCCTTCCGAATCAAAGGCCGACTGTGTGCCCGCCAGCGCGACCGTCCGGAAAAGACCGGACGCATCCTGGCTGACCAGACGTTCGGGCGTGGCCCCGAGCCAGATCTGCTGGCGATCGGGCAGGTACACGGCCGAAACGAAAGCGGTCGGGTAAGCGTGGCAAAGCCGGTCGAAAAGGGTAAGCACGTCCGGAAAGTCGGCAAAATCCACGGTTTTGGTCCGCGAAAGCACCACCTTGCGCATCTCGCCCCGGCTGATGTGCCGGATGGCCCGTTCGACCATCTTTTCGTACTGCTCCTGGGCCTGCCCGTTCAGCAGCGGTGAAACGTCAAAGGAGACCGGCGGCTCCATTTGCCCGTCGCCAATCTCCGCAAGGAAGCGACGCACGGCCGGATGGTCGGACGACTGACGGAAAATTTCCGCCTCAATTTCGCCGTCTTCGGCAAAGCGCCAGTACAGATCGGCATTCAGAAAAAGCGTATGCTGATTGTCGGGATTGAAAAAAGGGCTCACGGCAAAGCCGGGCGGCAACTCGTCAAAATCCATTCTTGCCGTTTCGACCCGGCCGGACGTATCGACCAGCAATTCCCGGAACGACTGGTTGGGAAGCCGCCAGAGGGCCGCCGAAAAGCCGGATGAACAGGCCGCTTTCCAACGGGACGCCAGACTCCGCAGGGGCGTCCGGCCCGAAATGAGTGACTCTTCTACCGATTGCGTTGTATTCATACAGTGGGAAAATCCGTACAGCAAAGTAACGAAATGTGCATCCGCTTTGTCCCGAAATTTTCCAACTTTTCTCAGATTCCAGGTGCAGGTCAATCCGGCAATCGAATAAAACAAAAACGGAAGCCTCGCGCGAGGCTTCCGTATCGGGTCAGGCGATCGTTATTTGCTGCGGTGGTTCGTTGGCCGCCGGAGACTTGGGCAGGGTCACGTGCAGAATGCCGTCCTGATAGGTGGCAGTTATGCCGGCGGAGTCTACTTTGCCGTTGAGGAAAAAGCTTCGCTCGAACGGCGCCTTGGCAAATTCGCGCTGCCGCCAGTTCCGGGGCGGTTCGGCTTCGTTTTCAACCGGCTGAAACGAAATAGTCAGCACATCGTCCTGAACCGAAATCCCGAAAGCCTCTTTTGCCCGGCCCGGAGCCGCCACATACACGTCAAAGGTGTCTGGTGTTTCCTCAATATTCACCGGAACCTGAAACGGGCGTCTGCCATAATGATTACCGAAATTTCGATAATACCCGAAATGGCGGTCCCGCATACGGCCCCCGCCACAGCCGGGACCATAACTTACTGTTTTTGAATGCATAAGACTTTGAATTATTGATTGATTGAATTTTGAATGGTTGAATTTTGAATGATTGATAGGTTGATGGTGGAAATGAGTGATAGGGGAATTGATAGGCAACTGACTAAATCTGGGGAACGGCATTTTGCGCTTAGGCAACCTATCATTCATTCGACCAATCAATCCATTCAACCTATCAATCATTCAAAATTCAATCATTCCTTTTCCAGCCGCAGCGGGCGGCGAACCGGGCTTGTTGTTCCGGCGTCAGGTTTTCCCACCGGGTCCGCATGGCTTCTCCCGGATCGGCATACGCAAATCGTCGGCTCCAAAAACGGCCTCTGAATCCCGATCGGCCGTAACCCGGTCGGCCGTAGCCGCCCAGCAGCAGACGGCCCAGAATCAGCAGGGCAGCGGCCTGCCAAAAGGTGACGGTTCCTACGCTGAAGAGGGCGGGCATCAGCCAGTTCCAGAGGCCCATCACGGCCAGACTGCCGAGCGAAAGAAAAGCGATGGGAATGAGGAAAAACAAAAATCGAAAGCGGCGTCTCATGGTGTTTTCTGTGTTTGACTGGTTATTGATTGACGGTTTTTGAAAGTGCGTTTAGATGGCCGCCTGAACGGTCGTTTTCTTCTCGGATTCGGGAGGGGCGAAGGGAGCAAACGGGCTGCGTTTGCGCCAGTGGTCGGTGGAGTCATTCCACATCCGGTTCGGGTAAGGTCCGGGGCCGTAGAACCGACCCGCGAATCCGGGGCCTCCGAAGCCCGGCCGCCCGAAGCCGCCGAACAGCAGTTTGCTCAGAACCACCAGCCCCAGGGCGTGTCTGAATTGGATCACCGGCCCTTTGAACAGCGCGGGAACCAGCCAGTTCCAGAGGCGCATCACGACGAAGGTGAGCAGCAGAAAGACGGCAATGCCGCCAAGAATCCAAAAAATAATCATGGCTTTTGTGTTTAGTATTTATTGCTTGGTTAAACATGATTCCTGTAAATCGGCCTCCGCTTTTTTGCGGATAACCGACTTACAGAGGGGCAGACGGATGAGCGGGCGAAATACTTTAAGCCGAATCGATTTTTTTTCAACTTATTTTTCGCAAAAAGAAAAAGCCACTGAAAATCAGTGGCTCAGGGCTTGGTATCGGTCGCATCCGGCGGCGACGCGCAGCGCTTTTTCCATTCCTCCCGAAAGCGCGCCCGCTCGTCGGGGTTCATCTTCATCCATTTCTGGCGCATCTCCGGATCGGCAAAAGGCGGCTTCCGTCCCCGGGGCGGCCCGCCCCGAAATCCGCCGAACAGAATCCGCGCCAGCACCAGCAGTCCGAGCGCCTGCCCGTAATTGAGGGCCTTCACGCCCAGCACTTCCGGCAGGACCGCGTTCCAGAGCAGCATGACGGCCCCGCCCAGAGCCAGGAGGGCCGCCGCCCCAATCAGCAGAAAAAAAGAAAATCGTTTCATGTGTGACGGTCGGTTCAGTAATTCATAAAATCCCGGTAGAGCGCATCCAGCCGTTTTCGCAGGGCCTGTACCGCGTATCGTTTTCGGGAGATGAGGGTTTTCGGATTCTCGCCGGTTCGGTCGGCAATTTCCTGAAAGGTCTGGTCCTCCAGTTCGTTCCAGATAAAAACGTCGCGCTGTTCGGGCGGCAGTTCGTTCAGGGCGGTCATCAGTTCCTGCCAGAACGCCTCGCGCACAAACTCCGTCTCGGGCGTGGCGTCTTCGGAGAGCAGGATGTCCTTGAAATTCAGTTCGCCTTCGTCGTCCTCGTAAGCGAGGTCTTCGAGCGACTCGGTGGTCTGTTTGCGGTACCGGTCGGTGATTTTGTTGCGGGCCACCCGGAACAGCCAGGCTCCCATCTGCTCAATCTGCTCCAGATCGACCACGCTGCTGAGCTGAAACCAGACGTCCTGCAAGATGTCCTCGGCGTCCTCTTCGCTCCTGACCCGGTTGCGGATGAAGCCAAAAAGCCGCTTGCCGTATTCGTTCACCGTCTGAATCAGCCCCGACCGCGACCGGCCCGAAGCCGCCCCGCTCCGCTCCGGCACGCCTCCGCCCGGCTGACCGGCTTTGCCAGGATCAGGATCGGAAACCGGGGTTTGTCGGAGTTCGGTCACGTCAGCAGTTCGTTTTCGGGAGCAAGCAACTCTTTTTGGACAACATTCACAACTGCTTCGGGTCCGGCGGACAAGCCATCCGCCGCCGGTGGCCGTAAAAGCAGAAAAGTCGGGAGCAATCTCCTATTTTTGCCAAAAATTCCGATTCCTCTTTATGGCGAAGTCGCCGAAATATTATACCGTCTGGAAAGGCCACCAGCCCGGCGTTTACGATTCGTGGGCCGAATGCCAGCAGCAGATTCAGGGCTATGCCGGGGCGCTGTACAAGTCGTTTGATTCGAAGGCGGCGGCCGTCAAAGCCTTCCGGGAAAAGCCTCATTTGCACATCGGCGCCACCCAGAAACCGGCTCCGCAGGGCAAACTCGGCTTTGTGGGCAAGCCCGATACCGACAGCGTCTCGGTCGATGCCGCCTGGAACACCGCCTCCGGCGACATGGAATACCAGGGCGTGTACACGGGCAACAAACAACTGCTGTTTCACCAGGGCCCGTTTCCCGACGGCACCAACAACATCGGCGAATTTCTGGCCATTGTCCACGCGCTGGCCTGGCTGAAGCAGCGCGGCAGCACCATGCCCATCTACTCGGACTCCCGCACGGCCATCGGCTGGGTTCAGAAGAAAAAAGCGAATACTAAACTGGAGGAAACGCCCCGCAATGCCGAGCTCTTCAAACTGCTCGAACGCGCGGAAACCTGGCTCCAGAGCAACACCTACCCGAACCGCATCCTGAAGTGGGAAACCGAGCACTGGGGCGAAAATCCCGCCGACTTCGGCCGAAAGTAGCCCGGCGGAACGAACTTACAAGTTAAGGGTGTAATAGTAAGGTCCGCTGGTCGAGGGGCAGCACTTACTTTTAACTCTTAACTATTAACTCTTAACTAAAATTAGGTTTTGTTTCGTTTCAAGCAATTCACCATCCGGCAGGAGCGGGCGGCGATGAAAGTCTGCACGGATGCCTGTACGCTCGGCGCCTACGCGGACGTCGCGGGGCAGCGCGTGCTGGACATCGGCACGGGCACGGGTCTGCTGGCGCTGATGGCCGCCCAGCGCAACCCGCAGGCGGTCGTCGATGCCGTGGAAGTGGACGAAGCGGCGTTCGGGCAGGCGCTCGAAAACGTGGCGGCCAGTCCGTTTGCCGACCGGGTGCGTGTCCACCACGGCCGGATTCAGGCGTACGACTCGGCGGCTCCTTACGACCGCATCCTTACCAATCCGCCGTTTTACACGGCCCACCTCCGCTCCCCGGACCGTCAGGTAGCCCGGGCACTGCACAACGACGAGCTTCCGTTTTCGGAACTGCTGGAGGCGGCAGGGCGCCTGCTGAAGCCGGACGGGCAGCTCTGGGTCCTGCTGCCGCCGTTTGAGATGGAACGGCTGGTAGCCGAAGCGGCCGGACGGGGTCTGTCCATCTTTCGGGAACTACGGCTCCGGCATCACGCCCAGAAACCGGTTTTTCGGCACATCTGCGGCTTTTCCTTTGCGAACCTACCTGCCGCAACCGAAGAACTGGCAATTTATGAAACCGATAACCGTACCTATACCGAACCTTTTCGTCGTTTATTAGGTGCGTATTATCTGATATTCTGAAATACTTCCGAACTTTGCGGTGAATATGACCGACACTCTGCAACTTTCCATAATTATCCCCCTGCTGAACGAAGATGAGTCGCTGCCCGAACTTCACGACTGGATTGTTCGCGTGGTGACCGAAAACCGGTTTTCGTACGAAATCCTGTTTATCGACGACGGCAGTACGGACAATTCCTGGGAGGTGATTACGCAGTTGGCCGAGCGGAATCCGCAGGTGCGCGGGATCCGGTTCAACCGGAATAATGGCAAAACGGCCGCCCTGCAAACGGGCTTTCAGGCCTGCCGGGGTAAGGTCGTCATCACGATGGACGCCGATCTGCAGGACAGCCCGGACGAAATTCCGGAATTGTACCGGCTGATTGTGGAGGAAAAATACGACCTCGTTTCGGGCTGGAAGCAGAAACGCTACGACCCGCCCAGCAAAACGCTGCCCACCAAGCTTTTCAATGCCGCGACCCGCTGGATTTCCGGCGTTCACCTGCACGACTTCAACTGCGGCCTGAAGTCCTATCGGCAGCGGGTGGTCAAAAGTCTGACGCTTTACGGCGAAATGCACCGCTACATTCCGGTCGTGGCCAACTGGAACGGCTTCCGGAAAATCGGCGAAAAAGCCGTGCAGCACCAGGCCCGCAAGTACGGCACGACCAAGTTTGGACTCGAACGGTTTATCAACGGCTTCCTCGATCTGCTCGTGATTACGTTCGTGCATAAGTTTGGCAAGCGTCCCATGCATTTTTTCGGTAGCTTTGGTACGCTTTCCTTTTTCGTCGGTTCGCTGATTACCGTTTTCCTGATTGGCGAAAAAATTTACAACATTGCCAACCGGCTCAAATACCGAAACGTGACGGATAATCCGCTGTTTTTTCTCGCTTTAGTCGCGATAATTCTTGGCGTTCAGTTATTTTTGGCGGGCTTTTTGGGAGAGTTGCTAATCAGGCAGTCGTCTGGTAATAAGACGAACGATTTATTGATTGCCGAAAAAATCGGCTTCGAAGGGCTTAATGTATAATGACTGATTGATTGAATGACCGAATGATTGAATGGCGCTCCGCAGATCAGTCACTCAGTCATTCAATCATTCAGTCAATTCTAATTGGTTATGAATCAACAATTTAAAGCACATCCCTGGCATGGGATTCCCATTGGCGAAAACGCACCGGATCTGGTGACCGCCTTTATTGAAATTGTACCGACGGATACGGTAAAATACGAAGTGGACAAGGAGACAGGCTACCTGAAAATCGACCGCCCCCAGAAGTATTCCAACATCGTTCCGGCTCTTTACGGCTTTGTTCCGCAGACGTACTGCGATGAAGAAGTGGCCTCGCTGGCCCGCGAACGGTCTGGCCGTGAGATTGAAAAAGGCGATGGTGACCCGCTGGACATCTGCGTCCTGAGCGAACACGCCATCACGCACGGAAACATCATCCTGCAGGCCATCCCCATCGGGGGATTCCGCCTGCTCGACAAAGGAGAAGCCGACGACAAAATCATCGCCGTCCTGAAAGGCGACGCCATGTACTCGGTTTACCGCGACCTGAAAGAACTGCCGAAGTCGGTGGTGATGCGTCTGCAGCACTACTTCCTGACGTACAAAAACCTGCCCGGCGAACCCATGACCTGCGAAATCACGAACGTATACGGCCGCGAGGAGGCCCACGAAGTGATCCGCCGCTCGGTGGAAGACTACTGGCATCTGGTACGCGCCCAGGCGACGATGAGTTTGTAAAAAAAGTTGTAAGTTGTAAGTCAGAAAGTCGTAAGCGGTCCGCCGCTGCGGTGGCTCCGCCGTTTCCTAACCTGGCGGAGCCACCGCAGCGGCGGACCACTTACGACTTTCTGACTTACCGACTTTTTCACCTTTCATCCGCCTTCAACTTTCTTTCGACATTTTTTTTAGGGACTGGAATAGTCCCTTTTTTATTTTTGTTCTTTGTGTAACCTAAGCAATAGAAACGGAAACAATAAATGCGTCAATTTTTTAAATACGTACTCGCTACGATCGTCGGGCTTCTGCTGTTCAGTGTCGTTTCGTTCTTCCTCTTTGTCGGAATTATTTCGGCCATTGGAGCAGCGTCCGACAATGAGACGGCCGTGAAGGAAAAATCCGTCCTCAAGCTGAACCTGAACAATCCGATTCAGGAAGTAGGCGTGGAAAATCCGTTTGAAGGGTTTGGCCCGTTCAACTCGACCGGCGACGTCATTGGCCTGATCGGGCTTAAGGAAGCACTGGCCAACGCCGCCCTCGACCCCAACATCAAGGGCATCTACTTCCAGGCGGAATACCCGCAGGCTGGCTGGGCCACGCTCGAAGAGGTCCGCAACGCCCTGCTGGAATTCCGCAAGTCGAAGAAATTTGTGTATGCCTACGGCGAAGTGATGACCGAAAAAGGCTACTACCTCGCTTCGGCGGCGGATAACATCTACCTCAACCCCGCCGGGGCGCTGGAATGGAACGGTCTGGAGGCCGAATACACCTTCTTCAAAGGCACCCTCGACAAGCTCAACATCAAACCCGTCATCTTCCGGGTCGGTGAGTTCAAAAGCGCCGTGGAGCCGTTCATTCTCGACAAAATGAGCGAAGCCAGCAAGAAACAAACCGCTTCGTTCCTGAACTCGGTGAACGACCATTTCATAGCGAAAGTAGCCGCCAGCCGCAACCTCGACGCCGCCACGCTCAAAAAGCTGGCCGACGACCTGACCATCCGCACCCCGGCCGACGCCCTGAAAGCCAAACTGGTGACCAACGTAGCCTATTACGACCAGGTGGAAAGCGACATGCGCAAGAAGCTGGGCATCGAAGAGAAGAAAAAAATTGACTTTGTCGCGCTCGGTAAATACGAGAAAGCGAAGAAATACGTCGAAGAGGGCAGCCTCAAAAACCGCATTGCCGTCATCATCACGCAGGGCGAAATCGTGTCCGGCAAAGATGACGACAACATTGCCTCCGACCGGGTAGCCGAGCAAATCCGCAAAGCCCGTCTGGACGACAAAGTGAAAGCGATTGTGCTGCGCATCAACTCCCCGGGCGGTTCGGCGCTGGCTTCGGACGTGATGTGGCGGGAAATCCAGTTGGCCCGTCAGGCCAAGCCGGTCATTGCATCCATGTCCGATTACGCGGCCTCGGGCGGGTACTACATGGCGATGGGCTGTAACCAGATCGTGGCCCAGCCGAACACCATCACGGGTTCCATCGGCATTTTCGGGATGCTGTTCAACACCGAAGGCTTTTTCCGGGATAAACTGGGCATGACCTACGACCGGGTGGAGACCAACCAGTACGCCGATTTCCCCTCTCTGACGCGCGAAATGTCTGATTTCGAAAAAGGCGTGCTGCAGCAGAGCGTGGAACGGGGTTATGCGATCTTCACGACCAAAGCCGCTCAGGGCCGGAAAATGCCGGTTGACAGCCTGCGCAAACTGGCCTCCGGCCGCGTCTGGACGGGTTCACAGGCCAAAGCCAACGGTCTGGTCGATAAGCTCGGCGGCCTGGAAGACGCCGTTAAGCTGGCCGCCCAGGCCGCGAAGCTGAAAGAAGGCGATTACCGTGTACGGTATACACCGGAAAAGAAAAACGCCATTGAAGAACTGATGAAAGAGTTTACGGGCGGGGATGAAGAAGCGCGCCTGTCCGCCCAGCTCGGCGACCTTGCTCCGTACCTCCAGTATCTGAAGAAACTGAAGAACATGCAGGGCGTACAGGCCCGGATGCCGTTTGAACTGGACATAAAATAAGTGTCGTTTAAGGTTGAAAGTTTAAGGTTTAACGTGGCTCCGCCTTTCTACACATCCCGGTTGAGCAGAGCACGTTAACCTTTCAACCTTTAACCTTCAACGTACACAAAGTCTCTTACTGTAGAGTTGCAGGACCCGTACGGTTTTTTAAGCCATGCGGGTCTTTTTTGTAACTTCCCTTCTGATTTGTCCGCCGCTTATGCCGTCATTACCCCTTCGCATTGACCTGTTTGCGCTCATCATGCTCCTCGGCGTGGCCCAGGGCCTGTTTCTGGGCATCTTTTTTCTGAGCGGCCAGCGAGGTCGGGTCATTGCCAACCGCTGCATCGGCTGGGCCATGCTCGCCCAGGCGGCCATTGTGGCGGAAATTTTTCTGGATTATACCAACTACACCTTCCGGGTTCTCTGGCTCGTGGACTTTGCCGAGCCGTTCAACTTTCTGCCGGGGCCGCTGCTGTTCCTTTTTGTGTACAGCCGGATTCACCGGGAGCCTCCCCGTTTCTGGTACCTGCACCTGATTCCGTTCGGCATCTGGGTGCTCAATTCCATCAGTTGGCATCACCAGCCGCTGACGTACAAGTACAATTCCTACATCGAGTCGATCCACCCGGAGATGCCATTTCTGCCCTGGAAGATGTACCACGACACGGATTTTACGGGCCTGCGGGATTACATCAACGAAATGACGCTGCTGAGCTGTCTGCTGTACAGCGTCGGGTCTCTGTGGGTCATTGCGCAGGCGGTCCGACACGAAGGCCGTCCGCTGCTGGGGGCGCTCCCCCACCGGCTGGCCCAGCTGCGCAATCTGACCTTGTTCTTTGTGCTGTTTCCGGTGCTGATCGTGGTGGTGAAGCCGCAGTTCAAGGAAGATCTGGGCGACTACCTGCTAGCGTGTTACATTACCTTCACCATCTACGCCACGACGCTGCTGGTGATGAGCGGCTCGGATTTTTTCCGGGATGAAGCGCCGACGCCCGTTCCGGCCGGGTCCGAAGAAACCCCTCCCGGTGCGCTCCGGCCGAAATACGGGAAATCGGCGCTGCCGGACGAACTGGAAGAAGCCCTGCTGACCCGACTTAACCAGCTTTTTGAGGAAGAAAGGCCGTACCTTGAAGCCGATCTCTCCCTGCCCAAACTGGCGCAGCGCCTCAACACCACGCCTCACCACCTCTCCCAGCTTCTGAACGACCGGCTGAACCAAAGCTTTTTTGATCTGCTGGCGACCTACCGCGTCCGGGTGGCGCAGGAGCTGCTGCAAAACCCGGCCACGGCCGGACTGAAGATCGATGAGATTGCCGGGCGGGTCGGCTACAATTCCACCTCGGCGTTTCACACGGCCTTTAAGCGGCTGACCGGCCAGACACCGGCCCAGTTTCGGGATTCTCCGGCTTCGCCCCCATCGGCACGAACTTCGTCCTGATCGGGAAATGGCCATTTTGGCTGCCTGACCGGCCATCTTTGGCTCAATCAACGATCAACCGTCATGCAACCGATTTTGCAACAAACCCCCGCCGCCGGACCGCAGACCGGCCCCTCGCCGCGCCGCTACGACCTCGACTGGCTGCGGGTCATCGCCATCGTCATTCTCCTGTTTTACCATACCGGCATGATCTACGTCAGCTGGGGCTGGCACATCCAGAGCCGGGAAACCAGCCCGCTGCTGGAAGACGTCATGCGCTGGCTGCACCACTGGCGGATGCCGCTGCTCTTTTTCATCTCCGGGGCCGGTACGTACTACGCCCTCCGCAAGCGGACCTACGGCGCTTATGCCGGGGAGCGGTTCAGGCGGCTCTTTATTCCGCTCGTTTTTGGAATGTTTGTGATCGTGCCGCCCCAGATTTACTTCGAGTGGCTGTTCCGCGGACGGTTTTCGGGTTCGTACGCTGACTTTTATCCGAACGTCTTCGGCTTCGAGCCTTATCATGACGGCGGCACGGGCGGGGCTTTCAGCTGGCACCACCTCTGGTTTGTGGCCTACCTGTTCCTGTATTCGCTGCTGACGATTCCGTTTGCCAAATTTATCCGCTCCGGCACGGGCCAGCGGCTTGTCGACCGCGTGGGGCGGCTGGTGCGGCAGCCGGGAGGCGTCATGCTTCTGGTTCTGCTGTTCATCGTGAACGACCTGACCCTGGGGCATTTCTGGCCCGAAGAAACCCATGACCTGCGCAACGACTGGGCTTATTTTGTTGCCAATCTGCTCCTGTTCTGGACGGGCTATGTGCTGGTGAGTCGCCCGAACTTTGCCGGGGAGCTGACCCAACAGCGGCGGATTCTGGGGATTGCCACCCTTTTCTGCACCATTCTGCTGTACACCCTGCGGGCCCTGGCCGACCGGTATCCCGAACTGGAAGAAAACCTGATGGCCAACCTGCTTTACGATGCCAACGAAAACTGCCTGATGTGGTTTTCGGTGCTGGCCACTGTCGCGTACGGACATCGGTATCTGAACGTCAACCGGCCTATCCTCCCCCATCTGACCGAGGCGGTCTATCCTTTTTACATTCTGCATCAGACCGTTATCGTCGCGATCGGCTTTTACCTGCTCCGGGCGAACCTGGGTATTCTGGGCGGCTATCTGACCGTCAGTCTGCTTTCCCTGCTCACTTCCGTCGGCATTTATCTGCTGCTCATTCGCCCCTTCCGGCTCATCCGGCCTCTGTTTGGGTTGAAGTGATTCGAGCGTTTGCCAATCAGTCAGGCCCCTCCCGCAAGGAGGGGCTTTTTTATACCGAAAAACCTCATTTCAACTTTTGAAGTATTAATAGAAACTTTCTCCCATTTGCTGTACTATTCTACTTTTTAAAATAACCAATCCGACAACACCTCAACAAGATTCTTACTTGTAAGTTATTGTTTTTGAACGTCTTAATAATTATTTACATATTGACTAGCGCATGGAGATCGGAAGACCCCTCCGGCCGTTTATTGCACTTATCTCATGCCTTACATAAAAATACAACCATGAGGAACGAAACTATACTTCCTACTTTGAAAACCGGGATGGCGACGCTGGTCCTGACCGGGTCGCTGTACGCTGGTAAAGTACAGGCCCAGTCCTATTCCCAGTTTCCGGATAGCTCATCCGTGGCCGTCTCGGCACAACTCAGCGTCGGGATGGAAGAGATGAGCAGTCTGCGGTTCCGGCTGGCTCTCTCCAAACCGGTCGTTTATTCGTACGAACTGGTTATGGTCTCCCTGCTGGACAAGGACACCAACCGTCCGCTTTTCAGGCATACCTTTTATTATTACGAACTAAAGGAGTTTGCCTTCGACCTTTCTCAATTATCCGATGGCAACTATGCGCTGGAAATTCTCATGGGAGCCGACGCGGTGACCAAACCCTTTGAAATACAGACCCAGGTAAGCAGGGTGGCCTTTGCCAGAAATGATGTCCGCTAGTCTGCCGGGTCCCTGTTTTCAGAAAATAAAAGCAAAATTGTCAGACGGGGCCAAAAATTTTAATGTAAATTAAAAATCCGTTTCCTCCTCAATTACGTATGTCTCTCTTACACTCAATGTAGCATTGCAGGACATACATTTGGAAACGGAAGCTTTCGACACGTTAGAAGAGGCGCTCGCCTGCTTTCACCAGTTGCAGACCCGTCAGCCGACCGGTTATTGGATTACCCTTGACCGTAGAGGAACCTATCGGGTCAGTGATTGGGAAGAAGGCTGGAGGCGCATCACAGCGAAAGGAGACTATATGGTGGTTGGGTTTCGCCGAAAATAGCCGGCGTATGAACAGCCCGAGCGCTTCCCCGATCGATCGGAAAGCCGTGTCCGCCCCGGAACATTTGCACCCAAAGCGCCCCGCCCGTATCTTTGGCGTCCGTATACGTAGCTTGCGCAAGCGGACTTACGACGGACGGACTTACTGACTTACGACTTCTCTATGACTCCCATTCGTACGGACTGGACCCGGGCGGAAATCGCCGACATCTATAATTCCCCAATTCTGGACCTTATCTACCGCGCCGCCACCGTGCACCGTGAGTACAACGACCCGCAGGAAGTGCAGGTCTGCACGCTGCTTTCGGTCAAAACGGGCGGCTGTCCCGAAGACTGTGCCTACTGTCCGCAGGCGGCCCGCTACCACACGGCCGTGAAGGTGCACAAGCTGATGGAGGTGGACGAGGTCATCGAAGCTGCTTCGCGCGCCAAAGAATCCGGCAGCACGCGGTTCTGCATGGGAGCCGCCTGGCGGGAAGTCCGCGACAACCGGGATTTCGACAAGGTGCTGGAGATGGTCAAAGGCGTCAACGGCATGGGCATGGAAGTTTGCTGCACGCTGGGCATGCTGACCGACGAACAGGCGCACAAGCTGAAAGCCGCCGGTCTGTACGCCTACAACCATAACCTCGACACCAGCGAAGAATACTACGGCGACATCATCAGCACCCGGACCTATGACGACCGGCTCGACACCCTCGGGAACGTCCGGCAGGCGGGTATTTCGGTCTGCTCGGGCGGCATCATCGGCATGGGCGAATCGCACGGCGACCGCATCGGCATGCTGCACACGCTGTCCACCCTGCCCGAACACCCCGAATCGGTGCCCGTCAACGCGCTGGTGCCGGTAGAAGGCACGCCGCTGGAAGACCAGCCCCGCGTGTCGGTCTGGGAAATGGTACGGATGATTGCCACCGCCCGGATCATCATGCCGAAAGCGATGGTCCGCCTCTCGGCCGGCCGCGTCCGGATGAACATGGAAGAGCAGGCCCTGTGTTTCCTGGCCGGCGCCAACTCCATCTTCGCCGGGGACAAACTCCTGACGACGCCCAACCCTGAGGTGGACGCCGACAAGGAGCTTTTCCAGACCCTGAACATCAAGCCCCGCCCGTCGTTCAAAAACGGCGAACCGGCGCTCAAACTGGAACAGATTCCGCTGTAACCTGAACGTATTGGCACGATCGCAACGGGCCGCCCGGCGGTTGTGCCAACACTCCTCGCTATGTCCAGCCGCATTTTTGGTCATATTCCCGGGCAGGTAGAAGGCACCTGCTACAGTCACCGCCTCGAACTGGCAATGTCCGGCGTTCACGCCCCCACGCAGGCGGGCATCAGCGGCTCTCAACTCGAAGGCGCGGATTCGATTGTGCTTTCCGGAGGATATGAAGATGATAAGGACTACGGGGATGTCATCATTTACACGGGTCATGGCGGCAGAGACCTCGACACCGGCAAGCAGATTACCGACCAGCTATTAGCCCGCCAGAATCTGGCTTTGGCAAAAAATTGTCAAACCGGCCTGCCCGTGCGGGTCATTCGCGGCTATCAGCACCGGACGCCTCATTCGCCCGTAAGTGGTTATCGGTACGACGGTCTTTATCAGGTAGAATCGTATTGGAAGGAAAAAGGCAAATCCGGGTACGCAATCTGGCGCTTCCGGCTGGTTAAACTTCCGGAACAGGACTCGGCCCCGTTTAGCGTAGAAGAGGAGCCGGGCAGTTATGGCCGTAAAAAGCCCGTCCGCAGGGAAACGACCATTCAACGGATTGTCCGGGATACGGAAGTTGGTCGCCGGGTGAAGCAGTTGTACGATTTGAGGTGTCAGGTTTGCCACGAACGAATCGTGACGAGCGCCGGGTTTTACGCCGAAGCGGCTCACATTCGCCCGCTCGGTGCCCCGCACGACGGTCCGGACGAGCTAAGCAATGTGTTGTGCCTGTGTCCCAATCACCACGTCCAGTTTGATTTTGGCGGCTTTGCCATTGACGACGATTTTACCCTGCTGGACCTCGAAGGCAAGCTGACCGTCCACCGCAACCACCGGCTTGACCTTGCCTGTATCCGCTACCACCGGCAACACTTCTGGGAATAGAAGCTGTTAGCGGCTCTGTTTTCGGCATTTCCGCTTTTTGCCTTCACCTCACACGACTTCAATGGTGCCTGTTAGGCGGGTTTGCTGGCCCTACCGTCGCCCCTACTTCTCGATCAGGCCGCGCCGCCCCAATTCAATCACCTCAAAATTCACCACTTTCCCAGCGTCCAAACCGAAGCGTACGCAGGTGCGCATGCGGTGGAAACCGTGCTGGCCCGCCGCCCCGGGGTTGACGTAGAGCGTCCGGCCGAGCGCCGCGTCGCGCTGCACACGCAGGATGTGCGAATGGCCGCAGATGAACAGATCCGGACGTTCGCGCTGCAACACCGGGCGAACCTCCGGGTTGTAGCGCGGCGGCGCCCCGCCAATGTGCGTCATCCAGATACGGAGCCCTTCGCATTCAAACCGCTGGTGTTCGGGGCAGCGGACGCGCAGGTCGGCCCCGTCGATATTGCCCCAAACGGCGCGGAAAGGCCTGAAATTTTCGAGTTGGGTAAAGACCTCGACCGTGCCGATGTCGCCCGCATGCCAGACCTCATCGCAGTCTTTGAAATGGTCGAAAATGGCCGGGTCGAGGTAGCCGTGGGTGTCGGAAAGGAGTCCTATTTTAAGCATAAACATTCAACCACCGAGTGGCACAGAGGTTAGCACAGAGTCGCACGGAGTAGATTCAAACGCTAAGTACTCCCCTAAACTCGGTGTAAAACTCTGAGAAACTCGGTGGTTAACCAAATCCAGACGAACGTTATCCGAGAATCACCTCCCGCATCTCACTCCGAATTTTCTTCTTGTCGATTTTTCCCACACTCGTTTTCGGAATTTCGGGCACCAGCACGATGCGGTCGGGCACGTACCACTTGTTCAGATCGCCGGAATCGACCTGCTGCTGCAAGGCGGCCTTCACTCCCTCCGGCGTTACTTTTCCCGCCGCGTCGGGTTTGAGGACAATGAGCGCGTGCGGCCGTTCGCCCCAGCGTTCGTCGGGCAGGCCGATAACGGCGGATTCGGCCACGCCCTCCACACGCGAAAGCAGGTCTTCAATCGCCAGAGAAGACACCCATTCGCCGCCGGTTTTGATGACATCCTTGGTGCGGTCGGCAATCTGCACCCAGTTGTCGGGAGAAATACTGGCCACGTCGCCCGTATGCAGCCAGCCGTCGCGCCACAGATTCTCACTCTGTTCGGCTTCCTTGTAATAGCCCTGCGTCATCCAGGGGCCGCGCGCCACCAGTTCGCCGACCGAATGGCCGTCCCGGGGCACCTCATGCCCGTTGTCGTCAATCAGCTTCAGCTCGACAAACGGCGCAATCCGGCCCGCCCGCGTCCGCAGATCGACCTGCTCGTCCGGCGGCAGACTGCGCTCGGTATCGTTGAGGTACGTAATCGACATCACCGGGGCCGTTTCGGACATGCCGTACCCTGCGTACACCTGAATACCCAGGTCGGTAGCCGCCTGCGCCAGCCCGCGCGTCAGGGCCGAGCCGCCGATAATCACTTTCCAGCGGCTCAGCTGGGCGCGGAACTGCTGGGCCGCCGGGCTGCTGACGAGCATATTCAGGATGGTCGGGACGCAG
Organism: Tellurirhabdus rosea; assembly: GCF_026278345.1. Lineage (NCBI taxonomy): Bacteria > Pseudomonadati > Bacteroidota > Cytophagia > Cytophagales > Spirosomataceae > Larkinella > Larkinella roseola. Next base: position 1,126,484 of record NZ_CP111085.1, read on the forward strand.
TGTGAGAGCGTCACGCCCTCTTTCAGCAAGAGTTTCAGCAGCATTTCGGGCTCGTAGCGGCCGGGGTAAATCTGCTTCGCCGAGAGCATCGTCGCCAGAAACGGGAAGCCCCAGGCGTGGACGTGAAACATGGGCGTGATGGGCATGTACACATCCTGACCCGATTTGAACGGCACCGCTTCGTAACCCGAAACATAGGTCAGCAGGCCCATCGTGTGTATAAAAAGCTGCCGGTGCGAGAAGTAAACGCCTTTCGGATTGCCCGTGGTGCCGGTGGTGTAAAAAGTCGTCGCCCAGGTGTCTTCGTCGAAATCCGGGAAGTCGAAGTCGGCCGGAGCGGCTTTCAGCAGGGTTTCGTATTCCCCGGCAAAGCCTTCGGGAACCGTCACCGCCGCTTCGTCCTGGTAAACTTTGTCGGAAATAACGACGTACTTCGCTACGGTTGTCAGCTGGTTTTTAACGGCGTTGAGCAGCGGCAGAAAATCTTCGTGAACCAGCACCAGCTTGTCCTCGGCATGATTCATCGTATACAGCACCTGCGCCGGAGAGAGCCGCACGTTGATCGTATGCAGAATGGCCCCGATGCCCGGAACCGCAAAAAAACATTCCAGGTAACGGTGGCTGTCCCAGTCCAGCACGGCGACGGTGTCTCCGGCTTCGACGCCCAGGCTGGTGAGCAGATTGGCCAGTTGCCGGACGCGCCGGTTGAACGCAACGTAATTCATTCGGAACAGGTCGCGGTAGACAATTTCCCGTTCGGGTTCGTATTGGAGAGACTGGGCCAGAATGTTCTTCAGAAGCAGGCCCGGTTCGTGAGCCGATGGTGTGCGGGGAATGAGCTTTGTGTTCAGCATAGCGGGGCAACCAGAAATGTCAGATTCTCAAATTATCTTTTTCCAACATAAAACACTATTTTTTAGTTATAAAAACATTTTTGCTATTAGTTTTTGCGGGGTACGGAACTATTGGATTTATTCGCTTATTACTTTTGACAGGTAATACGTCTCTTGTGAATTAACAACTGGGCAATGCGGGGAATAGTAGCCATCGTACTTCTTCTGCTGGCGTTCGAAACCGCCTTTTGCTCGACGTATGCCCCTATTCCGACGGGACCGGCCCGTAAAACGGTGACGGTTCAGTCCCACACCTTCGAATTTTACAGGAAGAAAAAGCAGGAGCCGCTGCGCAAAAAGAAGGACTTCGCATCGCCTGTGCATGCCCAGAGCGACGACAGCAGCGAAAACAAGGCTGGCGGCGGCGAAGAAGTAGCGCCGTTCCAATCCGGAGACCGGCTTTTCTCCCATCTTTCGTTTCCATCTCTTTCCGGGCAAAATACCCTTCGCTGGGCCGACATCCAGAGGCGCTGGAAAGGTTGTGTCCTTACGCCCGATTCTCCCCCTCCCCAACTGACGGTCTGACTGGTGATGCCGCCTCTCCGCGGCCAGTGCGTTCCGTTTCGGGCTTTCGTGTATACGTCGGCCGCGAAATGGGCATTGCTATGTCCCTATTTTCCTGATTAACCATTCAGATACCGTATTTCATGATAGATAAACTGATTGCCTGGAGCGTCCGCAGCCCCTGGACGGTCGGCCTTTTGATGCTTGGGCTGATGATCTGGGGAAGCTTTTCGCTCAAAAACCTACCGATCGACGCGGTGCCCGACGTGACCAACCAGCAGGTAGACGTCATTACGAACTCGCCGAACCTGTCGTCGCTGGAAATTGAAAAATTCATCACTACGCCGATCGAAATGGCGATGGCCAACATTCCGGGCCTGATCGAAGTCCGCTCGACTTCCAAGTTCGGTTCGGCGGTGGTCAAGCTGATTTTTACGGACGAAACGGACATTTACTGGGCGCGCCAGCAGGTGTTCGAACGCCTCGAAGGGGTCAAGTCCGAAATTCCCGAAGGAGCCGGAACGCCGATTCTCGGACCGGTTTCGACGGGCCTGGGGGAGATTTATCAGTACGTTATCCGGAACGAGGACCCGGATAATCCAAACTATACATTAACCGAAATCCGGACCGTGCAGGACTGGTACGTGCGCCGCCAACTGCTGGGTATGGCCGGGGTTGCCGACGTCAGCGGCTACGGCGGGTACAGCAAGGAGTACCAGGCCAAGCTCAAACTGGACCGGATGCGGGCTTTGGGCGTGACCATCGACGATCTGTACGGCGCGCTGTCGGGCGGCAACAGCAACACGGGCGGGGCCTACATCGAGAAGGACAACAAAGCCTACACCATCCGCGGCATCGGTCTGGTGCAGAACCTGGAGGACATCGGCCGGACGGTCATCCGGAAAAACGGCCCCACGCCCGTGCTGGTCCGCGACGTGGCGGACGTGGAGTTCGGCCACGCCCTGCGGTTCGGGGCGCTGACGATGGACGGCCGCGGCGAAGTGGTCGGCGGCTCGGTGCTGATGATGAAAGGAGCCAACGGCAACGAAGTCATCGGGCGGCTGAAAGACAAGTTCGCCGAAATTCAGCGGGGACTGCCCAACGGGCTGGTCATCGAACCGTTCCTCGACCGTTCGAAGATCGTCAACGCGGCCATCAAAACCGTGGCGACCAACCTGATCGAAGGGGCCATCATCGTCGTTTTCGTGATTCTGGTTCTGCTGGGCAACTGGCGGGCGAGTCTGCTGGCCGCCTCGGTGATTCCGCTGGCGATGCTGTTTGCCTTTATCTGGATGGGGCAGTTCGGCGTCGTCGGCAACATCATGAGTCTCGGCGCCATCGACTTCGGCCTGCTGGTCGATCCGGCCATCATCGTCGTGGAATCCGTCGTGCTCTTTCTGGCCGTTGCGTTTCAAAAACGGCAGCAGCTGGCCCAGCAGAACGGCAAGTCTACGGTGCTGACCTACAAAGACCGGCAGGAAACCATCATTTCGGCGGTTTCGGAAGTGAAACAGTCGGTCGTGTTCGGCGGGCTGATCATCCTCATCGTGTACTTCCCGATTCTGACGCTGGAAGGCGTGGAAGGCAAGATGTTCTCGCCGATGGCCAAAACGGTAGGCTTTGCCATCCTCGGGGCTCTGCTGCTTTCACTGACCTACGTGCCGATGATGAGCGCCCTGATCCTGCGGCCGCCCAAAGACCCGCACGACCACGGTTTTTCGCAGAAAATCGTCGATTTCTTCTGGAAAGGACTGCGCCCGCTCGTGCGGGGCGGCCTGAAAGCCAAGCCCGTAGTGGTGGCCATGGCCATCGGCGTGCTGCTGGCCGGGGTGCTGGGCTTCAGCCGCATCGGTGGTGAATTTATCCCGAAACTGCAGGAAGGCGATATCGTCGTGGACATGGACCTGCCCGTCGGGACGCCCCTGACCGAGTCGATCCGGCAAAGCAAGCTGTTTCAGGAAGGGCTGATGAAGGCATTTCCGGATGAAATCGAAAGCGCGGTTTCCAAGATCGGTACCTCGGAGGTCAAGGTGGACCCGCTGCCGCTGGAATCGCAGGAACTGTACGTGTCGCTCACCGACAAGAAGACCTGGAAAAAGGCGAAGACGCAGGAAGAGCTTTCGGTGCTGTTCAACAACTACATGGCGCAGTTTCCGGGGCCGGTTTACGCCATTTCGCAGCCCATCGAAAGCCGGGTGAACGACATGATGAGCGGCGCCCGGACGGACGTGGTCGTGCAGCTCTACGGCCCGGACCTCGACACGCTGGTCACCAAGATGAAGCAGGTGATCCAGATCATCCGGCGCGTGCCGGGGGCGGTGGACGTGAAGGCGGCGAAAGTGTACGGGCTTCCGCAGCTTAACATCAAGTACGACCGGCAGCGGCTCGCCGTCCACGGCATCCAGGTGGAGCAGATTAACCGGACCGTGCAGATGGCCTTCGGCGGCGCAACGGCCGGGGTGGTCTACGAACAGGATAAACGCTTCGACCTGACCTTCCGGCTGACCGGCGACGACCGCGTGCGCCCCGAAAACATCGAAAACCTGCTGGTCAACGACCCCGACAACAACCCCATTCCGCTGCGCGAACTGGCGGTGATCACCGAGGATGTCGGCCCGTCCGAAATCATGCACAAGGACCTGAAGCGGGTGGTCAACGTCGGCTTCAACGTGCGCGAACGGGACCTCGAATCGGTGGTCAACGATGTGATTCGGGAGGTGAGCCGCGCCGTGCCGGTTTCGAAGGATTACAAAATCACCTACGGCGGCGAATTCGAAAACTTCAGCCGCGCCAAAGACCGGCTGGCCATCGTCGTGCCGATTTCGCTGCTCATCATCTTCGGCCTGCTCTACCTGTCGTTTGGCAATTTCCGCGACAGCCTGCTGATCTACGCCGTGGTGCCGCTGTCAGCCGTGGGTGGGGTGTTCTCGCTCCTGCTGCGCGACATGAACTTCAGTATCTCGGCCGGAGTCGGGTTCATCGCACTCTTCGGGGTGGCGGTTTTGAACGGGATTCTGCTCGTGAGCCACTTCAACGAACTGGGTCGTCAGGGTGTGACGGACCCCGACCAGCGGGTTTTGCGCGGACTGGAAGAACGCATCCGGCCGGTGCTGATGACCTCGTTCGTGGCCGCACTGGGCTTCATGCCGATGGCCCTCTCAACCAGCATGGGGGCCGAAGTGCAGAAACCGCTCGCGACGGTCGTCATCGGCGGCCTGCTGACGGCTACGGTCCTGACGCTCATCATCCTGCCGGTGCTGTACGCCCTGTTTGCCAAAAAATCTGTCCCCCAACCGAAAAAACTTGAAGAGGAAGTCGCATGATCGAATCACATAGAACATTTCGAATAAACCGAATAGCGGCCCTGTCGCTGGCGGCGGGTTTGCTGACCGTACCGGCCGTTCAGGCGCAACGGCTGCTGAGTCTGCCGGAGGCCATCAACATGGCTCTGGAAAATAACCCGCAGGTCAAAGTGGCCAATTTGCGGGTCGATAAGCAGCGCGCCCTGCTGCCCAGCGCGCTCAGCCTTACCGGGCCGGAACTCATTTTTGAAGCGCCGACCACCCGGCATTTTGAACCCGGCCTTCTAATGCCGTTTTCGCTGCCGACCGTTTACCGAAACCAGCGGAAGGTGCAGGAACAGCAGGTGCAGCTGAGCCAGACGGAAAAGCAGGTAACGACCAATACCCTGCGGTACAATGTCCGGACGATTTTTAACGAAATTCTGTACCTGCGGGAAAGCATCGCCAACTACCGCCGTCAGGACAGTCTGCTGCTGGATTTTGCGCGGGTGACGGGCGTGCGCCAGCGGGTGGGCCAGATCTCGCGGATTGAAGTCCTGAACGCCCAGTCGCAGCAACGCGAGATTCGCTACCTGCTCGACCAGACGCGCGCCCGGGTCCGGAGTGCCCGGATTCAGCTCGGTCTGCTGGTCGGGATGCCCAACGATACAACCCTGCAAGCAGCCGGAACCTTCGGAAAGCTGGCGTATTCGACGCCTTTTCTGTCAAGCGATTCAACGTTTACGCGCAACCCGCTGAGCGGTTTTTACCGCCAGAACCAGCGCCTCAGCGAGGCCAATCTGACGCTGGAGCAGAAACGCCGCCTGCCGAACATCATTGTCGGATACCTCAACCAGGGAACGGCCGAATCGCCCTGGCTCTACCGCTTCCGCTTCGGGATGTCGCTGCCGGTCTGGGGCTGGGTAGCCAGTTCGCGGATCAAGGCGGCGCAGACGGATGTCGCCATCGCCCGGACGCAGATTTCGCTGAATCAGTACGAGTTGCAGGGAAGCTACGACAAAGCCTTTGCCGACTACCTGCAATACCAGGAAGCTCTGGACTATTTTGAAACGATTGGCCTGCTCGAAGCGAACGAGATTGTCAAGGCAGCCCAGGACGGTTACCGGCTCGGCAGCATCGGCTATTACGACTACTTGCTGAACATTCAGCAGGCGTTCAAAATCCGGCTCGGCTACCTCGAAGCCCTGCGGAATTTCAATCAGGCCGTCATTACGCTTCAATACCTCAAAGGCGAGTAAATCTTAAAAAATATCACCATGAACCGATACCTCATTCTTTTTCTAAGCGCGGCTGCGGTCCTGACGGGCCTGAATGCCTGCCACGATTCCAACGGGAAAGACACCGAAGAGCCGGCCGCCGCGTCCGCCAATGCCGCCAATGCCGTGGTCGATGTCATCCGGCTGACGCCCCGGCAACTGGAGTCCGCCAACGTCAACCTCGTGCAGTTCGAAGACCGGACGCTGCAGCCCATCATTTACGCCAACGGGGTCATTACGCTCCTTCCGGACAGCAAGGCGGAGGTCAGCAGCCATATCGACGGCAAAATCGAGCAGATTTTCGTGCGCGAGGGCCAGAGCGTGAAGAAAGGCCAGCCGCTGGCCCGGATTTCGAGCTTTCAGCTGCTGGAATTGCAGAACGACTATGCCGCCGCCCACAGCGAAGTGGAATATCTGGAAGTGGAATACAAACGGCAGGACGAACTCCGCAAAAGCAACATCGGCGTACTAGCTGACTACCAATCCGTGGACGCCAAGCTGAAAGCCGCCCTCGCCCGCGAACGGGCGTTGAAGAACAAGCTCGACATCATCGGCGTACCCACGGCCAGCCTCATCCGGACAAAAGACGTGCGCATGACGTCTTCGCTGGTCGTCCGTTCACCGATTGACGGGTTTATCTTCAAATTTCACGAAAACATCGGTTCGACCGTCCAGCCGGAAACGCTGCTGGCCGAGGTCATCAACCCCAACCGCACGCAGGCGGACATTTACGTTTACGAAAAAGACGCGGACTACGTGCGCGAAGGCCAGCCCGTCGAGCTGCGCTTTGTGAACCATTCGTCAGCGCCGGTACGGGGTAAAGTGGCCTACATTTCCCGCTCCCTGGACGCCGAAAACCGGGCCATTACGCTGCACGTCACTTACGAACGTCCCAAAACCAGCAACCTGATGCTGGCGGACATGAACGTGCAGGCGCGGCTGATTGGCGTCGGCACGCGGACCAGCCAGAACACCCTGCCGCGCACGGCCATTCTGGACGACGGGGAGGCCAAGTTCATCTTCCTGACCAGCCGCTGGGAGAACGATACGATTCCCCTGAAAAAGCAGAAAGTGGAGATTGTGAGCCAGGGCGAAAGCTTCGTGGAAGTCCGCCCGGTCGGCAAAGTCCCCGCCGCTGTGAAGGTCGCCAACAACAACGTGCTGGCGCTGGAAGCGGAACGGAAGAAATTGGAATAGCGAATTAGTGAATAGCGAATTGGCGAATAAGCTCCGCTAAATCAGCATTCTGACCAAGCGGAGTCTATTCGCCAATTCGCTATTCACTAATTCGCAATTTAAAGAAGAAGCCCCGCCAGCGTAGCCGACATATAACTTGCCAGCGTGCCGCAGATGAGGGCTTTGAAACCGAGTTTGGCGAGATCGCGGCGGCGGTTGGGGGCCAGTTCGCCAATGCCGCCGACCTGAATGGCGATGGAGGAGAAGTTGGCAAAACCGCAAAGCGCGAAGCTGGTGATGGCTACCGTCTTGGGGTCAAGCGTTTCCTTCACCTTCACCAGATCGAGGTAGGCGACAAACTCGTTGACCACCATCTTGGTCCCCATCAGGGCGCCCGCCGTCTGGATGTCCTGCGTCGGAACGCCCATTGCCCAGGCAAAGATCGAGAACAGCTTACCCAGCAGGAAGTTCAGACTCAGGAACGTCACGCCGAAGCCGTTGTAGCCGATTTTGAACAGAATGGCATCCAGCAGGCCGATGAGGGCGATGAACCCGATCAGCATGGCAATCACGTTGAAGCCTACCTTCAGACCCTCGCTGGCTCCGGCCGCAATGGCGTCGAGGAGGTTGGCGTGCGTCTTTTTGATCTCCAGTTTGACCGTTCCGGACGTTTCGGACACCTGCGTTTCCGGGAACACGATTTTACTGATGACCAGCGCCCCCGGTGCGGCCATGATGCTGGCCGCCAGCAGGTAAGGAGCCGGCACGCCCAGCGAAATGTAGACGGCCAGTACGCCGCCGGCAATGCAGGCAAAGCTTCCCGCCATCGACGCCAGCAGCTCCGAATTGGTCATCCCTTTCAGGTACGGCTTGATCATGATCTGGGCCTCTACCTGTCCGACAAAAGTGCTGGACACGTTCGACAGCGCCTCGGCCCCGCTCACGCCCATCAGCCATTTCATCACACGCGCCATCACGGCGACCACCCGCTGCATGACACCGAGGTGGTAGAAGATATTGACCAGCACCGCGACGAAAATAATGGTCGGAATGACCCGGAAGAAGAAAATGAAATCATTCCCCGCGCCGAAAGCCCGGTCGAGCACGGCTTTATTCACCAGCGAGCCGAAAACAAAGCCCGCACCGGCATCGGCATACGAAAGCAGTTTGGCGACAATATTTCCCAGCCAGCCGAAGGTTTTTTGCCCGGCATCTGTCTTCAATACAAAAACGGCCAGCCCGAACTGAAGGCCCAACCCTACAAGGACAGTACGAAGATTTATGGCTTTACGGTTGTTGGACATTGCATAAGCAATACCCAGAATCAGAACGACTCCAATCAGTCCGGTGAAACGGCTCATTAAAAAGTTATATTGGTGAAGTACAAAGTTTGAAAAGCCTGCGAAGATACAAAGGTTTTCCTACAAACGAGAGCCACCGCTGGTTACAAATGGTCTTTCGTCCAAAGATTCACCAAGTTTTAATGGTTACTCCCTTTTTCATTTGGCAGGAAATTACAAAACCGGCCTCTGGCAAAAGGAGATTCCCGCCAGCGGCTGCTTTCCGAATAAAAAGGAAAAGTGCACCTGGGCCTTAGTTCGTATTCATTTCCCTGGGCGGTCGGAGTGCCGGGTTTTCGGCCCCAGACGCCGCTCTCTGCCTTTGATTTGCTGCAGAAAGCCGCCGAAGCCGGGCTCCGGGTTGTCCAGTTCGGCGATAATCTGCCGCTGCATACTCTGTCGGCCGACGAGCGGGCGGCCCTTTCCCGGCAGGCCCGCCAACTTGGCCTCCGGCTGGAAGTGGGCACGCGGCGCCTGACGCCGGACAACCTGAATGCGTACCTGTCCATTGCCCGGCAGCTGGGCTCTCCTTTTCTGCGGATGGTGATCGACGATGCCGACTACCATCCCGGCGAAAACGAAGTCATCCGGACGATCAACGAGTGCCTTCCGGCGCTCCGGGAGCAGCAGATTATTCTGGCCCTGGAGAACCACGACCGCTTCCCGGCCGCTTCGCTCGAACGCATCATCCGGGCGACCGACCCCGACGGGGTGGGCATCTGCCTCGATTCGGTGAATTCGCTGGGAGCCGACGAAGGAAGCCGGGAGGTGCTGCGGATTCTGGCCCCATACACGGTTAATTTCCACGTCAAGGACTTCACCATCCGGCGCGTCGAACATAAAATGGGCTTCGTGGTGGAAGGCTGTCCGGCCGGACAGGGCCTGCTGGACATTCCAGAAACCCTCGCCGAACTGGCCCGCCACGGCCGCTGCCGAACCGCCACGCTCGAAGTCTGGTCCAATCCGGAGCCGACCATCGAGGCCACCGTAGCCCGAGAAACGCGCTGGGTGCAGCAAAGTCTGGAGTACCTGAAACCACTATTTGACCAAAAAAATATGACCACGATTACGCTCGTCGGAGCAGGGGGCAAAATGGGTTGCCGGCTGACCGATAATTTTCTGAAGTACAGCCATTATCAGGTTCATTATCTGGAAGTGAGCGAGCGCGGCATTGATAACCTGGCTTCTCGGGGCGTGACGGTGAGTCGGCAGAAAGACGTCATTCCGCTCTCCGACGTAGTGATTCTGGCCGTACCGGACGTCACCATCGGCTCGATTTCGGAGGGCATCATTCCGCACATGAAACCCGGTGCGCTGGTGCTGACCCTCGACCCGGCCGCTCCGCTCGACGGCGTGATCGCCCACCGCGACGACCTGGGTTACGTCATCGCCCATCCCTGCCACCCGTCCATTTTCAACTGGGAGCCGACCGAAGCGGCGTTCCGGGATTTCTACGGCGGCATTTCGGCGAAACAGTCCATCGTCGTAGCGCTGATGCACGGCACGGAAGAGCACTATCAGCTGGGCGAAAAAGTGTCGCAGGACATGTACGCGCCCATCAGGGACACCCACCGGATTACGCTCGAACAGATGGCCATTCTCGAACCGGCGATGGTCGAGACGCTGGCGCAGACCTGCATGGAGGTCGTCAGGGAAGGCTACGACCGGATTGTCGCCCTCGGTGTTCCGGAGGCGGCCGCGCGGGATTTTGTGCTGGGCCACCTCCGCATCCAGATTGCGGTGCTGTTCAAAGAGGTCAACGGCTCGTTCTCGGATGCCGCCTACAAAATCAGCAAACGGGCCAAACCCCTGCTGTTCCGCGACAACTGGGAACGCATCTTCGACATGGACGACATCCGCGAGCAGGTGAGGGATATTACGACGAAGTAACTTGATCGTTCAACTTTAAACGTCTTATGCGCTTTTCCGTTTTCGGAACTGGTTTCTGGTCGAATTACCAGATTCCCGCCTGGCAGGAACTGGACGGGGTGGAGCTTGTGGCCGTCTACAACCGGACGCGCAGCCGGGCGGAGGACGTGGCGGCGCGGTTTGGGGTGCCCCGCGTCTTCGATAACCCGCAGCAACTGCTGGATGCCGAAACGCTGGATTTTGTGGACATCATCACCGACGTGGATACCCACCCGTTGTTCACCCGAATGGCCGCCGAACGCGGAATCGGGGTCATTTGCCAGAAGCCGATGGCCCCTTCGCTCCCGCTGGCGGAGGAGATGGTGCAGGTCTGCCGGACGGCCGGGGTGCCGCTTTTTATCCACGAGAACTTCCGGTGGCAGGCGCCCATCCGGGCGCTCAAACAGGCGCTGGACTCGGGCGTTATCGGACAGCCGTTCAAAGCCCGGGTGTCGTTCTGCTCAGGTTTTCCGGTCTTCGACAACCAGCCGTTTCTGGCCGAACTGGAGCGGTTCATCCTGACCGATATCGGCTCGCACGTGCTCGACGTCTGCCGCTTTCTGTTCGGTGAGGCGCGCAGCCTGTATTGCCTGACGCGGCGGGTCAACCCGACCATTCAGGGCGAGGACGTGGCGAATGTGTTCATGGAAATGGAAAGCGGTCTGCACTGCTACGCCGAGATGTCCTACGCCTCGATTCTGGAAAAAGAGTCGTTTCCGCAAACCCTCGTGCTGGTGGAAGGCGAACGCGGTTCGCTGCATCTGACCTACGATTTTGTCCTGAAAACGACCACGCGGCAGGGCACCACGGCGGAGACCATCCGACCCGTCCTGTACGACTGGCTCGACCCCGACTATGCCGTGGTACATTCCAGCATCGTAGACTGCAACCGCGACATTCTGCACGGGCTGCGGGGCGGACGGGCCGAAACGACCGGCGAGGACAACCTGCGGACGGTCCGGCTGGTCTGGGCCAGTTACCAGTCGGCGGAGCATCAGGAACTTGTCAGGTTTTAAAACATACCGCTGACCGGATTGCCGGTAGGCGCACGATCCTAAACCACGCCCATGCTTGAAATCCGGCATATCACCAAAACATTTCCCGGCGTGAAGGCCCTGGATGACGTTTCTCTGGCTTTTTGTCGGGGAGAGATTCACGCCATCTGCGGCGAAAACGGCGCGGGAAAAAGTACGCTCATGCACCTGATCGCCGGAACGATGCAGCCGGATGACGGAGAAATGCTGCTTGACGGCCAGCCCGTCCAGATGCGCAGTCCCGAGCAGGCCCGCGCGCTCGGCATCGCGCTCGTGCACCAGCACCGGAGCCTGTTCGGCAATTTGAGTGTGGCCGAAAACCTGTTTCCCGACAACCAGCCCCGGACCCGCTGGGGCCGGATCGATTTTCCGGAGCTGCACCGCCGGGCCGCCAGCCTCCTGCAAAGCCTGAAATTGCAGCGTCTGCCAACCCATCGCCTGGTGGCCGAGTTGTCGGCCGGTCAGCAGCAGATGGTGGAAATTGCCCGGGCGCTGGCCGCTTCGCCGCGCATCCTCATTCTGGACGAACCCACGGCTTCCATTTCGGAAAAAGACACCGACGTCCTCTTTGACCTGATCGATGATCTGCGGCAGCAGGGAAAGCTGATTCTGTACATTTCGCACCGCATGAAGGAAATCGGCCGCATTGCCGACCGGGTGACGGTGCTGAAAGATGGGCGGCATCAGGGAACGTTCGATGCCCGCCGGACCACGGTCGATGCGCTCATCAGCCGGATGGTCGGACGGCAGTTACAGGAGCAGTCCTTTGTCTCGAACCGGCAGGCCGACACGCTGCTGACGGTTCAGCAACTGAGCGGCCACGGATTTTCGGACGTTAGTTTTTCGGTTCAGAAAGGAGAAATCTTCGGGCTGGCGGGGCTGGTCGGGGCGGGCCGCACGGAACTGGCCAGAGCTATTTTCGGCGCCGACCCTTCCTCGGGAGCGGTTTTTCTGGAACAACAGTCCGTGAAGCTGACCCATCCGGCGGAAGCCGTGGCGCAGGGCGTGGCCTACCTGCCGGAAGACCGAAAAGCCTGGGCTCTTTTTCCCGAAAAAAGCGTGGCCGAAAACATGGTGGTCAGCGATCTGGAGGCCGTTTCCGAAAGCGGGCGTCTCAGCCGGGGCCGCATTCTGGGCGTCGCCGCCCGCTTTATCCGACAGCTAAACATCAAAACGCCGTCCGTCTCGCAACCCGTGGGACTGCTCAGCGGCGGCAACCAGCAGAAAGTAATTCTGGCGCGCTGGCTCCACAGCCATCCGCGCCTGCTGATTGCCGACGAACCGACGCATGGCGTGGACGTAGGCGCCAAGGCCGAAATCTACGAACTGCTCCGGAAGCTGGCCGCCCAGGGCGTCGGTATCGTGCTGATTTCGTCCGAACTGCCCGAACTCCTGCTGCTCTGCGACCGCGTCGGCGTCATGCGCACCGGCCAGCTGGCGGGCGTTCTGGAACGACCGGACTGTACCGAAGAACGAATCATGGAACTAGCGACGTGAGAATTTTGAATGATTGAATGGCTGAATGATAGCTCCGCAAAGGCTACCTGTACAACGACCTTAAGCCACAGCGGCGAACCACCTATCAGTCATTCAGTCATTCACTCACTCAATCATTCAAAATTCAATCATTCCCCCCGCCTCGCCATCTGCAACATCACCACTCAACCTTGACCTTGCCGTGAAAACCTACCTTCCTTATCTCAAAGACCGGATTGTGACGCTGTCGCTGATGATTGCGCTGTTGTGCGTGGTGATGGCGGCTATCTACCCGGACACCTTTCCCACCCGCGAAAATTTTTCGCAGATTCTGCTGAACCTGTCCATTGATACCATCGTGGCCGTGGGGATGATGGTCCTGCTCATTGCGGGCGCCTTCGACCTCTCGGTCGGCTCGGTGGTCGCCTTTTCGGGCGGACTGGCCGGGCACCTGATGTACTTTTACGACGTGAATTTTATGGTCGCCATCGGGGCCGGTCTGGCGGGTTCGCTGCTGATCGGCTGGATTAACGGCTACCTGATTACGCGCGTCGGCATCAACCCCATGATTCAGACGCTGGCGATGATGGGCATTGTCCGGGGCTTTGCCCTGATGCTGAGCGGGGCGGGCATCCAGAATTTTCCCTACGAATTCATTTACATCGGCCAGTCGAAACTGCTGAGCCTGCAGGCCCCGATCTGGTACATGCTGGCGGTCGTGCTGATTTTCAATTATCTGGTCAACAACACCGTTTTCTTCCGACGCTACTATTACATCGGGGGCAACGAAAAGGCCGCCACACTGGCCGGCATCCGGGTCGAACGGATGAAGCAGTGGGCGTTTGTGCTGACGGCGCTGCTGGCGGGCATTGCGGGCATTCTGCTTTCGTCGCGGCTCGGCGCGGCGCTGTCCACCTCCGGGCGGGGACTCGAACTCCGGGTTATCACCGCCGTCATTCTGGGCGGGGCCAGCCTGTCGGGCGGGCAGGGCCGCATCTGGGGCGCTTTCCTCGGTTCGGCCTTCATGGGACTGGTCAACAACGCCCTCATCATCGGGCGGGTGTCGGGCTATTGGCAGGAAGTCATTCTGGGTTTGATTCTGATCGCCGCCGTGGGGCTCGACCAGTGGCTACAGAAACAGTCCGCCGTCCGGACCATCTCCGAAATTACCCCCAAAGCCGCCAAAAACGAACTTCCCGTATGAAAAAGACGATTGCTGTACTCGTCTCAACGGCCGTATTTCTGGCCTGTGAACCGCCGCCCCGGACCGACCTTACCCGGACCACGCAGGTAAAATCCGAAGCGGCCTTTGTGACGGCGGACGAAGTGTCGCCCACGGAAGAATACGTGATGGTGACCACCGCCGTCAACATGCCGCTGTACGTCAATCATGACCAGGCCGCCTTCAGGCAGTGGGCGGAGAAAATGGGCGTGCGCGCCAGCATTCTGGGACCGGCGGAATGGGACGTTCCGGCCCAGATCGCCACCCTCGAACAGGTCATCCCGACCAAACCGGCCGGGCTGCTCATCAACGGTACCGACCCCGGCATTGCCCAGGCCGTCAACAAAGCCGTCGCGGCGGGCATTCCGACCGTCGTCTACGACTCGGAGATTCCGAACACCCGGCGGCACTGCTTCATCGGCAGCAACTGGTACGAAATGGGCCGGTTGCAGGGCGAACGCATGGCGCAGCTCATCGGCGGCAAAGGCAAGGTGGCCTGCATGGGCATTCTGGGCATGGAAAACATGGAAGCTGGCTTTCGCGGCTTTCAGGACGCGCTGAAAAAACACCCGGGCATTGATTTTATTGGTAAATACGACGACAAGGCCAATGTCGAAACGGCCGCTAAACTCGCCGCCGACCTCATCGCCGCCCACCCCGATCTGGCGGGAATCGGCGGTTTTGATTCCAATTCCGGACCGGGCATCGCGCTTTCGGTCAAAGAGTCCGGGAAGGTCGGCAGGGTGAAGATTACGACCGTGGACGCCGAGCCGGAACACCTCCGGCTGGTGAAGGAAGGCGTGATCGATTACCTCGTCGGGCAGAAACGGGAAGTGTTTACCTGGCTCGGGGCGCAGCTGCTGTTCGACATGCGGCACAAAACCGTGGCCCTTTCCGCCGACGATGCCCGCGCGGGCGTAGTGCCCATTCCCAGCACCATCAGTACCGGCTCCATCGAAATCGACCGGACCAACGTGGATAATTTTCTGAGCAAAACAATCCGTCCGTGACCCCCTATTTTGGCACCCGTGAACCCCTGCCCCCCACCCGGACGCTGCGGGCGGGCCGTCTGACCATGCTCTACGAACGGGGCAATCTGCGTTACATTCGTTTCGGAAACCACGAAATTCTGCGGATGATCTACGCCGCCGTCCGCGACCGGAACTGGCTGACGGCTCCTTATCAGCTTGAAAACGAAACCATCGACGAGCGGCCCGACGGCTTTCGCATCACCTACACGGCCGTTTACCGCCTGGAAGACATTCACTTCCGGGCCGACCTGACGCTGGAAGGTTCGCCAGACGGGACGATTTCGGTTGCGTTTGAGGGACGGGCGCTTTCGACATTCTGGCGGAACCGCATCGGCCTCTGCGTGCACCATCCCCTCCGCGAGTGCATCGGCAAGCCGGTCGAGGTCACGCAGCCCGACGGCATTATGTACGGCGGCGCTTTCCCGGCGCGAATCAGTCCACACCAGCCGTTCCGGAACATCCAGGAAATGGGCTGGCAGCCACTCGACGGACTGACGGTCACGCTGCGGTTTGCCGGCGACGTGTTCGAGACCGAAGACCAGCGCAACTGGAGCGACGCTTCGTACAAAACCTACAGTACGCCGCTGGAACGTCCGTTTCCGGTGCAGCTTCTGGCGGGCGATACCGTGCAGCAGCACCTGACGCTCCAGACCACGTTTCCCGACCACGTTCGGGCGACCGAACCCGTCGCCAGCCCCCCGCCGGGAGAGCGGCAGTTTCCGCGGCTGGGTTTCGGCCGGAATGCCGCCCAGCCTCTGAACCGGACGGCCCTCAAAGCGCTGCGGCGGCTCCGTCCCGACCATTACCGGGTAGAACTGGAGCTGGAAACCGACTGGCGGCCCCGCTTTCGGGCGGCCCTGCTGGAGGCGCAGGCGCTGGAGACAAAGCTGGAAATTGCGGCTTATTTTTCGGAAAACTGGCGGACGGAGGCCCTCGATCTGCTCGACGTGCTTAGCCCGGTGGGGTCGCTCCTGCATAGCCTGCTTCCGCTTCGGCACGGAGAGCCCGTGGTGCCGCCTCTGCTGCACCGGTTCGTGTACAGCGAGACCCGGGCGTTGCTGCCCGATTTGCTCATTGGTTACGGCACCGACGGCTTTTTTGCCGAACTGAACCGCCACCGTCCGTCCGGGGTTCTCTTCGATTTTCTGGCTTTTTCGCTCAATCCGCAGGTACACGCCAGCGACACCCGCACCCTGATCGAAAATATTCAGGCCCAGCGCGACACCGTCCGGACCGCCCGGACGTTTTCCCGGGGCAAGCCGGTGCACGTTACTCCCGTGACGCTGAAACCGAGGTATTTTCCGCCGCAGCCGCCCGGCGAACCCCCGCGCAACATCGACCCGCGCCAGACGACCGAGCTGGCCGCCGCGTTTACCCTGCTCAGTCTCGCGTATCTCAGCGAAGCCGACCAGGTGACGTACTACGAAGCAACCGGCCCCCGCGGACTGATGCAGGAAGACGGACAAACCCGGTATCCGGTGTACGAGGCGCTCAGGCAGCTGATGGATTTCCGGCCCGTAACGGTGCTGCATCCCGAAGCCGAAAACCCTCTCCAAACCGACGGCTTCGCGGTCGAAAACGGGCAGGGGAAGCGCCTGAACGTCCGAATCGACTGGGAAAAAGGCTCGCTGCACCTCTCGGCCTGAAAAAACAAATCCCGGAAGCAAGTGCCTCCGGGATTTAGTTGGGTTGATTTGGTTAGTGAATTGGACGAAAACCCTTGTATCGGCTTGGGTCGTTTCAATATAAAAACTCCAACATATTAAAAAAGGCCAGAAACCTGAGCGAACGGTCCGGCGACCCGGCGGTCCGGCGTCAATGGACTTCTTCTTCTGGCTCGTGCTGCTCCTCGGGTTCTGCCGGACTTTCTTTGGGTTCGTCGGCAAACAGGCGGGCCTGCATGACATCCTCTTCCGTCACTTCGAAGAATTTCCGGTGAATATTGATGGGCTGCTCCAGCTTTTCGTTGATGCAGCAGCGGACATAATTCCCGTCCTCGTGCAGTTCGTAGGCATTTACATTGTCGCGGAGGTTGAAATCCAGAATCATAATCGCCTCCTGCTTCACGTATTTGTCGACCAGCAGGAACATGGATTCAATGCGCCGGTCGAAGCTCCGCACCATAACATCCGCGCTGCCGCCGTAGATTTTCGGATCGCCGTTGTTGTGAAAATAGAACAGCCGGGTGTGTTCCAGAAAATCGCCTACCAGTGAGCGAACGGTAATATTTTCGCTCAGCCCCTGCCGACCCGGACGCAGACAGCAGATTCCCCGGACAATCAGGCGGATAGGCACTCCGGCCTGCGACGCTTTGTAAAGTTCATCAATTACGTCCTTGTCTTCCAGCGAGTTCAGCTTGATGCAGATGCCGCTCGACAGTCCTTCCCGGGCGTTTTTCGCCTCATCCTGAATGAGCTTGATGAGCCCTTTGCGCATGTCGCGCGGGGCCGTGATGAGGTACTGGTAGTGATTGGGCAGCGAATGGCCCGTGATGACGTTGAAAAACTCGGAAATATCGTGGGTGTACACCTCGTCGGTCGTCAGCAGGCCGATGTCGGTGTAGAGTTTGGCCGTATCCTCGTTGTAGTTCCCGCTCGACAGGTGGGCGTAGCGGACCACGCGGTTGCCTTCGTTGCGCACCACGAGCAGCAGCTTCGTGTGGGTTTTGTACTTGCTGATGCCGTAAATAACGAAGCAGCCCGCTTTTTGCAGCCGCTGGGCTTCCCGGATGTTGTTTTCTTCGTCGAAACGGGCTTTTACTTCAAACAGAACGGACACGTGCTTCCCGTTCTCGGCCGCTTTCAGCAGGGCATCCGTGACGCGGGAGTGTTTGGCGAGGCGGTAAATGGTCAGCTTGATGGCCAGCACGTTCGGGTCTTCGGCGGCGGCTTCGAGCAGCGACAGCACCGGCTCGAAGTTGTTGAACGGATGGTGCAGCAGAATGTCCCGCTCCTTCATGGCTTCGAAGATGTCGAAGTTCTTCTCCCGTCCGAAGCCCATTGCCGGGACCGGCGGCGGCGGCGAAGGCAGAAAATCCCGGAAATCCGGGTGACGAATCAGCTGCCAGAGACTGCTGTAGTCAATCAACTGGTCGTTTTCAAACAGGTTGTAATCGTCGATTTCCCACCGTTTTTTCAGCAGATTAATCATCCAGTCCAGTCCACCGGACTCCATTTCGACCCGCACTACGCGGCCCAGGCGACGGTTTTTGATTTTCTGCTTGATCTCATCGACAAAATTGGCTTCGATGTCGTCGCTTTCTTCCAGCGTAAAATCGCCGTTCCGGGTAATGCGGAACAGCGTCACCGACAGCAGTTCCACGTTCCGGTACAGCTTCTTGATTTCCTGCCGGACCACTTCCTCAATCGGCATAAAGAGCACTTCTTCGTCCCGTTCGAACCGCATGAACCGCGGCAGGTTGGCCGGAATCTGCACAAACGACAGGCGCTGGCTCTCGTCCTCCTCGTGCGGCTTGACGGGCTTGTCGGGCCCCTGCGTCACGACGCCGAAGATCAGGACTTTCGCCAGCAGCACCGGGAAGGTGTGCGTGTAGTCGTACACCATCGGCGTCAGCATGGGGTAGATCGTCCGGTCGAAGTACGCGGTGGCCTGTTTCTGCTCCTCGGCGGTGAGGTCGGCAAATTTGACCAGCCGAAAGTCGTATTCGGGAAAGCCTTCTTTCAGTTCCGTAAAAATCTGGCTCTGCTCCTGGCTGAACAGCTGGGCTGCGGTCATCAGGGCCTTGCGAAAGGGTATTTCGCGCAGTCCGGAGTAGTCCGTCCGTTCCCGGCCGTAGTCCAGGTAGTTGTACAGGCTGCCGACGCGGATGGTGAAAAACTCGTCCAGGTTAGACGCCGTGATGGCCAGAAACTTCAGGCGGTCAAACAGGTTTCGCTCCGGGTTTTTGGCCTGGTCGAGCACACGGTCATTGAATTTCAGCCAGCTTAGATCACGGCTGATGTAGTTGCTCTGGTCGATCACGTTCGCCAGCTTCTCACTCATTTTCACCGCTTTCATATCGTCTCCGTCGGGGGAAGGGGTTGGTTTTCGATTCGAAAAAAACGAAAAAAGATTCCCGAAAGAACCTCGCTTCGCTGTTTTATCGGGGTTGGAAGGATTTTTGGTACTCATGACTGCCAAGCTTATTTTCGCAATATAACGCTCATTTATGCAACCGCCGTACGGCAGGTTTAGTTTTCGGTAAAATGGTGTCTCCTTTCGGGTTACCGTGCTGAGCAGGCTGTAGGGCATAAAAAAGCCGGACTTGGCGGGTCCGGCTTTTTCGTTGCAACAGGCAGGTTATACGTCTACCCGTGCGTACTTGGCGTTGCGTTCGATGAACTCGCGGCGCGGGGCCACATCGTCGCCCATGAGCATCGAGAACACGTGGTCCGCTTCGGCGGCCGACTCGATGGTCACCTGCTTGAGGCTGCGCGTTTCGGGGTCCATCGTGGTTTTCCACAACTGCTCGGGGTTCATTTCACCCAGCCCTTTGTAACGCTGGACGTTCACGTTCTCCTCGCGGCCCGAACCGGCCAGGTCACGGACGGCCTGTTCGCGTTGGGCTTCGGTCCAGCAGTAGCGCTCTTCCTTGCCTTTCTTGACGAGGTACAGCGGCGGCTGGGCGATGTAGACAAAGCCGTTTTCGATCAGCGAGCGCATGTTCCGGAAGAACAGCGTCAGGATCAGCGTCCGGATGTGGCTGCCGTCCACGTCGGCGTCGGTCATGATGATGACCTTGTGGTAACGCAGTTTATCGAGGTTCATCCGGGTCTCGTCGGTTTCGCGGTCTTTTTCAAACCGGATGCCGAGCGCCGTGATGATGTTCTTGATCTCTTCGTTTTCGTAAATCTTGTGTTCGAGCGCCTTTTCGACGTTCAGGATTTTACCGCGCAGCGGCAGAATGGCCTGATACGCCCGGTTACGGCCCTGTTTGGCAGAACCACCGGCCGAGTCGCCCTCTACGAGGTAGATTTCGCACTTTTCGGGATTCGTATCCGAGCAGTCGGCGAGTTTGCCGGGCAGCCCCATCCCGCTCATGAAGTCCTTACGACCCGTGAGCATTTTTTCGTAGATGGCAGCGGCGGCAATCCGGGCCTGGGCCGAAAGCAGAACCTTTTCGACAATTTGCTTCGCCTCTTTGGGATGCTCTTCCAGCCATGTCCGCAGAATCTCGGCCACCACGCCGCTGACCGCGCTGACGACTTCCTGGTTACCCAGTTTGGTCTTGGTTTGCCCTTCGAACTGCGGTTCAGCCACTTTCACCGATACCACGGCCGTCAGACCCTTCCGGAAGTCGGAGCCGTCGAACTCGATTTTACCGGTTTTTTTACCGAGCAGGTTATTTTCTTCGGCGTATTTTTTGAGCACCCGCGAGATGGCCGAGCGGAAGCCCTGCACGTGTGTACCGCCCTCGTGGGTGTTGATGTTGTTGACGTAGGAGAAAATGTTCTCGCTGCCTTCCAGGTTGTAAACCATAGCCACCTGTACCGGCGTCGACCCTTTGTCGGACTCCATGTACATCGGCTCCATGCCCGCCAGCGACGGCCGGCTTTCGTCCAGATACTTCACAAACTCCACCAGACCGCCTTCCGAGTAAAACTCCTGGCTGAACTTCGGCGTGCCGTCTTCATTCAGTTCGCGCAGATCGGTCAGGAAAATGCGGATGCCTTTGTTGAGGAAAGCCAGCTCGCGCAGGCGGCCCGCCACCGTATCGTAGCGATAAACCGTCTCGGTAAAGATCGACTCATCCGGTTTGAAAGTCACCATCGTACCCCGGCTGTCCGTCGTGCCGATTTCGCGGACGTCGTACTGCGGAATCCCGATGCTGTATTCCTGTTCGTATTTTTTTCCTTCGCGGTGTACTTCCACGCGCAGGTGGGTCGAAAGCGCGTTCACGCAGGACACCCCTACCCCGTGCAGACCGCCGGAGACCTTGTAGTTGTCTTTATCGAATTTACCACCGGCGTGCAGCACCGTCATAACGACTTCGAGTGCCGACTTGCCGGTTTCGTGCATATCGGTCGGGATGCCCCGGCCGTTGTCCTGCACCGTAATGGAATTGTCTTCGTTGATGGTTACCCGAATCGTATCGCAGTAACCGGCGAGCGCTTCGTCAATCGAGTTATCGACAACTTCCCAGATGAGGTGGTGTAACCCCTTGATTCCCACATCGCCAATGTACATCGCCGGACGCAGGCGGACGGCCTCAAGGCCTTCCAGAACCCGGATGGTGCTCGCCCCGTACTTGGGTTGTCCGTTGTCTTCGGCCCTGATGTCGGCTTCAACTATTTCGTTCGTCATAAATCAGTAACCTGTGTATTACCCTTTTGCGGAATTGTTATAAAAACTAGTCTGAAAGGCGGGTTTTGAGATAGTAAAAATACAAAAAAATTGGGTGGAATCCTAGGGAAATGTTGAATGATTGATAGGTTGATGAACGGAATCGTTGTTGAACGGTCCGGCAGTCCGGCAGTCCGGGGTCCGGCGATCCAGCACTGCGATTGCCTGGCTCCCCACTTTTTACTTAAGGCGAAGTCAACCGATCAATCATTCAACCCTTCAACCATTCATTCAACCTCCGGCAGATACACCCGAAATGTGGCGCCCTCGCCGGGTTTGCTGGCGGCGGTAATGGTGCCGTGGTGGTTTTCGACAACTTTCCGGCAGATGGCCAGCCCGATGCCGGTGCCGGGAAACTGGCTTTTTCCGTGAAGCCGCTGGAAAACCTGGAAAATGCGTTCGGTGTATTTTTCGTCGAACCCGACGCCATTGTCTTCAATCGAAATCTCGTGGTAATGCGTCCTTTCCGTGGCAAGCAGAACCGGCGGCAGGTCACGGCGCAGAACGCGACGGCTGCTGATCGAAATGCGGGAAATCTCGCCCGGTTTGCCAAATTTGAGCGCATTCGAAATCAGATTCTGGAACAGCTGCCCCAGCTGCGAACGGTCGCCGTGCGTGACGGGCAGAGGGCCGCGCTCGATCCGGGCGCTTTTGTCCCGGATCAGCAGATCAAGATCGTTCAGCACTTCCGTCAGCAGCCCGTTCAGGTCTACTTCCTGGAACGGCTCGCGGTGCGTGGTGATGCGGGAATAAGACAACAGGTCGCGAATGAGCACGGACATCCGGTCGGCGGCGCTCTGCATCCGTCGGACCAGATCGGCGCCGGATTCGTCGAGCGCCATCCCGTACTCTTTCACCAGAATTTCGCCAAACGCCTGAATCTTCCGGAGCGGCTCCTGCAGATCGTGCGAGGCCACGTAGGCAAACTGCTGCAGGTTGTCGTTCGACCGGCGCAGTTCGGCATTGGCCACTTCCAGCTGCTGGCGAAACTGCCGGGTTTCGGTAATATCGACAATGGTCACAACGACCCCGTCGCCCCGTTTGGCCACCGAAATATCAAACCACCCTTTCAGGCCCTGTCCTTCATAAAACTCTTCGAGCCGCTGCGAAACGCCGGTTTCGGCGACCTCCACGTACCGGTCGAACAGCCCGGAAAGGCCCGTCCCCGGAAACAGTTCGAGCAGCGTCCGTCCCCGGATTTCTTCGTCCGAAAGGCCAATGTTGCGGGCGTTGGCGGCATTC
Source organism: Tellurirhabdus rosea (assembly GCF_026278345.1). NCBI lineage: Bacteria > Pseudomonadati > Bacteroidota > Cytophagia > Cytophagales > Spirosomataceae > Larkinella > Larkinella roseola. The sequence goes on from NZ_CP111085.1 coordinate 1,149,210, forward strand.
TGCATGGCGTACCAGAAGTCCACAACCCGGTTGTTCCCATCCCGGATGGCTTCCAGAAACACAATGGAATGCTGGGAAGAATCCAGGACGCCCTGCAGCAGTTCGGCCTGCTGAAACTGCACCCGTTCGGCTTCCTTGATGGCCGTAATGTCGAGGCTCGACGCGATGACCCAGTTATCCCGGTGGGGAGTCAGCCGAACGTCAATCCAGCCCGGCATCTCGTTTTCACTAAACGAAAAAGTGAAGAAATCAGGCTCCCGCACTTCGATGACGCGGCGGTACCGCTCAAAGATGCCGTTCTGATGATCCCAGGGAAAAAGCACCGAAGTCAGTTGGCCCACCGCGGCGTCCCGGCTCAGTCCGTAAGCCGAGAGCCCCACCCGGTTGGCTTCAATCAGGCGGAAATCGACGATGGTGCCTTCGGCGTTACGGACCGCTTCCGTAATGAAAAGGCCCGACGGAATATTCTCCAGAATGCCCTGCAGCGTCTGCGTTTGTCGCTGCTGCGAAAGCTGCGCCTCCTTGATGCTGGTAATGTCCAGTGTACTGGAAATAACCCGCTCGGTCCCGTCCGGTACCAGCCGGACGCTGAACCAGGCCGAGAGGCCATCGCCAAAATAGGGTATCTCGTACTGCTGCGCTTCGCCCGTTTCCAGCACCGTCAGGTACCGGTTGAACACGCCGGAAGAATGGCTGTAGGGAAAGATTTTGGAGGTAAGCTGCCCAATGACCTCTTCCAGCGTAAGCCCGATGGTGCGCAGGGCGACCGGATTGGCTTCGATCACGCGGAAGTCGATGACCTCACCCGCCTCGTTTCGTACGGCTTCGGAGACAAAGACACCCGCCTGAATGGTGTTCAGCACATTTTGCAGCAGGGAACCCTTTTCTTTCGGCGTCTGACGGGCCAGAAGCGGCTGCGAAAGGTCGTGAAAGGTCGCCAGCAGGTGTTCGCCCTGCTTCTGAAACCGGATCAGGTACCAGCCGGGGGTATTTTCCAGAAAATGAGGTATTTCTGCCTGCTGCGGTTCGCCCGTTTCGAAAACCTGCCGGAGCCGGTCAAACAGGCCGGTCTCTCTGGCTCCGGGAACAAGCTGGCTGAACGAAAAACCCTTCGCCAGCGGAAACGGGGTAGCGGCCACGTAGCGGAGGGACGCCTGGTTGAACGCCAGAACCACGAAATCGATGGCTTGTCCCGTGCTGTCCAGAACCGGTTGAAGCGCACAAACGCCCAGGGGCGTCGCCTCCAGCATGCTGCGCAGAAGGGCATTTTCCTGCCGCAGGGCCTCAACCGGCGTTTCCGTGCCAACCTGATGTGCGGTACTTCCTGATGTAGACGGGTTCATAAGCTCCTGAGTCCTGCTGTCACCACTTCCTCTTTCTTCACCCGGCAGGCCGTAATATTCTATTCGGTAATTACGCAAAAATCTTTCAAATCAAAGGGCCGCCTGCTGGTTATTGACGCCAATTTCCGTAGCAACTGCGTTAAACTAACAGCCATCCGGTGCCTCTAAGGAACTAAACAACGGGCTGCTCAGTAAGTTTGACAGACCATCGGGGTCCGTTGACGTTACTAACACGAAACGGTTATTTTTCATGAAAAAATTTGCGCTTATTCTGTCGGCTCTGGCCGTCCTTTTTACCCTGAGCCGGTGCGGTGTCAACCGGCAACTGACCGAAGCCAAAACGCTGGGCGACTGCAAGTATACCGTTGCGTCGGCCGACAGCATCTACCTGTCCGGTATTGATGTCCGGCGTTTCAAAAAGCTGGAAGACATCAACCCGGCCCGGTACCCGCAGCTGGCGGCCGGTATTCTGGCCAAAAGTGTTCCGCTTTCGGCCCGGCTGTCGCTGAACATTTACAACCCGACCAATCGCAACGCCGGGCTGAATGAACTGGAATACAAAGTGCTGCTGGCCAACGAGGAGATTTTTACGGGCTTTGTCAACCAGCGTATCGAAGTACCGGCGGGCGGCGGCGAGGCGCGGATTCCCATTCGGCTGCGCACCAACGCCTACAAGCTCCTGACGGACGACAAAACCCGGGATGCTTTTGTGGAGCTGATTCAGAACCTCAGCGGCGCCGACGACGCCAAGCCTTCCAAACTCACCATCCGGATTCGGCCGACGCTGGCGCTGGGCAACAAAAAAATCAATTACCCCGGCTACATCACCATCGACCAGGACGTGACGCAGAAGATTCTGCTGGGACAATAAGGGAAATTAAAAATTAAGAGTTAAGAATTAAAAGTAAGCTTCGCTGATTCAGGTGTACTAATCCAGCGAAGCCTTACTTTTAACTTTTAACTCTTAATTCATTCTGGCGCCTATCAGCCAGCGGTATGTGTTTCGGGGTTCGGGAAGGCCGTCGGGGCGGAGCTGGAGGTACATGAGGTGGAGGTGCGTCGGGGAGCGGGTTTTGTAGGCGTTGAAGCCGGTGCGGCCCACTTCGGCAATCTTCTGGCCGGGCAGGACCCAGTCGCCCGGTTTGACAAACACGGCGTTGTTGTGGGCGTAGTAGAAAAGCCCGTCCAGAACGGGATCGTAAATCCAGATCCAGTTGCCGCCCCGGTACTCCTGGCCCGGGTTCCAGGCTGTTTCGATGCCAATCACCACGCCGTTGGACATGGCCAGAACGTCCGTCGGCTGGCCGGTGTTGTCGTCCACGCTGTCCTGATTGCGGTCACGGATGAAGATGTCCTGGGCGGGGTGACTGCCGCGAACCTGATAATCAAACAGGTCGAAGCCCACGCCACGATAGCCATTGCCGCGGACGCCGCCGATGGCATTGGGGCCGTATCCCCGCAGCGGAAAGTTGAAGTAGCCGAACTGGCTCACAAATTCGGCCTTCGCCACACTGTCGAGCCGGAGCGGTTCGGTCATCCGGAAACGGCTGCGCAGGCCGTTCATGATTTGCTGAAAAGTCAGCCGGGCCGAGTCGGGCTCGATGGTTTCTTCCCGAATCTGAATATAAAGCTGCTGAAACTGGAGGCAGAGCGAGTCCACGCGCGGGGCCGTGCTGTCCGATAAAAAAACCGTCTGCGAAGAGGCCGTATTCGCCAGACCCAGCCACAAAGCCGCCAGAAAACCGACCCACCGCGTCATTTGCCAGAGTGTTACTTTCACGAGTCAAGTACAGAGTGTACAATGCCCGAAATTACGAAGGAATGCCCGTTCCGACTACTCAGGGCACACAATTTTGTAGAAGGTATACGTCAGCGACAGCCCGATAAAGGTATAACGGTCTTTGTCTGACGGGTTTCCCTGCCGCAGCTTCTGCGTTCCGCTGAAGGTTTCAGGGCCGTAGCTGTCGAGGTAATCGGTCGTCGTGAAGCGGGTTCCGAACTCCAGTCCGAGGCTCCAGGGCCGTTTAAACTCATATTTGATGCCGACACCCAGCGGAAAATGAATCTGGCGGTACGGGCTCCGCTCCACCGAATTCTGTAGTCCCGCCGAATGCACGCCCACCCCGCCAAAAAGGTAGGGCGTCCAGTTTTTCACCCGACGGAGCTGCGAATAATTGAGAAAGTTGTATTCGAAGAGCATGCTTACCTCCCGAAGACTGGACCGGAACGAGGTGTTGCGGGCCTGCTGGAAGGGATCGCTGAAACTGCTGTCGCGGCCCGCAATACTGCCGATGCCGAGATTGAGCCGAAGGGTCAGCGGCTGGCTCAGGTTACGCCGCACAATGAGGTTGCCGGCCGGCCGGGGGTCCCGGAAATTGAAATTGGGGGCAATGTCGCCTTTGTAGACCATGACGCCCCCGCCCAGCCCGACCTCCCAGGACTGCGCCCGCGCGCCCGTGCCCATTGCCAGCAGAACCAGCAGAATGGTGCACAGGCGCGTTAGCATCAGATTTTTGGTATTATTCAGCGTTAACTCCACAAAAACGGGCCATTACTTAACGGGCGGACATTTGATTTTCGGCAACAGGACGTACCGCAGTTGAATGGTCCCGATCAGGTAGCCATCTTTGGGAAAGTCCGATGAACCGCGGGCGTCGATACCGGGCAGGGCGGCGCCGTTGCTGGCAAACGGGTCCTGACCATTCAGGTAGTCGGTCAGTTGCTGGCGGCGGTCGCCTCCCTTGCGGGCGGCAACGGGCTCCAGCGACCGGTCGGACATGGCCCGGGACAGGTCGTCTTTCAGCACGCTCGGGTCCGGAGGCGTCGGTCCGCCTACATCGTCCAGGTAGTCCGTGGTGGTCAGCCGCAGGCCGACTTCGGCGCCCAGGTCAAAGCGGTCGTTGAGCTTGTACCGCACCCCAAAACCTACCGGAACGGCAATGGTTACGAGCGAATACTGTTTCGGAGCGCCCGGCTGGCCCTGTCCTTCGGTGCCCAGCGGTTGCAGTTTCACCCAGTTCTGCGGCTGGTCGCCCTGTCCGCCCGGCGGCGTGTAGCCAACCGGGGTCTTTGCTTCGGGGCTGTGCGCCACCAGTGCCAGACCGGCGAAGATGTAGGGCGAGAACTTGACGCGGTAGTTGGTGTTGCGCCCGTCGGGCCGGAACTGGTAAATCCCCGTCAGCGCAAATTCCTTCAGATCGTTGCGGAAGTGCAGGTTTCGTACGTACTGGACGATGCCCCGGTTCAGATCCCCCTTGTTGTAGGTGTAATCGTCGCCGGCAATCCGGGCGTAGGTGAAGGAAGCCCGGGCCGCGAGTCGGGGCGTGAAATGCCGCGTGTACGCCAGATTGGCATTCCAGCGCATCATCATAAAGGTCGAACGGAGGGGCCTGCGGTACCCGGAAAGCTCGCCGTAATAACTGGCGGTTCCGATTCCGAGCCCAACGGTAGAATAGGGCAGGAAATTCTTATTGCGACTTTGGGCCAAGCTATCCGATGGCGCAAGTACACTCAGGGCTGCTGTCGCCAGCGCGCCTGTAATCAGTAGGTGATTCTTCATGCTTTGCTATACTTACTGCGTTCCTCTGACTCCTTCCAGCAAATCGTGCATTACTGGTTCTTCCTGTCAAACGGCAACCCCGCTCTTTTTATTGAGCCGTAAACTATATTTCGACGTTGAGGCGAGTTTGTAATGAATAATGAAGAAGATGAACGATGTGTTGAGGAGCCGGTACGCTTTCTTCATTATTCATTCTTCATTGCAATCCGCCGCGGTTCATCAATTCCGTATATCCCAGCCCCAGTTGAGTTTACTGCGGAGTGTGTTCAGGAAATTGTCTTCCGGCAATTTAACGAGGCGGGCTTTGAACAGTTCTTTCCGGACGCTCAGCCGGGTGGACAGATCGACCGTCCGGAAGCGGGAGTCCACCGAGACCAGAAAAGCGCCGCTTCGGCTTTCGACCTCGAAGGAAAGGCTGCACGAATCCGGAACCACCATCGGCCGCACGTTCAGGTTGTGCGGGCTGACGGGCGTGACAATGAAGTTTTCGTTGTGGGGAAGCAGGACCGGCCCGCCGCAGCTGAGCGAGTAACCCGTGGAGCCCGAAGGCGTAGACACGATCAGCCCGTCGGCCCAGTAGGAGTTCAGAAATTCGCCGTCGATGTAGGTGTGGACCGTAATCATGGAGGACGTTTCCGTTTTGGTAATCGTGACGTCGTTGAGGCCAAACGGCACGCCGTCGAACAGGTCTACCTCAGCGTCCAGCGTAATGAGGGTTCGTTCGTCGATGTGAAAATTCCCGGCAAAGAGCGCCTCCAGCATGGCCGAGATCGCGCGGGGCGATACCGTCGCCAGAAAGCCCAGACGGCCGATGTTGATGCCCACAATCGGAACGTGGTGCGGACCGACATGCGTAACGGCTTCGAGCAGCGTCCCGTCGCCTCCCAGACTGAAGGCAAAGTCCGCCGCGAAAACATCCCGGAACGAGTTGTAGATGGATACACTGTGGTGGTTGACGCCCGCCCCTTCCAGCAGCGCTCGGTAGGGCTCCGACAGCTGCACCTCCACCTGCCGCAGGGCCAGTTCGTCGAACATGGCCTGGATGTAGGGTTTTGTCTGCTCGGTGAAGTTTCGGCCGTGAATGGCAATTTTCATGGGGCAAGTTTAAGGGATATCGCTTACAGTTTAAAACCGAACCGTCAAAATGGTGCGAAGTTTACTGTAAACGCCAGCCCGTAAACCCGATCAGGTGTTCAGATAGCGCAGCAGCGAATCCAGCCGTTCCTGATCGATGCTTTCAATCGGGGTATTGGCAAAGGCCGCTTCGATGTGGTAGCCAAACCGCTCCAGAGTAGCCACCACGGCCGTGATGTCTTTCCGGTTCAGTTTGAGCGTAAGCCGCGATTTGTCGATGGTGCCGTACGCCGACCCGGAGAAGTGGCTGCCGATGATCCGGACGTTGTTGGATTCGATGAGGCGGCTGATTTCGGCCATGCTGTAGTCCCGTTCGCTGATATTGAGGACCAGAATGGCTCCCGGCTCCTGCAAACCCAGCAGCTGGGCGTACTGTTTCAGAAGTTCGCCGGTCGAAACGGTGCCCATAAATTCGCGGACATCGTTGACCACCGCGAGCACCTGGAGCCGGTGTTCCAGAATCAGGTGGAGCAGTTCGTACAGGTGTTGCGAATCGTACACATAGATGTGTTCAAACATCCGCATGACCTCACTCAGCGGCCGCTCATCGTCAGGCACATCCATCAGCAGGTCTTCGTTGACCAAACCTTTGTATTCTCCCTGGTCAACCACCGCCAGTTGCCCGACGCGATGCTCCTGCATCCAGTCGAGTGCCTGGCCGACGGTATCCGTCGGTTTCAGGGACGGCAGCATAGGGTCTATTAATTCGGAAGCAAGCATCGTATCGGGGCTTTTCCTGTTTTAAACGCAAAAGAAAGGCCAACTATTGAGCCAGTCTTCCGTACGGTTTGATCTCCGTCTATGCAGAAAACTACTAATTTTCTGCTGAAGTTTACAACATTTCGCCAAAAATCCCCTTAGCCGCTCTGAAACAGCTTTTTACAAAACGGCCGAGGCGGCGGCGACGGCTTTCCGGCTGAGCGGCTGCCGGGCCAGCCAGTCGATCAGCAGCTGGTTGAAGCGTTCGGGATGCTCCATCATGGGCGCATGGCAGCATTTGTCGATAAAATGCAGCTCCGAACCGGCGATGAGCCGGTTGAACTCATGCCCGACTTCGGGCGGCGTAATGGTATCGTTCAGCCCCCAGATCAGCAGCGTCGGGACCGAAATGTTCTGGAGTTCCCTCGCTACGTTGTTGCGCTGCGCCGATTTGGCAATGGCTACAATCCGCATGCATTTGGGAATGCTGTTGGTGATGTCGAACACCTCGTCGATCAGCTCTTTGGTGGCTACTTTGGGGTCGTAAAACGTGTAGGCCACCCGCTCGGCGATGTACTCGTAGCTGCCCCGCTTGGGATACGAGCCGCCCATCGAGTTTTCGAACAGCCCTGAACTGCCCGTCAGCACCAGCCGCCGGACCATGTCCGGATGCTTGAGCGTGTACAGCAGTCCCACGTGACCGCCCAGGGAGTTGCCGAGCAGCGTCAGATCGGAGAGCTTTTTAAACGCGATGAAACGCTCGATAAACGCCACCAGTCCTTCCAGCCCCGCTTCCCGGATCGGCATATCGTAAATCGGCATTACGGGAATGATCACCCGGTATTTTTCTGAAAAGCCGTTGATGACGCCGTCCCAGTTGCTGAGTGCGCCAAACAAACCGTGCAGCAGCAGCAGGGTTTCGCCCTGTCCTTCATCTATATACCGAAATTCGCTCTCTTCCTTAACCCGATAGTTCATAGCTGTCTTGGTTTTGTCGTAGATTTATTAGTTAAGTACAACTAATTGGCAACTATTTCGCTGTTTTTGCAAAGGTAATCCAATTTCTTAAAATTTCCAGTCCAAAATCGGTGAGGACGGCCTCCGGGTGAAACTGAACGCCGTAAATTGGTAACTTTTGGTGACGAAAAGCCATATTTTCAGCCTTTTGCGCCCTAAAATTTTCTCCCGAATCTGGTATAATAACTTCCGCTAACGGTACAAGTTCGGCGGGCAGACTATTTACTATAAGCGAATGATAGCGCGTTACCGTAAAGGTGGCGGGCAAACCGGCAAAAAGCGGGTCGTCGGTCACCTGCCGGACCTCCGACCGCTTGCCGTGCATGGGCCGGTCGGCCCGTTCCAGCCGGGCGCCGAAAAACTCGCCCAGTGCCTGATGCCCGAGGCAAACGCCCAGCATCGGGACGGTCTGAAAGTAGTGCCCGATGACTGCCATCAGACTCCCCGCCTGCCGGGGCGTGCCGGGGCCGGGCGACAGCACAATACCGTCGTAGCTCTCTCCGGTCAGGTCGTCCAGCGAAGCGGTGTTGCGCACCACCCGGCAGTCGGCACCCGCCTGCTTGAGGTAATCCACCAGCATGTAGGTGAAAGAGTCTATATTATCCAGTACCAAAAGCTTCATTGTTCAACGAAAATTAAACAGAGTCCGCAGGAACATCTATTTTTGCATAAACTATCCCAAACCGTATGCCAGTTCGACCGTCTGTGGTGATTGTGGGTGCCGGCATGGCCGGACTTACCTGTGCTGTGTATCTCAAACAGGCCGGCCTTGATGCCCTGATCGTGGAAGCTTCCGACGGCGTAGGTGGCCGGGTCCGGACGGACAGGGTGGACGGTTTCCGCCTCGACCGGGGTTTCCAGATTCTGCTGACGGCTTATCCGGAGACCAAACGCCTGCTGGACTATACAGCTTTACGGTTACAATCGTTTCGGTCGGGAGCGCTCATCCGCGACGAAGACCGCTGGATGCTTTTTATCAATCCGCTTCAGGAACCCACGGGTATCTTCCCGACGCTCTTTTCCCCGGTCGGAACGTTTGCCGATAAACTGCGGGTGGTTGAGCTGATGGGGCGGGTGTCCGGCATTCCGACGTACGATCTGTTCCGACAACAGGCAACCAGTACCCAATCGTTCCTGGAGGATTTCGGCTATTCCGACCGCATCATCAACCTGTTTTTCCGGCCGTTTTTCGGCGGGGTTTTTCTGGAAGACAGCCTCCGGACGTCGAGTAACTTTTTCGAATTTTGTTTCAAAACGTTCTACTCCGGCGACGCGGCGGTTCCGGCGCTCGGCATGCAAGCGATTCCCGACCAGCTCGCGGCCCGTCTGGACGCGTCCCAGATCCGGCTGAATACGCCCGTTGAGGCCATTGAAGGCCAGACCCTGCGGCTTGCCAACGGAGAAACCATTCAGGCCGATACCATTGTGCTGGCCGTGGATGCCCACGCCGCCCAGCGACTTCTGGGAACGCCGACGGAGCCCCGCTTCAACAAAACGACCTGCACCTACTTTGCCGCCCCGGCTTCGCCCAAACCCGAAAAGCTTCTGATGCTAAATCCGCACCGGCAGGCGGCGGTCCACAACGTAGCCATCATGAGCGATGTCGCCCGGGACTACGCGCCAGCCGGACAAACACTCATTTCGGTCAGCACCCAGGGCCTCGACGCGGTCAATCAGGAGGGCTTGACCGAACGCATCCGCCGGGAACTGACCGACTGGTTTGGGGAGGAAGTGAAAGCCTGGCGCTGGCTCCGGACCTACCACCTGCCCGAAGCCCTGCCGCAGTACAACGCCGATGCACGCCCCGCCCCCCTCAAACTGGCCGAAAACCTCTACCAGTGCGGCGACCAGACCTCCTACCCCTCCCTCAACGCCGCCATGCAAACCGGCCGGGAAGTTGCCCAACAAATAATTAAGAATTAAAAATAAGCTTCGCTCAATCAGGAATCCTGACCAGGCGGAGCCTATTCTTAATTCTTAATTTTTAATTCTTTCGCTCATGGCGAGGCCGGATAGGAATGCGCCTTCGACGTTGCCCCGCGGGCCGAAACCGTCGCCGCCGAAGACCATCGGAAAAGGAGTTTTTACCAGGAGGCAGGGTTCGGGAAACCGCTGGCTGGCGAGGGCGTAGCGCCAGCGGTGGGTCTGCTGCTGCTGGATGTTTTCCGGAGAAAGAATTTCGGAAAGCTGCCGGATAAGCTGATCGCCAACGGCGGCCATGTCTTCCTCCAGATGCTCCCGGCTGAAGGCGGGCGTGGCGTGAATGGTCAGGGAAGGCTGGTCGGGCGATACGCCTTTCTGCTGGTTGTCGGCCACCCAGGCAATCGGGCCTTCCGTGAACCGCATCGCGCCCGGCTCGGGCAGGCTGACCGGTTCCCGGAGCAGCACCATCGTCGCAATACAGGGTTCGAAATGAATCTGGTTCAGGGCCGACTCCGCTTCCGGCACCGACAGGCCGCTATCGGCCAGCAGCGCCAGCGCCTGCGGGGCCGGGGCCGTAATCAGCACCGCGTCGGCCCGGTAGGCAGTCCCTTTTTCCGACTCGGCCACCACCCGACCGTTCGTCTGGCTCAGGCGAACAATCCGTTCGCCCGTGACGACGGGCAGGTCTTTAGCCAGGTATTTGGCGACGCTGCTCATGCCGCCAAGGCCGACATAACGCGGGTGGGCGCTGTCCGGCAAATACCATTTCCGGATAATCTGGTGGCCGAGCATTTCGCTGACCACCTGTTGAAATTCGGGCGTTCGAACGGTAAAATACTGAGCTCCGTGGTCAGCACGGGCATTTTCGAGGCGTCGGGTAGCCAGTCGGCCGCCGACACCACGGCCTTTATCGACAACCGTTACGTTCCAGCCTGCGCGGGTCAGTTCCCGGGCGGCAGTCAGGCCGGCCAAACCGGCCCCGAGGATCAATGCAGTGGGCATAGGTGCACACAGGCTCAGGCCCGTGATCTTATTGATGAATTACGGCGAATTACGGAAAAAACTTAACTTGTCGGCCACGGAACGTACGGCCTTTCTCTTCAAAACTTCGGCTGCTCCGGAATTGTTAGACTCTTCATGCGACGCTGGGTACGTGTTTTTTTATTTTTCCTGATCATTCCGCTGGCGGTGCTGGCCGTGTTTCCCCACATTATCCGGTGTCAGTTCATTGGTTACGCCCCCGATTTTCAGCGCATTGCTCCCGGCGTTTATGTCAGCCGGGACACGCCGCCGCGGCAGCGGGCTTTTCTGTTGTTCGAAATCCGCCAGGCCGAACGGCGGCTCGCTTCGCTCTGGCAAAGTCCGCGTCGGGGCCGGGCGGCGGTGATTTTCTGCCAGACGCCCGAACAGTACGAACGCTATTGCCGGGGCAGCGAAGGGGCCGGCTGCAGTCTGGGAACGCCTTGGGGCGACGCCTGGATCGTCATCAATCCCTACGGCCGCAATCCGGACGTGCTGGCCCATGAGATGTGCCACGACGAATTGTACCAGCGCCTCGGCTGGCTCACCTCCCAGCGCCAGATTCCGCAATGGTTTAACGAAGGACTTGCCCTCATGCTCGATCACCGGTTCACCACCGCCCGCGACAGCCTCCAGCGTTTCCGGGATTACCACGACGAATGGCAGTACCTCACCCGCGGCCAGCAGTTCGTTCTGGAACTCGAAGAAATGGAGTCTATGCGGGATTTTTTTGGCGGTGGACCGCAGCACGTCATGCTGGCGTACATGACGGCGGGTCGGGAAGTTGCCCGCTGGCTGAGCATCGTGGGCCGACCGGGATTGCAGCAACTGACCGACGCGGTCGCCGCCGGAAACGACTTCGGCACCACTTACCAGACGCTGGAAGCAAAAGCCCGCCAACGGGCGAAAAAACTCCGCTGACGAAGTTGTACAATTCGGGGAACCTGCCTGGTCTAACTTGCTCCGCCGGGTATCGAGGGCTATTTTTAGGTTAGTTCAGCGGTTGCCACCGTACCGAAACTTAACCTGAGAAGAGATGAAAAAAGTGCTCCTGACGGCGTTCTTTGCTGTCTGGGCGGCCTTTGTAAGTGCCAAACCCGCCGCTTTTCCCGTTGTTTCCGACTCCATCGGTACCTCTACCCGGTCTGAAACGCCTTCGCTGGTCGATGAGTTGATTTCCTACTCCCGAAAATACCTGCATGCCCGCTATCGCTCCGGCGGCTCCTCGCCCCGGGGCTTCGACTGCTCCGGCTTTACCCGCTTCTGTTTCAGCCAATTCGGAATCCGTCTGCCGCATTCCAGCGCCGCCCAGCACGGCGTCGGCGACCGCGTGGACAGAAAAGAGGCTCGTCCCGGCGACCTTATTTTTTTCAAAGGCCACAGCCAGAAGGGCAGCCGGATCGGTCATGTTGGACTAATCGTAGAAGTTATCGGCGACCGCATCAAGTTCATCCACTCCGCCTGGAACGGCGGCGTCCGCTACGACTGGCTCCACGCCGGGTACTACCGGGCGAGGTTTGCGGGGGTAAGGAGAGTGGATAAGTTGATTGATTGATAGGTTGATGGGTCGAATGACTGAATGATCGAATGACTGAATGACTGATAATGCTGCGTAGCTAATCAACCTATCAGTCATTCGATCATTCAGTCATTCAGTCATTTTTCAGGACCGTTCCCGCGCCCTGCCCCACCGCTGCGGCTACTTCGTCGGCGTGGCAGATGATGACGCGCTTTACGCCTTTTTCGAGGGCGGCAAAAGCATTGTCGAGTTTGGGAATCATGCCTTTGTTGATGGCTCCGGAGGCTTTATATTCGGCGTACCGGGAAGGGGTCAGCTCCGGAATGACGCTGTTGTCGTCGTCCGGATTCGATAGGACTCCTTTTTTCTCGAAGCAATAAACGAGCGTAACGTCGTTGTGACCGACCAGATCGACGGCAATGGCTGAGGCCATCGTGTCGGCATTGGTGTTCAGCATGGAGCCCGAGCGGTCGAAGGTCAGCGGCGCAAAAACCGGCGTCAGGTTCTGGCGCAGAAAATACTGGAGCTGCCCGGCATTCACTTCTTCCACATCCCCCACAAAGCCATAGTCAATGTCCTTTACCGGCCGTTTGACCGAGCGGACAATTCCCGCATCGGCGCCCGTGAGGCCAATGGCGTTGGTATGCCGGGCCTGAAGCTGCGCCACAATCTGCTTGTTGACCAACCCGCCGTAAACCATCGTCACGACATCCAGCATGGCCCCGTCCGTAATGCGGCGACCATCGACCATTTTGGTCTCCACGCCCAGCTTAGCGGCCACCTGCGTGGCAATTTTACCACCGCCGTGGATCAGGATTTTATCGTCGGGAAGGCTGGCAAAGGCCGTCAGGAAGCGGCTGAGCGCCTCGGGATTGTCGATGACGTTGCCACCGATCTTAATGACTGTGAGGGAGTTCATAGACGTAAAAGTAGAAACGCAGAAGACACGGAAGCAAACCCGGAGAAGGCAGAGTTTATCAGGAAAACTTCGCGACCTCCGGGTTTGCGTTCGTGTCCTCTGCGTTTAAATCGTTTTCAGAATTTCTTTCAGAACCGCCTGCGCCGACCATTCCCGGTTGCCCGCCTGTTCGATGACCAGAGACTGCGGGCTGTCGAGGACTTCGTCGGTCACCTTCATGTTGCGCCGAACGGGCAGGCAGTGCATGAATTTCCCGTTGTCGGTCAGGCGCATTTTATCCATCGTCACCATCCACGATGGGTCCTGGGTCAGCACCTGGCCGTACTGCTGGTACGACGACCAGTTTTTTCCGTAAATGAAATCGGCCCCTTCAAACGCTTCGTTCTGGTTGTGCAGCACCCGGGCATTTCCGACAAATTCCGGAGCGAGTTCGTAGCCTTCGGGATGCGTGACCACAAATTCGACGTCGCGGGCGTTCATCCATTCGCAAAAGGAGTTGGCCACGGCCTGCGGAAGCGGCTTGAAATGCGGCAGCCAGGTCAGCACCACTTTCGGGCGGCGTTTGACCTTAAACTCCTCCAGCGTGATGCAGTCGGCCAGCGATTGCAGCGGGTGACGGGTGGCCGATTCGAGGTTGACGATGGGGACACCCGCGTATTTTTTAAACTGATTCAGCACAATTTCAGCATAATCCTTCTCCCGGTCCTGCAAACCGGCAAAAGCCCGGATGCCAATCACGTCGCAGTATTTACCGATGACGGCGGCGGCTTCCTTCACGTGCTCGGCCTTGTCGCCGTTCATGACGATGCCCTCCTCCATTTCAAGTCCCCAGCTATCCTGTCCCACGTTCATGACCATCGTCTGCATGCCAAGATTCTGGGCGGCCTTTTGCGTGCTCAGGCGCGTACGCAGGCTTGAATTGAAGAAAATCAGGCCCATGGTCTTGTTTCGGCCCAGTTGCTGGTCGGCAAAAGGGTGTTGCTTGGCATCCAGACCGGACTGGATGAGCGCATCAAGATCGGTGACGTCGTTTAGAGAAAGGAAATTGGTCATTTTAAACGCAGGAAAACGAAATGGAACACCGGCCTGGAAGCGGTCGGCAACGGTTTGCCGGGCTTCCAACCCGGTTAGGAAACAACTTTTACCTCTTTCGCCAGGGCTTCGAGGAAAGTATCGGCCTCGGCGACGCCCAGCGCCAGCGAAGGCAGCAGCCGCAGCGTGTTTTTGCCCGCCACCCCCGTGAAAATATGGTGGTCGAAGAGCAGGGCGTTGCGCAGGGGTTCCACCGGAAAGTCGAACTCAATGCCGATCATCAGTCCCCGGCCGCGCAGTTCCTTATACCCGCCGATCTGCCGGATGCCGTCCGCCAGGTAATCGCCCAGACGGGCCGCGTTTTCGATCAGCGCCTCGTCCTGCATGATGTCCAGAACGGCGATACCGGCCCGGCAGGCCAGATGGTTGCCGCCGAAGGTGGTGCCCAGCATGCCGTAGGTCGCCTCGAATTTCGGTGAAATGAGCACGCCGCCGATGGGAAAGCCGTTGCCCATGCCCTTCGCCATCGTCATCAGATCGGGGTGGATGCCGCTGTGCTGGTGCGAAAAGAACTTGCCCGAACGACCGTATCCGCACTGGACCGAATCCAGAATCAGGACCGCGCCCGTTTCGTCGCAGCGGCGGCGCAGGGTTTGCAGAAACTCGTCCGAAGCGACGTGAATCCCGCCGACACCCTGAATGCCTTCGACAATGACGGCGCAGGTTTCGTCGGTGATCCCGCTCACGGCGGCCGCGGCATCGTTGAAGGGCAGGAATGTGACGTGCTGGTTATAGTTGACCGGAGCCACGATGGAGGCGTTATCCGTCGCCGCCACTGCACCCGCCGTCCGGCCGTGAAAGGCTTTTTTGAAAGCGACAACCTTGGTCCGGCCGTTGTGAAACGAGGCCAGTTTCAGGGCATTTTCGTTCGCTTCCGCGCCGGAATTGCAGAGAAACAGCGCGTAGTCCGGGTAACCCGACAGGCGGCCGAGTTTCTCGGACAGTTCATCCTGAAGGGAAACCTTAACGGAATTCGAGTAAAAGGAAATTTTCTGGAGCTGGTCGGTCAGGGCGGCCACGTACCGGGGGTGCGTGTGTCCGACCGAAATAACGGCATGGCCGCCGTACAGATCAAGGTAGCGGTCGCCTTTCGTGTCCCACAAATAACTGCCCTGCGCCCGAACCGGCTCGATGTCGTACAGCGGATATACGTTAAAAAGCATTGTCTGAAGTTGGATTACCGGACGCCGGGGCGACCCATTGAACGATTTTCAGGATTTACCGGAAAATTGTGCAAGTTTACGCACTTTTTAAGGAAATAGTTTGCAAAAACGTCAAATAAACGTCCTCCGTTTTTCCATCCTGATAAATCCCGGAACGCGCCCCGTCCGGCTTCAGACGGCGGCCATCCGGCTGAGCGCCTCGACCAGCGGCCCGGGGGTTTCCAGCATTCCGAGGTGACCCGCTTCGTCAAGCACGACCGGCTGGCCCTGCGACGGCATGCCGAAGAGGGCTTCACTTTTCTCGAAAGGAATGATTTTGTCCTGGCGACCGGCAATGATCACGACCGGAAAAGCCGCGGCCTTCAGCACCTGCGTCCGGTCCGGCCGACCGGCGATGGCCCGCACCCCGGCCGAAAGCGCCTCCGCCGGCAGTTGACTCGATTTTTTGACCAGTTCATCGACCGCCTCCGGCTGCTGCTGGCGGAAAGCGTCGCCGAACATGTTTGGCACGGTGTTTCGGATAAACGCCTCCGAGCCGTATTCCTGAAGCGATTGCAGGGCCTTTTGCCGCTGCTCTTTTTTGGTTTCGTCGTCGGCAAAGGCCGTCGAATGCACCAGCGCCAGTCCGGCAACCATTTCGGGATGACGTTCTGCAAAGGCCAGTGCGATGTAGCCGCCCATCGAATGGCCCGCGAGGATGGCCTTTTCGACCTGTGCCTGCTCCATTAATGAATAAAGCCGCTCGGCATAGGCTTCAATGCTTTCGTGCCCGTCCAGTCGGGAGAAATCCGGTTTGATGATGCTGAACTGCCGGGAGAGCGGTTCGTAGACCGTATCCCAGACGGAAGAATCGACGCCGTGGCCGTGAATGAGGACAAGAGTTGGTTTCATACAGGAGGGGTTAAAAAAGTTCTCGCAGATTTGCGCCGATTTTGTGGCCAGATTTCCGCAGAAAGCATCTGCGGTCATCGGCGTCGAAAATCAGCGTAAATCTGCGAGAAAAAAACTTAAACCATTAGGCTACATCCAGCAGGTCCAGCAGAATCAGGACCAGACCGACGATAATCCCGATCGAGCCCAGCCAGCCCAGCCCCGGGATGAAGATCAGGATCAGACCGATGATGGCGATAATCACCCCCAGACGCAGCAGGCCGGAAGTGGCGTTGGTAGCATCGGTGTCCTGCGGAGCCAGCTTCTTGGCAATTTTGTTATTCATCTTCTTCACCATCATCCGCTGCGCGAAGTTCGGTTTTTTGGCGGCGGCGGCCGTCAGCTTCTCGGGGTTGGCCGAGGCTTCTGCCAGCATGGTCTGCACCCGGGCGATCCGCTTTTCCAGCTTCTTGCTCTCGGCCAGTTTGCCTTCCCGACGGGCGCTGGCTACGGCTTCGTTGAACTGGGTTTCCACGGCTTTGATCTGGGCGGCGGGCGCAGGCGTTACCGCTTCAGCTACAGCCACGCTGGTCTCGGCTACCGGAGCCACGGGCGTTTCGGCCACGGCCGGAGTTTCCGTCCGGACGGCGGGCTGCTCGCTCACAAATCGTTCAACCGGCTGACGCTGGTACATCGCCGTCTGGCGGCTGCAGGAAGTAAAGAAGGTCGTCGCAAAAAGGGCGTAAACTGAAACTTTGGTAAGCGTTTTCATGTGTGGAAGAATTATATGAAACAATCGTATTCGATGCACTAACGTCCTAAGGTTGCAGTTTGTTAGGGCCGTTCAAGCACAAAGCCCCGGTTTCTTATCGAAAACCGGGGCTTTGTTGGCCAAAAATTATTTAAAATCCACTTTACGCGACCGAACGGAACAGCTGGTACGAAGACTTGCCAAATTTCTGCTGGGCATAATCGAGCGTCACCACAAGCTTTTTCACCTTCGTATCCGACGGCAGTTCAAACATGGCGTCCGTGATGATGGATTCGCAGATGGACCGAAGGCCGCGGGCACCGAGCTTGTATTCCATCGCCTGATCGACGATATAATCCAGGGCCGTATCGTCCCAGACCAGCTGGATCTTTTCCATTTCAAACAGCTTTTCGTACTGCTTGGTCAGGGCGTTTTTGGGTTCGGTCAGGATGCGGCGCAGGGCTTCGCGGCTCAGCGGTTCGAGGTGGGTCAGCACCGGCAGACGGCCGATCAGCTCCGGAATCAGTCCGAACGATTTCAGGTCGTGGGCCGACACGTACCGCATCAGGTGTGCTCTTTCGAGCGAATCGTGCAGCGGCCGGGTGCCCGAGAAGCCGATGGGCCGGGTGTTGATCCGCTTGGCGATGTGCCGGTCGATGCCGTCGAAAGCGCCGCCGCAGATGAACAGGATGTTCTCCGTATTGAGCGCAATCATCTTCTGGTCCGGGTGCTTGCGGCCGCCCTGGGGGGGCACGTTGACCACCGAGCCTTCCAGCAGTTTCAGCAGCGCCTGCTGAACGCCTTCGCCGCTCACGTCGCGGGTAATCGACGGATTATCCGACTTCCGGGCGATTTTGTCAATCTCGTCAATGTAGACGATGCCGCGCTCGGCCGCCTCGATGTTGTAATCGGCCGCCTGGAGCAGCCGGGTCAGGATCGTTTCCACGTCTTCGCCCACATAGCCCGCTTCGGTGATCACCGTCGCGTCCGCGATGCAGAACGGCACTTCCAGCAGTTTGGCGATGGTGCGGGCGAGGTAGGTTTTGCCCGTGCCGGTTTCGCCGACCATGATGATGTTCGATTTCTCGATCTGCACCTCATCGGCCGAAGGCGGCTGCATCAGGCGTTTGTAGTGGTTGTAGACGGCCACGGTCATCACCTTTTTGGCTTCGTCCTGCCCGATGACGTACTGGTCGAGGTATTTTTTCATCTCGACCGGCTTAATCAGGTTGAAATTCGGACGTTCCTCCGGATTCGAGCGCTTCGGCCGGCTTTCCTCAAGCACGACCCGGTAGCCTTCCTCAATGCAGAAATTGCAGATATGCGCGTCGATACCCGACAGGAGCAGCATGACTTCATTCTTTCTCCGTCCGCAGAACGAGCAACTAATATGTGGCATGTGGGTGGTCTATCTTTATTTATTGCGGTAAAACAAAAGTACAAATTTTACGCCACGTACTGACACGCTAACCGCTTCCGTCAGAAAATAGTGGCAAATTCCATCGCTTCCCGGAACGGGCCGCCATCCAGTCTGCCGATTAATAAAAACATGATCATGTTATAGGACAACAGTGCTATCATTACGATGTCCTACCGCCCATCCTATGATCGTCCTGTTCTTCACGGCTTTTCTTAGCCAATTTAGTCTTTTTTTGAGGTACAACCGTCAATTTGAGGGCCTTTATACGGCCTTTCGGCTAGCGCTGCTGCAAACGCTGGTAACGCAGGCCCTGCTTGTTTTTCTTTTCAACGAAATCCTGTCGCCGGTCAGCCAGTTAACGGCGGCAAACGCCCGTTTATTCTGGGGCCTGCTGACGGTCGGGCAGACGGCCGCGCTGGTGCTGCGGCTGCGGCAGACCGGCTCCACCCACGAGTTTCTGCGGCTCTTTCCGGCGCTTTTCCGCCTTGACGGACTTCGGGCCTCCGACCGCTGGCTTCTGTACGGCGTCCTGCTCACGCTGTTGCTGCCGCTCTTTTTGCTGGCCGTGTACGCGCCGCCCAGCAACCTGGATTCGCACAATTACCACCTCAACCGCATTCTGCTCTGGGGGCAAAACGCCAACGTGGACCACTTCCCGACGCTGCACATCCAGCAGTTGTATCATAACGTGGGCGCCGAATACCTGATGCTGCATCCGTTCTTGCTGGCGGGCGGCGACCAGTGGGTCAATCTGGTTCAGTTTGGGGCCATGCTGGGGTCGGTAGCGGCGGTGAGTCTGCTGGCCCGCCACTTCGGGGCGGGGCCGCGCAGGCAGTTGGTGGCCGCCCTTCTGCAACTGCTGCTGCCCATCGGCATTCTGGAAAGCACCACCACGCAGAACGACTACACCGCCTGTTTTTTCTTCCTGACGTTTGTGCTGCTGGGGTACCGGCTGCTGGCGCAGTGGCGGACATCCGACGCGGTCTGGTGGCTCTTTTCGCTCAGTCTGGCCGGGTTCGCCAAATATCCGGCCCTGTTTTTTGCGCTGCCGTTTGCGCTGTATTTCGGGTTTCGGCTGCTGCGCCAGCACGGGCCTGCGTTCGGGCTGAAAACCAGCGTCGGGGCGCTGCTGGTGTTTGCCTTTGTTTTCGGGCCTTTTTTTGCCCGCAACTACGCCCTGTTTCAGCATCCGCTCTCGCCCCAGCCGGGCCATCCGCTGTTTTCCGAGAAAATTCCGGTGGACCGCTTCGGCCCCGCCTCCACCCTGTCGACGTTCTCCAAAAACGTGGGTCTGCATCTGGCGCTGCCGCACGGGGGATACAACCGCGCGGTGGATGCGGCCGTGACCGGTTTTCATCGCCTCATCGGCATTGCTCCCGACGACCCCTGCCTGAGCATCGACCACTACCACACGCGGTTTTCGATGCAGGAAGACATGGCCCCCAACACGTTCCATTTTCTGCTCCTGCTGCTGACGGCCGGGCTTCTTTTGGCGCGGCGGGGTAACCCGGACCTCAAACTGCTGCTGGCGCTGGCAGTAGCCGGGTTGCTGCTGTTCAGCACGTTTCTGAAGTTTCAGCTCTGGGCTTCCCGGCCGTGTATGCTGTTCTTTGCGGTGGGCTGTGTGCTGACCGGCCTTGTTCTGCCCCACCGGCTTCCCCGCTTCACCGGGGCGCTGCTGCTGCCGCCGCTGCTGGTGGCGGTCGGATGCGTTTACGGCAATCCGAACAAAATGCTCCTGCCGCTCCGGTATCTGGCCAAAAAAGCGACGGCGCACGTCCCGCGCGATATTTGCCCGGCCAGCGAGGCCGACCTGCGCCGCTTCCGCCTGGCTCTCAGCAGCTATTACGCGACCGACCAGAAAGCCGCCTGTTTCCCGCTGAAACGGGTTTTGTCCTACTCTGAATGCCGGGTGCTCTTCGACAAACTGGACTCGCTGGATTATTTCCGGGTGGATCAAGAGAATTTTGTTTTCGCCACCGGGCGAGCCCAGGCTTATTTTGCCAGCCACCCGGCCGACTACCGGGCTTTTGCCCCGCTGCTGCCGCATCTGCGCCGGGCCCGGTCCATCGGCGTGCTGATGCAGAACGAACTGGGCTTTTATCATTACTGGAGCGCGCTGGCTTGTCAGACCGAACAGCCGCCCAGAATGGCGTACATTCGTTACAAAGAACCGTTTGCAGGCCGGTCAAACACCCGGCCGTTCGACTACGAGTACGTGTTTACGGACAATCCGCAGCTGTTCCGAAATCTGCTGCCGCCTGCCTCGATTGCGGAAGTCCACTGCTCGGGACCGCTGTTCGTGATTCGTCTGAAAAAGCCAGCCTGCCAGACCTACGTCTTTTAACGCAGAAAGCCTCCCCGACGGGGAGGCTTTCTGCAATTTGACCGGCGCGGCCTGCGCGGCCCGGCCCAAAAGTTTACGCGGCTGTGCGGCGCAGTACTTCGTCGATCAGACCGTATTCGCGGGCTTCTTCGGCGGTGAACCACTTGTCGCGGTCCGAATCTTTTTCGATTACTTCCTTGGTTTTGCCCGTATGGTCGGCGATGATGGTGTACAGTTCGTCGCGGAGTTTGACGATCTCGCGGGCCGTAATCTCAATATCCACCGACTGGCCCTGGGCGCCGCCCGACGGCTGGTGAATCATGACCCGGGCGTGCGGAAGAGCCGAACGCTTACCGGCGGCACCACCGCAGAGCAGAACGGCACCCATCGAAGCCGCGAGGCTGGTGCAGACCGTAGCCACGTCGGGGCGGACGTACTGCATCGTATCGTAAATGCCCAGACCGGCGTAGACCGAGCCACCCGGGCTGTTGATATACATCAGAATGTCTTTGCGCGGGTCCGCCGATTCGAGGAACAGCAGCTGGGCGACGATGATGTTGGCAATGTTATCGTCTACGCCCATGCCCATGAAAATGATCCGGTCGGCCATCAGACGCGAGAAAACGTCAACTTCGCGGAAGTTCATCGGGCGCTCTTCGATTACCGAGCGCGTCATGTTTTCGACGGTGTGGTTTACGTATCCGTCAACGGTCAGGCCGTTCAGGCCCATGTGGTGTACCGCAAACTTGCGGAATTCTTGTCCGAAATTCATAGAGATCTGGTTTCTGAATAGTGCAACGAAAATACGAAAGGCATGGTTTAAATAAAGTCAGCCAGTCATCAGTCGGTCGGGCTTCCCTGCGGAGTCAAAAACTAACTACGGATGGTCGGCCGACTGTCGACTACAAATTTTAACTTTCCTTCCGAAAAGTCGTCTCGGTTTGGGTTGCGATTTTATCGGAAATACTTGAGAACACCATGAACATCGGCACACAAATACGTTTACGGCGGCAACAAAAGGGCTTTTCGCAGGAAAATATGGCGGATATGCTCGGGCTTTCGACCACCGCGTACGGCGATATCGAGCGCGGCAAGACGGACCTGACGGTGTCGCGCCTGCAGCAGATCGCCACGGCACTCGGCGTCACCGTTCCCGAATTGCTGTCCGAAGCCCAGCCGCAACCGCAGGAATTGTACCCGGAGCTGATGCACCAGCTGGAGAAGCTGCAGCTCGAACGGGAAAAGCAGGAAATCGAACTCGAAAAGCTGCGTCTGGAAACGGCTTACTGGAAACGCCGCGTCGATGAAATGACCCAGTGGCTGTCGGCCCGCACCGTCGAGCGCGAACGGATCGGCTTTAAATGATTGATGGGCGGTCCGCCGCTGCGGTTGAATGAAGGATAGGTTGATAAAAAGAAAAGGCTGTGGTGACGGTCTTCCCGCTCCCACAGCCTCAATCAGTCTATCTATCAATCGACCGCAGCGGCGGACCGCCAATCGATCTATTCCTTACGCCTGTACGCCAACTCCCTGCGCGAGGGTCTTGAACTCGTCCAGCGTGATGGTTTTCGGCTCGATGGTTACTTTGCTTTCGATCAGTTGCAGGACTTTGTCGTCGAACACCCGGTTGAACATCTTCGAGTAGTTTTCCTGCTTCTCGTCCATGAGGTAGTTCTGAGCGATCCGGTCGACGGTCTGGTCCATCTGCTCGTTTTCGCCGTAGAAGCCGAACTGCTCGCGAACGAGTCCTTTGGTCGCTTCCAGCACGTCGGCGAATTCCACCTTGATTTCGTTCTGCTCAGCCACCTTATTCTTGATCAGCTGCAGCTTCACGGAACGCGAGAACTGCTCGTACTGCTCGTCCACTTCCTGGGTCGATACTTTGCCTTCGTTGGTCGTCAGCAACCATTCTTTCAGGAATTCGTCCGGCAGGGCGATGTTGATGTTTTCCATCAGCGACTTTTCGATGTCGAGGCGGAGCAGGGCGTCGGTTTCGCGCTTGTAGTTGGTCTGGATGATTTCCAGCACCTTCGCGCGGAACTGCTCTTCCGTTTCAACGGCTTCTTTGCCCAGGACTTTGTCGAAAAACTCCTGATTCACTTCGGCCGGTTCGTTGCGCGTGATGTCGTCCACCACGAACGAGAATTCGCCGGACAGGTTGGCGGCCTCTTCGGCTTTCAGACCCGTAGCGTGGGCGATGGCCTTGTCGTCGGCAAATGCCTGGCGGATATCGAAGGTAATCGTGTCGCCTTTGTTCACCCCGACAAACTGCGGCAGGGCATCCGCCTGAATCTGGGCCGTCGGCAGGGCCGTTTTGGTTTCAAACGGCTCGGCTCCTTCGGCCACGCCGCTCACCTGCTTCAGTTCGCCGTACAGCATATCGCCTTCCTCCGATACCTCGGCATGGGCGTGACCGTGGAACTGCTTGCGGAGGTTCTCGATCGTTTCTTCCAGTTCTTTGTCACCCGCTTCGATGGTGTAGCTGCTGAGGGCCGGCAGGGAAGCAAAATCCACGTCGAAATCAGAGGCCAGGCCGAGGTTATAGACAAATTCAAAATCCGTCTGGTTATCCCAGTCAATAGCCTGCGCTTTATCCCGGTCGGGCAGCGGATCGCCAACCACCTGCAGTTTGTTTTCGCGGATGTAGTTGCTGATGGTTTTGCTCAGCAGGTTGTTGATTTCGTCAACCATCAGGCTTTTGCCGTACATTTTCTGCACGAGCGAAGCCGGCACATGGCCCGGGCGGAAGCCCTTGATGCTCACCTTCTTGCTGTATTCCTTCAGCTTTTTATTTACCTCCGGCTGATAATCTTCCTTCGTCAGTTTGATCGTCAGCGAAGCGTTGGTTTCCGTCGATTTCTCTAATGCGATTTCCACGATATCTAATGAGTGAATTAGTGAATGAGCGAATGAGTGAATTAATGATGAGGGTTCCTGAATTGGCGGCGCCATTCACTCATTCACTAATTCACTCATTCACAATTGTTTCGTACGGGCGGAGGGACTCGAACCCCCACGCCTTGCGGCACCAGATCCTAAGTCTGGCACGTCTACCAATTTCGCCACGCCCGCAGGTGCAGTTTTTCGTTGTCCGTCTGCTGTTTCCGTGGTTCACCCAGGGCCGAAATGCCGGCCTTACTGCCGAAACAGAAAACCGAAAACTGCCAACACAAAACTGTTTTCAGGCCGCAAAGGTACGAATCATTTTCGTTTGCGCAAATGCTTACGCTCATCGCGTTATTTTTTGGCAAATGCTTTTTGAATCCGGCGCTGCATTTGTTAAATTAGTCATAACGTCCCAATTACCCGAGTACAACACTGAAGAATCCCTATGAACGCTACCGTGGAGCCTGTGATCGATTTAGAGCAGGAACGAAAAGAGATCTTGAAGCGATACCGGCGGCTCTTACGGGCTGCCAAACCCCTTTTAAAAGACAACGACGCCAAATTAATCAAGAAAGCCTTTAACACCTCCCTCGAAGCGCATAAGGAAATGCGGCGGCGCTCGGGAGAACCGTACATCTACCACCCGCTGGCCGTAGCCCAGATCGCGGTGGAGGAAATCGGGCTCGGCACCACCTCCATCGTGGCCGCCCTGCTCCACGACGTGGTGGAAGATACCGACACGACCATCGCCGACATCGACCGGCTGTTTGGCCCCAAAGTCGCCCGGATTATCGACGGACTGACGAAGATTTCCGGGATTTTCGAGTACGGAACTTCCCAGCAGGCCGAGAACTTCCGGAAGATGCTGCTGACGCTTTCCGATGACGTCCGGGTCATTCTGGTCAAACTCGCCGACCGCCTCCACAACATGCGCACGCTGGACTCCATGCCCCGCGACAAGCAACTCAAGATTGCCTCCGAAACGATTTATATCTACGCGCCGCTGGCCCACCGCCTCGGTCTGTACGCCATCAAATCGGAACTGGAAGATCTGTACCTGAAATACACCGACCCGGTAGCCTACAAAGATATTGCCCGCAAACTCCGCGAAACCAAGACCTCCCGCGACCGCTTCATCAGCCAGTTTATCCGGCCGATTGAAGACGACATGAAAAATACGCCCTACCCGTTTGTGGTCAAGGGTCGTCCGAAATCCATTTATTCCATCTGGAACAAGCTCAACAAGCAGAAGCGGCCGTTCGAGGAAATCTACGACCTGTTTGCCGTCCGGGTGATTCTCAACGTTCCGCTCGAACAGGAAAAGGCGGCCTGCTGGCGGGCGTACTCCATTGTGACGGACCATTACAAGCCCAACCCCGACCGCCTGAAAGACTGGATCAGCACGCCGCGGGCCAACGGCTACGAATCGCTGCACACGACCGTCATGAGCAAGGCCGGGCAGTGGGTGGAAGTGCAGATCCGGACGCAGCGGATGGACGAGATCGCCGAGAAGGGCTACGCCGCCCACTGGAAATACAAAGGCAACGAAACCCAGACCGGCCGCGGTATCGAAACCTGGATCAGTCAGGTACGCGACATGCTCGAAACGGCCAGCACTTCGGACAAAACCGGGGCCATCGAGTTTCTGGACGATTTCCGGAGCAACCTCTACAGCGAGGAAGTTTTCGTCTTTACGCCCAAAGGCGACCTGAAAGTACTGCAGCGCGGCGCTACGGCCCTGGATTTTGCCTTCGAGATTCACACGCAGGTCGGAGCCCGCTGCATGGCCGCCAAGGTCAATTCGTTGCTGGTGCCGCTCAGCCACGTGCTCAACAACGGCGACCAGGTCGAAATCATCACCTCCAACAAGCAGAAGCCCAGCGAAGACTGGCTTCGGTTCGTGGTGACGTCGAAGGCCAAAACCAAGATCAAGGATTTAATCAAGGAAGACAACAAGCGGTACATCACCGACGGCCGGGATGCGGTGGCCAAAAAGCTGAAGACGCTCCGGGTCGATATGACCAACGAAACGCTGAACCAGCTGCGGGCCTATTTCAATTCCAAAACCGTTACGGACTTCTTCTACCGGGTTGGCAAGGCGCATATCGACGTTCAGGAACTGAAGAAGTTCAAGGCCGACAAGGAAGCCAAGGAAAACCGCGCCAACAAGCTCAACACGGACCTCATTCAGGACGGCAAGACGTTTACCAAGGAGCTGAAGCGGCTCCACGGCGAACGGGCCGATGCCGACATGCTGCTCATCGGCGAGGACATGGACCGCATCGACTACACCCTGGCCCGCTGCTGCAATCCGATTTCGGGCGACGATGTTTTTGGCTTTGTGACCGTCAACGAAGGCATCAAGATTCACCGGACGACCTGCCCCAACGCGGTCGAGCTGATGTCGAACCACGGCAACCGGATTATCAAGGCCAAATGGACTTCGCAGCGGGATCTGGCTTTTCTGGCCGGGCTGCGCATCACGGGCACGGACCGCGTCGGGCTGGTCAACGACGTGACGAAGGTCATCAGCAACGACCTGCACATCAACATCCGGTCGATTACAATCGACTCGCGGGACGGAATTTTCGAGGGCACGCTGAAGTTATACGTTCAGAACACCCAGCACCTGGACGACCTTATCCGGAAGCTGGAAAAAGTGGAAGGCGTTGTGAAAGTCGCCCGGTTTGACTAAAAATATCGTACTTTTGTGAAAAAGTCGTCAGTCAGTAAGTCCTAAGTCGTCAGTGCTCCGCCCCAAGTGCGAAACGGGCAGGGTCCTGCGGCTTCCCACTTACTACTTACCACTTACGACTAAATAATTATGCCTACAGCGAAACAAGCCAACCTCGAAGCCGCCCGCACCATTTTCACGGCGTATCTGGAAAGCAAGGGCCTCCGGAAAACCCCGGAGCGGTTCGCTATCCTTGAGGAAATCTATAACCGTCAGGATCATTTCGATGTAGATGAACTCTACATTTCGATGAAGAATAAAAAATACCAGGTCAGCCGCGCCACCGTATACAACACGCTGGATGTGCTGGTGGAATGCGACTTGGTGACGAAGCACCAGTTTGGCCGGAATCTGGCGCAGTATGAGAAGTCGTACGGCTACAAGCAACACGACCACCTGATCTGCACGGACTGTCATCAGGTGATGGAATTCTGCGACCCGAGGGTGCAGACCATTCAGAACATGGTGGGCGACCTGCTGAAATTCAACGTCATGCACCACTCCCTGATTTTCTACGGAAGCTGCCAGCGCGAGAACTGCGAAAACCGCAGCAAAGCCGAAGAAGAAAAGGAACAGCAGGCCCACGGCGGCCAGCCGATCACCGAACAGACCGTCGAGGTCCGGACGCAGGAAGAAAGCCGGGGCAGGTATTAAGATTTGAACGGATTTGATCATGACTGCCTACCTGGATTTTATCGCGGCAGGGGTGACACCAGAGCAGATTATTGTCTTTAAACCCACTCCAAAGGCTCAGGAACGGCTGGAAGAGCTGCTCTGGAAATCGAAAAATGCGGCCCTGACAAGTCAGGAAGAGCAGGAGTTGAATCATTTTCGGGAAATGGAACACCTGGTTCGAATGGCCAAAGCACGCGCCCGTCAGCATGTCCAGAATCGGTGATTATATTTCTCCGGTACTGCGTCAGCGGGTTGCCGAGCGGGCATTCTTTCAGTGTGTGTATTGTCTTTTCCCGGAAGAAAATACGTTTTTTCGCCACCAGGTCGATCACATTATCAGCCTGAAACACGGAGGGACTTCGGAGTTCGCTAATCTGGCCTATTCGTGCTGGCTTTGCAACAGTTTCAAAGGCTCTGACATCGCCTCGATTGATTGGTCGAACGGCCAGCTGTTTCGATTCTACAACCCACGGGTCGATGTCTGGTCTGAACATTTTAAACTAAACCAGCTGGTTATTGATCCCCTTTCTTCAATCGGGGCGGTAACCGCAGCCATCTTTCGGTTCAATGACCCGGAACGGATTGAAGAACGAAAGGCATTATTCTAAATAAGTATGGTAGACGTATTACTCGGCCTTCAATGGGGCGACGAAGGCAAGGGCAAGATTGTGGATGTACTGGCCCCGCAGTACCAGGTGGTAGCCCGTTTTCAGGGCGGCCCCAACGCCGGTCACACGCTGGAATTCGACGGATTTAAGCACGTTCTGCACCAGATTCCGTCGGGCATCTTCCGGGCGGAGGCTAAAAACATCATCGGGAACGGGGTCGTGCTGGACCCGATCGTGTTCAAACGCGAAATCGACGGTCTCGCCAAATACAATCTGGACCTCGGCCAGAACCTGTTCATTTCCAAGAAAGCGTCCATTATCCTGCCTACGCACCGGCTCCTCGACGCCGCCTACGAACAGGCCAAAGGCGCGGCCAAGATCGGCTCGACCCTGCGCGGTATCGGCCCCACCTATCAGGACAAAGTAGCCCGCCAGGGCCTTCGCGTGGGCGACGTGCTGTCGCCGAACTTCCGGCAGAAATACACCACCCTCGTAACGGCTCATAAAGTTACGCTCGACCACCACGGGTTTGATTACGCTTCGACGCTGCCGCAACTGGAAGAAGAGTTCTTCGCGGCGGTGGACTTCATGAAGCAGTTCCGGCTGGTAGACAGCGAATACGAAGTCAACAACGCCCTCAAGGCCGGGCAGAAAGTGCTGGCCGAAGGAGCCCAGGGTTCTCTGCTCGACATCGACTTTGGCTCCTACCCGTTCGTGACCAGTTCCAGCACTATGGCCGCCGGGGCCTGTACGGGCCTGGGGGTGGCTCCGCGTCAGATCGGCGAGGTGTACGGCATTTTCAAGGCGTACTGCACCCGCGTTGGCAGCGGCCCTTTCCCGACCGAACTCCTCGATGAGGAAGGCGAACGGATGCGTCAGGAAGGCCGCGAATTCGGCTCGACTACGGGTCGCCCGCGCCGCTGCGGCTGGCTCGATCTGCCTGCCCTGAAATACGCCATCATGATCAACGGCGTCACGCAGCTCATCATGATGAAAGTGGACGTGCTGAACATTTTCGAGACCATTAAAGTCTGCACCCACTACCAGCTGCCCGATGGTTCAACCACCGAGCAGTTCCCCTACGACCTCTGCGACACGGACGTTACGCCGGTCTACAAGGAATTCAAAGGATGGCATACGGCCCTGGACAACTTCCGGACGTTCGACGAAGTGCCGGCCGAACTGGCCGCCTACATCGACTTCCTCGAAGCCGAACTGAACCTGCCGATCAGCTTTATTTCCACCGGCCCGGACCGGCAAGCCGTCATTCACCGGGAAGCGGTCGTCTAGCGACTTTGTCGCAGCGGAAAGCGGAGAAGACCGGCGTAACCCGCGCGTTTTCTCCGCTCTAAGCTACCCAGCACTGCGATACAATTTATAGCCCTCCACAGGGCTTTTTTTATTAATTTTGAATAAAGCCCAACCCTTTACTCCATGAACGATTCGCTTTTCGACCGCCGTGGCTTTCTCAAAAAAAGTGCCCTTGCCACCATGGCCGGGTTGCTCGGCACCGAACTGGCCTTCGCGGACCGGATGCCCCGGAACTACCTTCCCCTGGCGTTCGACCTCAACCCCATGACGTCCAAACACAAGGACATGGTGGTCCTGAACGATAAGCCCTGGAATGTGGAGGCGCCCGCCCACCTGCTCGACGATGCCGTGACGCCCGCCGACCGGATGTTTATCCGGAACAACGGGCTGATGCCCGAGAAAATCGACCCGGCTGCCTGGACGCTGACCATCAACGGCGAGTCGGTAAAAGCCTCCAAAACCTACAAACTGGCCGATCTGAAGAAACGCTTCAAACCCTACACCTACCAGCTTGTGCTGGAATGCGCCGGGAATGGCCGTGCCGGTTATTATCCGCAGACCGCCGGAAACCAGTGGACCGACGGAGCCGTCAGCTGCGCCGAATGGACGGGTGTGCGGCTGAAAGACGTGCTGGCGGACGTGGGTCTGAAAGACGATGCCGTGTACATCGGTTATTACGGAAAAGACCTGCACATCAGCCAGGACCCGACCAAGGCCGTCATTTCGCGCGGGGTGCCGATGCGCAAGGCTCTGGAGGACGAAACGCTGCTGGCCTGGTCCATGAACGGGCAGGACATTCCGCTAGCGCACGGATTTCCGTTGCGGCTGGTGGTGGGCGGCTGGCCCGCCTCGGTGTCCGGCAAATGGCTGCACACGATTTCGGTTCGCAACAAAGTGCACGACGGGGCGAAGATGACCGGCAAAAGCTACCGAGTTCCCATCAACCCGGTCGAGCCGGGCGTTGATCCGCCGGAAAGCGAATTCAAAATCATCGAATCCATGCCGGTGAAATCCCTGATTACGGCCCCCCGAACGGGCGCTGTGCTGGAGGCCGGAAAGACGCTTTCCGTACGCGGGCACGCCTGGGCCGGCGACCGGGCCGTTCGGGACCTGCAGCTTTCGTTTGATTACGGAGCCACCTGGCAATCGGCAAACCTGAAAAAGCCCAAAAACCGCCTGGCCTGGCAGCATTGGACGGCTGAACTAAAACTGCCGCAGAAAGGCTATTACGAAATCTGGGCGCGGGCTACCGACGAGGCCGGTATTTCGCAGCCGATGGTAATGCCGCAGTGGAACCCGGAAGGCTATTGCAACAACGCCTGCCACCGGATTGCGGTCAAAGTAGGATGAGGGGCGGACTTAATGAATAAGGAATGATGAATAACGAACGGATAATCGGGGTTGTGGGTGCCCTTCTGGCGGGGTGGCTGGCCGTGGCGGCGGCGTTCCCGGCGGACAGACCTGCCGGTACGCCCGGCCGTGCGATGGTCGGCGATACCGTGAAGCGCGATCCGGAAACGGGTCTTGTGGCCGACAGCCGACTCGCGCTCGTGAAGGCGCACTGTACGGCCTGCCACTCCAGCAAACTGATTTTGCAGAACCGCTTCACCCGCGACGGCTGGAAGGAAAAGATCCGCTGGATGCAGCGCACTCAGAATCTGTGGGACCTCGGGGAATCCGAACCGACCGTTCTGGATTACCTGGTTCAGCACTACGGACCGGAGAAAAAAGCCTTCGACGGGCGGCGGAAACCCGTTCAAAACGTACAGTGGTACAAACTGCAATGAGCAAAAACGCGTATCAGTTTTTATTCGGAGAAGAGACGCTCTACCGGGTTCCGGAGCCGGAGCCGGTCGTGGACGTTGCCGGGCCGCCGGTCGTTCGGCAACCCGAACTGGTGGTCGAAACGGTAGCGGACCCGGCTCCGGTCGTGTCCACCCCGGCCGAAACGCCTGTTGACCGGCCGCCCCTTGTCGTCGAGCCCGTTCCGCCCCTCTCCGCCGCCCGACCCGAACCGGTCCCGGAGCCGCCTAAGCCGGTCATCCCGCAGATTAATCAGAAGGTTCTGCTGCTGTTCGACGACGAACTGACCCCGAGCGAACTGATTCTGCTGGAAAACATCCTGAAGGCTGTGAACTTGAACATGGACGGCGTCGATGTGCTGAATCTGGCCGGTTCGGGGCTGGTGAACGTTCGGCCGGTGCTGGCCAGCAAGCGGGTGCACCATTTTATTTCGTTTGGCGTACCGTTTACAAAACTCAATCTGAACATTGCCCTCAACCGGTACGAAATCCGCAACCTCGCTGGCATCAACTTCATGCTTTCCGACCCGCTCTCCGCCATTGAAGCCGACCGGGCGCTGAAAAAACAGTTGTGGCTCACGTTACAAAGTATCTTCCTCAACGTCTGAGATGGTTCGAAACCAACTTACTTTTTCCTATCTTCATGACTATGTATTTGGAAGAACGAGTCGAAAAACTGGAAAAGGAAGTGGAAATCACTTCCCGAGCGGTGGCCAGCCTCAACGATTTCCGGGAGGAAACCGGGAGAACTTTCGTCTTGTAAGAGCTGATATTACCCGGCTGGATGGCAGAATCGATAAAATCGAAACCAGAATGGACCGGCTGGAGACCCGAATGGAGCGCCTTGAGGAAGGCCAGCAAGTCATCATCGACCTGCTCAGGGAA
The DNA here is from genome assembly GCF_026278345.1 of Tellurirhabdus rosea. Lineage (NCBI taxonomy): Bacteria > Pseudomonadati > Bacteroidota > Cytophagia > Cytophagales > Spirosomataceae > Larkinella > Larkinella roseola. The sequence goes on from NZ_CP111085.1 coordinate 1,180,866, forward strand.
AAGCTCAAATGATTTCGGCTTCCGGTTGCCCGGGCGGGCTCTGTCAACAATCTTTTCCTTATTTTTGCCGTTCAATTCATCGCTTTTTTCAGGAAACGAGTAATGGCAGAACCCCCTGACGGCACCGGTCCGGGTCTTCGGAAAGTAATCAACACCGCCCAGCTTTGGTCCATCGCCGTCGGGATGGTCATCTCGGGCGTTTATTTTGGCTGGAACAAGGGCTGGGCCGTAGCCGGAACGACGGGCTTTCTGCTCGCCACGCTTCTGGTCACCGTTTTTTACATTGCCTTCATCTTCAGTTACACGGAACTGACCACCTCCATCCCCCACGCGGGTGGCCCGTTTGCCTACGCTTCGCGCGCCTTCGGACCAACGGGTGGATTCATTGCCGGATTTGCCACACTGGTCGATTTTCTGATGGCCCCTCCGGCCATTGCCGCCGCGCTGGGCGCGTATGCCCACTTCCTCAATCCCGACTGGCCGGTCCTGTGGGTAGCCGTCGGCAGTTATGTGGTCTTCATTGGCATTAATCTGTTGGGAATAAAGGAGTCTGCCAATTTTTCGATGGTAGTCACGCTGCTTTCGGTGGCGGAGCTGCTGGTGTTCATGGCGCTGATTGTTCCTGCTTACAAAACCGAAAATTTTCTGGCCCATAACGAGCCGTTCCGGGCCAGTGGCATTTTTGCCGCCATTCCCTTTGCCATCTGGTTTTATCTGGCGATTGAAGGCGTAGCTATGGTAGCGGAAGAGGTGAAAGACCCCGCCCGGACCATTCCCAGGGGTTATCTGCTGAGTATCGCCACGCTGGTTCTGCTGACTCTGGGAATCATGGTGCTGAGCGCCGGCGTCGGCGACTGGCGGCAACTGACCGAGATCGACCACCCGCTGCCCGAAACGCTGGGGATGGTGCTGGGTAAAAACAGCGTCTGGTCCAAAGCGTTTGCCAGTCTGGGCCTGTTTGGACTGATTGCTTCCTTCCACTGCAACACCATCGGTTATTCCCGGCAGGTGTATGCGCTGGCCCGGAGCGGGTATCTGCCGGAATTTCTGGCGGAGGTCAACACCCGGTTCCAGACTCCGCACTGGGCGCTCATCGTCGGCGGGCTGGTGGGCTTTGTGGCGCTTTTCTCCGGTACCACCGACGAAATTATCATTTTTTCGGCGCTGGGTGCCCTTGTGATGTACATCGTCAGCCTGCTCAGCCTGTTTGCCCTCCGCCGGAAAGAACCAAGTCTCGACCGGCCTTTCAGGGCGCCGCTCTACCCGTTCGTTCCCCTGCTGGCGCTGTTTCTGTCGTTCGTCTGTCTGCTGGCCATCGTGTATTATAATCCGCTGCTTAGTTTACTATTTACCGGACTGCTGGCTCTTTCGCTCTTCTTTTTCTGGAAGATAGGCATCCGGTTTATCGACTCGCCTTCCGCCTCGCGCCTTAATTAAGCACAATTCAGGTCCGGAAAACAGTCTCCGATTTGCGACTAAACAAAGGTTTTGTCATATTAACCAGCCGGAAGCCCGTGCCCTATCGTGGCCGAAGGGCTCCGGGCTCGTCCTACCTAGTCCATTTTTGCTTTTATGCGTTTATCTGAACGGTTTACATCCGCTAGTTCGTCCACCCCTCCGGCCCGTTCGGAATCGATGCCCGCGGCGGAACCGGAAGCGCCGACGGTTCGTAGTTCCGAAGCCATCCAGCCGTCCCTCGCCCTCTTGCCCGACATTGACACCCAGTTCTCCCACTTCACCGACGAACCGGTTCCGGGATGGCTTACCGACCTCGACCTGCTCCGGGACGAAGGCGTGCTTTACGGCCTTTCGGAATCCCGGCCGGAGGAGAAAATCCTCGCTATCCGGCACTATTTCCAGCGGCTGTCGGCCCCACTCGACCGGCAGGTGGAACAGCATAACGAACTGATCGGCGAACTGAATCTGTTCATCGGCGAACGCGAACAGCGCATCAGCGAAGGGGCCGCCCGGCAAGCCGAACTCGCGGCCCGGCAACCGCCCGGAGAACACCAGCTACCCCGCACGATTGCCGGCCTGCTGCTGTCCGGTGTTATGTGCACCGGAACGTATTACTTGCTGGAAGAAACGCTTCGCCCGGCTTTTCAGGAAAGCCGCATGATTTCCATCGGCGTGTTTCTGGCCGGGATGTTCAGCCTTTTCGGGCGGGTTTCCGTTTTTCATGACGCCGACACCCGCCTGACCTTCCGGCGGATGCTGGAAGAAGTCGCTCTGCCGTTTGCCGCCTCGCTGTTTGTGTTTGTTCAGGCGCTGGGTACGCAACCGCCGCTTCGGGCGGCCGCGCTGTTTATCTTTCTCTTTTTCCTGTTTCTACTTGGCGGAAAACTGCTGCTCGGCACGCTGACCGTTCTGCGTAACGACCTGCGGTTTCTGACCGCCAGCCGCGCCCTGCAGCGTGAAAAATTAACCCGGTCGGTGGAATGGGAAACGGAAAAAGCCCGGCTGAATACGGAAATCGACGGGCTGCGCGTTCAGAAGTGGCAGGTGCTTCCGCAGCTGACCCGGCTGGAGGCCGAACTGCACGCCCTGCACGCCCGGCGCGACATGCTGATCAACATTTTTGAAAGTGAGTACAGCCTTGCCCGGAGCCTGAAAAACCGGCTCACCGAGGGCCAGCGGCGCCTGATCCGGGGGGATTAGGAAATCTTTTTCGGGCCAAATTCGTTTATAGTCTATTGTACACCAACACCCTTTGCATGAGGAACCTGTCCATCACGACCAGATGAACAATTCAATGAACGAGCAACAGCCAAATCAGGGTGCTGATTTTCAACACGGATATACCAGTGGCGTGGAAGGCATCGACCGGCAGTCCTACGAGGGCTACCTGTCCAGCCACGTCAACGATACATGGCTTGCGGAACGGGTGCAGGATAAGAAGGACGAGATCCGACAGATCGACCAGACCCTGACCGAAGCGGCTACGACGCGCAAAGCCGCCTACGACCGCCTGCAGGAACACCTGCTGAGTACGAACCTGGCCGTACAGGAAGCGCAGAAAATCGAAAAGGACATTGCTGATGTCGAAGGCGAACGCGAACAGCTGCGGGAGCGCCGCACCCGGAAAGCTTCGGAGTACTCGCTCCTGGCCGGGCTGATTTTCTTCGCGGCGGGCGTCAGCTTTGTGGCCGGCGATCTGATCATTTCGCACGAGATTGTGGCCTACGCCCTCAACATCCGCAACAACACGGAAGCGTGGATGTTTGCGGTCGGTCTGGCGATGGTGTCCATTCTGCTGAAACCGGCTTACGACCGCCTGATTGAAGAGCCTTACCTGACGGAAGCTTCTCCGCAGGCCGTGCGTCGCTACGGCTGGTTCAAAACGGGTCTGGCCGCCCTTTCGGTGATTACCCTGCTGGTGCTGGGCTGGTTCCGCTACGAGGCGTACCGGACGGACAAGCTGAAAGAGGCGATCAACAAAAGCATCAAGAACATCCAACTGAATGCGCTGGACCCCGCCAATCCGAACCCGGTAGCCGACGCCGCGACCTTGCGGAAGATCGAACAGCAGTTGCAGCAGTCCGACGAGCTGAACCTGCAACTGGTCGACAGCCCGATGGCGCTTTTGTCATTCGTGCTGAGCGGACTGCTTTTTGCCCTGGCCGGGGCGGTCTGTCTGGGTATCGCGCTGCCGGTGCTGCAAAGCTACTGGTTTCGCTGGCTACAGGCCGATCCCAAGTTGTGGCGGCTGAAACGTCGGCGCAAAAGGTTGGATAACATTCACCGGGAAGCGCAGGTCGAACTGGCTAAACAGCTGACGCAGAAAGCCATTCTGGAACATGATCTGGAAAGCCTCCCGCCGGTCGAAGACCTCAGAAAGCGGAAAGACCAGCTGAACGCCGAAATTGACCAGCTGCTCTACGAAGCCAAACTGGCGCATACCGACAGCCGGATTGCGGCATACAACGATGGGTACGAAAAAGGGCAGGTGGCCCGGCAGGCGATGTCGGAAGAAGAATACAACCAGTTCCGCAACGGGCTGTTTACCAACGCCAATCTGGCGGCCAAAGCCCGCTCGGCGGCTTCGGAACGGCCGGGCTCGACGACCAACTCCCGGGTCCGCCAGGACGGCCTCCGTCCGCATCAGGCAGTTCGGAAGTATCTGTCGGATGAATTAGAATAAAATAAGTCGTAAGTCAGTAAGTCGTAAGTGGCTCCGCTAGGTTAGGAAACGGCGGAGCCACTTACTGACTTACGACTTATTTCATCGGTGAATAATCCGTCGGTTTCAGGTAGACCGATTCTACTTTTTCTACAATCTTGCCGGCCTTTTCCGACTCGTCGCGGACCTTGATCCAGTTGGGGTCTTTCCGGAAGCTGTCAAACGATTCTTTTCCGGCCTGTTCGCTCTTGTGGGCCAGCAGATAGATCAGTTTCGACTGGGCTCCGTCCTTCTCTACGGTCGTGAAATACACAATGTTTTCCATCCCGTGCTTTTCGAACAGCTTCGTCGTATGATTCCGGAAACGGGCCAGCACGTCTTCGATATGACCCGGCGTGCCCGTATACGTCCGGAGTTCGAACGTCCGTTCGGGGGATTTTTTCTTCAGTTTCAACGCCGGGGAAAAGTCCGTAGTCGTCATGAAATAGGTTTCCACTTTTTGCACAATCTTGCCGTTGGCTTCGGTTTTGGCCACGACTTCCTTCCAGGCCGGGTCGCTGCCAAACGCTTTCCACGAAGCGTCGCGCGCCTCCCGGTTGGGATAAGCGAGAATGTAGTAGATGATGTGCTTCGTCGTGTCGGTGGGCACCCAATAGCCGACGTTTTCCATGCCGTGCTTTTCAAAAAGCTTGAGCGTGTGTTGCCGGAATCGGTCCACAATGTTCTCAAACTTGCCCGGCGGGGCATAGTACACGCGCAGTTCGAAGAGACGGGGATCGGGTTTACGGCCCGGTTTGGCAACAGCAGCAAAAAGACTGGTGGTCATTAAAAGAAGCAGCAGAAACTGTTTTTTCATGAGTACGGGTTACTTTGGAAAAGATTATACCTCTTTGCTCACAAATGGCAATCCGGCAAAAAACTACTCATATCTGTCCACCGAAGCGGGCAGGAACTTGCCGGAAATCTGCGGGTCCGAAAAAACTGCGAGAAAAATCCTGAAGAATTGGCAAAAAATGATTTTTTGCGCTTTATCTTCGGAATTACCGCTCTTAAACTGGCAGGAACTTTCTTCTTTTTGCAATATTTCAATATAAAACGTAACCCTATGCTTAGCCGCGTCGCCAATTCCATCTACTGGATGAACCGATACATTGAACGGGCCGAAAATTACGCCCGCTTTATGAGTGTCAACTTCAATCTGGCACTGGACTTGCCGCCGAATGTCGATGAGCAATGGGAACCGCTGCTGATCGCGACCGCCGATAATTACCTGTTTTACAACCACTACGACCAGCCCACGCGGGAGAACGTCATTGACTTCATGGCCTTCGACAAGCGGAATCCGAACTCGATCGTCAGCTGCCTCAACAATGCCCGGGAAAACGCCCGAACGGTTCGGGAAACGATCTCGAAGGAAATGTGGGAGAAGCTGAACGAGTTGTACCTCGACGTGCGGGACGCCTCTCCCAAAACAGACCTGAATCACTTACAGGAATTTCTGGATCATGTCAAAACCGGCTCGCAGTTGTTCTACGGGGTCATCGACGCGACCATCACCCGCAACGAAGCCTGGCATTTCGGACGGATGGGCCGGTTTGTCGAGCGGGCCGACAAAACGTCGCGCTTCCTGGATGTGAAGTATTTTACGCTCCTGCCCGCCTCTGAGGGTATGGGCTCTACGCTGGAATTGATGCTGTGGACGGCCGTGCTGAAGTCCGTCAGCGCGTATAACATGTACCGGCAGCAATATCGGATGATTACTCCCTCGACGATCGTCGAGTTTCTGATTCTGGACAAGCGTTTCCCGCGCTCCATCGCGCACTGCATCCGGCAGGCGGAGCTTTCCCTATACGAAATTTCGGGTTCTTCGGTCGCCAACGGATTCAGCAACGAAGCCGAAAAGACCCTCAGCAAACTCCGCTCGGACATCGAATTCACCGACACGGCCGACATCTTCCGCACCGGCCTGCACCGCTTCCTCGACAGCCTCCAGATCCGCGGCAACGAAGCCGACCACGCGCTTTATGAGACGTATTTCAGTTTGAAGCCGGTGGAAGTATAGTGATTGAATGATAGAATGATTGATAGGTTGATTGGCTCCGCAGCGTTAAAATTTGCGGAGCCAATCAACCTATCAATCATTCTATCATTACCTTTTACCGGAAGAACGGAAACGTCAGCGCGACGTACGGCATGGCGAAGCGGTGGCGGAAGCGGCGGTTGTCTTCCACGAGGCGGTTGTTGGCCCGGTATTCTGTGGTGAGCCACTGGTAGCCGATCTTGGCCGCCAGTCGCCGGCTGAAGTTCAGGCGGGCGTAGACCTCCGTGGCCAGAAAACCCATGTCGTTGTCCCCCAGCAGCCGGACGTTGATCCGTTGCGGCTGGGCGTACTGGTTGGTGCGGTGCAGATTCAGGCTGTCGGCCGAATTAAAGCCGGTCGAAGCCCGGTAGAACCCGTACCGGCCTTTGCCGACGCCAATGCCGAGAATATCAGCCGAAGCGCCCAGATCCACGACGCCCAGATGCACCTGAACCCGCAGCCCGAAGTTGCCGGATGTAAACGACGTTTTAGGCATGGTCAGCGTGTCGATGTTAGCGGGGATAATCGGGGCCGAGAGGGCCGCGAAGCCGGTTTTTTCGCGCGTAAATTTGGCTGGAGCCGTGTAATAATCGACGCTGTTCTGACCGTAAAAAGTCTGAAACTTAAACGTCCAGCCGATTTGGAAAATCTTCCGCTGGTCGAGGTGCAGCATCTGAAAGTAAGTAAACGAAGGCGAAATGATTTTCGAATCGAAGGCGGCACCGAGATCAATTCCGCCGCTCAGACGAGTGGAAACGGGTGTTTGTGCAAAGGCAGTGGCGGTGTACAGAAACAATACACCGGCAAGCAATTTCTTCATACCAGACAGGTTGTACTTTGTAACGCAAAGTTAGTGGCAAAAACAAGACGGCAAGGCCTCCTGACAAAAAACTGATTCAGCGCTCCGGTCTTCCATTGGATTATTCCGCTCTTCACTCATTATGAAGGCGTTGCTGCGGAAGCCCGGCGGCAACTATGGTCAAAAAAAATTCGTTTAAAAACAAATGCCATATCTCCGGGATATGGCATTTGTTTTTAAACGGTGGTTGCCTTCAGCACCACCGCGCCCAGCGGTGGGATCGTCACCCGAAGGGAATCCGGGCGGCCGTGCCATTTTTCCTTTTCCGTAGCCAAAGGTGCGGGATTTCCCATGCCGCTGCCGTGGAACTCCGTTCGGTCGCTGTTGAAAATTTCGGTCCAGGTCCCTTCGGTCGGGACGCCGATACGGTAATTCTGCCGCGGAATGGGGGTCATGTTCATCACTATCAGCACCGAATCCTGGGGATTTTTGCCGCGTCGGGTATAGACAATGATGCTGTTTTCGCGGTCCGTGGTGTCGATCCACTCGAAGCCTTCGGCCGAGAAGTTGAGTTCGTACAGGGCCGGTTCGCTGCGGTAAAGGCCGTTCAGCGCCTTCACGCATTCCTTCATGCCCTTATGTGGGGCAAATTCGAGCAGGTGCCATTCCAGACTAGCCGCAAAGTTCCATTCCGAGGTCTGCCCGAATTCGCCGCCCATGAACAGCAGCTTGGTGCCGGGATGGGTAAACATGTACGTAAACAGCAGCCGCAGATTGGCGAAGCGCTGCCATTCGTCGCCCGGCATTTTACCCACCAGCGATTTTTTGCCGTATACCACCTCGTCGTGCGAAAGCGGCAGCATGAAGTTTTCGGTGAAGGCGTATACCGTGCTGAACGTGATTTCGTCCTGGTGCCAGCGGCGGTAGAACGCGTCGCGCTGGAAATACCGCAGGGTGTCGTTCATCCAGCCCATCATCCACTTCATGCCGAAGCCCAGTCCGCCCGTGAAGACCGGCCGCGACACGCCCGGAAAAGCCGTGGATTCCTCGGCGACCGTCTGCACATCCGGAAATTCCTTGTAAACGATCTCGTTCAGTTCCTTGAAGAGCGAAATAGCCTCCAGGTTTTCGCGCCCGCCGAAGACGTTCGGCTCCCACTCGCCATGATTCCGGGAGTAATCGAGGTACAGCATGGACGCCACGGCATCCACCCGCAGGCCGTCCACGTGAAAACGGTCGAGCCAGAACAGCGCGTTGGAAAGCAGAAACGCCCGAACCTCGTTGCGGCCATAATTGAAAATATAGCTTTTCCAGTCCGGATGGTAGCCTTTGCGCATGTCCGGGTGCTCGTAGAGGTGCGAGCCGTCGAACATGTACAGGCCGTGCGCGTCGTACGGGAAGTGCGACGGAACCCAGTCAAGGTAGACGCCGATGCCTTCGCAGTGGAGCCGTTCGACGAGCGCCATAAACTCCTGCGGCGTCCCAAACCGGCTGCTCGGGGCAAAGTAACCCGTAATCTGGTAACCCCACGACGGGGCGTACGGATGCTCCATGACGGGCATGAACTCGATGTGCGTAAAGCCCATTTCCTTCACGTACGGCACGAGCCGGTCCGCAATTTCGCCGTAGGTCAGGTTGCGTTTGGGGTCTTCGGAGTCGCGCTGCCAGGAGCCGAGGTGCACTTCGTAGACCGAAATGGGCTTATCCAGCCCGTTATGGTTGTGCCGGGTGTTCATCCAGCTTTTGTCCTTCCATTCGTACCAGGTGTCCCAGACAATGGAAGCGGTCTGCGGCGGCGTTTCCCACATCAGCGCAAACGGGTCGCCTTTTTCCAGCTGACGGCCGTTCTGCGCGGCGATGGCGTACTTGTAGACCTCGCCCCGGCCCACGTGCGGAATGAAGCCTTCCCAGATTCCGGAGCTGTCCCAGCGGACAAAAAGCGCGTGGCTTTCCCGGTTCCAGCCGTTGAAGTTCCCCATGACCGCCACCTGCCGGGCCGAGGGGGCCCATACGGCAAAGTAGGTGCCTACCACGCCGTTGACTTCCACCACATGCGAGCCCAGCTTCTCGTACAGTCGGCTATGTTTGCCGGCGCGGAACAGGTAAATATCGAACTCCGTCAGGCGGCTGTATCCCCAGACCGGCTTGCTCATGTCGAGCGGAAGGGGTCCGGGCGTGGCGGCGGTGGCCGGAGCTTCGGGCGAAACAAGTTCAGTCGTCGCGGCAGGTTCCGGCGTGATTACCGTCTTCGCGACACCCCGCCGCGGTGTTTGGTTCACTGGGGTTACCTCTTCCGAAAGGTTGTCGGTGGTGCTTTTGCGCTTTGCCATAGGCTAATTGTCAATAAATTCCTGCAAATTATATGGTCAGGTCAGAAAAACGAAGTTACGCTTTTTTGGTCTGCAGCAGTCCGGTGGGCAGCCCTCGGCCTTCGTTGGTCAGATTTCCGTCGGCAATCCGGATTTTTTCAATCTCCCGAATCACGTCCACAATGCCTTTCAGCGGAATCTTTACCCAGTGCGGACGATAACTGATTTCGTAACCCAGTTCGTATACTGCCTTTTCCAATAAGTAAATCAGGAGCAAAAAGTTTATTTCGGCGTTGTCTTTGAACAAGGGATGCGGACTCCCGATGGTTTCCAGATACGCATCCATAAACGTATCCCGGATGAGTTTGAACCAGCGGTCGGACACCCGCTGCAACTGGTCCGCCTCGATTCCGGCGGTTTCGGCGCTGCCAAACAGCTTGGCACTCACGGCGTAATGATACGACCGGACCATGCCCGCCACGTCTTTCAGCGGCGAATGTTTGATTTTCCGCTCGGTGATGCTGCTTTCCGGTTCGCCTTCAAAATCAATGATGACAAAATCGTTCTGCGTAGCCAGGACTTGCCCCAGGTGGTAATCGCCGTGAATGCGGATGCGCAGGGACTCGATCGGGCGACAGCGGAAATCGGCCACGAAATCATCAATGAGTTCTTTGGCTTCCATAAACACCCAGGCCAGCCGCTGGGCGAGCGGGTCGAGGCGAGTGTAATTGTCGATCAGCAGGTTGTAGCGGCCTTCGAGCAGGTGTTCGATGCGGCCGATGATAAACTCCCGGTATTCGTCGGTGAACGGCTCCGGGGCAAACTCCGGACCGGCATGCTGGTTGTAGAGGGCGCAGTGCAGTTCGCCCGTCCGCTGGCCCAGCAGCTCGACCATGTCGAACACCTCCTCCCGAATGGAGAACATCCGCTGCGGCACCTGGTAAAGAAAATCGTTGAGGTAATCGCCCGTCAGGTCCCAGCTGTCTTTCCGGTTTTCGACCATGAGCTGCATCATCACGAGCGTCACGTCGGGGGCACCTTCCTGCTTCAGCACTACGCTGCCGGCATAGGCCGGAATATGGTCAAAATTGCTGTGTTCGGTGATAAAACTGACCGTTTCGACCTCCGGGTTGGTCTCGCTGAACAGCTTCCGGTACAGCTTCACAAAATATTTATTCCCGAAAACCAGCGCCGAATTGCTGGAATCGACGGGCAGCACGCGACTCGGCAGCCGGGTGTTCAGGTCCTCTTCTGCCAGACCGCGCCCGCGCAGGAACTGCAGATCGCCATCCGGCCCGGCCAGCGTATGCTGCGAAGCCATGAAGCCGTAGAGCATTTCGCGGAAGCGTTCATCGTACATCGCATCGATCAGCAGCCCGCGCCCGTTGCCCAGCTTTACCTTCGCCATGATGCCTTTGGGCGGAATATCGCGCGCTTCCGGCTGGTCGCTTTCCAGCAGCCCCAGCGGCAGCAGGTAGTTTTCGGCATCCCCTTCGGAATACTCCACCCCAAGAATGGTCAGGTACGCTACGGACGACCCTACCGGCACGGGGTGAATCTGCCGCAACTGGAACCGGATAGGCTGGCGGGCCTTCCCGGCAAACCAGCGACAGGTATTCACGTAAGGCGGCAAAACCTCCGTTTCCAGGCGCTGAATCAATTCTGCTTTATTTTTTATGTCTTCCCAATCCGGGAGATTCGCCAGATTGAGGACGGCTGCTTCAGTCATACGGATGCTGAGTGATTAGGTACAGGGTTAACCCTGTAATAATACAAAGTGATTGGGGAGATAAGCCAAAAGACGGCAAAAAAAGCAGAAGACGAGGGAATGGTTAGGTGGGAGCAGCAAAAAGCGGCATCCGAAAGACCGGATGCCGCCCGAACGCTTAAAATTCAATCTTGAAGAGGTGCATGGGCAGAACGTACGGGTCCAGTTCGACGTAATTCCACTCGCCGCGCCAGGTGTACTCGGCCCCCGTCAGCAGATCGCGGACGGTATAGGGCTGGTCGTCGCGGAGGCCCAGCTGCCAGATCGGCACCTGCACCATCGCCGCCCGGCGGTTGTAGGCGTCGGTATTGACCACGGCCAGCACCCGGTTTTCGCCCGTTACTTTCAGGTAGCCCATCAGAAAATCGTCGTCGATGCGGCAGAACGTCAGGTTGTTGGTTTTTTGCAACGCGGCATTTTCCTTCCGGAGCCGGTTCACCAGCGTGATCAGGTACGTCAGTTTGTTGGTCCGGTTCCAGTCCCAGTGCCGGATTTCGTATTTTTCCGAATTCAGAAACTCTTCCTTGCCGGGAATCGGCACATGCTCCATCAGCTCGAAGGAAGGTCCGAAAATTCCGTAGTTGGACGAGAGCGTCGCGGCCATGAAATACCGGATCAGAAACTGCGGCTCGTGCCCGGACTGGAGGATGTACGGGTTGATGTCGTGCGTGGTCGGCCAGAAATTCGGGCGGTAATAGTGCCGCATCTCGCTCTGGGTCAGCTCGGTCAGGTATTCCTGAAGTTCGTGCTTGTTGTTCCGCCAGGTGTAATACGTGTACGACTGCGCAAAGCCCAGTTTCGCCAGTTGCTGCATCACCTTCGGCTTGGTGAAGGCTTCCGACAGAAAAATCATGTCCGGATATTCGCGTCGCACCTCGGCAATGACCCATTCCCAGAACGAGTAAGGCTTGGTGTGGGGATTGTCCACCCGAATCATGCGCACGCCCCACGACGCCCAGGTCGTGATCACCTGCCGCAGTTCTTCCCAAAGGCTCGGCCAGTTGCTGTTTTCGAAGTAAACCGGGTAAATGTCCTGGTACTTTTTGGGCGGGTTTTCGGCGTACTGGATGGTGCCGTCGGGCCGGTGTTTGAACCATTCGGGATGGTCTTTGGCCCACGGATGGTCGGGCGAGCACTGAATCGCCAGGTCCATCGCCACTTCCATGTCGTAGTTTTTGCAGATTTCGATCAGGTGCCGGAAGTCCTCCAGCGTCCCCAGCTCGGGGTGAATGGCCGTGTGGCCGCCCAGCTCGGAACCGATGCCGTAGGGCACACCCGGTTCGCCCGGCTGCGAGATGACGTTGTTGTTTTTCCCCTTCCGGAACTGGTGCCCGATGGGGTGAATGGGCGGCAGGTACAGCACATCGAAGCCCATCGACGCCAGCCGGGGCAGCAGCCGTTCGACATCCTTGAACGTGCCATGACGGCCCGGCTCCTCGGACGCCGACCGCGGAAAGAGGCAGTACCAGGTGCTGAACCCGGCCCGGACCCGATCCACGTCCACCTCCAGTTCGCGGTGGTAGCGCGTCGGGTGCTGGCGCTCGGGGTATTGATTCAGAAAATGGACAAACTGCGGACTCAGCGCCTGCCCGATGGCTTCGTCGTAGCGGGACTCGTCCCGGAACAGGGCCGTCATGTATTCCAGCGCCTGCCGGGCCTCCCCTTCTGCCCGGGCGGCCATGCCCTCGACCAGAACCGCCCCGGCCAGCAGTTCGCTGGTGATCCGCTGCCCGTCCCTGATTTTGAGTTCAATTTCGTGCCGCCAGGAAGCGAGGTGGTCCACCCAGGCTTCGATGGTGTACCGATACCGGCCCTGGGTTTCGACCGGAAAAGAAGCCGTCCACCGATCGTTGATGATCAGTTGCATCGGCACTTCCTGCCAGGCGTCGGCTTCGGCGGCTTTATACAGAAGACGGGCGGCAATCTTGTCATGCCCGTCGGTAATGATATCGGCTTCTACGGTGATGACCTCACCGGGAACCGCCTTGATGGGAAACCGACCGCCGTCCACCTCCGGACTTACCCGTTCGATGACCGTGCGCGCCTGCCCGTCGAGCTGGGCTGGTATTCTCACCACGCGGCTTTTCTCGTTCTGCGTCTTTACTGACCTTTTCATAGTGCGGCAATAATACGAAAATCCAAAGTAAGCGGGTGCCCGGGCGGGATGAACCTTTTGATAAAATTACCGTCCGTTCACCCAGTCAAGGATTTGTACTTAAACTATTTGTTTTTATACTTATCCTTTATTTTCAGTAGTTCTACTCTACTTTCTTCGCGGCAACAACCTGTACCTTTGTCAGGTCTTTCTGCTCTGCCCCCGGAGACGGCTTTTGCGGCCAGTCTCTTGTTTTCTGCTCTTTTTTATCCACACTCAATCCTGATTCGTTATGGAAAATGTCAGATTGCTGACCAACCAGAATCCGTTTGCCGCCGCGCAGCAACCCACCATCCTCGCCCCCCAGCTTGGCGGCTCCGACGACTGGTATGGAGCCTGTAGCATTGAAACCTTCCTGCCGGGCGTCGGTAATTTATTTGCAACTCACGAAGACGCCTACGGGTTTTTAGATTATCCAACCCGCTTCCGTACTGCCAACTTCTGGTACAAGGATGCCGCCGTCCAGTCCTGGATGTACGGCGAAACCTTCGACAACTATCTGGACACGTTCGGCGCCGACGCCGTGACGGCTTTTTACCACTCGGGCCACGGCGGTATGGACGCCAACGGCGTGTTTTTCATGCCGATGGGCTCCGCCTGGGGCAGTGAAACCTGGGCCAATTCCAACCAGATGGCTCTGGGCAACGAGGAGGCCCGGTACGTTTTTCTGTCCACCTGCTTCTCGTTGCGGGTGCTGGAAGGCCACAGTCCCATCCGGACGTGGTGGAACCGTTGCCTCGGTTTCCGGATGCTGTTCGGTTTTGAAACGGTGAGCGTCGACAATCCCAATTACGGAAAGTTTTTCTGGGAAGAATGGAACAAGAACAAGTCGCTGGGGCAGGCTTGGCTGGATGCCAGCTGGCGGATTTCGCACGGGCAGGCACCGTCTGTGGTCGCCGTGGGCGCCAACCAGGCGGAAGCCACCGACCGGCTTTACAACGAACGCTTCCTCAATCGCCAGGCGGTCACCCGCAACTGGTTCCAGTGGCGGTGGTACAACGCGCAGCGGGCCGCCGGGACCGCGCTGGCCATGAACCGCATTCCGGAGAAGCTGTCGAAACTCGAATTTGCGCCCATGATCGGCCGCACGGACGGGGCGCAGGAAATGGCCTACCAGTTGGGTTTCACCCGCGACAGCTTCAACAACGTCGGCATCGACCCGGCCGGGAATCTGATCGTTGAATCGGAAGGCCGCCGCGCCTTTATCGGCTCGGACGGACGGCGGGAGTTTTTGCTGAAATCCATCAACACCGAAAACCGGAAGGCGATCTCCGTTGACCGGGCCATCGACATCGCCCAGAAGGCCCTTAACGACCTTAACCTCACTTCCCGCCAGCAGCTCAGCGTCGATACCTACCGGGTTGGCTATACCTGCGGCGGAACGCAGGAAGGCTCCGGGAAGATGGACAAGGAGTACGCCACGGACATCACGGTCCTCTTCCGGCCGGTCATTGAGGGCGTTTCCAACGTGAACCACGACCACGGCAACTTCAGCGTCACGGTGGACAACGACGGCAGCATCACGACCATCCGCGACACCACCCGGCCCGTGGAAAACATTCGGGAAGCCAAGCTCTACAACGGCCCGCGCACGACCAAGCCCAATACGGATGTCGAAAAAATGCTGAAAACGGCCGCCAAAGGGCGCTACGGCAAAAGCCGGATCACGCTGCTTTCGGATACCGTCCGGGTGGGTTACGATTATTCCGGCAAAAGCGGCAATCTGGTCGCTCAGGGCACCTTCGAGGCGGATTTCGGACAGAACATCCGGAAACAGTTCATCATCCGGGTTCCGATTCCCGTAGCGTAATCCCAACGCAGGCAGCGCAGAAAGGCTTTTTCCCTTACCAATTTTCTCCGTGCCGGACACTGGACACCTGACGTTTGACTTTTGATAAAACATCCGGCCCTTCAGCGGCTCCATTGGATTTTAAACCCAAAAAAAGTCAAGCGTCGGGTGCCCGGCGTCCGGTCCTGAGACCACTCTAAATTCCACACACAAACATGGATCAGTCACCCAAAAAGTACGTCATCACGTACAGCAATCATACCTCCGCCAAAGAAGTCCTCAGCGACGTGCTGCACATCTCGACCAGCAGCATCGAGGACGGCATCAGCGTAATGGCCAGCGAACGGAGCATCACCGAGGCCGACGTGCTGCACTTCGACAATCTGGACGTGTCGGTAGCCACGCTGACCGACGAGCAGAAAGTCGAACTGGAACAGCGCGGCGATGTGCTGGAAGTCGTGGAAGATTTCGAAATGTACGCGCTCGACATGCCGGAAACGGATGGCGCCGCGCCAATCCTTGACTCCGAAACGATTCTGGGCCTGCTGCCGCAAAGTAAAGATCAGATGAGCGGCGACCAGATGTACATGCTCGGGTTCAAGGCCGGTCAGAAAGCCGCTCAGGACAGTCTGGCCGAAAAAATCCGCGCGTTTCTGGAATTGCCCAACCTCCAGCCCGGCGACGTAAAAGACAAATTCCAGCCCGAGCAGCCGGTGCCGGCTCAGGCCGTTGCCCAGCCGATTCCGTGGCATATCCAGATGGTGAAAGCCCCGGCCGCGTGGCGGCGGGGCATCACCGGATTCGGCATTAAAGTGGCCGTGCTGGACACGGGCATTGCCAACCACACCGACCTGATTGTTTCGGGCGGCGCCTCGTTCATCTCGGGCGTGGCGAGCTTCAACGACGACAACGGACACGGGACGCACTGCGCCGGCATCATCGGCGCGCGCAACAACACGGTCGGGGTCGTCGGGGTGGCGCCACGCTGCAGCCTGTTTGCCGTGAAAGTGCTGAACGCGGCCGGTTCGGGTCCGTTCAGCGGCATCGTGGCGGGTCTTGGCTGGGCGCTGGCCAATAAAATGGACGTTGTTTCGATGAGTCTGGGCGCGGTAATGCCCTGCCAGAACGCCCCGGCGGCCCTGGTGACGGCCATCAACCGGCTCCGCGCCGCGGGCTGTACGGTCGTGGCCGCGGCGGGAAACTCCTTCCTCGACCCGAATCCGCAGAACCGGCTGGTGAACGTTCCGGGCAGTATCCCCGGCGTCATTGCCGTGGCGGCGGTCGATCAGTCCGGTCAGGTGGCGACCTTCTCGTCGCGGGGCGGCGCCTGCAACCCGGTGACCCTCTCGGCTCCGGGCGTCAGCATCAATTCGACCTTCCATTCTCCGGCGAATTCGTACCGGGTGCTGTCGGGAACGAGCATGGCCTGTCCGGCCGTGGCGGGGGCGGTTGCGCTCATCAAACAACGCTTCCCGGCTTTCACTCCGAGCCAGATCCGGACCAAACTGGTCAGCACCACCTCCGATCTGGGCGTACCGGGCAACGACCCGGTGTATGGCTCCGGATTGCTCAACTGCGACGCTGCCACTCTTTAATTAATGTCAAAAAAAGCCCCGGCCGGACCGTCCGGCCGGGGTTAAACCCAAATCGTTATGGCCACCTTATCTTCTGAATTCCAGCAACAGCTTGCCACCAATCCGGACGGTTTTTACACCGTCGTCATCACGCTGGGCCCCAACGCCGCCGAAACGGAAAGGACCATCCGGCGGCTCGCGGGTTCGGACAATGTTCAGCCTATCGAAGGACTGGAAGGTTTTTACAAAGCCACGTTATCGGGCCAGGACATCCTGCGGCTCAACGAGGACGCCCAGGTGCAGTCAATCGACCCGGACGATCAGGATTTCCACGCCCTGAATTAACCAGAACCGGAAAAGCCAACCCTGGGTGGTGAACACGTCGTGACCCACCCATTGATTCAATGCCATTCGCTCAGTCCTACAGCCCTGAGCCGTCGGCTTTCCCGCGGTCTACGGCGTAGGCGCCGATGTTTTTGCCGCATCTGAGCCCGACTTCGCAGTCCGAGCGGAAGTGGATCAGGCCGTACATCCGGGATACGGAAGCTTCCTGGGCGAGCTTGTCAAACGTGGCAGCCCGGCCCGGGAAAACGTAGCCTAGCACGGTGGCCGCCGCACCGGAGAACGTGGAGTGCCCCGAGGTGTAGGACGGGAAATTCGGCAGCCCCACCGACGTTTTCACGCCATACTGCTGCGGGCGGGGCGAGTAGTAGTAAAACTTGGTTTCCCAGCAGCACACGCCAGCGTCCATGAGCGCCGTGCTCACCAGCGCCAGCGTCCGGGCCATGCGCACTTCGCTGTACCGCTCCTCGTGCGCCGTGTTGGCGGCGGTGCGGTTCCAGTGGCCGGGCGGGGTGTAGCTTCCCGCCCCGTCGGCCCAGTAATTGGCGATGCGGGCCTGCTCGCGGGTCTGGCCCTTCTGAATCGTCCGCAACTCCTCCAGTTCCTTCTCAAACTGCGCACTTCCGGCAACCGGCGGCGGGCCGGGGCGCAGCTTTACTTTGGTCGCCTCGTCAAAATTCCAGTTTTTAACCGCCCCGTAGTTGGGCAGCATCGGCGGACGGGCCGGCGATTCCTGGCTGAGCCACACGTCCGTCATGCCCAGTTTTTTGGCCCCTTCGATCATGGCGGCCGTCAGCACCTGGTTATTGGCGGCCGACATGCCATCGGTCCGGCTGCGGGCCATCACTTTGGCCGCCACGGCGGTGCCCAGTTCAGCTCCGGCCAGCAGGTCACTCTCCACGTTCATCCCGGCCCAGAGGCGGCTGTCGCGGTGTTCTTTCAGTTTCTGCTCCAGATAGGGCACTTCGCCGGGGAACATGGCTTTCAGCACCGCCACCGAAGCGGCCGCCACCACGGCGTCCTCCGACGGATAGGCCGGAATGGTCGATACGGGCAGTGCCACCCGAATCCCGGCATCGTATTTCGAGGGTGCATTCCGTTTGAACTGGTATTTGTAATGCCAGGTCGTGACCAGGGCGTCGTACTGGGCTACGTTCAGGTAGGCCAGCATCCGGGCCGTGTAGGGCGGGTTGGCAAACGGGAAGCGCGGATCAGCCAGCGGATTGGCCGGATCGGGCACGGGGTACTTGCCTTCCGCGTTGGAGGCCGGGGCCAGGTTGTAGCGGGCGGCCAGCTCACGCGCGATTTCGTTCCAGCGGTAAACGGCTCCGGCCCCCCAGTACACAACGGCTTCCTGCTGCTGCGGAGACAGATTGGTGGCTTTGGCTTTCAAATCGGCCAGTTCGGCCGCGTATTCGGCGGTATTGGGCATTTTCGGAGCAGCTATCGTCACTTCCGTCGGAGACGTCAGAACGTAGGTTTTCCAGGTTCCGGCTTTTTCGTCGGTGCTGGCGGGCGTATAGCCGACCCGTTGCGGTTCTTCAAGGGTCTTGTTGCAGGACCAGAACGATACGGCCAGGGCCGCTACGGTCAGACCCGATTTTATGGATGTAAATGACAATTTCATCGGTTACTTCACTTTAAACTGATACAACACTCCTACCATATAGCTCGTACTCTGTCCCATGTTCAGCCCATCGACCACGTAGCCGATGCGGGCGTTGACGCCGATGTTGCGGGGCTGAACTTTTCCGTACCAACCCACCATCGTGGCCTGCATGTTGTTGGTCGGAAACGGCATGTCGTTGCGGCGGATATTGTCGCCGCTGGTGCAGGCGTTGTGCTCGGCCCACACCTCGGTTTGCCATTTGGAACGCAGAACCCCCAGCCGGGCACCCCAGTCAAAGGCGTTCGGAACGCGGACCTCGTTGGTGTTGTAGACCCGGCCGTCGGCCTGATAGGCGTCGCGGTCCACCCGGATGTTGCTGCGCCAGGTGTAGCTGCCGTGGCCGGTCAGGTAAAGGCCGGACGGGCGGTGCCGGTAGCTGGCGATGAGCCGCCCGGTTGCCGTCCGGCATTGCAGACCGATGGACATGGGCAGAAAATCCGGCACATAATTGCCCAGCGGAAGGGAAGCTCCCGCGACAGCGTGCAGCGAAAAGCCGCCTACCGCCACGGCCCGGTACTTACCCCAGACGGCCAAATCCTGAATACCCCGCTGGCCCATCAGGTTACCGGCGCTGGTCTGGGTCCAGACGTAGGGCAGCGACAGAATCAGGTTAAAGCGGTTGGAAAGGCCGATGGCGGGCATCAGCATGACGTTGTGGGTGGTGTGGGTACCAATGTTCAGGTTGGGCCGCTTCAGGGTGCCCTCCCAATACTGATTCCAGGAGCTTTGTCCGTACAGGGCCGCTACGCAAACCTGGCCTTTGGACATATAAATGGCATCGTGCGGCATCTGCGCCTTCGCTCCCGTCGACAGAAGCAGGCCCAGCAGCAGCAGCCGGATGAAGGAAAGTTTCATAGAAAAGAAATGAAAATAAGTGGTAAAGGGGTGATCCCGCCCCGAAACCGAACGAGATCACCATTCACTGACTCAGAACCACCGGCTCACGTTCAGCGAGACAAGGTAGTCGGCAAAGGCCGCGTCGCCGTGGCGCTGCCCCAACGGGTCGAGCCGGTCGGAGTAGCTCTTGATGCGGTTGCGGTAGAGCGCCACCGGAACGGACAGCGTCCCCGAAAACTTGCCCCGCATGTAGCTCAATCCGGGTTCTACGGATACGATGTAACCGGGCCGCCGGAAGCCTTTGCTGCCGCCCAGGGCATCGTTGGCCGGCACTCCCTCCACGCGGCCTCCCAGCATCACGGACAGTCCGGATACGATTGGCAGCGTCTGGCTCAGGCCCAGCCGGGCGGCAAACTGGTCGGCTACGGAGAAGTAGCCCGTTACGAGGTCGATCGTTGTGGCTTCCGGGCTCCGCAGCACCCGGTTGGTTTCGCGCGGATTGAAGAGGTAGAAGCCGGACACGTAGGCCGACAGGCCCCTGGTCAGTTGGGCGTAGCCCTGCCCTTCCAGGCTGAAGCCGACCCCGCCGTCGCCCAGCTGGATCGACTGGTCAACCGGCTTGCGCACGATGTAATCCTGCCCTTCCCGGTTCAGCTTATGAAAGTTGTCTTCTACGCCGGGATTGCCGGTGGGCAGTTTGATGCCCGCGCCCAGCGCAAAATTGGCCTTCGCTCCTTTGGTCGGATTCCGCAGCCAGTAACTGCCCGAAAGGCGCAGGTCGCCGATGCCCTGTGAGCCGGTATGAAACCGTCTCTGCTCAGGATTGGCCGTGGTGCTGTTGCCGTAATGCTCGTACAGCGACGAACGGTCGTTGTACTGAACGGGCAGGTTGATCGAAAACGAGAGGCGCGTCGTCGCCAGGTAGGTAAGTCCCAGATCGACCCCGTGCGAAATATTGACCACTTCGGTATGCTGCTCGAGGCGTTCCTTCTGCTCGACATCTCCCTTGAAATGCCGGAACGAGCGGAAATACCGGTAGCCAACGTTGACCTGCCAGTGGCCGGAACGTTGTTTGAAAAAATTGGTGGAAGCCGTTCCGGCCGACGGGCCAACGGACAGGGCTTCGAGGGGCGAGGTGCAGCTCATGTGCCGAACGGCCACGCAGCCCTGGGCCGACACCCGGTGATAGGAAATGGTGGTAAGGCAAAGCAGTACCAGTGAGAAACGGTATAGCGTTTTCATCTGAACGTCAGTTACACAGTGTAAGAAAAATGGACTATGCAATGAGGTCAGGATCAGGCACGACTTACCGCTCGATGATTTATCCAATCATCCAGAATCCGGTAGTCAGCATAATCCCGGTTCAGACGCTTCGGGCGGGGGCGAGAAGACCGGCAGGTGCCGGGTTAGCACGGACGGGGTAACGGAACGAATGGAGGCGGCAGCCAGCATCCATTCGTAGCGAAAAAAGACGAGCCGCGCCCGGTTGAACTGAGAATACTCTTTCCCGAGTAATTTCAGCAGGTCGCTGGTTCGTTTCTGGTTGTCTGAGGCGTGCCCGAACTGCGTTTTAAGCAGCGACAGCAGGTCCTGTTTCCAGAGCGTAGGGTCGGTGCTCTGGTAGCCCGTGATGTGTAACGTATCGCCGGATACGTTCAGGCTGACAATCTCGTAATAGTTACTCCGGTAGTTGAAGCCCTCGGGGCGCTTCTGGGTGAGGATGGCCTCGTTGGGGTGCTGGTAAAGCGGAATGTGAAATTCCACCATGCTGTCCGTGGAAGGATACAGCAGCAGCCGCTCCGACAGGGCATACTGTTCCTGTACCCGAACGCTGAGCAGCACAAAGAGCGAACCCAGCGCGTGGTAAAGCAGCAACAGACACAATCCGATGGAGACGAACCGCTTCACGACGAACGTATTGGTAAATTCTACTCAAAGATAGGGATTTGCCAAAATAGGACAACTCTTTCCCCGAATTTTTCAGTCTTTTAAGAACAATCAGTAGGGCGTATACAGCCAGACCATAAAGTCCTCCAGGTTGAACGTAGTGTTGTACGACACCTGAAGCAGATGCAGGTACCGGTGCTCTTTTCTGGCATTTCGCACCAGATTCTGCAGCATATACCCCAGTTCAAGCCGGCCTGCTTTCCGGAACGTATAGCCCGCTCCCACGTACGACCAGTTTTCCCCGTTAAACGCATTCTTTGAACTGATAGGACTGTTGGTAGCCCCCGTCAGACAGAGGAAAAACTCGTGCGAAGCCGAGGCGTAGAAACCGTGTTTCCGGGTTTTCGGGTCGTAAAGAGGCAGGTTATACCCCAGTTGGTAGCGAAACAGGCTGGCTTTCGAGCCCCGCTGCGTCTTCAGGTTGAAGGGGTAGCGTTCCTCATACCGCAGGCGGTGCGCCAGCGTCCCGGACGGAAGCCGATGCGTATAAATGCCCTGCACAAAGAGTCGGTTTTCGTTCACCCGCAGGCCAAACAGATTGTGCTTCACAAACGCGTAGGCCGCCCCCACTTGCAGATGTGGTTTCAGCCGGTAGATCAGGCCCGGCTGCAGGTACACCTGGAGGTTGGTGGCCGGGTAATGCACGTTTTCCACCGTCTGGCTGAAGGCGTCGATCGTCGAGGAGAGGTAAAAATTGTACAGCAGTTTCTTATGCAGAATGCCCGTCTGCGAGTAAGCCGGAAAAAGCCCGGCAAAGTGCAGCGGCTGCGCTGTACCTTGCCGGGCCAGTATCAATCCCAGTAGCAAAAGAAACCCATTTTTCATTGGCTAAAATGTCGCTTGCTTCATTTGTATAAGCAATCATTGTGCCAGTTGTTATTCAGGCTTTCACACTGTTTCGGGAACTTCGTACGCCTGCGCAGGTGTCTTTTTCCGCGATACCGCCCAGAGGCCCAGGTAGGTAATCAGCCCGTTCAGGACCAGGCGCTCAAAACCGAACTTGTAGCCGTTGAACCATTCGGCCGAATGGTCATTGATGTACAGCGTGATAAAAGGCGAAGCGATGCAGATAAACGGCACCACGGCGTCGCGCACGGGCCGTTTGGAAAACAGCCCGAAGGCGTACAGCCCCAGCAGCGGACCGTAGGTGTACCCCGCCAGATCGAAAACGGCCGTGACCACATCCTGGCTGTTGACCTTGTTGAAAATGATGATCACCACGTAAAACAGCACGGAGAAACCGATGTGAACCCAGTGCTTGATTTTGGCCCGTTCGGTCTCGGGGCGGCCTTCCACGTTCATGAAGTCGATGCAGAACGAGGTGGTCAGGGCCGTCAGGGCCGAATCGGAAGAGGCGTAGGTTGCCGCCGTAATGCCCAGCAGGAACGTAATTCCGACCACGGTGCCGAAGTGATTGAGGGCCAGCGTCGGGTACAGATCGTCGGTTTTGGCTGGAATGGTGATGCCTTTTTCGTTGGCGTACAGGTACAGCAGCGTACCCAGCGCCAGAAACAGCAGGTTCACGATGGTCAGCGTGATGGTAAACCAGAACATGTTCTTCTGCGCTTCGCCGATGTTCTTGCAGGTCAGGTTTTTCTGCATCAGGTCCTGATCGAGGCCCGTCATCACGATGGCGATAAAGGCTCCGGAGATAAACTGCTTGAAGAAGTTCCGCGGGTCGTTGCCGTCCCAGAAGAAAATCTGTGAATAGTCGCTTTTGCTCACCGTCGACACCATTTCTCCGAACGTAAAGCCCAGCTCCCTGGAAATGAGGATGATGGTCAGGATCACCGCCGTGACCAGAAAAGTGGTCTGCAGCGTATCGGTGATGATGATGGTTTTGACGCCGCCTTTGAACGTATACAGCCAGATCAGCAGAATCGTGATGGCTACCGACACTTCAAACGGAATACCCAGACTGTTGAAAACCGCCAGTTGCAGCACGCCCGCCGCCACGTAGAGCCGCACCGCCGAGCCGACCGTCCGGGCCAGCAGGAAAAAGCCCGCCCCGGCCTTGTAGGACCAGAATCCGAAGCGTTTTTCGAGATACCCGTAAATGGAAATCAGGTTCATCCGGTAGTACAGCGGCATCAGGACCGTGCCGATGACGTAGTACCCGACGATGTAGCCCAGCACCACCTGAAAATAGCTGAACGCCTTGAAGCCTTCAAAGCCCTTTACGGCTCCGCCCACGGCCCCCGGCACCGAAATAAACGTGACCCCCGACAGCGACGTGCCGATCATGGCAAAAGCCACCAGATACCAGGGCGACTGCCGGTTGGCGGTAAAAAACGTATTCGTATCTGCCCCCCGCGCCGTGTACCAGGACACGATAATCAGCATGGCAAAATAAGCGACAAGAATGGAGAGCGCAATCGAAGGATTCATGCAGAAAAAGGCAACTTTTAATGGTTGATGGTGGTTCTTACTACGTGCCGGGACGCTTTCAGAAGACGCCAGATTTTCGTAAATTTGCTAAATAAAGTTAAAATAAGCTGGGATGCAACCGTTCTGGGAAAACGATGTAGAGGTACTGGAGGAAGTAATTGAAACCGACGTTTTTAACCTCGTCGTTTTCAATGATGACGTGAACACGTTCGATTACGTAATCGATACGCTGGTCGAGGTTTGTGAACACACACCCGAACAGGCGGAACAGTGTACGCTGATCATCCACTATAAAGGCAAGTGCACCGTCAAAAACGGTTCCTGGGAAGACCTCGTCCCGATGCGCAACGAAATCTGCCGACGCGGTATCTCGGCCGAAGTGTTAAAATAATTATGAGTTATGAGTTATGAGTTATGAGTTTGGAAAAGTGGGGTTACAGCCTTACCCGCTTTCAACTTATAACTCTTAACTCATAATTCTTAACTCATAACTCTCAACTAACGTTGGATTTTCCTTCCAAACTGATAGAAAACGCGGTGGAGGAGGTAGCCAAACTGCCGGGCATCGGGAAGAAAACCGCCCTGCGGCTGGTGCTGCACCTGCTCAAACGGGATGAAGAACAAACCCAGCGGCTGGCCGAAACGCTTCAGGCGATGCGGACGCAGGTCCAGTACTGCCGGAAATGCCATAACCTCTCGGACGAAGAACTGTGCTCGATCTGCGCCAATCCCAAACGGGACGCCTCGCTGGTCTGCGTAGTCGAAGACATCCGCGACGTACTGGCCATCGAAAACACGGCTCAGTACAAAGGTCTGTATCATGTGCTGGGCGGCATCATCTCGCCCGTCGAAGGCATCGGCCCCAGCGACCTCAACATCGAGTCGCTGGTCGAACGGCTGCGCGGCGACGAGGACGGCCGGGTCCGGGAAATCATTCTGGCCCTCAGCCCAAACATGGAAGGCGACACTACGGCCTTCTATCTTCAGAAAAAACTGCGCCCGTTCAAGGTCAAAATGTCCACCATCGCCCGGGGTGTGCCCATCGGCGGCGACCTCGAATACGCCGACGAAGTAACGCTCGGCCGCAGCATCCTGAGCCGGATTGCGTACGATTAATCGCCGGTCCGTTTGACCGAATCTTTAGGCACTTCTCCGGAAGTGCCTTTTTGTTTTCAGACAACCGGGTTACAAATTTTAATTCATATGAAACGACACAAGCAATAAACCAGCACAATTTTTGTTATTTATCAGACATTTGATTCATTGTACTCACCGCTATGGCAAACCGCTTTTTATCTTACCTGCTCCAGGCCACTCTGCTGGTCGGACTGATTACCGGCTGTAAAACCGAAACGGATAAAGTCATCACGCCGGAACCTGTCTCCACGGCTCCGGAAGCCGACGGCTCGGGCGTCACGGCGACTTCCTCCACCACGGCCACGGTCACGTTTTCGACCCAGCAGCTCGAACTGCTCGGCTACATCAACAACCTGCGTTCCAAGCCCTGCCAGTGCGGCACCACGACCTATCCGGCCGCCGCGCCGCTGCAACTGAACGCCCTGCTGAACGAAGCTTCGCGCAAACACGCCGCCGACATGGCCAATTATAACTACTTCAGCCATACCGGCCGCGACGGTTCCAAACCCTGGGACCGCATGAGCCGGGAAGGCTACGTCTGGCGGTATGCCGGGGAGAACATCGCCGCTGGCAACGCGACGGTGCTAGCTACCTTCAACCAGTGGCGCAACTCGCCGGGGCATTGCGCCAACATGATGAGTGCCAATTTCAAAGAAGTGGGTCTGGGGTACGCCTATTCGGCCGCCAGCACGTATAAACACTACTGGGTGACAGACTTCGGCACCCGTTAAGCACAAACTTTTTACCCCTTCAGGACGCTCCGATGAGCGTCTTTTTTTTGCGCTCTGCACGCTTCCTCAATTATTCTAAATAATTTATAATAAGTTCATATATTCACGCTTTAATTTACAGCCGGTGACAACGAAAGCCCGGTTTGAATACTCTGTTACCCATAAATTCTCTGTTCACCATTTTACAAAACCATGAAGAAATGCATGCTTACGGGTGCAGCGCTGCTGTTTTTGACGGCTGCCTACGCCCAGACCAACAGTACCACCATTTCCCAGCCCGGCGTTGGCAACGGGGCCAGTGTCTCCCAGTCCGGTCAGAACCAGGAAGTAACCATCAGCCAGCCCGGCGACGACAACTCCGTTATCACCTCCCAGACCAGCGTTTACCAGCAGCGTATCTTTGTCGATCAGAACGGCAACGGTAACGCCGCTGATCTGAAACAGGACGACAATGCCGGACCGGGCAACGTCATCCGTGTGGAGCAGAACGGCAACGGCGGATCGGCGAATGTTGACCAGTCCAGTTCTTATACGGAGTCTTCCCGCGCCGTCATCCGTCAGAACGGCGAGAACCACACGGGCAACATCAACCAGCTTGGGGCGGTAGAAAGCGAAGCCCGCATCAAGCAGGGCGGCGCCGGAGCCGGAAGTACCGCAACCATCAACCAGAGCGGCTATTTTCTGGATGCAGAACTCCGCCAGCGGGGCGAGCTGAACGAGGCCACCGTCACTCAGGAAGGCGTCAGCCACAGTGCGGATGTAGAACAGATCGGCGACCGCAACACCGCCCAGATCACGCAGTACGGCGAAGTGCAGAACGAAGCCTACGTGCAGCAGCTCGGTAACCGCAACCGCGTGAACGCCCTGCAGGACGGCGGCAACCACGACATCAACCTCCTCCAGGACGGCAACCGCAACGAAGCCCTCTTCCGCCAGCGCGGCGACAACATGAACGCCTATGTCGATCAGATCGGTAACCGCAATGACGTTGCGGTGTACCAGCGCGGCAACGACAACGATACGTACATCGCTCAGGACGGCAACAACCTTTCGGCCGAAGTCTTCCAGCAAAACCGGAACAACCTGGCCGACATTAACCAGACGGGCCGCGACCACAATGCCGGTGTCGATCAGTCGGGCCGCAACCAGTACGTAAACATCGTGCAGGGTGGTTCTGTAGAAAACGAAGCCTACGTCATCCAGACCGGCCGCAACAACGACGCTTACGTTGACCAGCGGGGAGCGAACCATGACGTTAACCTGACTCAGAACGGTACGGGCAGCGGCAACTACGCTTCGTTCCGCCAGCGCGGCGACAACATGAACGCCACGGCGACCCAGACCGGTGAAGAAAACTACTTCGAACTGCGCCAGAACGGCACCAACGGGTATGTTACCATCGAGCAAAACGGTGAAGGGAACGTGATCGAAGGGCTGAACGGGCCGCTGTCACCGACTCGCCAGATTGGCGATGGGCACTCAATGAACCTCCTCCAGACCGGCGTGGAAGGCCTCATCCAGATCGAACAGACGGGCAGCGGCCATTCGGCAACCGTTATTCAGAACAACAACCCGTAAGCGGGCGATTCCCACAGGTATAAAAAAAGGAACTCCGTCCGGGGTTCCTTTTTTGGTTGGGCCTCAGCCCGCCTCACTGGCCCCGGTGCCGTCTCCGGTTCCGGCACCTTCGCCGTGGTTGGTATCGACACTGCCCGGCTGGCTGCTCTTCATCCGGACGTCGCGCAGCTGGTCGCTGGTGGTGTGGTCGCGGGGCAGATTCTGGTCGCGGTTCGACGCCGCATTCATCGGGTTATTGGGATCATCTTCGGGGCCGGGAGCCGTGTCGGGCGTCATCAGTTCGGCGGCCCCTGCCGGTTTCTCTACGTTCGGATCGGCATCCATCGCCGTCGAGGAATCCATATCGGCCGCCGCATCGTCCATGCTCGGATACTGCTCCGCGCCTTTGTTCAGTTTCTGATTTTCCATACGTTGCTGAAATTGGTTGAAATACGTGTAAAGTTGAAAGTTTAACGTGGCGAAGCGGTAGCCTTGCAGCGCCACGTTACAACTTAAACCTTCAACCTTTATTGATTATCCACGCGCCTCGGATGTGCCGAAGAGGTGCCGCCGGCGGTGTGGGGCTGGGCGGGGTCGTCCATGTCCTCGCTGCCGACGGACGTGCCGGTGGTCCGGTAGCGAACGGGGTTTCCTTCCGGATGGTCTTCTTCAAAACCGGGGTGGTTGAGTGTACTGGCCTGACTGGCCCCCGACCGGGTCGTTTTCTGATTGTTTTTCATAAGGTCTGAAGGTTGATGAATACCTTCTTAACCCGCCCGAAGCGGGGAATGTTTACCGCGCCGTTTCGGGTGACGCGACCGCAAGAACCCGCCCCGCGGTCGTGCACCCGTCCCTTCCTACAGCACCCGCACGTTCACCACCGGGTTCAGTTCCAGATTGACCTGATAGGTCGAAATGCGGCCGTCCTCAAACACTTCCACGATCCGGTAACCGCGGTAGTTGGCTCCCCAGTTGCCGCCGAAATGACCGTCGTAGAGATAAGGCTTGCCGCCGGACATCTTGACGTTGTCTTCGTCGTGATCGTGTCCGTGAAAAATAGCCCGGACGTTGGCGTAGCTTTCGATGGTGGACATGACCTCCGGGCAATCGATGCCGTGGGTCGTCCATTTGCGCTGGGAGATGTGCAGGAGGACAAACACGTGCTTCTTCCGCTTCTGGCTGTCGAGCGATTTTTTGAGCCAGCGCAGGTCGGCGCAGACGTATTTGCCCTCGGGCGTTGCCGTGCTGCCGAGCAGAAAGGCCGTATCGCCCAGTTCGACCACGTGGTTTTCGGAATAGCCCCAGATGCGTTCCCACTCCTGCGGGCTGACCATGTCGTGGTTGCCGCGGGTCACGTAGTAGGGCATCGTCAGCTTGTCAAAAGCGGCTTTTGCCTGGGGCATAAACTCGCCCCGGTCGTGAATCAGGTCGCCGTTGAAGAAAGCCGCATCCAGCCCGCTGCGGTCGCGTTCGGCATTCAGGCTGTCGGTCACCGCGGCAAAAAAGCGGGCATATTCCGTATCTGGCTGGCCGAAGTGGCCGTCGGAGGCCACCGCAAACCGGAGGACGCGGCGGGAGGCTTTGGCGGGTGCGGGCGGATGGGCCAGCAGGATGGCGGGCGAGGCGACCAGAGCCGCGGCTCCGCCGGATTTTTTCAGAAAAGTACGCCGGGTAGTATTCATGCCATTGGTTCGGTAGTTTTGGCGTAAAACTAAGTATCTGGGGCGTTTTTCGGATACTAAGCCTCATTGTCTTTTTGTTACGCCCGACCGGGCGGGGGCTCATTTTCCCAAACCACACAATCGCTGAGTCCGTTATATGGACATGAGAGCGCTTGGGAGAGTATTGCAGTGGGCTTTTTTTAGTTTGTTGACTTTAATCGTTGGATTGCTGATCGCCGCCCAGTTTGTCGAACTGCGCAAAAGCGATCAGGAGATTGCCGAAGCGTTCCGCGGTGAGCCGGTCAGGCCCGTTGTTTTTCGGTACCAACAGGATGGGCGTACAATCCGCTACATCGAATCGGCGCGCCCGGATTCCGACTCGCTGCCGGTCATTGTGTTCTTCCACGGTGCGCCCAGTTCGCTTTCCTTTTTCGAGAAATTCTTCAAAGATCCTATTCTGCTGAAACACGCCCGGCTGGTCGCCGTTGACCGGCCCGGATACGGCTTTTCGGATTTTGGGAAAATAGAACCGTCCATTGCCCGGCAGGCCGAATTGCTTCAGCCGGTCATCAATCGCTACCGCGACGCCCCGTTTCTGGTGCTGGTCGGGTCGTCGTACGGCGGACCGCTGGCGGCGCGGCTGGCCATGAACAACCCCGGCGTGGTCGACCATGTGGTTTTTGTTTCGTCCGCCCTGGGGCCGGGTCTGGAACGGGTCTACGACATCAGCTATCTGGTCGATAAACCGCTGTTCCGCTGGATGGTGCCGCAGATTCTGCTCAACGCCAACGACGAGAAGCTTTCCCACAAAAAAGCCCTGGAGGAAATCGCCCCCGACTGGGACAGGATTACGGCGGGGGTCACGTTTCTGCACGGACAGAAAGACGATCTGGTGTATCCTTCGAATGTCGAATTTGCCCGCAAACGCCTCGTCAACGCCCGGGTGAAAGAATACCTGCTGCCCGAAAACCGGCACGACATTGTTTTCAACAAACGGGAGTATATGACAAAGGTTATTCTGGACGTGCTGGTTTCGTACGCCAGCCCGATTGCCAATTCGCACAAAAAAGCGGTTCGGCTGTCGCTGTTGCAGGAAGCCCTCAGTTCGGCAGAAAGCCGCAATCTACACAGTTTTGGAGGGTTGCTCCACCTCCTTTACCACGAGCCGCAGCAGCTCCTCCCGCATGATTTGCAGCCCCTTTTCTAGCAGCGCGTCGTCGATAACCAGCGGACACAGCACCCGAATGACGTTGCCGTAGATTCCGGCGCTGATCAGAAACAGCCCCCGCGCGGCGCAGGCGGCCACCAGCTGCTGGGTCAGGGCGGCGTCGGGCTGGTCGGGGTCCCCGTTCCGGACCAGTTCAATCCCGATCATGGCGCCCAGTCCGCGCACGTCGCCGATGGCCGCGCACTCGTTCTGTAGCGTTTTAAAGAATGAAAACACCGTTTTGCCGACCCGTTCGCCCAGGCGGTTGATGTCGATCGCCTGCATGTACTCAAGGGTAGCCAGCGCACCGGCGCAGGCGACAGGGTTTCCGGCGTAGGTACCGCCGATGGTCCCCGGGCGGGCTCTGTCCATCACGTCCGCTTTGCCCATGACGCAGGCGATGGGAATGCCCGAGCCCATCGATTTGGCCCAGGTCGAGAGGTCGGGCACCACCCCGTAGTGTTCGTAGGCCGCCCACCGCCCGGTTCGGCCGAAGCCCGACTGTACCTCGTCCAGGATGAGCAGAATGCCGTACTCGTCGCACAACTGCCGCAGTCCCTGTAGGTAGCGTTTGGGGGTGACGTAAAAGCCGCCTTCGCCCTGAACGGGTTCCAGAATCACGGCCGCCACATTTTCGGGAGCCACCACGCTACTGAGGTATTTCCGGAAGTTTTTCAGCTCCTGCTCCACAAATTCGTCGAAATCGAGCCCGCCGCCGTTGTGAAAATAATCGGGGAACGGAATGCGGTACACCTCCGGCGCAAAGGGGCCGCAGCCAATTTTATAGCTCACTTTGGACGTCAGCGTCATGCCCATCAGCGTCCGGCCGTGGAAGCCGCCCGTGTAGCAGATAATGCCCTGCCTGCCGGTGGCCTGCCGGGCGATCTTAACGGCGTTTTCCACCGCTTCGGCCCCGCTGCTGACCAGCATCACCTTTGTCTGCGGCCCGTGCGGCAGGAGTTCGACCAGTTTCTCGGCCAGCCGCACGTACGGCTCGTGCGTCAGCAGGTTGAAAAACGTATGCATCAGTTTTCCGGCCTGCTCGGCAATGGCCTGCACGACGGGTTCGGGACAGTGGCCCGCGTTCAGCACGCCGATGCCGCCCGAAAAGTCGATAAACTCGCGGCCGTCGTGGCTGACAAACACGGCTCCTTTGGCATAGGCCGCGTCGAGCGGCTGGCTCATAGCCATCGCCCTGGGAACGACGGCGTTGCGGCGGTGTAACAATTCCTGGGAAGTCATGACCTGCGAAACCGTTAAAACGGTTTTGGTTGATGGTTGGGAATTCAATGAACCCACGGTTTAAACCGTGGGCAAGGGGTTAAAACGACCCTATCCGGCGTTTCAGCAATTCCGGTTGAGGGTTCGGTATCCAATCAGCCCACGGTTTCCACCGCGGGCAAAAAGGCCATGTAGCCCGTCAGGGTGCCGAACCGTCGGAACGCCGAACCGGTTCAATGGTTTTGTCAATGGGTTGTTTCGAATCAGCCCGCGGTTTCAACCGCGGGACCATTGAAGCGACCGAGCCGTCGGAACGCCGAACCGTCGGAACGCCGAACCGGTTCAATGGTTTTGGGACCTTAGCCTACGAACACGGTTTTGGTGGTGCAGAAATCCTTGATTCCGGCCTCCGACAATTCCCGCCCATAGCCCGATTTTTTCACCCCGCCAATTGGCAGACGGGAATCCGAACGAACGACAGCGTTGATGAACACACTGCCTGCTTCGAGCCGGCGGCTCAGGCGTTCGGCGCGGGCAATGTCGCCAGTCCAGATGGCGGCGCTGAGGCCGTAGCGCGACTGGTTGGCAAGCCGGATAGCCTCCTCTTCGTCCGCGACCTCGGTGATGGCGGCAATCGGCCCGAAGGTTTCTTCCCGAAACACCACCGAATCCGGCCCCACATTGTCCAGCAGCGTTGGCTCGAAATTGCAATCCCGCCGTTTGCCCCCCACCAGCAGCGTGGCGCCTTCCGACAGGGCCGTTTGCAACTGTTTTTCCAGATTTTCGGCCAGATCCAACCGGGCCAGCGGCCCCATTTTGACCTCCGCCGCCGTCGGGTCGCCCTGTTGCAGCCCGGCGATCAGGGCTTTCACTTTTTCGGTGAAGGCCGGTTTGACCGCTTTTTCCACCAGAAACCGCTTGGCGGCAATGCAGACCTGGCCCGCATTCATCATCCGGGACTGTACGGCGGCCTCCGCGGCCTTGTCCAGATCAGCGTCGGCCAGCACAATCAGCGGGTCGCTGCCGCCCAGTTCCAGCACCGATTTTTTGATATTTTTTCCGGCCAATGCCGCCACCGACGAACCGGCCCGTTCGCTGCCGGTGAGCGTCACCATGCCTACCCGGTCGTCAGCGAGCAGCCGTTCGACGGCGTCGGTGTCCGCGATGAGCGCCTGAAAAATGCCTTCGGGGAAGCCCGCCGCCCGGTAGGCTTTTTCGATCGCCAGCGCGCAGCCAAACACGTTCGGCGCGTGTTTCAGCAGGGTGACATTTCCGGCCATCAGCGCCGGCACCGAGTATCGGAACACCTGCCAGAACGGAAAATTCCAGGGCATGACGGCCAGCACCACCCCGACCGGTTCGTACACGACCCGGCTCCGCTGGGCATCGGTCGGAATATCCTCGGGCTGTAGCAATCGCTCGGCCTGCTCGGCGTAGTAATCGCACTGACCGGCGCATTTGTCGATTTCTCCCAGCGATTCTGCCCGGATTTTGCCCATTTCGGCGGTAATGAGGTCGGCGAGTTCGTCCTTGTGCGTGCGCAGATACGCGCCCAGATTTTTGAAGAACTGGCCCCGGTCGGCAAACGACAGCTCCCGCCAGTGGCTCTGGGCCGTAACCGCCTGCGCCAGTTTGGTTTCGATCTGCGGCGGCGTCTCCTCGGTAAATTCCTGAATAACGTCGAGCGTAAAAGGATTGATGCTTTTAAATTGCTTCATAAGAAAAGGGGTTGGATCGCGACCCGGGTCGCGATCCCCATTAAATCAGCTGACGTACCACCCCAGCGGGGCTTCGTCGAGATACACATTGATTTGTTTCGTTTCCAGATAGGCGTCGATGCCGTACTTGCCTAGCTCCCGACCGATGCCGCTTTTCTTGTAACCGCCCCAGGGCAGTTCGTTGAACGTCGGATGGTAGTTATTGATCCAGGTAATGCCCGCCCGGATTTGCCGGATGACGCGGTGCCCCCGGCTGATGTCTCTGGTAAAGACGCCCGCGGCCAGCCCATACTCTGTATCATTCGCCAGTCTGACGGCTTCTTCTTCCGTATCAAACGGAATAACTGCCAGCACGGGTCCGAAGATTTCTTCCCGGGCAATTTTCATGTCTGGGGTAACATCGGTAAAAATGGTCGGCTCCACGAAATTTCCCTGCGCAAAGGTTTCTCCTTCCGGACGTTTGCCACCGGTCAGCAGCGTAGCGCCCTCCGCTTTGCCGATTTCGATATAGCTTTCCACTTTTTCGCGGTGCTCGGCTGATACCAGCGGCCCCATCCGAACGTCGGCCGCAAGACCGTGCCCCAGTTTGATGCTCCGGGCAATGTCGGCCACGCGGCCCACAAATTCGTCGTGCACCGACCGTTCGACCAGCAGCCGCGAGCCCGCCGAGCAGACTTCGCCCTGGTTGGCAAAAGCCGCGAAGGCGACCCATTCGGCGGCGTTAGTCAGGTCGGCGTCGGCAAAAACGACAACCGGATTTTTGCCGCCAAGTTCAAGCGTGACCCGCTTGATGTTCCGGGCCGCCGCCTGCATAATCAGGCTGCCCGTATCGGTGCCGCCGGTAAAGGCAATCTTGTCCACATCCGGATGGGCCGACAGCGCCGCCCCGGCCACCTCGCCAGCGCCGGTGACGATGTTGACGACCCCCGGCGGAAAATCCAGGCTGGTGATGAGTCGGCCCAGTTCGAGGGCGCTCAGGGGCGTCAGTTCCGACGGTTTGAGCACGACCGTACAGCCCGCCGCCAGGGCCGGAGCCAGTTTCCAGGCGGCCATCATGAGCGGGTAGTTCCAGGGAATGATCTGGGCGGCGACGCCTACGGGTTCGCGCACCACCATACTCAGCATGTTCATCGGCACGGGCACGGTTTCGCCCATGACTTTGGTAGCCAGTCCGGCGTAGTATTCAAAGCAGGCCGCCGAATCGCTGACGTCGGCTTCGGCTTCGGCCAGCGGTTTGCCGTTGTTGCGGGTATCGAGTTCGGCCAGGCGGGCGGCGTTTTCCCGAATGGAGGCGGCCAGCGCCAGCAGGAGTTTTGCCCGGTTCTGGGCGTTGTCGTCGGCCTTCCAG
Source organism: Tellurirhabdus rosea (assembly GCF_026278345.1). Taxonomy (NCBI): domain Bacteria; kingdom Pseudomonadati; phylum Bacteroidota; class Cytophagia; order Cytophagales; family Spirosomataceae; genus Larkinella; species Larkinella roseola. The sequence continues at coordinate 1,215,223 of NZ_CP111085.1, forward strand.
GTGCCTTCGTCGAACGCTTTCCGGGCGGCGGCCACGGCCCGGTCCACGTCTTCGGCGGTGGCTTCGGGGACCGTGGCGAGTACGTCGCCGTTCCCGGGGTCGGTGATGGTGCGGGTGCCGCCGTCTGAGGCCCCGACCCACTCGCCGTTGATGAGCATCGCATACGAGGCCGGGCCGGATTGCGGGCGGGGAGTGCTATCCGCCGCCGCGGTGCCAATTTCTAAGGTATCCATGACTTTGTTGTTGGGATTGTCAACGTGGTTAAGCCAGATTGATTTTGGGTTGAAAGCCTGATCCTGTCGGGCGCTATTCTTCCGCCAGGGTCGCTTTTTCGACGGGCCAGTTTAAAAAGACCTCCGAACAGTCTTCCAGTGCTCCAACGGCGTCGGGCCGAACGGAAACATCTACCTTATCCCCGGTTTCGGTCAGTTCGCAGTGGATTTTCCACTGATGGCCCAGAAACGTCCGGCCGGTCAGCCGGGCGGGCAGGGCAAATCCGTCGGCGGGCCGCTGTCGATGAATCAGAACGTGCTCCGGACGGATAAAGAGGAAGGCTTTTCCGGGCGGGACGACTGCCGCCTCCGCCACCGGAACGGGCACCGACCCTTTTCGCAGATGCCGGCCGTCGAAGTCGCCGGAGAGCGTGTTGTTTTCGCCGATAAAATCGGCCACAAAGCGCGTTCGGGGATGATCGTACACCGTTTGCGGGTCGTCCAGCTGTTCGATGACGCCCCGGTTCATGACCGCAATCCGGTCCGACATGGTCAGCGCCTCCTCCTGGTCGTGGGTGACAAAGACGAACGTGATGCCCAACTGCTGGTGCAGGTTTTTCAGTTCCTGCTGCATCTGCTTTCGCAGTTTCAGGTCGAGGGCGGCCAGCGGCTCGTCCAGCAGCAGGACTTTAGGCCGGTTTACGATGGCGCGGGCCAGGGCAATCCGCTGCTGCTGCCCGCCGGAGAGTTCCTTCGGTTTGCGGGTTTCGAAGGTTTCCATGCGCACCATTGCCAGTCCCTGCCGGACCAGCCCGGCAATCTCCGTTTTGCCCAACCCTTTCTGTTTCAGACCAAAGGCGACGTTGTCGAAGACGCTCAGATGCGGAAAAAGGGCGTAGTTCTGAAAAACGGTATTGACGTTCCGACGGTAGGGCGGCCGGTCCGTGATGTCCTCGCCATCGAGCAGCACCCGCCCGGCCGTAGGCGCTTCGAAGCCCGCAATCATCCGCAGCAGCGTGGTTTTCCCGCAGCCGCTCGGGCCGAGCAGCGTCAGGAATTCGCCCCGGTGAATCGCCAGATCGAGTGAAGGAATCACCCGGTTGGAACCGAATGATTTTTCAATGCGCTCCAGCCGGACCAGGTAGTCCGCGGGCGGGCCGGGAGGCAAAACCGTTGAAACGGTTGGATTGGTTGCGTTCATCGTCGTTTCCGGCCCACGGTTTAAACCGTGGGCTATGGCATGGTTATCAATACCTTTGAACACTAACTCACGGTTTAAACCGTAGGCTAGGAAACGGTTATCATTACGTGGTCCGTTCGTCCCCAGTCCACGGTTTAAACCGTGGGTTTGGAAATGGTTGATGGTCATTCCGCGAACCGTTAAAACGGTTTACGCTCCGGCAATCGGCCGCGTCTCCCGTTCTCCGTACCGCACCGTCAGCAGCAGAGCCAGCAGCGAAAGGGCAAAAATCACCGTCGAAATGGCGTTTACTTCCGGCGTAATGCCCCGGCGCATCATCGTGTAAATTTCAATCGGCAGCGTGTTGTCCCGCGCAATGAGGAAAAACGTCACCGGAATTTCGTCCAGCGACAGCGTGAACGACAGCAGCGCCGCGCCGATCAGGGCCGTCCGGATATTGGGCAGCACCACCCGAAAAAAAGCCTGCACGGGCGTGGCCCCCAGGTCGGCGGCGGCTTCTTCCAGAAAAGGGTCCAGCCGTTTGAGCCGGGCATATACCTGCGTCAGCACAATGCAGATCAGGAAGGTGGTGTGCCCGATGGTCACGGCGGTCAGCGAAATCGGGATGCCCAGCAGCGGAAAAAACGACAGCATCGCCACGCCCGTCAGGATGCCCGGCAGCGTGATCGGCAGTAGCATCACCCGTTCGAAGAACCGTTTCAGCCGGAAGTCATATTGCTGCATCGCCAGCGCGCCCGTCACGCCAATCACCAGCGCCACGACCGTTCCGCAGACCGCCACCAGTAAGCTGATTTTCAGCGCCTGCTGCAGGGATTCGTTCTGCGTCATGATGCCGTACCATTTCAGCGAAAAGCCCCGCATCGGAAACGAGTTGACCGTATCTGGATTGAACGAATACAGCACGACCATCCCCATCGGAAAGTAAAGAAAGGTCATTACCCCCAGCGCCGCCGCGCCGATCAGCCCGTTCAGCAGATTGACCGAAGACGGCCGAGCCGTCAGGCGCACGTCGTCCGCCGCCGTTTCGGAATCTATTGCCGGTGAAATCCTGGTTTGCATACGCTCTTTTTTTACGCTCGGGCTGATTCCAGACTCGAAAACCGTTTTTCCGCCCGGCTCGACAACTCCAGCACCGCCAGCACCACCAACAGCAGCACAATGCCGATGGCCGACCCCAGCGGTTTGTCGTTCGACGTGCCGAACATATTCTGAAAAATCGTGGAGATAAACAGCGTATCCGGCCCACCGAGCAGAATCGGCGCGAGAAAATCCCCCAGCGAAAGCACAAAAGCGAACGTCCCGCCCGCAATGATACCCGGCAGACTTAGCGGAAAGACCACCTTCCGGAAGGTCGTCCAGCGGCCCGCCCCCAAGTCTTTCGAAGCCTCCACCAGCGCCCGCGGAATCTGCTCAAAAGCGGTATACACCGGCATCAGCACAAAGGGCGTGTAGATATGGACCATGCAGATGAACACCGCCACATCGCTGTACAGCAGGACGCGGATGGGCTCGTCTGTCAGACCCACGTACCGCAGAGCCGAGTTCAGGACGCCCTCCTCCCCCAGGATGATTTTCCAGGCATACGCCCGCACAATGTAGCTCACCCAGAGCGGCAGGATAATGAGCGTGTACAGCAGCGTTTTGTTGCGGGTCGCCTTGAAAGCGATGTAGTAGGCCAGCGGCAGACTCAGCAGCAGACAACCCAGCATCACCGCCGCCGCCAGGGCAAACGTCTTTCCCAGCGTGCCGTAATAGAGCGGACCCGTCGCAAAACGCCGGTAGGAGTCCAGCGAAAAGCCCGGTTGCAGCAGTCCGAAATCATCCACGGTATAGAAGCTCTGCACCAGCACCCGCGCGTACGGCAGCATCAGAAATGCCACCATCCACAGCGCCAGCGGAGCGAAGAGGAGCCAGAAACGGGTCGGGAGGCGGAGCATGGGGGAATTTTGAATGATTGAATGACTGAATGACTGATAGGCGGGCCGCCGTGGTGGTTAAACTTTGAATGATTGAATGATTGATAGGTTGGCTTTGCCGGATGCAAACCCCATGCGGAGCCAACCTATCGATCATTCAGTCATTCGTTTACATCGCTCCGCTTTTCACCTCGTTCCAGACTTCGTTGTACCGCTTCCGGTTTTTGACGTATTGCCAGAAGTTCAGTTTTTCGAAGTAATAGTCGGTGTTGTTCATCTGGGTGATCTCCTGCAGTTCGGGCGACATGAAGCGTCTGGCACCGGGGTGAGCGACCGAGTAGTTGGTGACTTCGCCGACTTTCGCCATGTTTTCCGGACGGGTGATGTAGTCGATCCAGGCTTCGGCCAGTTCCTTGTTCGGCGAGTTTTTGGTGATCATCAGGCGGTCGATCCAGCCCGTGGCGCCTTCCGCGGGGATGAGGCCCTTGACGTTCATGCCGTCTTTTTTGAGCGTCGCCGGGGTCAGCGGCCAGCCGACGGCCAGCACCACCTCCTTGTTTTTCATCAGGTTGTCGAGCTCCCCGGCCGTGACCCAGTACTTGCGGACCTGCGGTTTCAGCTGCATGAGTTTCTTCTTCACCTCGGCCAGCTGCGGTTCGGTCATGTTGTAGATGCCGCCCTTATCGGGTTTGTCGTAACCCAGCAGCATGCCCGCCAGATACAGGCTCGAAATATCGTCCCAGAGCGCCACCTTGCCTTTGTATTCCGGCTTGAAGAACTCATTCCAGCTCTTGGGCTCCGTTTTGATCACGTCGGCATTGTACACCAGATAGTCCGGCCCCCAGGTAAAGGGCACACCATACGTTTCGCCGTTTTTGACGACGTCCTGCATGGCCCGGAGCTTTTCGGCCAGACTGTCGTAGGCGCTGATTCTTTTCAGGTCGATCGGCTGCACCAGGTCGCGTTCGACGAGCGCCTGCGCCATATCGGGCGAGGGCGTCACCAGGTCGTACACCTCCCCGCCGCCGGCCGTCAGTTTCGCGATCAGTTCGTCGGACGAGCCGAAATACGTGCCCTTGACGGTCACGCCGTATTTGTCTTCAAAAGCCTTGGTGAATTTCTTGTCGGCATACCCCTCCCAGCAGAGGATGTTCAGGGTTTTGCCTTTGACATCGGAAGCAAACTTGAATTCGGCATTGTCGCCGGTCGAAGCCGTGGAGTCGGCTTTTTTTTCGCCGCCGCAATTCCAGAACGACGCGGCCAGCGCTACCGTCAGCGCGGAAAGGAGGAGTTTTTTCATGTGGGTAAGCGGTTTGTTGGAATGTATGGATAGATAAGCGTAATCCAGGTAAACGCGGCACTTTCCACCCTCGCGGGCTTACTTCCGAATCAGCGACAGCTCCGGCTGCCCCCACTTATACACTTTCAGATACATCACCGTTTCCGTCTTCCGAACCCCCTCAATCCGGTGCAGGGTATTATTCATCAGGTCGAGCAGGTGGTTGTTGTCCCGACACATCACGTTGACTTCCAGGTCGTATTCGCCCGTGCGCATCGCCAGAAAACTCACTTCCGGCAGTTCGGCGATTTTCCGGGCCACGCGGGGTACGCCCTCCACGCTTTCTACCTGCACAAAAATGGCCGCGTACGAGTTGAAGCCCACCTTGTTGGGGTCCACCCGGCCGATGATCTTCAGCACACCTTTTTCCACCAGGTTCATGTACCGCTTGCTGACCGTACTCACCGCCACGCCCAGCTTTTTGGCCAGGTCCGAAAAGGACTCCCGCCCGTCGCGCTGCAGCGACTGCATGATCTGGAAATCCGTTTCGTCGGGAATGTACGTTTCGGCTGGCTGAACCTCGGCTCCGTTCATGAACTGTTTTTCACAAAGAATAAAAACAGATTTTCGATTGTCAAGACGTATATCGAAAATTTTTCGACCGGCCGACCTCTGCTGAAAATATTTTTCGCAAAAACAAAAAGTCCGTACCCGGCGGGAGCGGATACGGACGTCTCGGGGCTTTCGTCTGGGTTACTCGGCCCGCACTTCGCCTTTGATGGTCAGAAACGTAGTACCGCCTTCGGCGTTCGACTCAACCGTGACGGTTTTGTTGAAAGCGCCCGGCGAAGCGGCATTGAAAGTGGCCTTGATTTTTCCCTCCCGGCCCGGCATGACCGGTTCTTTCGGGAACTCTACCCCGGTGCAGCCGCAGGAGCCTTTGGCATTGGTGATGATGAGCGGGGCCTGCCCCCGGTTCTGAAAGACGAACTCGGCCACCACCGGCTTGCCGAGTTTGATCCGGCCAAAATCATGGGTGGTTTCGGTCCATTTGAAAGCGGCGGTCATGGAACCGGCCAGCAGCAGGGCAGCGGCCGTGAGCCAGAGTACGGAGGTGATGATCAGGATGCGTTTCATGGGATTTGTGTTTAACGGTTCGGCCATAGCCGGTTTGGTTTACGGAAACAAAGGTATGGGCTGGCCCTGCGGGGGCTTGTTAACGGCTCGCTAATAATTGTTAATGAGATGTTAACGGGTTGACGGAAAGCCGGGGGCGGTTAAATTTGCAGAGACTTAAACCGCCAACCTCCCATGTCCCGACGGGTAATCCGCACGCTGCTGGTGCTGTCTGTTATCTCCATCATCGGCATTCTGACTATGCAGACGCTCTGGGTCGTCAAAGCCTATCGCCTGGGCGAACGGCAGTTCCGGCAGACGGCCTTTATCGCCTTGCAGGATGTGGCCGAGCAGGTCGCCCGCCTCAACCGCGTCACGCTGGGCTGCGACGCCGTTTCCCAGCTTTCGTCGGACTATTTTATCGTCAATACCCACTCGCCGGTCGATCCCGTTACGCTGGAACACTTCATCACCCAGTCGCTGCGGCAGCACAACCTGATTACGGATTTTGAATACGGCATTTACAGTTGCGAAAGCAACCGAATGATCTACGGCAACTACGTCAGCCCGCAGGTCCATGCGCGGCGGACGGCCTCGGCCCTGCCCCTGCTCCAAACGCCGGAGTTTACCTACCACTTCGGCATCCGGTTTCCGAACCAGGCCCGGTTCATCGCCTCGGGACTCGACAACTTCATCATCTCCACGGTGGCGGTGCTGCTGGTGGTCCTTTTCTTCGGCTACACCCTGTTCATCGTGCTGCGGCAGCGGCGGCTGGCTGATGTCCAGCAGGATTTTATCAACAACATCACCCACGAGCTGCAAACCCCGGTTTCCACCATTCGGATCGCCGCCGACGTGCTGCGCTCGGAAGGCATCGCCGAACAGCCCGAGCGGCTGAAACAGTACGCCCGGGTGCTGCACGAAGAAAGTCTGCGGCTCCAGAAACAGGTGCAGGACGTGCTCCAGCTGGCCCGGTCCGAACGGATGCGGTTCGCCCTTAACCCGCAGGAGGTCGATCTGCACGACACGCTGCGCCGGCTCGCGGCGCTGTACCAGCCGCACGTCATTCTGCAACTGGACGCGCCCAGCCCCGTCATTCAGGCCGATCCGTATCATCTCGAAAATATCATCCGGAACCTGCTGGACAATGCCGTCAAGTACTGTACCGGCACTCCCTGCATCACCATCCGCACCCGCAACGAAGGCAACCAGCTCCTGTGGTCGGTGCGCGACAACGGCATTGGTATCGCGCAGGAGTACCACGAAAAGGTGTTCCGGCAGTTTTTCCGGATTCCGACCGACCGGATGCACACGGTAAAAGGCTTTGGCATCGGGCTTTATTACGTCCGGAAAGTGATTCAGGCGCACCGCTGGCAAATCCGGCTGCAAAGCGAAGAAGGAAAAGGCAGTGAATTCGTGATTGTTTCGATTTAAGACCATGTCCGCACCCCGAGCCCGCATTCTGTACGTGGAAGACGACGTCAATCTGAGCTTTGTTACGAAAGATAACCTCGAACTGGCCCAGTTTCAGGTGGAGCACCACACCAGCGGACTCGAAGCCTGGGCGGCTTTCGGGCAGAACACCTACGACCTCTGCATTCTGGACGTGATGCTTCCCGGCTCGGACGGCTTCGAGCTGGCCCGCCGCATCCGCGAAAACGACACCCAGGTTCCGATCCTGTTTCTCAGCGCCTTATCCGATAAAGACAACCGACTGAAAGGCTTCCGGCTGGGCGGCGACGACTACCTGACCAAGCCCTTCAGCATTGAGGAACTGCTGCTGAAAATCGACGTTTTCCTCCGCCGCTGCCGACCGGCCGCCCCGGCCACGGCCCCGCCCTCCGGCCTTGTGCTCGGCCAGTATTGCTTCGACCGGCTCAACCTGACCCTCCGCCGCGGCGACGAGGCCGAGGTGATGACCCACCGGGAAGCCGAGGTGCTGCTGTACCTCTACGAACGCCGCAACACCACGGTCCGGCGCGACGATATCCTGCGGGACATCTGGGGCGACAACGATTACTTCATGGGCCGCAGCCTCGACGTCTTCATCTCGCGGCTCCGCAAGCGCCTGCGCCACGATCCGGCCCTGCGAATCGAGAATCACCACGGCGTCGGCTTCCGATTTCTCTGCTGACCGTTTCCCCTCAATTTGTGCCGCGAAGCGGGCTTTTTGCCTAAAATAAAGCCTGTCCCCGCGGCGTTTAGTGCTATGTTCTTTTCCTAATTCGGTTATATTTGCGAGATACCTAATTCCGGATAAGCACATCAATACGTAACACAATCCTTACTTTTCAGCATGAAAAAATTCCGTTTTAGTGCGGCCGTTCTGGCGGCTTTAATGACCGGCGGTGCTTTTGCGCAGCAGGGTCCGATTCAGTTTCAGGCCAAAGGCATTCTGGCCCTGTCGGATGCCGACATGACGCCTTCGGCCCTTGTTGATAACAACCTGTACCGCGGGAAAAACAACCGCGACCAGATGACCATCGTGACGTTCCCGCTGAACCGGAACGGGCAGAACATGGCCTCTCTGGGCGTATCCAACTCCGCCGCGCTGTACGACAAAGCCGCCGCGGTCACTCCCAACGGGCGCCTTGCGTTCGTTCTGGAAGGGTACGGACAAATCTCCGACAGCCTCACCACGCTGAAAAACGGCATGAAGGACTATCCCGCCGCCGCCCGCCTGTTCATCGTGGACATGACCCAGCCGCTCAAACCCGCTGTCAAAGTAGCCTCGTTCAGCAGTGCGCCTTCGGCGGTGTCGATGAACCCGCAGGGCACGATGCTCGTCATTGGCTCGGGCGACGCCGGCAAGGAAATCCGTCTGCTGGAATTTGACAACACGGGCAAACCGACCCGCAACCTGACGACGGCCTCGCCCGTTGCCGGACAAAAAATCACCGACCTGGCCTGGCATCCCAGCGGCCAGTTCATCGCCTACACCGTGGCCGGTACCGGCGAAGTGGGCCTGTTGAAAATGACGCTGGACCAGACCAGAAAGCCGACCCTGGCGCCGCACGGCAAAACCGTGAAAGTCGGCACGATGCCCGCTACGGGCCGCTTTACCCCGGACGGGAATTTCTTCATCGTTTCGGACATCAAGAAAGAAGCCAGCGGTCAGGGCGCGGGCAAAGGCGAGATCATGGTGGTGCAGTTCAGCACGGAAGATACGCCGGGTGAACATAAACTGGTCGGCACCACGGCCGCGGGCGAGAGCGCCGAAGCGCTGGCCGTCAGCCCGGATGGTGCTACGCTGGTGGTGGTCAACGCCAACCAGTCGTACCAGCCGTACGGCAATCCGGCGGCGGGCAAAAGCTCCATTTCGGTTTACAGCATCGGCAAAGACGGACAACTGGCGCTGGCCAATGAGTATCCGCTGGAAGGCGTAGCGCCGCAAAGCGTGGATTTCGACAAGAGCGGCAACGCCATCGCCGTTGGGGTATCGGAATACGTCGATTACGGCGACCGCATGGGCGGCATCGAATTCTTCAAAGTCAACAAAGGCGACAAGCCCTCCCTGGAACGCATGCCGGGCAAAATCAGCGTCCCCCGCGGCGTCCACACCGTCAAAGTTTTTTGAGTTAAGAATTAAGAGTTAAGAGCGGTCCGCCGCCGCGGTAAGGCTCCGCCTCGTCAGGTATCTGATGGAGCGGAGCCTTACTTTTAACTCTTAACTTTTAACTCTTAACTTTTAACTCTTAACTTTTAACTCTTAACTGTTTATTGTTTCTCCCACTCGAATACCTTTTTGAATTTTGGTTTCTTCTGCTTGGGTCCTTTGCTTTCGCGGGCGGATGAGGAAGCGACTCCTTCGCCGCGCCGGTTGGACAGCCACCAGCCCGGGCCGTGCATCGAACCTACCAGAACGCCCCGGTACACCACGCCCCCGTGCCGGTGTTCTTTCCGCACATGACAGCTTTTGATCGGGCAGTTGGGGGCCATGCAACTGCTGAGCGCATACAGGCAACCAACGGTCGCCAGAGTCCGGGTTAGAATTCGTAAACGCATACTACAGATTTTCCTGGTAAACGGCAGGAGAGCGGGCTTAGTCTATACTGGTTCAGTAGGATAGTCGAAACGTTACTGTATAGTCCCGTTCGGGCAAAAATTATTCCCAAAAGCATTCGGCCCGTTTCCGCTCCGGCAGGTAGCGCTGTTTTCCATTTCTGGTGTACAGCGTACTCTCTACAGGAGCGAAAACGGGCCGGATGTTAATTTCCGAAAGCCAGACTATATCCCGCGCTAACCAGTTGGCGGGCGGAAGAAGGAGAGACGACCCAATACGCACCGTTATCGCCAATGACGATCCACTGGTTCTCGCCGGTGCTGAAACGAAGGTTGGCGCACTCGATTGCCTGATGCAGCGTCGGGAACTGGGACCGGCGCGCTTCTGACAGGGCAATATCGAGCTTTGTTTGCGAACCAGGCTTACTTATGAACATTCCCTTATAAGTTCGAGTGACCTATATGCAAACTATAGTAACAAATAAACCGGATATACAGGCGATTGTCAAGCAAGATTTATCCAGCGCTTCGTTCGGATGATGACAGGCTTGACACCGGGAAGAAAAAAGGCTGGATTGTAGAGTCTGTTCCCCACTTTGCGGCTGCCGCGTCTACACTATCAGACAAATTTGGGAGGGCGTTTTAAACCATTTTTGTCGCCCCTACTCTAATAACCGACTGATCGACAAACGATTACAAAAACACCTTTCGTATTGAGAATCAGTCTGGTATCAATTTTGGCAGTCATTAAACACAACCAACCTATGAAGCGTATGAAAGTGAGCAGCCATACCCTGAAAGTGAAGGCAGTGGCAATTGCATTAGCCGGCAGTATGCTGTCGGTCGATATGCTGACAAGTTGTAAATCGGTTAAGAACAATACGAATAAAACCCAGCGTGGAGCTGCTATTGGTGCCGGTGCCGGTGCCGTAGCGGGCGGCGTCATTGGTCGTCGGTCCGGTAACACGGCCGTCGGAGCCATTCTGGGAGCCACTGTGGGCGGTGCAGCCGGGGCTTTGATCGGCCGTCGGATGGATAAACAGGCTGAAGAACTGCGGCGGGGCCTCGAAAATGCCCGCGTTGAACGGGTAGGTGAAGGCATCAAGATTACGTTTGATTCTGACCTGCTTTTCGACGTCAATAAATCGGACTTGCAGCCGACGACGAAGAAAAACCTGGATGAACTGGCCGAAACGCTGAAGAAATACGACGACACCAACGTCGTCATCGAAGGCCATGCCGATGCGCAGGGTTCGGATGAATACAACATGAAGCTTTCCGAGCGCCGCGCCAAAGAAGTGGTGAAGTACCTGCAGGGCAAAGGCATTGCCAACAATCGCCTGGAAGAAAAAGGGTACGGCGAGTCGCAGCCGCTGGCTGACAACTCAACCGAAAACGGACGGTCGAAAAACCGCCGGGTCGAGGTAGCCATCTTCGCCAACGACAAGCTCAAGAAAGCCGCCGAAAAAGGCGATCTATAACTTTCGTTCTCCGGAACGAGTCCGCGCAACGGCTTCGCAAAGCCGTTGCGCTTTAAAACACGAACCAATTCACACCAAATAAGATCATGAACGTCAATAACAGCAACAGCGAACTGATAGACCGGCTGAACAAGCTGCTGACCCGTACCCGCGAAGGCGAACGGGGCTACCAGGAAGCTTCTGAAAACGTCAAAGACCCCGAACTGAAAAGCCTGTTTCTGGCTCAGTCGCGGCAGCGCAGCGAATTTGCCATGGAAATCGACCGGGAAATCCGGACGCTTGGCGGCCAGCCCGACGACAGCACCAGCCTGGCTTCGGACCTACACCGCGCCTGGCTGAACCTGAAATCGTCCTTTTCGAGCAACGACGACAAGGCCGTGGTGGAAGAATGCAAGCGCGGCGACGGCGTGGCGGTCGACGACTATAACGATATTTTGCAAAGCACTACCCTGATGGCCAGCAGCCGCGAGCTGCTGCTGCGTCAGAAGGAACGGATCGAGGCCGCGCATGCATCCATGACGCGCCTGGCAAACGTAGTCTAAGTACCAAAAAACAGAGGAGTAATGGAGGTGGGGAGAACAGCCCTTGTTCCACTGGAACAAGGGCTTGTTTTGTAGAAAATAAATAGTTTACAGTTTATGGTTTATAGTTGCTCTGCTTTACACAACGATACTAGAAAGCAGAGCAACTATAAACCATAAATCCCCATTCAATTTTTGTCAACTATGGAAAATAATATATCTGTCAATACGGAAGAATCGGTCCGCTCGCGGCCCGGTAAACCTTACCCGCTTGGCGCTACCTGTGATGAGGAAGGCGTCAATTTTGCTTTGTTCAGTGAACACGCCACGGGCGTTACGCTTTGCCTTTACGATGCCGACAATCTGAAGGAGCCTACGCACTGCATCGACCTCACGGAGCATACCGAATTCGTCTGGCACATTTATCTGGAAGATATCAAGCCCGGCCAGTTATACGGCTACCGCGTCGACGGCCCGTTTGACCCCGCCAGCGGCTTTCTGTTCAATAAACATAAACTCCTGCTCGACCCCTACGCCCGGGCGATCAGCGGACCGGTGAAGCACCATCCGTCGATGCTCGGTTACAACAGCAAGAGTGATTCGCCCGACCGCTACCTCATTCAGGATACGACCGACAGCGGGCCGCACATGCCCAAGTCCATCGTCATCGACAATTCGTTCGACTGGGAAGATGACCAGCGGCCGGACATCCCGCTGAACCGGACGATTTTCTACGAACTGCACGTCAAAGGCTTCACAGCCCAGCACCCGACTCTGCCCAAGAAGATTCGCGGAACATACGCCGGTCTGGCCTCGCCCGAAGCCATCGACTACCTGACAGCGCTGGGCATTACGGCCGTGGAACTGATGCCGGTTCACCAGTACACGCAGGAAAGCTACTGGGGCTACAACTCCATCGGTTACTTTGCTCCGCACAGCCAGTATTCGGCCAGCGGCGCCCGGGGCCAGCAGGTGAACGAGTTCAAGGAAATGGTGAAAGCCCTGCACAAGGCGGGCATTGAGGTCATCCTGGACGTGGTGTACAACCATACGGCGGAGGGTAACCGTTTCGGCCCGACGCTGTCGATGAAGGGCATTGACAACCCGGTCTATTACTGGCTGGTGGAGCAGAACCCCGAATTCTTCATGGATTATACCGGCACCGGCAATACCGTCAACATCACGCATCCGAGGACGCTGCAACTGGTGATGGACAGCCTCCGGTACTGGGTGACGGAAATGCACGTGGATGGCTTCCGCTTTGACCTGGCTTCGGCCATGTCGCATAGCCTCAATGCCGCCGGGCAGATTTCGGCCTTCCTCGATGCCGTGCATCAGGACCCGATTCTTCGTCAGGTAAAACTTATCGCCGAACCCTGGGATATTCAGGGCTACCACGTGGGCTATTTTCCGGTGGGCTGGTCGGAATGGAACGGCAAATACCGGGACTGTATCCGGTCGTACTGGAAAGGCGACGAGGGACAGGCGAACGAAATGGCGCTTCGGCTGCTGGGTAGTCCGGACCTGTACGGCAACGACGGCCGCCAGCCGGCCAACAGCGTCAACCTGATTACGGCGCACGACGGCTTCACGCTGCACGATCTGGTCAGTTACAACGACAAGCACAACGAAGCCAACGGCGAAGATAACCGCGACGGCCACGACGACAACCGGAGCTGGAACTGCGGCGCCGAAGGCCCCACGGACGATCCGGAAATCATCAGCCTCCGCGAACAGCAGAAGCGCAATTTCCTCGCGACGCTGTTCCTGAGCCAGGGCACCCCGATGCTGACGATGGGCGACGAATGCGGCCGGACTCAGGGCGGCAACAACAACGCCTATAATCAGGACAACGAAATCAGCTGGTTTAACTGGAGCTGGGATGAAAAGCAGCAGGAACTGTTTGACTTTGCCCGTCAGGTCATTGCCCTCCGGAAAGACCTGGGACTGCTCCGCCGCCGAAAGTTCTACACGACCGACGAGATCGAATGGCTCCGCACGGATGGAGAAGTCATGACCGAAGAGAACTGGCACAGCGGCATCACCCGTTGCTTCGGACTGTTCATCGACGGCACCCGCGTAGAAGAGCAGGACGAAATGGGTCATGTGCTGGAAGACGAGCGCCTGCTGCTACTCATCAACAGTTTCTGGGAACCCGTCTCGTTCCACCTGCCCAGAATTCCGGAATCCCGCAACTGGAAAGTCATGGTAAACACCGCCGAAGGGCTCACCCCCAAAACCCTGCCCGCCGGACGGAAATTCCCCCTGCCGGGCCGGTCATTGGTGCTGCTGAAAGCGTAATGATTGAATGATTGAATGACTGAATTTTGAATGATTGATTGGCTCCGCTGATTTAAGCACTGCGAAGCCAATCAATCATTCAAAATTCAGTCATTCAATCATTTATTTAGGTACCGGCAGTGCGACGCCTGCCGCGATGGGCTTGCCGAAATCCGGCATTCCGTCAGCCGTCCAGGTGAAGCGCTGGGCGCGGGGGGAGCGCTGCATGCCGCAGCCCTGGCCCGATTCCGGGTTGGCGTGGTAAAGAATCCAGTCCTCCGTGCCGTCGGGCGATTTGAAGAATGAGTTGTGCCCCGCCGCGTGCGTTCCCTTCACGTTCACGGCTTTGAAAACCGGTTCGGGATGCTTGGTCCAGGAGCTGGCCTTGAGCAGGTTTTTATTCTTTTTGGTGTAAATCATCCCGAGCGCGTAGCTGTCGGTCCAGCAGCCGGAGGCCGAATAGATGATGAAAAGGCGGTTGTCGCGCACCAGCGGCTGCGGTCCTTCGTTGACCAGCACCACCGGTTTGTCGTCCGGACCGGGCCTCGGAATGGTGCCGTTGCGTTCCCACTCGTGAGTAGGTGTCGAAATGCGGGTTCGTTTGCCTTTGGCCGTCCAGGGGTTTTTCATCCGGCAGATGTAGATGTCCTGCTGTCCGTTCTCGTCCCGCTCCCATCCCGACCAGACCAGATAAAGCTTGTTTTTGTGGTAGAACAGCGACCCGTCGATGGCCCATTTGTCATCGGGTGTTTTCACCTGCCCTTTCAGGGTCCACGTTCCTTCGAGCGGGTTAGCGGCGGTATTTTCCAGCACCCAAAGGCGGTGGTTGCGGTTGCGCCCATCATCCGCCGCGAACATGAGGTACCATTTGTTGTCGATAAAATGCAGCTCGGGTGCCCATAGCTCCTTGCTATAGGCCGTTCCGGCCGGGGGCCTAAACACGACTTTCTTCTCCGCCGTCGCCAGGTCCGCCAGCGACTTCGTCCGCCAGAGCGTGATGTTGTTCTGGGTCGTGTGGGTGTAGTAATAATAACCGTCCCGGTAAATATTCCAGGGGTCAGGGCCCATAGGCAGCAGGGGGTTGGCGAAGGTCCCGGACTGCGGCGCTGTTGTCTGGGCCGGGGCGGACAGCGAAGCCGTCGCCATGAAAAGCGCAAAAAGGATTTTTTTCATACATCTGAAAAGCCCTGTCGGCGGTCGCAGACCCCGACAGCGGCTGGCCATGTTAAAGATTCAGGGAAAGCGTTTTTGGTTCAGGAGAAAGGCAAAGCAGGCCACTGACCGGGTGTCAGCCTTGCGTTATAAGAGCCGCTGCCGGGGCTTTCATCCGCCGACAGGGCCGGTGCCGTTGGTAATCCGGACAGGATACGTTTTGAGCGTAATGCCGAACTGGTTCTGGTACGCCTCGCTGAGCCGGGCCACCAGCGCTTCTGCGGCGTCCTCCCGCACAATGTTGATCGTACAGCCGCCGAAGCCGCCGCCCATCATCCGGGCACCCAGTACGGTTTCGTCGTCACGCGTCTGATCAACCAGAAAATCCAGTTCCGGACAGCTCACCAGGTACAGGTGCTGCAGGCCATCGTGCGTTTCGTACATCTTCTGACCAAACCCCTTCAGGTCGTTCTGATTCAGAAGCTCGGAAGCTACTTGCACCCGTTCGATTTCTTCAGTTACATATTTACAGCGATCATACACATTGGCCGGCATTTCGGAGCGAAACTCTTCTACCATCGCGGGCGTGGCGTCGCGCAGAAGCTGTACCTGCGGGTATTTCTTCTGCATAATGGCAACTCCCTGTTCGCACTCCTGCCGCCGCGTGTTGTATTCACTGCTGCCGAGCGAGTGCTTGACGGCCGTGTCGCAGAGCAGCAGCATGTACCCGTTCAGTTCGAGCGGGAAATAGTTAAAATCCAGTGACCGGCAATCCAGTTGAATGACCGAGTTTTCGCGACCTTGCATCGACGCAAACTGGTCCATAATGCCGCAGGCGACGCCTACAAACTGATTCTCCGCCGCCTGGCAAAGCTTCACCATTTCGAGCGTGGTCAGACCGAGGCGATACAACTCGTTCAGGCAGAACGCCAGCCCACACTCCAGCGCCGCCGAGGACGAAAGCCCCGCGCCGGTGGGAATGTTGCCCCCAAAAACAAGCCGGAACGCGCCCGGATGGCGACCCGCCTTGTGCATCTGGTCCACAACGCCCATCAGGTAATTCGGCCAGCCTTTCCGCGACTTTTCCAGCCGGTCGGTACTAAACGTAAACGAGTCGTTCAGGTTTTCGGCGATAACTTCGCAGGTATTGCCCTCCGTCGGAGAAATGGCGAAAATGAGTTCTTTGTCGATACTGGCGGGCATTACAAAGCCGCCGTTGTAGTCGGTATGTTCGCCAATGAGGTTGATACGGCCCGGGCCGCGTACGACAAGCTGGGGCTGAGCACCAAACTGGGAAGCAAATCGCGCCGTGACGCGGTCGACGTAGGGATTCTGTTGCATGTAACTTGGATACGGATGTCTCCGTAAAACAACAAAAAGAAAGTTTATTCCTCAAAAAACAGACAATTCCTGAATGAATGACTGATTGATTGAATGACTGAATGACTGATTGAGCGACGGGTTGCTGATTCACACATTCAGTCAATCAGTCATTCGGTCAATCAGTCATTCAGTCAATCAGTCATTCAGTCATTCAATCACTCCCCTCCCGGCCGCGCCAGTCGTTCCAGCACCGGCGCGGGGCGGCCAAACTGGGGTACGCCGTCGGTCGTCCAGCTAATCTTCTGAATACGAGGCGAACGGGTATCGTTGCACCCCTGCCCCGGCATCGGATTGGCGTGGTAGATCATCCAGTCCTCGGTGCCGTCGGGCGACGAAAAAAATCCGCCGTGTCCCGGACCAAAGGCCCGGGACTCCGGCGCTTTCGAAAAAACCGGCTGGGCGGCTTTCTGCCACGACCGGGCATCCATCGGGTCCGCACCCGCGCGGAGCGACAGCATACCCAGCGCGTAGTCGTCGGTCCAGCAGCCGGACGCTGAGTAAATCAGAAACGTTTTTCCGCCTTTTTGCAAAAATTCTGGTCCTTCGTTCACGTCGGGGTCGCCGACTTTTTCCCATTCGTACTCCGGCAGGGCAATCCGCACGCGCGGCCCGTCGATGGTCCAGGGATTGGCCAGCCGGGCGATGTACAGGTCCTGCCGGACGTTGGTGGTTCCCTCCCAGCCCGACCAGACCACGTAGCGCTGCCCGGCCACTTCGCCCACCGTTGCGTCGATGGCCCAGCGGTTCTCGGGCGGCGTCAGCTGGCCTTTCATCGTCCAGGTGCCCTGCAACGGGTCGTCGGACCCATTTTCGAGGACCCAAAGCCGCTGCGTACTGTTGTCGCCCGACCCGGCCGTGACGTAGAGGTACCACTTGCCGTCGAGCCGATGCAGTTCCGGAGCCCACACATTGCGGCTGAACGCCTCCCCGGCGGCGGGCTGCCAGACCAGCCGGTTCTCAGCCGCCGCCAGCTCGCTGATGCGCCTGGTTTTCCAGAGCCGCACCCCGTTGCCGACCGTGTGGCAGTAGTAGTACCAGCCGTCATGCCGCACCACCCACGGGTCCGGGCCGCTGTTGAGCAGCGGGTTCAGAAAGGTATTGGCCGACGGCACCGGTGGCGTCGGCGTATCGCTTTTCCTGTCCCGGCAGGCTGTCAGAACCGGGATGACACAGATTAACAGATTAATCAGGAACGTCCGCTTTAGGCCAGATTCCACTCTTTTCATACGTAATTGCCGAAGCCGGTCGTTTCCTTCACTATAATTCATTAGTCTGTATCATCAGTGCCGTCCTAGCCGCGGTTCAGGTCGTTTTACCACTGCGGGTTCTGCTTAATCTTCGGGTTCGCGTCGATTTCCCGGGTTGGAATCGGCAGCAGTTCCGACTTGCCTTTCACGAAGTTTTCAAATTCCGTATCGAAGTTAGAGACGTTGGCCGGAAGTTTCTTGCCCGCATCCGGCCCGGCAATTTCGGGACCGAGAATGCCGTAGCGTTTCATATCCGCCCAGCGGACGCTTTCGCCCGCCAGTTCGAGCACCCGCTCGTTGCGGATGCGTTCGCGGGCGTCGGCCTGCGAGAGCGTCAGCGGCAGCGCAGGCAGGTTGACCCGCGCCCGCACCCGGTTGACCAGCGGAATGGCCGCCGCCGTCTGTCCCTGTTCGTTCAGCGCTTCGGCGTACATCAGAAGCACGTCGGCAAACCGGATCATGCGGTTGTTGATGGGCGAAAAATAGTTTTCGCTGCCGGTGGCGTAGTTGTTCTGGTATTTTCTCCAGAAACGATCATCGGCACCAAAGCCGCGCTGCTCGAAAGACTGGCCGTAGATGAGGTTCGTCGGGTCGTTCGGGCGGTAGTACCACATCGTCGCGTCAAGACGCGGGTCCGTCTGACCGGTCACGGTTTTCTCTTTCTGGAACTGATTATACAGCCACTTGGTCGGCTGCCCATCCGACCAGCCGACGCCCCGGGCCCCGAAGAACTGCGCCCGTTCGGAGCCTTCCGTGCCGCCCGCTTCGTCCTCATCGCCCCGGTTGGCGCTCGAATACTGCACCTCGAAGACCGACTCCTTGTTGTTTTCGTTGGTGGCCGTGAAGTTGTCGGCGTAATTCGGCACCAAATCATAAATCTGGGGCGAGAGGTCCACCACTTCTTTCAGTTGCGCCGCGGCGGCCTGCCATTTGCGCTGCTGGAGCAGGGCTTTGCCGAGCATGGCCGTGGCCGCGCCCTTCGTAGCCCGGCCGATGTTGTCGCCGGTATATTGCGCGGGCAGGACGGCTTTGGCCTCGGTCAGGTCTTTCTCGACCTGCGCCCAGATCTGCGCTTCGGGAACCTGGTCGGGGCGTTCGTTCGGGGCCTGCGGCGTTAGCACCAGCGGCACATTGCCCCATTGCAGGGCCAGATTGTAGTACAGCACCGCCCGGATGAACTTCGCTTCGCCCACAATCCGGTTGCGGAGCGTCTCGTCCATCTGAATCTGCGGCACATAGGCAATCACCTGGTTGGCCCGGTGAATGCCCCGGTAATGGTCGCGCCAGGCTTCCACCAGCGGGTCCAGATTGTAATTCGGCGTGACAAACTTCGAAATGTTGGACAACTCCGTCCACGGGCTTTGGCTGTAGCCTTCGTCCGAACGAATGTCGAACGTGAACAAGGTCCAGCGGTCTACGCCGAACTGCTGCAGGCTGCCGTAGGCGGCGTTCACGCCCAGAATCGCGTCGTCGGCCGTTTTCCAGAACGTCTCGACGGTCGGGGCATTGGGACTTACTTTATCAAGAGCCTTGTCGGAACAGGCGAGCGTGAGCGCACCGGTCAGCAACAGGGTCATGGGATACCAGAATCGTTTCATACAGATAGAAAACGTTTAAACCGACTAAAAACTTACCTGCAATCCGCCCGTAATCACGCGGGAACCGGGATAACTGCCGTCGTCGATGCCCCGGCCAAATGTGCCATCCGGCCCGACGACTTCCGGGTTGTAGAACTTGTATTTGCTGATGGTAAACAGGTTCTGCGCCGCCACGTACACCCGCAACGTGCTGATGGCCCGGGTCTTTTGCAGCAGGCCCGCCGGAACGGTGTAGCCCAGTTGGAAAGTCCGCAGCCGCAGGTACGATCCGGGCGACAGCCAACGCGTGGTGTTGAAGAAGGCGTTGGGCGTCCGGTCGCCGATAACGGGTTTCGGGTTCGTGGTGGACGTGCCCGCTCCGGTCCAGAACGGCTCGTCAGCGAAATAGTTGCCGTTGTCGTCGTAGCGGCCGAGCCAGTACGCCATCGGGCTGAAAATGGAGTTGCCCTGCACGCCGTAGAAGTAAGCCGTCACATCGAAGCCTTTCCAGGCCGCCGTGGCGTTGAGGCTATACTCGAATTTGGGGAACGGACTGCCGACGTACGTGCGGTCATCTTCGGCGTTGAAGACGCCATCGGGCTGGCCGGTCAGGTTGCCGTTTTCGTCCCGTCCGTTCGTGTCCGCCCAGCGAATGTCGCCCGGCGTAAAGCCCTGCCCCCGCTGCGGCGAATTGTCGATTTCGGCCTGGGTCTGGAAAACGCCTTCCTGTTTCAGCATGAAGAATTCGCCGATGGACCGCCCGACCGCCGTGCGCGTAACGTTGCCCCAGCCAAAAATCGGCTGGTTGTTGTTGGCCGGCACCAGCCCAAGAACCTTGTTCCGGACGGCCGCCAGAGTTCCTGTCAGGCCGTATTGCAGGCCGGTGGTCGTTTTGTTAGTGTACCCCAGTTGCAGTTCGATGCCCTTGTTTTCGACGGAGGCGATGTTTTCAAACGGGTTGTCGCCGGTGCTGCCCGCCGTAATCGGGATGGGCACGCGGGTCAGCAGGTCCGTCGATTTGGCGTAGAAATAATCGAGGGTGACGGTCAGACGGTTGCTCAGGAAAGCGGCGTCCACGCCCAAGTCGATCTGCTGTTTGCTTTCCCAGCGCAGGTTCGGGTTCGTCAGCCGCAGGTTCGTGGCCCCCGGCACAATCGTCTGGTTAGGCCCCAGCACATAGTTGACGTTGGACCGGATAAACTGTTGGATTTCGTAGGGCGGAATGGCCTGGTTGCCGACCACGCCGTACGAAGCCCGTAGTTTGAGGTCGCTCACCGCCGTGGTATTCTGCAAAAACGGCTCCTGCGACAACCGCCAGCCGAGCGACACCGACGGGAAATTCCCGTACTTGTTGTTCGCCCCGAAATTCGACGAACCGTCGCGGCGGAAATTGACCTGCGCCAGATACCTACCGTCGTACGAATAGTTTACCCGGCCGAGGTACGAAATCAGGGTGCTGGCAAATTCCTCCCCGCCGACCTGGGGCGAGATGGTTCCCAGGCGCGGCACCCACAAATCGTTGGAAAGCCCGCTGACCGTAGCCCGGGTGTAACGGTCGTTGGTCGTGTAGAAGGTATACCCGGCCAGCGCGTCCACATGGTGTTTGCCGAAATCCTTGTTGAACGTCAGCAGGTGTTCGATCTGCGGATTGAAGATTTCGCCCCGCTGTTCGCGCAGTTGGTTGGGGTCCAGCGGTGCGTTCTGGCTCAGGCGGCCGTACCGGCGGATGTATTTATCGTAGTACGAATAATATTCGAGGCTGCCCTGAATCCGGTACGTCAGGAACGGCAGAATATCGACCTCGCCGTACAGCGTTCCCTGCACCTGGTTGGCCTGCCGGGTGTCGGTGATGAGGCGCTGGGCTCCAATCGGGTTGGTCCCGAAGGTATTCCCGTTGCTGGCCGTTGCGCCGTCCAGTCCGCGGGAGTCGCCGATGCCGTAGCCGCCGGGGTTGGTCGGGTCCAGCACCGGAATGGTCGGCAGCATGCGCATGAGGTCGATGAACGGGTTGCCGTTCAGCCGGGTTTCGTACGTCCGCCCGATGTTCAGCGTCTGCCCGATCCGGAAGCGGCCTTTGGTAAAGCCCGTATTGGCCCGAATCTGGTAGCGTTTGAAATTCGGTCCCTCCACCGTTCCGTCCTGGTTGAAGAAGTTGGCCGAAATCAGGTAGTTGGCGTTGGTACCGCCGCCCGACACGGTCACGGTGTTGTCGTTGATGAGCCCGTTTTTGAAAAACTCGTTCTGCCAGTCGGTATCCACATCCGTCCGCAGCGCCTGGGGCCGGAGACCGGCGTTCTGGTAGGCAACCCGGTTGGCGGCGATGTATTCCTGGGCGTTCATCAGGTCGAGTCGTTTCGGGATGCTCTGCACGCCCGCGTACGTCGCAAAATCGACGCGCGGCGTGCCGCTTTTGCCCCGTTTGGTCGTGATGATGATGACGCCGTTCATGCCCCGCGAGCCGTACAGCGCCGTGGCCGAGGCATCTTTCAGCACCTGAATCGACTCTACATCCGCCGGGTTGAACGCCTGACCGGGCGTGCCGACCTGTAATCCGTCGATGACGTACAGCGGGTTAGAATTGGCAAACGAGCCGATTCCCCGAATTTTGACATCGGCCTGCCCGCCCGGCCGTCCGGTCGTCGTCACGTTGACCCCGGCAATGCGGCCCTGCAACTGTTCGGTGACGGTGGCCGTCTGCACTTTCTTGATTTCTTCGGGCTGCACGATGCCGATGGCGCCGGTCAGGTCGCCGCGGCGCTGGGTGCCATAACCCACCACTACCACTTCGTTCAGCGTGCGGTTATCCTCCACCAGCCGTACGGCCAGGGTGGTCTGGCTGGTGATGTCGATGGTCTGCGACTGGTAGCCGATGCTCGACACGACCAGCCGCCGGGCCTCGTCCGAGACGTTGAGCGCAAATTTGCCTTCGGCGTCGGTCGATGTTCCGTTGGTGGTTCCTTCTTCCAAAACGTTCACGCCCGGCAGGCCAACCCCCGCTTCGTCCGTCACCGTACCGGTGATTCTACGAACGACTGCCTGGGCGACGGCGTTTTTTGGTTCACTGGTCGCCGCAGAGGAAGGGGTTGCGGCGGGTTTTTCGCTTTCCAGCACCACATAAATGTTGTCTTTTACTTTCCGGTAACGAAGGCCCAGCGGCGTCAGCACCTGCGTCAGACTTTCTTCGAGGGTCCGTCCGGACACGGCTACGGCCTGTCGGCCCTGCACGAGCGATTCGTCAAAGGCAAAAGTGACCCGGTAGCGGGTTTCCAGTTCGTTCAGTATGCGTTTCAGCGACTGCGGTCGTTTGCCGGGATTCGCCTCGATCGTTTGCGGCATCCGGGGAGCCTGCGCTCTGGCCCAGAATTGCGCCGAAGCTTCTTGGGGTATCCCCGAAGCGCCGCAAACCGCCGCGCAGAGGACAGCTACCTGAAGTACTCGTTTGTTCATGGTAGATAGGAATTAAGTAAGCTGTTTATTCATCGTTCTTTCATCAATCCCTTACCCTGTCAGGGGTAGGGCCGCGGTCAGGGTTTGGGCCGGAACTCTACCCGCTGGTCCGTCCGGACCACCTCCAGGTCGTAGGTGGCGGCCAGCACTTCCAGCAGCGTTTCCAGATTCTGGCGGGACAGGTTTCCCGTAAAGCGCTTGTCAGCCAGAGCCTCGTCGGCGAAGACGATCTCCAGTCCGTAAGTGTCATGCAGCATGGCACCGATGTCGAAGAGCGGGGTGCTTTCAAAAACGAACTGGTCGCGGGTCCAGGCGTCGTGCAGTTCTGTACGGACCCGGGCTACCCGGACCCCCTCCTCTTTCTTTTCCAGCCGGGCCTGCTGACCGGGTCGCAGTTCGATAACGCGCCGTTGGGGGGAACTGCGCTCCATCAGCTGGACCTTGCCTTCCACCAGCGTCACGGCCGTCTGGCCGTGGCGGGAGTTTACGTTGAACTGGGTGCCGAGGACGCTGATGTCGAGCTTGGCCGTATGGGCCACGAATTTGACGCTGCCGTCCGGGGTCTGTTTTTTGCGAACCCGAAAGAATCCTTCGCCTTCGAGCCAGACCTCGCGCGCCTTTTTGTTGTCCCAGGTGCGGGCAAACCGGAGCATCGAATTGCCGTTCAGCTTCACCTCCGAACCATCGGGCAGCGTCACCGTGCGGGTTTCTCCGTAATTCGTCCGGACGGTTTCCGTTCCGGAAGGCCGCACCAGCAGCCACCAGCCCGCCGTCAGAATCAGCAGCGCCACCGAAGCCGCCACCGCCCAGACGCGCCGGTAACTGGGCCGGAAAGCAACCTGACGCCCCGCCGCCACCTCCTCGAAGCGGGTGTTCAGGGCCGACCAGATTCGCTGTTTGCTTTCGACCGGCAGAGTGTCCACGTTCACCTTGACCGCCGGAATCAGCCCGCGGGCCTGCTCCATCAGCGGTACCAGATGCGGATGCTGACGACCGAGCCGCTGCCAGTGCAACGTCTGTTCGGCATCCGGATTGGTGACCCATTGTCTGAAATCGTCGTCAAACAGGAAGTCCTCCAGCGTATAACGGCCATAGTCGGGCTGCTCCATGTTCAATTATTTCTTGGTTTGTTTACACCAAATGAAAAACGGGGAGCAAATTATCCCGCCGCTCTGGAAAAAAAATAGCGGGCAGCGGCAGAAGTTATCGACCGGGGTGCGTGTCTGGCAATGTAAGCTGTTGCAACAGCAGGAGAAAAGCAGGAACGAAGCGGCGCTGCAGGTTGTCGATCGCCTTGTAAATCACTTTGTAAGCCGAAGACTGCTCGATGCCCATTACACCGGCAATTTCCTCGTAGCTCAGATTTTCGAAGTAGCGCAGGTGGACGGCTTCTTTTTGCCGGGGCGGCAGCAGATTCAGGGCCGTCAGCAGTTCGTCGATCTGGTCGCGGGCCACCTGACCGTCCAGCCAGGTGCCGTCTACGCCAAAAACGGCGCGAAAATCGGCTTCCTCTTCCGAGCAAAACCGATCATTTTCCCTTAATTTCCGGACGATTTCGCGGCGCAGCGCCCGGAAGAGATAAAATTTAATGGAGTCGGTCGGAGAAAGCCGTTCGCGGTATTCCAGCAGCGCCAGAAACACGTCCTGAAGGCAGTCCTCGACCAGTTGGGAGTCCTGCGCGATCTTGTAGCCGTAGTTGTACAAAACCTGCACATAACGCTCGTACATAGCCGCGTACGCCGTCCGGCTTCCTTGCCGAAAGTGGTTCCATAGCTCAGCATCAGGCACTTGGGCGTACTCGTTCATGGAAAAGGCGGACAGACTACTTTACAGAAAACAGTTAATGGCTTAGTATCTGGGAATTACTAAAATTTATCTCCAAATTACTCAATATTTCTTCTGAAGAAAAGGGACAAAACGCACCATTTATCCCTTTGGATAAGTAAATGATACGAACATTTTTGTGCCTGTTGCTGCTGCTCGGGTCCTGCCGCTCCACCAGCAGCGACCGGCTCTTTACGCTGCTTCCCTCGACCGAAACCGGAGTTACGTTCAACAATGAGATCGCCCGTTTTGAAAGCGACACCCTGAACGCGCTGAATTATGATCCGCTCTACAACGGGGCCGGTGTCGCCGTGGCCGACTTCAACCGCGACGGCCGACCGGATCTTTATTTCGCCGGGAATCTGGTATCGAGCCGACTCTACCTGAACCGCGGCGATTTTCGCTTTACGGACGTTACCGAAGCGGCTGGAGTAGGCACCCGCCGCTGGTGTACGGGCGTCTCGGTGGCCGATGTCAATCAAGATGGCTGGCAGGATCTTTACGTCTGCGCCGCCGGTCCGGACACCACCCGCATGACCAACCTGCTGTTCATTAACCAGGGCCTCGCCGGCGATTCCGTCCCCCGATTCCGCGAAATGGCGGCCGAATACGGGCTGGCCGATGCGCGCTTCAGCAGCCAGGCCGCTTTTTTTGATTACGACCAGGATGGCGACCTCGACTGCTACGTGCTCGAAAGCGCGCTGGAGCGGACGGGCCGCAATGTCGTCCGGCCCAAACGCACCCGCGGCGAAGGTCCCTCCACCGACCGGCTGTTCCGCAATGAAGGCGTCAATCCGCAGAACCCGCGCTTCCGGGACGTTTCGGCCGAAGCGGGCGTCACCACCGAAGGGTACGGGCTGGGCCTGTGCGTCAGCGACCTTAACGACGACGGGCGGCCCGATGTTTACTGCGCCAACGACTTTGTTTCCAATGATCTGGCCTGGATCAACGAGGGTAACGGCCGCTTTACGGAGCGGGCCGCGACCCTGTTCAACCATACGTCTTTCAACTCGATGGGCGTGGACGTGCAGGACATTAACAACGATGGCCTGTCCGACATTGTGGTGGCCGACATGCTTCCGGAGAACAACCAGCGGCAGAAGATGATGCTTATCAAAACCAGCTGGGACTATTTCCGGCTGGCGCGGCAGCTGGGCTATCAGGACGAATACGTCCGCAACACGCTGCAACTCAATTCCGGCAACGGCACCTATCAGGAGATTGGACAGATGGCAGGCGTTTTCCGCACCGACTGGAGCTGGGCGCCGCTGCTGGCTGATTTTGACCTGGACGGGCGGCGCGACCTGCTGGTGACGAACGGGTACCGCCGCGACATCACCAATCTGGATTATGTCGTTTATCTGAACGACGGCATCGCCACCACGGGCCTGTCGTCGGCCGCCTTCCGGCAGGAAAGCCTGAAAAAGCTTTACGAACTGCCCGAAACCCGGATTCCCAACTATCTTTTCCGCAACCGCGGCGATCTTACTTTTGAAAATAAATCGGCCGACTGGGGGCTGGAGAAACCGACGTTTTCCAACGGGGCCGCTTATGCCGACCTCGACAACGACGGCGATCTGGATCTGGTCATCAACAACATCGACGACGAAGCTGGCCTTTACCGCAACAACGCCATCGCCCCCGGGCAGCCCAAGAAGCCCGCTTCTATCCGGCTGAAGCTCTCCGCTCCGGCTCCCAACCGCGACGCGCTGGGGGCCAAAGTGACGCTCCGGCTCGACAACGGGCAGACGCTCGTGCAGGAAGCGTTTCCGGTACGCGGCTACCTTTCGTCGGTGGACCCTGTGCTGCATCTGAGTCCCGGAACGGCCCGCGTGGTGTCGGCGGAAGTTCGCTGGCCGGACGGGAAGCACCAGCGGATTTCCAGCCTTCCGGTCGGGCGGCTGGTCAGCGTCGTGTACGATCCCCGCCAGTTTTTCACGCCCGCGCCCCAATTGCCCGCCCCGTTGCTGACCACGAGCACCGGCACCCAAATCGGCCTGGACTACCGGCACGAGGAAACGGAGTTCAACGATTTTCTGCGGACGCCCCTCCTGCCTCACCAATTTTCCAGAAACAGCCCCGGTCTGGCCGTGGGCGATGCCAACGGCGACGGGCGGGACGATGTCTTTATCGGCGCTGACCCTGACCGGCTCCGGTCGCTTTACCTGCAGCAGCCCAACGGGCATTTTACCCGGCAGACGCTGGGCGAAAACGCGCTGGAAGACATGGGCGCGCTGTTTTTCGACGCCGACCGCGACGGCGATCAGGATTTGTACGTCGTCAGCGGCGGCAGTCTGTACGAGAACGAAGAAGGCGCTTATCAGGACCGCCTTTACCTCAACGACGGGCGGGGCCAGCTGACGCGTTCGACCGAATCGCTGCCGGTTACAGCTTCCAGCGGCGGCTGTGTGGTGGCGGCGGACTTCGACCACGACGGCGACCTGGACCTGTTTCGCGGCGGGCGGGTCAGGCCAGGCCAGTACCCGACCTTTCCCGAAAGCTATCTGCTGCGCAACGACAGCCGCCCCGGCGCGGGTCCACGCTTTACCGACGTTACGGACGAGCTCGCGCCGGGGCTCCGGTACATTGGCTTGGTCTGTGCCGCCCTCTGGACGGACTACGACAACGATGGCTGGCACGACCTGCTGTTGGCCGGGGAATGGATGCCGTTAACTTTTTTACTCAACAAAAAAGGACAATTTCCCCAAAATTCAATCTTCAACATTCAACATTCCTCCGGCTGGTGGAACTCGCTTACCGGGGCCGATTTTGACCGGGATGGAGACATCGATTATCTGGCGGGCAATCTCGGTTTAAACTCGCGGTACAAGGCCAGCGCCGAACAGCCGCTCCGGTTGTATGCCGCCGATTTCGACAAAAACGGGCGCATTGATCCGTTTCTGACGTATTATCTGGAAGGCGGAGAGCATTTTGCAGCCATCCGGGATGTCGTTTCGGACCAGATGCCGTCGATCAAATCGCTGTATAATTCGTACGGGGCATTTGCAAAAGGGTCGGTGCGGCAGGTGGTGGAAGGCCGGAATATGGAGATGACGAAACTGGAAGCAACGGAACTAAGAAGCTGCTATGTCGAAAACCGGGGGCGGGACGGCTTTCGGCTGGTTCCGCTGCCGATGGAAGCGCAGATCAGTCCTGCGTACGGCATGCAAACGGCCGATTTCAACGGCGACGGCTTTACCGACGCCCTGCTGACGGGCAATTCCTACGCCACCGAAACCTATACCGGCTGGTACGACGCGGGCCGGGGCTGTCTGCTGCTGGGCGACGGCCGCGGGCGTTTCAAACCGCTGGACGCCGCCCGGTCAGGCGTTTGGACGGCGCAGGACGCGAAAGCACTGGCGCGGGTCGAAACGGTCAGCGGACCCGTCTGGCTGGTGAGCAACACGAACGGCCCGGTTCAGGTGATTCGCAGCCGGAAAAAGGACACCAGACCCCTGCGCCCGCTGAAGCCCGCCGAAACGGGTACGACCATCCGCCATGCCGACGGCAAAACGGAACGGGTCGAGTTTTATCACGGTTCAGGCTACCTCTCGGGTTCTTCGCGGCAGTGGAGAAACTGAAGTTATTTCCGGAAAATCCAGCAGCGTTCCTCGATGGGAGCTTCCAGCAGGGCGTTGTATAGATCTGGGTCGTCTTTGAAACTAAGCTGGGAAAGCTGGTAAACTTCGACCCGGGCCTCAAACTCGTCGCAGTCGAAGGGCCAGGGCTCTACGGCCAGGGTCTGGTCGGGGCGCTGCAAAATATAGTAGGAAACGCCATCGGGGCCGATGCTGATTTCCAGGCGGCGGCTTTCGGGCGGCAGTTGATTTTGCACCAGAATCAGCGAGAGCGCGTCGCACCATTGCAGAAAGTCGTACCCGTACTGCACCTCTTTGCGGGTGGTTTTAAGGACTTTTATCCAGTCCTGCTGGTTTTTCTGCTGCTGATTGAGAAACGCATCCAGTTCGCGGTTTTCGCGGCGGAGCGGCTCGTAGAGAAAGGAGGCGTGCATCGACACCATCAGGGCGTTCCACCGGCTTTTTTCCAGCGCAATGGACACCATCTTCTTGGCCTGACTGACGGAGTAATTCAGAATCTGAAAGTCCTTGGGGGCGCCCGCTTCGGTCAGGTGGTTGCTTCCCTCCCACTCATCCTGGCCATCATCGTGTTCCGAGAGCGCTACCAGCGTTTCGGGCCAGCGAACGGGCCGCCTGTCCGGATGCCAGCGCATAGCCGCCTGCAAAGCCAGCAATCCATGCGCCTGCTGGTGAATGACTTCCCAGCCTTTTTCGGTGGAGCGAACGATCATAAATGTTGAATGATTGAATTTTGAATGATTGATAGGTTGATAGGCTCCGCATGAGTAACCACATTAAGCGGAGCATAATCAACCTATCAATCATTCAAAATTCAATCATTTATTTTGCACCAGTTTGTTCTCCCCCTCCTTGTACGTATCTCCCGTCACGGCGGCGCGGGCCATTTCGAAGAGGCGGACCATGCGGCTGGACGTTGAATCCCAGTACTCGGCCGTGTCCGTATCGACCCGGATTGCCATCAGTTCGGGGTCTTCCTTGCCTTGCGGAAACCAGGGTTTGGCCATGGGCGACCAGATTTCGTCAATTTTGGAACGGTCGTACACCTCCTGGGCCGTCCCCGTAACCGAGACGTAGGAAGCTTTGTCGGGATGAGCGAAGGCTACGTTGACGTGGTAATCCTTCTCGATCTGGTCCGTTTTGGGCGTTTGTTTTTTGGTCAGAAACCAGAGGCTTCCGTTGTCGTCGATCTGCATGATGGCCATCGGACGGCTCACCAGCCGGTTCTGCTCGTCCTGGGTGGTAAACATGCCAATCCGGATGGACTCGATCAGGTCTTTCACCTTTTCCATGCCGGCGTTACGCTGTGTTGAGTTTTCCATAAAAAAGAAAAGTCGGTAGTCGTGAGTTGACAGAGTCCGGATATTCTCCGGCACTCTCTTCAACTAACGCCTACCGACCAGCTACTGTTTATGAATATTATTTTAGTTGTAGATCATCTCCTGACGGCCCAGCGCCTCGAAGAGGGAGCGGGAGAAAGCCGTGTCGCTTTCGGGCTTCGTCGTCATGTCCAGAATATTCAGACAGGTGCGGATGCACTGGCGGCAGGTTCCTGCAATCTGGCAACCGCGTTCGCTGGCCAGGCTTTCGCACTCCTGGGCGCATTTTTCGCAGATTTCAATGCAGGTTTTGGCCAGCAGGCGGGTGTTTTCCGAGCCACGGACGTAGAGCATCGCCATCTGACGGCAAATGTCGGCACAGTCGAGGCTCAGGAAAATGCACCGGTACATATCTTCAATGTCGCTCCGACGTGAACACTCCGTTGCGTATTCATCGCACACCGTCGCGCATCCAACCAGCGTGTCGTAAATGTTTTTCTTCCAGATCATGATAATATGGTTTGGGTTAACAGCCAGGGTTACGAAAACGCCTGACGGGCATGATTCATACCGTCGAGGTCGTCAAAACGGCGCCGCGCCCACTGGCGGGCTTCGCTGATGCTGGTGGTGATAACATCCTGTTTATCAAGTCCACCCTGCTCCAGCAGCGAATTCGCTATTTCGATCGCTTTCTCCCGGACACTCGGTGTCAGGGATCGCATCGCTGCCGGGAAGTGAGAATTGCTCCACATCATATGCCTCGATCGTTAAATCTCTGACAACTATCATTGACATAATTATGCCAGCCCGAAGAGCGATTTTTGCGGGAAGAAAAAAAATAGCAAAAACGCTGATTTTAAGCCTTTTGAACGACCTTCCGCTTTCTCACATATGTGATTTTTACCGGAAATAATTGTGGTTTGAGTGTGGAAACGGCCGCCACAGTGTGTAAAATTATACACAGTTGCCGGACATAAAAATAGCCCCGGACAAAGTCCGGAGCTATTCCGCATTTATCAGGATTGTATCTTCGTAGTCTTGGTTGGCGGCCCTCAGCCTTTCGGAAAAATAAGACGAAACGTGGTGCCTACGCCCTGCTGGCTTTCTACCTCGATAGACCCGCGGTGGCCGTTGATGATGTTTTGCGTGGTGGTCAGGCCGAGGCCCATGCCGCCCTGTTTGCGGGTGAAGAACGGGTCAAACAGCCGCTGCCGGACTTCTTCGGTCAGGCCCGATCCGTTGTCCTCGACGCAGACCATAACGTTGTCGTCGCCGGCTTCCAGGGTCTTCACGGTCAGCACCCCTTTTTCCTCATCCATCGCCTCCACGGCATTGACCAGAATATTGATCAGCGCCGTTTTGAACTGCTCCTTGTCGAGCGGAATCAGGCAGGGGTCGGGCATAAACTCGGTCACCAGTGTCATGCCTTTCAGCCGGAGCCGGTCGTCGATCAGGTGCAGCGTTTCGCGGACGGCCTCGTTGAAGCTGTTGGCGCGCAGATCCAGTTCGCGGGGCTTCGACGAATTCAGCATTTCGGTGATCAGCTGCCCGATGCGTTCGGCGTTCCGGCGGATGATGTCCATGTAAAGGCCCGCCACCGGGTCGTCGGTCGGGACGTCCTCCCGGAGCTGCTCCAGCGCCATGTTGACGTTGGTGAGCGGGTTGCGGACCTCGTGGGCGATGCTGCGGGCGATCTTGCCCGTCATGGAAAGCTTTTCGGCCACCAGCAGGTCGCGCTGGGCTTTTTTCTGTTCCGTAATGTCCCGCACGATGCCCTGAAACCAGTTCAGGTCGCCGCCCTTCTGGGCCACGGCCACCACGGACAGGAGGCAGTCGAACTTCCGCCCGTCCCGGCTCATCAGCACTACTTCATAATCTTTGATCTGCCCGTTCTCGGCGAGTCGCTGGTGCAGCACTTCGTACTGCTCCGGCTTATCGAAAAGCACCAGCGGCATTTTCCCGCAGAGTTCGTCCTGCGAGTACCCGGTCAGTTTCTCGAGCGAAGGATTAGCCTCCCGAATGACCATGTTCCGGTCCGTTACGAAAATGGCGTCGATGGACCGTTCGAACAGCGAGCGGTATTTGTTCTCCTTCTCGGCCAGCTCGGCGGTAATTTCGGCCTGCCGAACGGCGTAGCGGATGCTCCGGCCCAGCAGCTGGGCGTCGATGCGGCCTTTCACCAGGTAATCGGCGGCACCGAGTTTCAAAGCCGAATAATCGACCTCTATATCATCCTGCCCGGTCAGCAGGATCATGGGGGCCTGGCAACCGGTTTTGAAAGCTTCCTGAATCAGTTCAATCCCGGTGCGTTCGCCCAACCGGTAATCGACCAAGAACACATCATAATCACGTTGACAGGCATGCTGAAGGGCGTCGTCAAACTCGGTCACCCAATCCAGTTTGATGTTGGCATTATCGCGGGTAGAGACCAGGGTTTTCGTCAGCACATAGTCGTCTTCATCGTCCTCTACCAGCAGGACCCGGATTGGTTTGTCAGACACTCTATCGGTTTGAGTCGTCAGGTAAGGAAACGGTGTCAATCCAGTATTTTTTAATGGTTTGAGTAATTTCTAGCAAACTTTTGAAGTCAAACGGCTTAGAGATATACGAACTAACCCCCAGGTCGTATGTCCTCAGAATATCTTCTTCGGCCGTCGAAGTGGTCAGCACCACCACCGGTATCTGCCGCAGCTGGTCGTTTTCCTTGATCTCGCGCAGGGCCTGTACCCCGTTTTTCCGGGGCATGTTCAAATCCAGAATAATCAGACTTGGCCGCATAGAATTTTCGTAGGGCGGGCGTTGGTATAGAAAATCGAGCAGTTCTTCTCCGTCTTCCACAAAGTACAGCTTTGACGTAAGCTTGGCCTTCTGAAAAGCCTGTTCCAGCAGCATACGGTCATCAGCGTCGTCATCAGCGATCAGGATGCTGGTCTTATGTTGTTTAACATCCATTATATTCTTGTTCAGTGTTACAGACAATTCATTCAATAATCATCAAACTGGTTCAAACTCGGGAAGCTACAACAGAGAGAGTCCGGCCCTCACGAAAATTACCCATCCTATACTACCATTTTCGGGCAAAGTGTGTTTAATAAATTTACCAAAATACCCTTATACGTCATTTGTGCAGGCGGCTTTGTAATATGATTGTTTTTACCCGCTTTTGGGGAAACGGATACACAAAAATATAATTTTCCCGTGCAGCCCTCCTCCTTCAGACCGTTCGCCCCGGTGGCCTAACCCCTTAGTAAACCGCAGCTTATTGCCGGTTGACGACGCTCCGCTCCGCTTCTTTTAAATTCTGGCACAGATTTGAAACGTATTCGGGTGTCAAACCAATCAACCATACCTATGAAAAAAATGCTTGGACATGTCCTGGCAGCAACGGCCCTCCTGACTGGTCTGATCACTCAGGATGCTGCGGCCCAGACTCGTGCCCGTTCGGGTATCAAAGGCGGCTTTAACGCCAGCACGCTGAACATCGAAAACGGCAGTGACCGCAAAGAACGATATGGTTTTCACGTCGGCGTTTTTACGCAGGTCCCGCTCGGAGAAACCTTTGCTATCCAACCCGAACTGCTGTATACAAGCAAAGGCGCTTCGGCTGCCTACAACGCGTTTGGTGCTACCGGCCGCACGAATTTCAACCTGAATTATCTTGAACTTCCTGTCCTGGCGACCTTCAAGCTTGGTAACACCGCTGACCTGCAAATTGGACCGTACGCTGGTTATCTGCTTAATTCGTCCCTGAAAACGGAAGGCGATCTGGGCACTGCGGTTGGGTCTCTCAATACCGACAACTTTAACCGATTGGATTACGGGGTAGCCGGTGGTTTCAACCTCTACTTCGGTCCTCTGCTGGTGGGTCTGCGCTACGGCCAGGGCCTGAACAAAGTGGCAGATAGCGGCGGCGCTAATCTGCTGCTCGGCAACGCCAAAAACGCAACCGGCATGGTGTCTGTAGGGTTTGCCTTTTAACAAAATGACTGAATGATTGATTGACTGAATGACTGATTAAGCTTTGCAGGACCTCAGTCATTCAGTCAATCAATCATTCAGTCATTCTACAAATGTATATCGTAAGCTTTCAGCTTGTTGTACAGGGTTTTGCGGTCGATGTTCAGCACTTCGGCCGCTTTTGTTTTGTTGTAGCCGGTCTTTTCGAGCACTTTGATGATGGCCGCCCGCTCGGCGTTCTCCGAAACGGATTTGAGGTTGCTGTTCGGATTGGCTACCGCGGTTCCGGAGGGAGCCATCATCGACGTGGCCGGGGCCGAGGTGGTCACCAGGTCTTCTGTAAAATAGGTCGGTTCCCGGATGTCGATCGGCAGGCAGTCCAGCGTAATCATATCCGACTGGGCCAGCAGCACGGCCCGCTTGATGACGTTCTGCAATTCGCGCAGGTTACCGTGCCAGAAGTACTCTTTCAGCTTTTCCTTCACTTCGTCGGAAAAGCCGTGAACCTCCTTTTCCAGCTGCTCGTTTGCTCCTTCCAGAAAATGTTCCGCGAAGATGAGAATGTCGGCCTTCCGCTCGCGCAGGGGCACCAGTTCCAGCCGGAATTCATCCAGGCGGTGATAGATATCTTCCCGAAAACGGCCCTGCCGGACGGCGTCGCGAAGGTCTTCGTTGGTCGCCGCAATGATGCGTACATCTACCGAAATGTCCTGGTTGCTGCCAATGCGGCGGATTTTCCGCTCTTGCAGTACCCGAAGGAGTTTGATCTGGTTTTCGTAGGAAAGGTTACCGATTTCGTCGAGGAAGAGCGTTCCGCCGTTGGCGTATTCGAAGCTGCCGACCTTGTCCGACAACGCGCCGGTGAAGGAGCCTTTGATGTGTCCGAAGAGTTCGCTTCCGGCCAGTTCCTTCGACAGGGCGCCGCAGTCGATGGCCACAAACGGCTTGTCTGCGCGGCGGCTTTTCTGGTGGATGGCGTTGGCGACAAATTCTTTGCCCGTTCCGGTCTCGCCGGTGATGATGACCGACATGTTGGTCGGGGCAATGAGGTCAATGTGTTTCTGCAGCATTTCGGCCGCCCGGCTTTTTCCGAAGATAAACCGTTTGCCGCCGCTGGAGACGATCTGCCGGACCCGGGCCGGTTTGGCGGCGGTGGCCGGTTCGCTTTCCGGCTTGGGGGCCGGAGCTGCGAGGGCCTGGGCCCGCCGTTCGAGGGCACCTTTGATCGTAAACAGAATTTCGTCGGGATACAAAGGTTTGGTCACGTAATCAAAGGCACCGTGTTTAACGGTAAGCACGGCCGTTCGGACGTCCGAATAGCCGGTAATGATGATTACGGCAATGGTGGGGTCAAGTACTTTGATACGCCGCAGGATTTCGAGTCCGTCGATATCCGGCAGTTTAAAATCGCAGATAACAAGATCGTAGGACTCCTTTCGCAGTTGCGTAAGCGCATCCTCTCCCCGCTGTACCGAAGCGGTTTTATAACCCTGTTTGGTCAAGAAACGCTCCAGCAGCAGACAAATGTCATTATTATCGTCAACTATCAGGATTTTTTCCATGGGAAAGGGGTAAGCCAACAATGCCAGCGTGTGTCAAGCACCGTAAACAAAGATAACTAATTCACTATAGAAAGTAAACTACACTTTCTACAACTGAATATTCTCAAGTGCCTGCTCAATTGTCTTTCGGTTAAAAGGTTTTCCGATAAAGTAATCGGCTCCTTCCTGAGTGGCTTTTTTCCGCTCCGCATTTCCGTCAAAGGCGCTGATCATGACAACTTTCGTTGGATTGCCGTTATGACGGATGTAAGATAGTAAATCGAACCCGACGCCGTCGGGAAGACTCAGGTCAAGAAAGACAGCATCGAAAGCCTGCTGGCTTAAACGACGGCGTCCTTCTTCCAAAAAATGGGCGCATGTAGTCTGATAACCCATCCGTTTTAAAAGCCCTGACAACAACAGACAGATGTCTGTTTCGTCATCAATTATCAGAACATGTTTGCCGTTCTCCATATTAACTCCCAGACCTTCATAGTGGGCTCCGCCTTGCCAACTCCTCGTTTGTCTCATGTACATAAACCGTTCACTTTCTACTGGCTTTTGTATATACTATAAATAATGTGCCTGAAATGGATAGACGCTTTACTTTATGCGATGAACAACGGATTATGGTCTTTAAACGGTCGTAACATTCAATTTATATTCAAGCTCTTGAATGAATACATGAAACTATTGAGATAAATAAGTTGTGTTTTTTCTACAGTTTTTCTACAACTGTGGAAGGAATTCCACACCGACAGAACGGTTTAAAGCGGGCGTTAAATGATAAAAAGCCTATTTTTTACGTTAGAAACATCATTCCTTCCTTGAAAGTATCTCTTTCATAATTTGGCACAGTTTTCTCAAATAAATCTTACGAAAGCGCAGAACAATCTTAGCTTTTCGACTATACGACACATCATGCTGTTGTCTTGCAATTCGGTCAGGATACAGCCAAATAAACAAGAGTGGTACGTTTAGGTTTAGGTGGTTTCATTTTAGGTTAAGTACAAGTTACGGTGGGTACGGAATCCCTGCATCAAATTGAATGCAGGGATTTTTCATGTTATACCTTCTGGATTTTCTCCCTCGCCTCCTCGCGGTCCCCTTCTTCCGGTTGCGGTTCGTCATGCTGCAACGGCGCGGCGGGGTCGTACACCAGCGTGATAAAAATCGGAAAATGGTCAGAGCCGCCGGACGGCAGCCGCTGAATGGCCTTCACCTTGAAATGCACCGAAGCGAAGACGTGGTCCAGTGGCCAGCGCAGAAAGAAATATTTGGCGTGGAACGTACTGAAAAGTCCCCGCCCGACCCGCGGATCGAGCAGCCCGCTCACGCGCTGGAACAGGCGGGTTGTATGCGACCAGGCCACATCATTCAGATCACCGGCCACAATGACCGGCCCTTCGTGACTCCGGGCTTCCTTGCCCACCATCAGCAGTTCGGCATCGCGTTCGGTAGACCGGTCGTTTTCCGTTGGGCTGGGCGGCTGGGGGTGAACCCCGTAAAAAAGTATCTTCTCTCCGGACGGCAATTCCACAAAAGTCCGGACGGAGGGAATGTCGTCTTCAACCAGAAAACGGACCTGAGGCTGGTGCAGCCGGAGCCGCGAGTACAGCAGCATGCCGTAGGTGTTGGGCAGCGGTTTGAGCACCCGGTGCGGGTACTGCGCCTCCAGGGGAGTAAGCGCCTGGCACCATTCATCGTCGGCCTCCACGATCAGGAGCAGGTCGGGCTGGTGTCTCTGGACATGCTGCAAGACTGAGCGGTAGTGGCGATTGTCCATGTAGATGTTGGCGATCATCAGTTTGATGGTGCGCCCGGGCGACTCGCCCCGGTAGCGCATGACCTGAACCCGGTGCAGCTGGGTGTAGGGAAAAACCAGCCAGGACTGGTAAAGCAGGGCTGCAATCATCAGCGCCGGCAGAATCCATTCGACGACGGGGCCGTTGCCGTCCATGACAAGCCAGCCCAGCAGCCAGAGCAGAGCCAGCAGCGCCAGCTGAAGATGCGGAAAGTCCCAGATGCGAACCCACCAGGCTTCGTTACGGCTCAGGTTTATAAAGGAAGCGATGACCAGTAGTACGCCCGATACCAGAAAAAACCAATCAGAATAATTCATTGTGCAGATACATTGTGGAACTCCGGCGGAGTAAAAAACGGCCTGACCAGCCGTCTCCGGGTCGCATTATACAACGATTTTGGAAAGTCTATTTATAAAACCACTGTATAGGCAAAAGTACCCGGGCCGTTCCGTCAGTTTCCCGACGGCACTGTCATCCCCCTATACGTCGGGATTGGTGCATGTTTGCTATAAGCTTGTAGAAATATCTCCCCGTCTGCGTTTTGACAATTGCTTCTGGTCTCTTTACTAAACATCAATAATTTATTGTAAATCAAAACGTTACAAGCTATTTTCGATTACGTAACCGGCTGGTATAATATTTTCTTTATATGGGTATCGCTGCCGTGGGCAGTTATTTGTTCATTCAATTAACAGCTTTATGAAATCTAGTTTCAGTGGCCTTGTGGTTGCGTTGCTGGCAGGAGCTGCCCTGGGCGTTCTGCTCGCTCCCCGTAGCGGGCAGGCAACCCGCCGGAAGTTTTCCAGCGACAGCGACCGCTTTCTGAGAGAGTTGCAGGATACGATCTCCTCTGGTTTTGACAAAATTCGTCAGCAGTACGAGGAAACCAGAGACGCCGCCGTGTCTTCGAATCGTTAAGCCGGCAGAGTCGTTATCGTACGGCCTTTCAGAAGGGTAAAGTATTCACTATCAAGCGTTACCTTTGCATTGGTAACCCATTAATTATCTAACACCATGAGAAGCACAAGAGATTTTCTGCTCGGATTTTTGACAGGCGTAGCCGCCGGTATGCTGACAGCACCCCGTAGTGGTCGCGACACCCGTGATTACCTGAAGAACGAAGCCGATCGCCGCTCGAAAGACCTGCAGGGTCAGTGGCAGAAGGGCGTCGAACAGGTAAAAGCCCAGGTTGACCAGGTTAAATCGCAGATCAACCAGCAGGTGGATAAAATCCAGAACAAAGCTGAGGACCAGAAAAATAAGAGCCAGTACAACGATAAAGTTGATAATCTGGCCGAGAAAGCTCACGAAGGTGTCGAATCTTCACGTCAGTCGCTGCAGGCTGAATAAGATTCATTTCTGATTTACTCAACGACATGAAAAGTAAAGCCATCCCCGACGGGATGGCTTTTTTTATGATTAACTCTCTTTTAACGAAAACTTAATTCGCCTTTAACTATAGACTTTCAACTTTACAGGGCCGTAATTAACTAAAACTACTCATGGCCTCTTTCCGCCGCCCTCCTTTTGAACCGGGCACTTTGACCCGCCTGCTGGCCGGACTTCTTCTGCTTGTGGTCGCCTACAGCTGCGGCTAAAGGCTGCTTACCTAAGTATTTCCTTTATTTTGTCCGTAGATTTTTGCAAGAACAAATCAATACATGTAACTTTAACCGCTTTTTAATGGTTCATATGTCGAAAAACGGGGATTCTGCCGTTCTTTTGCATCATCATTAAAGCAAACGGAAAAAGATATTTAAATCACCTTGGTGATAAAGAAAAAAGCAGTCGTACCTAACGGCTGTTTTTAAATGGTGTGGATATAGTCGGAAAGCTATTCGGGAATCTCGGATAGCTTTTTTTCTGTTTAAAAGGGTCAATAATCCGCTGTCCGACAATTTCATGCCTTTTTAACTTGCCTTTAATTAGGCTTTAATACGGCCCTATTACTTTTGTATCACTTCAAAGTTACCATTGTGTTTCCGGGCCGCCCGGTTCGGAAACTAGGGGAAGGTTGAACGACAAAGTTTGGCTCTGCCAGCTTTGTAATGGTGTGGATAGGATGAAAAAAGCTACCTGAAGAAAGCATTTCGGGTAGCTTTTTTGTTAATTACCTTTTAACGGACTATTTATTCCGTTTTAATACAGGCTTCCCATCTTTGTATTGTTAAAACGACGCACCTTATGCAGCAACTTGAAAATCTGGCTACCGACCTTCTGAACTGGTTACAGGGGCTGTGGCAACAAAACGGGAGTCCGGATTACGCTCTGCAGCCCATTCCTGTTAAGAATATCGCAGGGATTCCGTACCTACCGTAATAAATACTTAACCAGTCAGTTGCCGTAACCCGTTGAAGAGTCTTTTCGTACAGACCGTAGAAATTGCCAACTTGAACTTGACAATACGCCGTACAAACGATAAATAGTGGAGAGCCTTCGGGCTCTTTTTTTTTGCCATAAAATTTCTCTCCGGTACCAAGAAGCTGAAGAACCTTTTGCATATAGCAGGTTCTTTTTCTACTTTACTGCTAAACTCTATATGGTTACATTTTTTGTCTGGTTATTTACACCCTGACGCGTCAGGACAAGGTAAATCACGCCGCCTCCACCGGGCATAACAAATAGCCTTTTATTTTGGTATAGATATCAGCATACCCGCTATGCTATGAATTTTTAGTTACACACCATGAAAGTACTGGTTGTCGAAGATGAGCCGAAACTGGCTTCTTTTGTAAAGAAAGGTCTGGAGGAGCAATCCTGCGAAGTGGATGTTGCTTACGACGGTCAGATTGGCCGCACGATGGCGCTGAGCAACACCTACGACGTCATTGTCATGGACGTTAATCTCCCGAAGATGAACGGGTTTGACGTGGCCCAGGCGTTACGGTCCGAGCAGGTTAAAACTCCGATTCTCATGCTGACGGCGATGGGTTCGGTCGACGATAAACTGACCGGCTTTGAAGCCGGGGCCGACGACTACCTTGTCAAGCCGTTTGAATTCCGGGAACTGCTG
Source organism: Tellurirhabdus rosea (assembly GCF_026278345.1). NCBI lineage: Bacteria > Pseudomonadati > Bacteroidota > Cytophagia > Cytophagales > Spirosomataceae > Larkinella > Larkinella roseola. The sequence goes on from NZ_CP111085.1 coordinate 1,255,092, forward strand.
GCCCGCATCCGGGCCCTGAGCAAGCGGAGCGCCGAAGCCGGACCGCAGGCTAATCTCCTGAAAGTAGCCGACCTGGAACTGGATCTGAACGAAAAGATTGCCCGGCGCGGCGGTAAGCGAATCGATCTGACCGCCAAGGAGTTTGGGCTGCTGGAATACCTGATGCGGAACCGCGGCCGCGTGGTGTCGCGGATCGACATTGCCGAAAAGGTCTGGGATATTCATTTTGATACGGGTACGAATGTCATTGATGTGTATGTCAATTTTCTGCGCAAGAAAATTGACAAAGAGTTTACCCCGAAGCTGATCCATACGGTGATCGGCATGGGGTACATGCTCAAGGAAGAATAACCTTTTATGAATATTCGTACCCGTCTGACGCTGGTGTTTGCCCTGATGGTGGCGTCGATCCTGCTGCTGTTCTCGGTAGTGATCTACCTGACGTTCAGCCAGTACAGGGGAACCGAGTTCCGCCAGCGTCTTTCCGAGCGAGCCGAGGCGATCAGGCGGGTATTCGGCGATTCTCCGACCGGCTCCGAAGCACTCCGGCAACAGCTCAACGATCTGGACATTGGGGGGCTTTATCAGTCGTCCGTCACGTTGTACACCCCGCAGGGGCGGCAGCTGGTCACCTGGGGTACCATCCAGCCTGTTCTTACCGCCGCCCAGCAGGCTGAGGTCCGGCGCGGGCGGGAACTGTGGCTGCCCCACGATGAAGCCGAACTGCTGGCTACCCCCTACCGCGACCCGGCGGGCAATACGTTCGTGCTGGCGGTTTCGGCGGTGGACCGCTACGGCTACTCGAAGCTGTCGCGGCTGCGGCAGATCATCATCAGCGGCTGGCTGGTCAGCCTGGGCCTTGTCCTGCTGGCGGGCTACCTGTTTGCGGGCGACGCGCTCAAACCGGTGTCCGGCATCATCCGGCAGGTAAAAACCATTTCGGCGACCAACATCAACGCCCGGCTGCGCATCGGTCGGCAGCGCGACGAGCTGACCAACCTGTCCATTACGTTCAACGACATGCTGGCGCGGCTGGAAGAAGGCTTTACCGCCCAGAAGAACTTTGTTTCCTACGCCTCCCACGAACTGCGGACGCCGATCACGGCCATGATCGGCCATATCGAGGTGTCGCTCATGCAGGAGCGGTCGCCGGACGAATACCGGGAGTTGCTCAAAGACCTGCTCAACGAAGCCCGGAGCATGAAGCAACTGGTCAACGGGCTGCTCGAACTGGCCTACGCCAGCGCCGACGCTTCCACGCTGACCTTCACGCCCGCCCGGGTGGATGAACTGCTGTTTCAGGCGCAGGAAACGCTGGCCAAAAACAGTCCGCATTGTCAGATCGACATCCAGTACGAAACGATTCCGGAGGACGACAATGAGCTTACCCTGCCCGCCGTGGAACCGCTGCTCCGGACGGCTTTTGTCAATCTGATGGAAAACGGCTGCCGCCACTCGGATAACAACCGGATGACGGTCTACGTCGACGCCAATTCAGAAATCAAACTGCGGTTTGTCGACAACGGACCGGGGATTCCGGAGGACGAACTGGCCCATATCTTTGAGCCGTTTTACCGCACCCGCCGCTCGGAAGAAGACGGCACCAGCGGCCTGGGAATCGGGCTGGCCCTGACCAAGCGCATCGTAAAACTCCACCAGGGCCGAATCGAAGTCAACACCCGCCTCGGCGAAGGCACCGAATTCGTCCTCTACCTGCCGGTGGTTTAGGGGGGATGGTTTAGAGTTTAGGGTTGCTCTGCCAGTTCAGGCGTCATAGCTCAGTGAAGCAGCCATAACGGCGGAGCAACCGCAGCGGCGGACCGCTCTAAACCCTAAACTTTAAACCCTAAACTCCTCCCCCTACAACATCCCTTCCAGGTCGGCGGGGGAGTAGTTGATGTTTTTCAGCGTTTTGTTGTCGGCGGTGCGGTACACCAGGAACTTGCCGTCCGATTCCACGTAGTGGCATTCCGTGCCTTTGGCCTGGTAGTGCTGCACGGTTGCCTCGGCTTCCTCCACCGTCCGGCAGGCTTTGCTCAAGTTCGAGCGCTGAACTTCGTCGAAGAGGGCTTTGAACCGGTCGCCGAGTCCAAACTCCAGCACCGCCCCGCTCAGGACGTACTGCAAATCGCATAACGCATCGGCCACGGCCACGATGTCTTTTTCCAGAATGGCCACTTCCAGCTCTTTCAGCTCTTCGGCCAGCAGCGCCACCCGCAATTGGCAGCGGTTTTCGGCCGGAATCTGCGGCGTTTCCAGAACCGGGTGATGAAACGTGCGGTGGAATTCCGCAACGGCATTCAATGAATCGGGGGTAGTCATCTTTGACATGGATTACACAGATTATTAGATTTAACTGGATGCGTTTCCCCGAGCGAAGCATCAGGGCTCATCCGGCCAATCCGTAAAATCTGCGGTCAGAAATTGCTTTTAAACAGTTTGATCGAAATCGCCAGCAGGATAATGCCGAAAATCTTGCGCAGAATGCTCGTCCCGCCCGGTCCCAGCCGGGTTTCGATCCAGGCCGAAGATTTCAGAACGACGTAAATCAGAATCAGATTCAGCAGAATTCCGCTCAGGATGTTCGGCGTGGCGTATTCGGCTTTTAGCGAAATAATGGTCGTCATCGTACCCGCCCCGGCAATCAGCGGGAAGGCAATCGGCACGATGGAGGCCGAGCCCGTATGCACCTCCTCCTTAAAGATGTTCCGCCCCAGAATCATTTCGAGGCCCAGCAGAAAGATAATCAGGGCCCCAGCCACGGCAAACGACGACACATCGACGCCGAACAGCTTCAGCAGCGACTCCCCGGCGTACAGGAACAGGACCATCAGCAGTCCCGACACCAGAGTTGCCTTTTCGGACTCGATTTTCCCCGTCTTCCGGCGCAGGTCGATGATAATGGGCAGAGAGCCGACGACGTCGATCACGGAAAACAGAATCAGGGCAACGGACAGAATTTCTTTCAGATTAAACATACGGCAGTGGCCGTCCCACGGTAGGGCTCTCGTCATTCGGCCGGGCGCAAAAGTAAGGACTAATGCCGGTGAGAACGCAGAAATTCTTTCAGTTTCGCGATTTCTTCATCCTCGATGGCCGGGAAATTGGCGATCCGGAAGGTGGTGTCCTTCCAGGCTCCGTACCCATTTCCGAGGATAATTCCCTGCGCCAGAGCCGCCGCTTTGATGGCTTTGACGGCCTCCGGCGTCCCTTCGACCGCAATGACGGTATCCGACCGCTGTTCCGGCTTCGGCACCAGCAGCTTCCAGCTGCTTTGTTTCTGCTCAAAAAACCGGTACCAGCGGGCCGCCCGCTCCCGGGTGATGGCGTCAATCGTGTCGATGCGGGGCAGCTGCTGCAACACGCACATCAGCATGTAAATGGCCAGTCCGTTCGGCGTATACTGCGTCTGGTTTTTGAGGACGTTTTCGTGAATGAACAGCAGACTGTTGTAATGGTCGCGCTCGCCAATCAGTTCGGCCCGCTGCACCGCCGCCGGGGAATAGACCAGCACGCCCATGCCCGCCGGCAGCCCGAAACACTTCTGCACGGACGCAAACCAGACATCGGCCAGTTCCCAGTCGAAACGGATACCGGCCATCGACGAGGTGGCATCCACGGCCACCAGCCCGGTGAACTCCTGCCGGAACTGCCGCAGCGCCTCCATCCGGACCTGCGTGCCGTTGGACGTTTCGTTCTGCACAAGGCACAGCACATCCGCCTCACCGGGCAGAATGGCGGGCTTGATCCGCTGCGCGTACTCCTTCCACTTCTGCCCGAACGCCCCCGAATACGGGTGCAGGCTGCTCGTCAGGGTCAGCGACTGGGCGATGATTTCCCAGCATTCGGTCGCCGAGGACACAAACGCGATATGGTACTCGTCCGGAATCTGGAGTTTTTCGTGCAGCAGCCGGACGGTTTCTTTCAGGATTTCCATGAAGCCCGGACTCCGGTGGTTCAGGCTGACGACGCCTTTGCGGATGGCTTCGTGCGCATAGTCCGCCACGCGCGGATACACTTTGGAAGGACCAGGATAAAACGTAATCATAACGAGAGTAAATAGCGAACGGCCAGCTCATAGCCCATCAGGCCCAGTCCGGCGACGATTCCGCGGCATTTTGGTGTCAGGTAACTATGGTGACGGAACGACTCGCGGGCATGAATGTTTGAAATGTGCACCTCCACGGCGGGCGCCTTGACGGCCGACAGCGCATCGGCCAGGGCCACGGACGTATGCGTGTACGCCCCGGCATTGATGACGATCCCGTCGATGGTATAGCCCAATTCGTGTATCTTGTCGATCAGTTCGCCTTCGTGATTGGACTGGAAGTAGTGGAACTGCACGTCACTGAACTGGGACTCAATGGATTTGATGTAGTCGAGAATGGAAACGCTGCCGTAGATTTCGGGTTCGCGTTTGCCGACGAGGTTAAGGTTCGGGCCGTTCAGGATAAGAATTCGTTTCATAAAATCGCCGGGTAGCGGGAAAAGACCATTAATTGACGCATGATAGCGGTTTGGCAAAGTTATAGGAATGCCTTTAAAAATTACCTGACCCTCGAACGTTCGCTGGCCGATAATTCCATTGAAGCCTACCTGCGGGATGTCGATAAACTGCGGGAATTTCTGGAACTGGATGGGCACGCCCTGACGCCGTTTCAGGTAACGGAGGCGCACGTCATGGCGTATCTGAAGTACCTGACCGACGTTGGCCTGTCGGTGCACTCGCAGGCGCGGATGCTGTCGGGCCTGAAGGCTTTTTACAAATACCTACTCTACGAAAACCTCATCCAAACCGACCCCACGCACCTGATCGAAGGGCCACGCCTGGGCCGGAAGCTGCCCGATACGCTGTCGGTGCCCGAAATCGACGATCTGCTGGCGGCCATTGACCTCTCTACTCCCGCCGGCACCCGCGACCGCGCCATGCTCGAAGTGCTGTACAGTTCCGGGCTACGCGTCTCCGAACTGCTGAATCTGCGGCTGACCAACTGTTTTTTCGACATTGGCTTTATCCGGATTCTGGGCAAGGGCAGTAAGGTCCGGCTCGTACCCATCGGGCAGGAAGCCATCCACTACACCCGGCTGTACACCGAGCACATCCGAAACCAGCTGGATATTACGAAGGAAGGCGAAGACGTGGTGTTTCTGAACCACCGGGGAAAGCCCCTGAGCCGGGTTTTCGTGTTTAAGATGATTAAAAAACTGGCGGCGGAAGCGGGCATCCGGAAAACCATCGGGCCGCACACGTTCCGGCATTCGTTCGCGACCCACCTCATCGAAGGCGGTGCCGACCTGCGGGCGGTTCAGCAGATGCTCGGCCACGAATCCATCACGACCACGGAGATTTACACCCACCTCGACCGCGATTACCTGAAGCAGATGATGATCGATTATCACCCCCGGGCCAAAATAAAAGAGCCTGCCGTCAGGCGACGGCAGGCTCAGTAGCTTCTTATTGTTAACCCTAACCCTTAAACCATTTTGACTGGTTCGACGGAATTACCCCCGCGGCGCTTTCAACCTCTCACCGTCCCACAGCCACAGGGGATCATTCGGTTGTCGAACAGACTAAATCGTCCACGGTTTACTGAGTTACAATTGGCATGCCAGTTTGTCTGATAATTATTGACCCGGTATTATAAAGCGATTAAAAACCTTACTCCTGGACCAGAAGCGGGCTGAGCACCTTGCAGGTACAGATGCCTTTTGAGGTGGTCGTTGTGGTTTCGTCCACCAGAGCGAACCCCGGCCGAATCGCCTCCCAGAGCTGGTCGCTATGCTTGTGGTGGTTGATGGTCACGAGCATTAGTCCTTCCGGCTTCAGGTATTCGGCTAGGCGGCGCATGGTCCTAAGCGGGTGGCGGCTGTAATAGATGGATTCGTTGAAGATGATAAAATCGAACGCACCGGCAGGCTGGTACACGTCCATATCCGCGACCAGATAGGTGCATTTTTCATCGCCGTCCGCCTGCGCTCTGGCGATGGCACTGTCTGATATGTCTACCCCGATGTAGCGCCCGTAGTTAGGCGATTGCAGGCGCTGCTGGAGCAATCCCTCCCCGCAGCCGATCTCCAGCACTTCCGGCTGGCCGGGTTTCAGAAATTTCACATAGCCGACGATGACGCTGAAGCGGGCCAGTTCGTCGAGGGCGCGCAGGCCGTTCCAGAGGCCTTTGTCGTACTGGTAATTCCAGCGGTCGCGGTCAATGCGCAGAATTTTGCGTTTGAAGAAAGAAACGAATCCGGTCATAAATGGGTGGAAACGGTAAAGGCTAGTTTCGGGGTTTAGTTTCGACGTCCGCCGTATCGACCACGCTGGTATCGATGGCCGTTCCGTCGGGTTGCATGGTGGGCGGCAGGGCCCGTTCGAGCTGTCGGCGGCGGTTCCACGGGGCGGTGGTGCGGCGGGCCATGTCAACGGCAAAAAGCACCACGATCAGGGTAAAAACAAGGGCACCAATGAATAAAATACGGCGGTTGCGGTTCATAAATCGTTCAGTTGTTTGGGAGAAACGGAAAACAGCAGGCGTCCCGTCCGGCCCGACACTTCGGCCCACTGCAGATTCTCGAATTCAATAGCGGCGACCGCACCTTTGCTCATCGAACCAACATCGGCATGGGTGAGGTACTCCGCAAAATAGGAAATATCCGGGTTGTGCCCGAACAGCATCACCGACTGCGGCTGTTCGTCCAGTTGGTTGAGCGCCGCCAGATACGCCTTCGGCCCGCCGTCGAACAGGTGTTCGTCGAGGCGAATGGCCTCCGGGTCGAGGTGTAGTTGTTCGGCCACTACTTTCCCGGTATCGCGCGCCCGGATGGCGGTACTGCTGATGAGCAGGTCCGGGCGAATGCCTTTTTCGCTGAGGTGGCGACCGACCCGCGCCGCGGCCATGATTCCCTCCGAAACCAGTTCCCGGTCGTGGTCCCGCTGAAAAGCTGTCCGGTCTTCTGCCTTGGCATGACGGACCAGATATAGTATTTTTTTCATATTTTTTCTGAATTTTATTCTACAGGTACGGTTCCGTTAAATCACTTACTGCCTTTCGGTTGCCAAGTTTTAAACTAAACAAGTTATTATCATAGAATGGTCACCGGACCATGAAATTTATCCTCACCGATTTCGATGGTTCCTCCCCGAATGATTACAGAATCACCGACAGCACAACAGTCAGCCCGACAGACTCAGATAGTCATGTTTCTGCTCTGGGTGGCCGCTGCGGTTTTTTGCTTTTTCATATACCGCTTCGCCGTCGATGTGCCGTACATGGACGACTATCTGCTGCTGTTTTCCATCACCAAAATGACCGATCCGGCCACGGGCATTGCCTGGTCGGATGTCCTGACACAGCACAATGAGCACCGGATTTTTCTGGCCCGTCTGGTTGCACTTTTCGATTATATGATCGAAGGCCATGTCAATTTCAAAACCCTGGCGTTGACGGGCAGCGCCTCCGTGCTGGCGCTTTTCTACCTGCTTTTCCGGCTTTTCCACCGCGCAAAGGTAAGTCCGTGGGCGCTTACTCCTATTGCGCTGCTGCTTTTCCAGCCTTCTTATTACAACAATCTGCTCTGGGGCCTGTCGGTCTGGCAGCACAGCGTGACGCTGGCCGGATACATTCTCTTTTTCTGGCTCGCCATGCACCCCACCCGCCGCATGCAGGGGCTGGCGCTGGGGCTGGGAGCCGTCCTGATGTATTCCAACAGCAACGGTCTTTTTGCCTGGGCCGCCGTGGTCCTGCTGCTGGGCTGTTATGGCCGTCGGCTGGAAGCGGCCGTCTGGCTGGCCACCGGCATCGGGCTGACGCTGCTGTATTATCTGGCTGATTACCAATTTTATAAAAGCCCTTCGGTCTGGCTCGCCAACCCTGACCCCATCTGGCTGATGCGGAGTCTGGCCGGTTTTATGGGGGGCGCCATGTATCTGGACGGCTTTCCGTGGCTCAAGGGGCTGTCCTCTCCCCTGCTGGTCTGGCTTATGGGCATCGCCGTGCTCGGCATTTACGGGCTTGCGTGGTGGGAGTTTCTTTTCCGGCGTCACAAAGATTATCCGGCGGTGTATCCCGTTCTGCTGGGCATGACGATTGTACTGGTCCTGACGGGCCTGGGTGCGGCCGTCACCCGCAGCAACGGCGACCTGATGATTATTGAACGGTACCAGATTTATTCCATCATGTGCCTCATCATTGCCTATTCGCTGCTGGTGATCGCGCTGGAGAATTCGGGCAATAAATGGCTGACCGTTTTGGCGACGGCCGTCACGGCGCTTTTCTCGTTTAATTCTTACCTGTATTACATTCCGGAACTGGAAAACCGGGAAAAGCGGCTGCTGGCCGAAGCGGCCGAAATTAAGGAGCATCATCACTCGCCGATGATCAGTATTTTCCTGTCCGACCCCTACTGGAACGCCCTGTTACGAAATACCATCGAGCGCGGCATTCTGCGGTTTCCGGAAGAAGCAGATTCTGCCTTTGACCTTGTTTCCATCAGCAGTTCCCGGGTGAAAAGTCCGGTTATTTTTGAAATCACCAAACGTATAGATGAGGGCGTTCACAAGACGGTGATTGACGTGAGACATAATACGATGGAAACGCCCACGTATCTGCTGCTCCGGTCGGGGTCAGAAGTTCACCTGCTCCCAGCCGAAAAAGAGCCCGAACGGAGTAAGCTCCGCATGCTGCAGCACGGCAGTCTGTACCAGCCCGGCACCCGGACCTCGTTTTACACGGCTCCGCTGGCACCCGGCCGCTACCAGATCGGACTGCTCCGCCTCATCGACGACCTGCCCCATACCGAATGGACTGAACAGTTTATCAGCCGATAAGCCGGTAATTTTTCGTATCTTTGCTGCTTAACCTTACAGGTCCACCAAGCCTGTGAGGTTTATTTGTTATACCAGAAAATCAATGAGTACCATACAGGAAATCAGCCGCCGCCGGACCTTTGCCATTATCAGCCACCCGGACGCCGGTAAAACGACACTGACCGAAAAACTGCTCCTGTTTGGGGGCGCCATCCAGACCGCCGGGGCCGTAAAATCGAACAAGATCAAGAAAACGGCGACCTCGGACTTCATGGAAATCGAGAAGCAGCGGGGTATCTCCGTGGCGACCTCGGTGATGACGTTCGAGTACCGGAACATGAAAATCAACATTCTGGATACACCGGGCCACAAGGACTTTGCCGAGGATACCTACCGCACGCTGACGGCCGTCGATTCGGTCATTCTGGTCATCGACTGCGTGAAGGGCGTTGAGGAGCAGACCGAACGCCTGATGGAAGTCTGCCGGATGCGGGACACTCCCGTTATTATTTTCATCAATAAAATGGACCGGGAAGGCCAGGCACCTTTCGACCTGCTCGACGAGCTGGAGGCCAAACTGAACATCCGCGTCCGCCCGCTGACCTGGCCGGTCAACATGGGGTCGGATTTCAAGGGGGTGTACAGCCTGTACGACAAAACGATGAACTTCTTCCGCATCAACAAGACGAAGGTGGAAGACGACGTGGTGGAAATCGACATCAATACGCCCGTGCTGGACGAGAAAGTCGGCGAACGTGACGCGGCCCAGCTGCGCGAGGACGTGGAACTGATCGAAGGCGTGTACGACTCCTTTGACCGGCAGCCGTACCTCGATGGCAAGGTCGCTCCGGTGTTTTTCGGCTCCGCCGTGAACAACTTCGGGGTGAAGGAACTGCTTGACACCTTCTGCGACATTTCGCCGGAACCCATCGCCCGCGCGACCGACAAGCGGGTGGTAAAGCCCGAGGAGTCCAAATTCAGCGGGTTTGTCTTTAAAATCCACGCGAATCTCGACCCGCGCCACCGCGACCGGATTGCCTTCCTGCGCATCTGTTCGGGCACGTTCGAGCGGGGGAAATTTTACCACCACACGCGGCTGGACAAGGACATCCGCTTCGCCAGCCCGTTCTCGTTCATGGCCGACAGCAAAAGTCTGGTGGAAGAAGGCTTCCCCGGCGACGTGGTGGGCCTTTACGATACCGGCACCTTCAAAATCGGCGATACACTGACCGAGGGCGAAGACCTGCAATACACGGGCATTCCGAGCTTTTCGCCGGAAATCTTCAAGGAACTGGTCAACCTCGACCCGATGAAAGCCAAGCAGCTCGACAAAGGCATCCAGCAGCTGACGGACGAAGGCGTGGCGCAGTTGTTCACGCTGCCGATTGGTAACCGGAAGATCGTCGGAACGGTGGGCGAACTGCAGTTTGAAGTAATTCAATACCGGCTGGAGGGCGAATACGGCGCCAAATGCCGCTGGACGCCCATGCCGATTTCCAAAGCCTGTTGGCTGACTTCGGACGACAAAAGGAAGCTCGACGAATTTGTTCGGCTGAAAGGCATGCAGATTGCCTACGACAAGGACCAGAATCCGGTCTTTCTGGCCGAGTCCGACTGGATTCTGCGGATGAATATTCAGAACAACCCCGACATTAAATTCCACACGACTTCGGAGTTCAAGACCGCGGTCGAAGCCTGACCGTACCCCGGAGTGCCGCTCCGGGGCTTTTTTTTGAATAATTTCTTAACAAACGACCCCTCCCCTTTCACGGCTCAATCTGCGGCAGCGAGATATTTTTTCGGATCGCCCAGATGCGGATACCGAACACCAGCGCCACCACCAGCGTATCGGTCAGGGTCGGCGGCAGGTGGGGCCGGAGCAGAAAAAAGGCGACGCCGCCCGCCATGCAGGCCGTGGCGTATATTTCCCTGCGAAACAGGAGCGGAATTTCGTTGAGCACAATATCCCGGAGCACGCCTCCAAAACACGCCGTTATGGTGCCGAGAATGATGCAGGAAGGCACATTCAACCCCGCCGCCACGCCTTCCTGAAGCCCCCGGAGCGTGAAAAAGCCCAAGCCGAGCGAGTCGAACAGGACCAGCGAGCGTTCGAGGCGGCCGGTTTGGGTACGAAAAAAAATGGTCAGCAGGGCGACGGCACAAATCAAAAGAATGACGGAGGAGTCCTGAAGCCAGCGTACGGGCAACCGGCCGATCAGCATGTCGCGAATGGTGCCCCCGCCGACGGCCGTGGCGAAGGCCACGACGATGAGGCCGAATCCGTCGAGGCGTTTTTGCAGGCCCGCCAGCGTGCCCGAAGCGGCAAAGGCAATGGTGCCGCCGATGTTGATTAAAGAAAAAACTTCCAACTGATTGTGAATGACAGTCCGGCGGCCAAGTTAAGGCGGCCGGGGGAAATACCAATGGGCGGTGGTTGGCTGCGGCGGGTCCGGCCCGGTGCAGGTTGCCGCCACTTTCAATTTTTCTTAGCTTCGGTGCCTGAGATGAAACTTCGACCGCGGCACGGCGGGCAGACATTTTTTAGGAGAAAGTACAAAAACCCGGCTGTTGGGTAAAGTAGTTTATTATTGTAGTCTTCAATGAAGTGTATGCTACTGGAATGGCTTGACAGATTGTTGTATAGGCAAAGCAAGCTCGTCTCACAAATCCCTGGTGGCTGTTGCATAACTCTATTTACACCTAAAAGCCCGATTTGGTGGAGATTTTTTATCTTCAACGATGCAAGGCAGAAAGGAGTATAGCGAAAACCTAATCATCAATTTCCGGCTCTCCAGCCATGTTCCAAGGCACAATTTTTATTGGAGGTTGAAGGAAACTTTAGATTTGTCTTTTCTCTATCAGGGCACTAAAGAGCTCTATGGCCGAACAGGACATCAGTCTATTGACCCAGTGGTTTTCTTTAAATTTATGATTATCAGCCACCTGGAGAACATCACTTCTGATCAAAAGCTGGTTGAGCATTGCTCTATGCGACTGGATTTGCTGTATTTTTTGGGCTATAACCTGGATGACCCACTACCCTGGCACTCCACCCTGAGTCGTACTCGAAAACTCTACCCTGAAAAACTCTTTGAAGCACTATTTGATCAGGTGTTCAAGCTTTGCGTAGCCAATAATATGGTATCCGGTCGTCGGGTCGCCATCGATTCGGCACCTGTCAAGGCTAACGCCTCAATGGAAACACTGTTAGAGAAACAACCTGGCAGACCTGGCCCACAATTACTTCAGCCGGGTGAAAACCAGCATGAGCCAGTGGTCTTTGAACCTAAAGTCAATACCCGTCCAGCGGCACCGGTCATTACTGCTTCTGAACATCAGCTTAAAAGACTAGCCAAGCACCAGCAAAACTTGAAGCGTACTCCTACCGCCTTAGGGGCTAGCAATGACAAGGCACAGTTATTAAGCAATAAAACGCACTATAGCCCTACCGATCCCGATGCCCGCATTTCGGTCAAACCGGGCAAGGCTCGCAAACTGTTAAGTGCCAATAAAAGTGTACAGCACAGTGACACTAAAAAGACACAGGCCGTTTGACAGAAATTCCCGGCTTAAGGATGGGTTTGGCCGTTCAGCCCAGGCTCTACCGCCGGAACCTCCTCGCGCAATAAAGACTTAACCCGGTAACTGTTACCCGTAATGCGGATCACAGTCGCATGGTGCACCAGTCGGTCAATGATGGCACTGGCCATCACAGTGTCGCCCAGCAGTGCGCCCCAGTCCTCAAAGTTGCGGTTCGTCGTTACAATGATTGAGCCTTGCTCATACCGGCTGCGTATTACCTCGAAGAAGTCATCCAGCCCGGCCACCGGTAGCTTCTTGAAACCAATTTCGTCAATAATCAACAACTCAGGCTGCAGAAGTTTCTGTAACGCCAACCGATAGGAGCCATCGCCCCGTGCCGTCTGTAAGCGTTCGATCAACTCGTTGGCATGAATGAACAACACGCGGTAGCCCAGCTTCAACGCCTGGTGGCCCAGGGCCTGCGCCAGATGCGTCTTGCCCACGCCGGGCTTACCCAGCAGAAGCACATTTTCCTTCTGACGAATGAAGCGACCTGTGCCCAGATCGTACATCAACTTCTTGTCCACACCCGGCTGATAGCTGAAGTCATAGTTGTCCAGCGTTTTCTGGACGTTGATGTGGGAGGCCATCAGCCGTTTCTGGTAGGCGTTGGCCTGTCGCTGGGCTGTTTCATCTTCGATGAGTAGCTCCAGAAACGCCAGATAGCTGACCGAGTTGGCCAGGGCGTACTCGTTACGCAGGGCCAGGGCCTGCGCCATCCAGGGCAACCGCAGGCTTTTGAGTTTATCTTTCAGGTGTTCCATGGGCGTTAGTTGACACGGGTTAATTGATCATAAAGACTTAGTTCATGTTGATAGCCACCCAGCCCGCTGGGCGGTAAGGCAAGGGTGGTATCGGTGCGGTAAAGGCCCTGCTGGCAGATCTGCCGAATGGAAGCAAAACTTAATGAGCCATATTGCATGGCCCGCTGGCAAGCCTGATCGACCACCTCGGCCGAGTACTCTTTGGCCAGATGCAGTAGTCCTTTGGCCACATGCGTCCAGTTGCGGGTAGGGTTCTGCTCCACCTGCGCCAGTAGCTCTTCTGCGTGCTGACCTAGCTGCGCTACCTGCTGGCGGTAGTAGGAGGGTTGCCGGCGGGGCTTGTAGGAGGGCGCATGGTCATCACGGCTAACGTACTGCCCCTGTCCACTGGCCAGTTCGTGCACGGTTAGCAGCGTCTGATCAGCGTAAATGCGTAGCAGGCTGGTATCGGCTTCGAGCCGAACTACTTGCCCGGTGTAAGCGGCTGGTACGGAGTAGTAGTTATAGCGAAACAGCACATGGCCCACCTGGTTGACCTTGCGCTCCTGGACCTGGTAGTGCTGCCAGCGCTGAGGGGCAAAGGCTGGAGGCTTCCCTGCTCGGTTTGGGCCATTACGTGAGCAGGTACCCGACGGGTGGTGCCATGCACCCTTTGGTTACAGACCTGCAGCATCCAGTGGCTCAACTGCTGCTGCAAATCGGTGAAGCCGGTGGCGGTCTGCCCTTTGAGGAAGTTGATCTTGACGTACTTGACGGCTGACTCCACTTTGCCTTTGTCCTGAGGCCGACGTACACGGGCTGTGATGGGCTGGCACTGATAATGGGCCAGAAACTGAGCGTACTGCTGCTGAATGATAGGATCGTAAAAGTCCGCCTGCACGACCCCCGCCTTCAGGTTGTCAATCTTTACGCTCAGGGGAACCCCACCAAAGAACCGCACGGGCGGCCCCGTCGAAGGCCCGCCAGTGGCACTCAATGAAGGTAGCGACGCTTTGGTCCAGCACGGCCCGGTAGTAGGCGTACCGGCTGTGGGCCAGCAGCATGGCGAACACCCATACCTTTCGCTGCTTACCCTGATGCTCGAATTGGCCCAGATAGCCGAAATCAACCTGCGCTTCGCTGCCCGGTGCGCTGTGCTGATAGACGTAGACTTCTTTTCCCTTCAGTTGATTGACAAAGCGTACTACCGAGCGGTAAGAAACCTGGATGGGTGGCTGCCGGGTGGTAAGTCGCTGGAAGATAAGCTTCGCCGTCAGGCCCTGCTCGAAGAGCGCCTTGACGGCCTGGAAGGAATCGTCGAGCTTCTTGCTGCGCACCTGACGGGCGGGCTGTTGATGTCCCTGCGCAAGCCGGTCCAAAATCTTACGAACGGTGCGACGGGAGATGCCAAGCTGGTTGGCAATCTGTTGTTGACTCATCCCGCGGTTGCGGAGGGTCTGAATGGTAAGGTACATATCCATCTGGTACATCGGTGTCCTGCTTAATGGCAGGACAGGTTAACAGTTTGTGAGTTAACCTGTGCACTTTTAGTGGCACTGACTGGTACACTTATGATGGCACTTTACACAAACTCAATTACCTTTGTAGTCTGGCCGTTGATACGGCCGAAGGAGTCATTACTTATGTGCAGGCCGACTTTGCTGATAGCCGAACTTGAGCAGTGGAAAATCAAGGCCTGGATTCTGGTGTTTGGCAAATATAAGCCGCAAATTAAGGGGTTTCCTTATAACCAGCAGGCCGACTCGTTCACCTGTCCAGCCGGCAAGTCGCTGTCCTTCAAAACCTTTGATACCAATGCGGATGGTGGTCTGGTGAAAATATATCAAGCCGATTATCAGGACTGTAAACACTGCCCCCTCAAGCCCACCTGTGTTCCCAAGAGGCGGTCCGCCGCCGCGGCAGTGCCGCCAAATTACTCGAACCGCTTATGATGCGCACTACCGACGAGCCCTAGAGCGCCAGCAAAGTCGGTGGGGTCAGCGCATGAAACGCCTTCGCCAACGGACGGTAGAGCCGGTTTTAGGCAGCTTAGTAGAGTACTATGGAATGCGTAAAGTAAACGTACGAGGTAAAGCAGGGGCTCACAAAGTGATGCTGATGGCTGCTGTTGCCTTCAACCTGAAGAAGTACATGAGATTTACTAGCCACACTGCTGTCAGCCAGGCAATGGCCTTGAGAGTGGAATGGTCATTGACTAGCCAAGACACATTGCTGGGGGGCTCGTGGTTTTTCTACAATTAATGTGAGAATGGGCTGGTACAAAGCCAGCTATGAAAAAAGGAAATCGATTTGGCAAGCAGAGTTCTGCAACAGCCACGAGGGTTATGTGAGACGGCGCCCCTTACTGGACTTAGCTCTGGATGAGCCGGTCAACGAAAAGCAGGACTATTGTACCTACCACATTCCGACGTACTGGTGAAGTGACGGATTTTACCGTCCGCCGTTGCGGTACGATTCGACGAAGCGACCCGATAATAGAAACTCCTACCCCTAAAATAAGACGTACCCACTTGGAGGACTGCCTCTGGCTCCCTTAGTTTGTCCGCTCATCGTTTACCTCAGCGGTACGATGCCAATCCAGCATGGATCACGAAACAAACCGCCTTACCCGACTGGTCACCCTGCTGACCCTCTTACAAACCAAACGACTCCTGTCAGCCACCGAGTTAGCCCAGCGCTTTTCGGTCAGTACCCGCACCATTTACCGAGACATCCGAACCCTCGAACAGGCGGGGGTGCCCCTCGTGACTCAGGAGGGTAAAGGGTATACCCTCGTGGAAGGCTATCGGCTACCTCCTATTATGTTTACCCGCCAGGAAGCTATGGCCCTACTCACGGCCGAAAAGCTGGCAATTGGACTAACCGATACCGATACGGCCCAACTTACGGGCTCGGCCATGGACAAGGTGCGCGCGGCCCTACGACGCACCGACCGCGATCACCTGGAAACGTTCGCTCCCCACATTCAGGTCGTAGCACCGGGAGAATCCCACAGCCGCCAGAATGCCTACCAGCAGTTAGTCACCGCCATCACCGGGCAACGTGTCGTCCGGCTCAGCTACCGGGCAGCCGTTTCCACGGAGGTTACCACACGGGATGTGGAGCCCATCGGTTTATACCTAAGCCAGCACTGGCACCTGGTAGGCTTTTGCCGCATGCGGCAAGCGTTCCGTAATTTTCGCCTCGATCGCATCCAGGACTTGTCCATCCAGGCTGAAGCCTTTCCGGCCCGGTCGGAGACCCTGGCCCACTACTGGGCACAGGAGGCTGTCCGGCGGGGGCGTGAAAAAGTCGTTATTCACTTTCAGCCGGCAGCGGTGCTGGCCGAATCGGCTCAGCGGCTGCACGATACCAAACACCAGTATGGCTGGGCGTACGAGCATCTACTGCCGGACGGCCAGGTAGCGATGACTTTTTTTATCGGATCGATGCCTTACCTGGCGGCCTGGCTGCTCCCCTATGCAGGGGCCGTTACGGTGTTCGAGCCCGCCGAGTTGCAACAGGAGCTGGGCCGACTGGCCAGGCGGGCGTATGAATTTTTTGCACCCGTCACCAGGGTATGACATAAGGCTGTCAGTGGGGGCTACGACCTTTGTGTGGTTCAATGAGCAATCGCCTTATTGACCTAACCGCAAACAAAGAGGACAATGGAAAAACGAACAATCGATCCCTGGAAGTGGGGAGAGTACACCAATTCGGCGCAAGCCGTGGAGGTCAGGCAGGTGGAGGGGACGCTCTACTGCTCGGGGCAGGTAGCCATCGATGCCCTTGGGCAGCTCAGCCAGGGCGACATGAGAACCCAGTTTATACAGACTCTTCAGAATGTGGAACAACTCATCAGCGAGGCTGGCTACGAATGCAAAAATATTGTCCGCCTGAATGTATTTACCACCTCAACGGCCGAGTTTTTTACCACCTGTGTGGATCTCTACCAGGGCTTTACCGCCAGGCATGGCCTCAAACAGGCCACTACGCTGGTGGAGGTGAAAGGGCTCTACCAGACGGCAACCGTTGAACTCGAAGCGACCGTCGTTAAGTAATTCGCTGGCCAATAAGACGAAGGGCCGGATTCGTCCGGCCCTTCGTCTTATTGGCCCGTTCCTGGGATAAAATATGCTGAGCGAAGTAGACCAGCGTACGCGAAATTTTTCTGGTTCCTTACCCCTATGACATAAGGCTGTCATTGGATTTGCAAAAGTACGCTGGAGATTTTAAATCAATAAACTGATCCTTCATAGGTCACTTTTTTAGGACAATACAATATTATAGCCCTGACTCAAATGACCCTCCTTTTTTGAGACGGCGTATTTAAAAAGCCAGAGGTTTTGTAAGTCAGAAGAGACCACTTCTCCTAATCTATGTAGAAAGCAACCTTTGACTTTGTTAAGATATTTCAGTTTCCTGCTCCTGGGACCATTATTCTTTGGATGAGGAACGAGGAAGTGCCGAACCCAACCTGCCTACCAGAAGTCCAGGTCATCTTCGGTAAGATCTGCCACTGGATAGCCATGTTTCGCTACCAATTCGGCTTCGGAGAATGCCTGCCCCCGCGGATCGATAACTGCCCTCAGGAACTCGTCAATTTCGGCCGTATCGACCGCCTGGCTGACCGCCTTCGTCAGCAGGTAGGAATGATACAAGTAAAAGTTAGCTTCCAGCAGGCCGCTGTTAAATGACAGAAGTTGCCCGGCCAGTCGCTTGAAGCGCAGCGTACGAGTGAAAGTCAGTTGGAGATAATGCAACTCCATTGAAGATGAGCACTTATATAGAGCCGTTTCACCGGCGATACGTTCCTGCATCTGCCCTAGCAGGGCGCTATAGTGTTGCGGGTCTCGATTCAACAGAAAACATCCTTCCAGCAGGGCTTCCGCTTTTTGGGGCAGTTCCAGGTGGGCAAGTTCCGGCACAAACAGGTCGCTAAGGGCAACGAGTTGCTGTAGCCGCCTTATTTCGGGCGGGTACGGATTCCCCTCGTCTAGCCCCCATTGGTCGATCCGGGGGGTGCAGGCCTGCTGCAAAAGCAGTAACTCCAATAGGTCCAGGGCGGTAAGTGGGGGAAAGTCAACATCCATCGCAGAGCAAAGTAAAGCTAAGATAAGCATATCTCGGTCCCAATGTTCAGGCTCTTATCCGGAATCTTTTGACCTCAATCCCGTTCCCGTCCCGGCACCGCCTGCTTTGATAAGCGGGTAAGTCTTCAGCCGGATAGTGTATCATTAAAACGATCGTTTTTCTGGCACACCGGCCTCCTAAAAGTTGCTCTCGTCAAGCGCCCGGCCGGCAAGGCAGCTAGTCTCGGAACAAGTGTGTTATTTGCGACAGCCGTTCCGAAAGGCTACTAAGGATAATAAACTGAGCTATTAGTTACTTGCGGTTGTTGAGCCTTTCGACTACCTTTCTTTCAACAGTAATTCTGGCTAGCTTCCCTGCCCCATCAGCTTTCGCGCAAGCATTTTTGTGTGTGCAATTTGCCTACAACACCCCTTCCTGGCATAGGCTCTAAAAAACAAGATGCGTTCAGTCTGGCAGTTGAACCCATCCGTTTTCTGCAGCCCTACGCACATTGGGGCGTGCCTGGAATGTTGTGGCCCAATTCTGAGCGACATAACAAACGGCCGCCGCCAACCCGCCCCTTTGCCGGGCGATCTTATACCGTAGTGAGAACACCTAAACTTACCATACCATGAATGCCAAAAATCTATTTACATTCGTAGCCGTCATTGTTACGCTCTTCGGGCTGGGACTTATTTTTTTTCCTGCGTTTATGGCTGAGCAATACCTGACCAACCCTTCTATGCTCAATGCCGGGTTTAAGGTGGTAGCTCAAAGTTACGGTACGCACTTAATCGCATATGCCGTAGTGTGCTGGTATGTGCGCGATGCGGGTACCTCCTCCTTAGGAGGTAAAGTAATGCTGCTGTTGGTTTTGTTGTCCAATCTGGGCCTTATGGCCGTCCACACACTGGCCGTTTTGAACGGCGTTGAAAAAGCCACTGGGTGGGGGCAAGTTTTACTGTCGCTTGTGCTGGTGGTTTGGTCAGGCATTCTTTTTCGGCAAACCGACCGGATTGTGGCTTAAGTGGGTGAGCTTGAAGAGCCAAAGTCTAGATCGTTAGAGTAACAGCTCTATGCGTGGCGTGGTCCGTCACCGCGGTCAGGACCCATCCTTTCTTACTTGCCTGGACTCAACGGGGTGGCCCGAGCCATGGAAATTTGGGGGAAAAAGCCCCATTAGCAAGGGTTTGAGTGACCAGGCGAGTATTTATTAAAAAGATAACCACACACCATTAGCTCCGATGGACATTGGCTATTTTGAGAATCTTGTTCTCCTAAATGAAAAGTTAAATTCGATTAAATCGAAAGGGTATAGATTAATTTCGACGGCAAAAGGAGGAGCAGAGGGTATTATGATGACAACTTACACGTTTGAAATGAAATAGTTGAAACAAAATTAGCCCATAACACGGGTTTTGCCTCAGGCGCGGGTGAGGTGCGAACTTAGAGTTTCGTGCTTCGTGTCAGGCTCAGTGTAGATTGACCGTTTGGTGCTCCGAAACGGGCCCGAACGCCAAGCCGTGAAACGTGCCCGTTGTAATTCCTGTTCCCACCCCCACCAAACGGTCAAAACACCCCAACCTGCTCCATTTTGGTAGCCTTGTTGAGTAGGATTAGGTTTGTCTAAACTTCGCTTACTTAAGAAAAAACTACTCCTTACCGAAAAAGTCTGCAATGAATAGAAAACGCAAACCCCTGTGCCCGGTTGTGGCTTTTGTCGTTTTATCCGCATTACAAGTAGGGGGCTTTGCCGCCTTGGCACAAGGGCCGGGTCCAGGTCCGGGACAACGCCCACCGCTCCCGCCCATCCCGCTCAAAAGCGATACCACCCATACACTCACCAAACACTTCATACCCGCCTCTACCGCCCCGAAAACACCGGATGCCAAAGGGTTCATTCAACGGTGGCTGGTGCTGGAACCCGTCAAGAAAGACATTGTCCGCAATAACATCTTCACGGACAACTACCTCAGAACCGCGTTTTCTGCCGATAACTTTTCGACCGATTACACCGCCGTGCCCAAAGATGGTGAAACGGTAAAGGTGGGTAACCAGGAACTGAAATGGTATGCCCTGGACAGCAAGACCTTCAACGTCAATCTTTACCACTTTACCTACGCCCTCAACAAGCCCAGATATGGCATCCTGGTTTGGCTCGTCACGGTCATCGATAGTCCCGAAGAAATCCAGAACGTCAGGATGGCGGCCGGGTGCAATTCCGGCAGTATGTGGTGGCTCAATGGTCAGGAAGCCATGCTGCTTTCCGGCGACCGGGATATGATTGCCGACAATGTCACCTCCTCCCGCTTGACGCTCAAAAAGGGCAGGAACATCATCCGGGGGGCCGTCATCAACGGACCGGGTATGGCTAATTTCTGCGTCCGTTTCCTGGATGAAACAGGATCACCCGTCAAAAACCTGAGTATAAGCTACGAGTGAGCCAAGAGCGCGGGCCGCATTCGGCAACGATTTTAGCATACTCGCCCATTTACTCTTTCACTCAATCGCTTATTCTCTCTTTCGCTAACTCCATGAAACGAATAAACCTACCCTGCCTTATAACCCTATTCACCTTATTGATAACCCAAACCCTACGGGCACAAGTCGGACGGCCGTTTATCCATGACCCCTCTACCGTGGCTGAGTGCGAAGGCAAGTATTACACCTTCGGCACGGGTGGTGGCGGCCTGATTTCCCACGACGGCTGGACCTGGTACGGTGGCGGGGTTCGGCCCGGTGGCGGAGCTGCGCCGGATGTCCTCAAAATTGGGGATCGCTACCTCGTCGTATATGGCGCAACGGGTGGTTCGCCTACCCACAAAGGGGCGATTCTGACCATGTGGAACAAGACTCTCGACCCGAAGTCGCCCGATTTCAAGTATTCGGAGCCGGTGGTCGTGGCTACATCGGATGGCTACGAGGAGAACGACGCCATTGATCCCGGCCTGATGCTCGACCCTACCACCGGACGTCTTTGGCTTACCTACGGCACTTATTTCGGCTACACCCGCCTGATCGAACTAGACCCCAAAACCGGAAAACTCAAGGCTGGTAACAAGCCCGTGGATGTAGCTATTGTCTGCGAAGCGAGCACGCTCGTCTACCGCGACGGTTGGTATTACCTGCTGGCCACACACGGCAGTTGCTGCGATGGAGCCAACTCGACCTACAACGTCGTGGTGGGTCGGTCTAAAAAGATAACGGGTCCCTACCTCGACAATGTCGGCCGAAGCATGTTAGAAGGCGGTGGCAAAATGGTGGTGGCTACGCGGGGCGGGTTAATCGGTCCCGGCCATTTTGGGCATATTATGCTGGAAAAAGGCGTCGAAAAAATGTCGCTCCACTACGAAGCCGATCTGAAGCAGGGTGGCCGCAGCGTGTTGGGCATATTGCCGGTGGTCTGGAAAGATGGCTGGCCCGTGGCGGGCGAGAAGTTCAAGGAAGGTACGTATGAGATTGAATCCGTCCGCAGAGGCTACGCCCTGGAGTTGGCCGTTGATTTTACCCGGATGCCGGTTGTACGGGGTTTTGGTCAGCCCAACAACGAGCCCATAAAGCCCGTTCCGGCTCAGCAATTAGCCGATGTCCAGAAAACCTGGCCGACCGGGAATATCGCCTTACGTATCGGCGACTACATGTCTCGCCCCCACCAACAATGGACCATTACCGATGCGCCCGATACCACCGGGTATTTAGGTGGCCCTTATTATAAAATTGTCCTGGCCGGAACCAACCGGGCTTTGGCGGCCACGGCCAATGCCGAAGTCATCACCGTACCGGCTTTTACCGGCGCTCCCGAACAGTTGTGGCGCATCGACCAACTGACCGACGGCACCTACCGAATCATGCCCAAGGTAGTGCCCAATTCAGGCAAGAAGCTGGTGCTGGTATCGTCCGGCGACAGCACACCCACCCTGGCCGAGTTTGATTTCAACAGCGATAATTCCAAATGGAATTTTAGGGCTCATTAGGGGTATCATTTTAACCCAAATGCCTAATTCATTTATACCTGGACTTACTACATTTGACTGGAGACATTTTTCAGGAACATTCGGGAATGAAACTCCAGTACCCAGGTAGACAAGACCGCGCGGTGAACTGTAGCGCGGTTGGCCCCCTTCGAGTATATTGAGGGTTGGCGACCGCCGCTGCGGTACAACCGCCGACGAAAACATTCGATATTAGGGTATCGCACACCTAATCAACAAGAATCTTATTTCCACTCTGTCACGATGGCCGCCATTTCAGTAAAAATGTCCAACTAACAGGGGGCTAAGACATAGGTATGCTACCGAGCTTCTGGGCCCGCCCTGCCGATGAAAAAAGCAGGATTAACCAAGCAGATATGAAGAGGGAAAGTCGGTGGTTAATGATCATGTTGACTCGTTTAGGCTTGATCCGCTAATGGGTTTGCAGGATAAATCCAGATAAGCATTTATAGAGGTTTATCCTGCAAATCCCATGCGTTGGACGTTTATCCGGTGAAGCGTAACGAACTGATTAAGGAATCTTCCAGTTCAAAGTGGTACTGCATCACCGCCGGGCTTCCCGGAAACGTTCCCGTTACTTCTACGGTTAGTATGGCCGATGCACCCGTTTGCTGATAATCAATCGGTTTCGTCTGCATCTGATACGCTTCCGTCGCCTGCTGTATCCATTTCCCAATTTCGGCCCGGCCCGAATAGGAATGTCCTTCATCGGAAACGGTGGCGTTGGCCGTAAAATAATGCGTAAATGCGGTGCTGTCTCGCTCGTTCTGTGCTTTTACAAAGCCTTCGATATTGGAAGGTAATTTCATCATTGTGTCTTTTGGGTTTGATTAATGATGGTTGTTTAGTTGAACGGGTGGTTATTCATTTTTAAATCGTTGGAATTGTTCCTCCGTCAATAACGAATTCTGAACCGCTCAGATAGTTAGCTCGCGGCGAAGCAAGGAACCCGACAAGTTCCGCGACTTCTTCTGGCTCTGCCGGTCGACCGGCCGGTATGCCACCCAAAGCATCCATAACGCTTTGTCGTGCTTGCTCAACAGAACTATTTGAACTCTGGGCGATTCGTTCCAAAAATTTTATGGTATTCTCCGTATTGATCCATCCTGGGGAAACGGTCAGTACCCGCACACCTTTGGCAGTAACCTCTTTGGATAACCCCTTGCTGTAATTGATCAGTCCAGCCTTAGCGGCCGCATAGGGAAGTGTTGCGTCATATAAAGGATGCCGCCCCTGGATGGAGGCAATGTGGATAATCACGCCTGCACCGCGTTGGACCATGCTGGGTAAAAAACCGCGATCCAGCCGCACGGCAGCCAACAGATTGGTTTGAATCGTTGATTCCCAATCGTTGTCGGACAGCACGGCAAACCCACCCCCTGGCGTTTCTGAACTTCCCATATTATTGATCAGAATATCCAGATGGCCAAACTGGTGGAGTAGTTGGTCGACTACCTGCTGAGTACCTTCCGGTTTGCTCAGATCGGCCGCGATAAAATGGCGACGATCGATTTGCTCTTCCGGCTTGTTTCTAGCGGTAATGATCACGGTTGCTCCTGCTTTCAACAGGCGATCGGCGATGGCTTTGCCTGCTCCTTTGGTGCCTCCCGTTACCAGCGCGATCTTACCGGCCAGTTCGTTTTCAAAATTGAAGTCCATTCTGTAGCTCGTTTGTTTAAGACAAAATTCGGCAGTACGGTAGGAGCTGACAAGTACGGACTTACGATTCAGATAGGGATAAAATTATCCCTATTGAACCGGTCGATGCCTGTAGTTATATTTGCCGTATGTACGAACGAAAGACAATGCCTGAGCTGGCCTGCGGGCTCGACCTAATCGGTGAGGTGCTGTACGGCAAATGGAAGATTCGTCTTTTATGGTTCATTCACCAAGGCTTTCAACGCCCCAGTGAGTTGCAACGGAAAATTCCGGGTGCCTCCCGTCGGGTACTGAATGTGCAGTTGAAGGAACTGGAAAATCACGAGTTGGTGGCGAAGGTGATTTACCCGGTACTTCCGCCGAAAGTTGAATACTATCTAACCGACTTTGGCCAATCCCTCATTCCAGTTATTGGTGCGATTGGCCAGTGGGGTGACCAGCATGAGGAGCGACTTCGGACGCTTATTGTAAAGAACATGCAGCCTTAGCATTTACGCCATAAATACAAGGCCGAGAGGACGTGAGCTGTCCGCTAAATCCATCTCACTAATCGTCCGTTTGGTTTAGATTGAGCAAAGGCGGTCGAGGCTGCTAGCAGGCAGGTGAGTAAGAAGCCCAGCTTGAGGCGGGTTAGCATACCGGTTAGGCCTCTGGTGATCGGCCTAGCTCGGAGTGAAGGTAGCGTTGGCCAGAAAAAGGGCTTGTCAGGCTCAACCGATCGTGGGAGGGATTGGTCTCATACAGGTTGTAGACAAGGAGTTTGTAAGCCAAACAAGATGGGTATGAATGTCCGTGTCAATCTACTCAAAATCAATCGAATCTTACAACACTACATCCTACGGAAGGATACTTTTGGCTGCAAAGCTAACGTTTACCGAAAGCAGTAAAATTTTTAAATAGAGCCAAATGAGGATCACCTTGCCTAGTAGATCATAGAACTTAAATGATCGCCTGACGGGTGGAATAAATTTCATACTGGCACAATGCCAAAATCGGCCGGGATAATTCATCTTACAAAACGTCTGTGGCTGCGGTCCGCCGCTGCGGTTGCACAACCAGAAGGGAATCAAAAAATTTATATTTCCGCCTTTAATAAATGGCATTTTAACCATTATGAAATACAAAGCCCAACTGGACTTTATTCCAAGAAAGACCATAAGTGAATTTTGCAACAGCTACCAGCAATTATTGAGAATGAAGTTTTGAGAATATCAGCCTGACTTTTAGCTAGTTGACAACGATATTCGGTAGCATACGGTCCAGTAAACTGGCGACAAACCGCTTTGATTTGCCGCCAGATCTACTCAGCCTCACTTATATCGCTTTTATCGGATACTCTTTCATAATTTTCTGTACACCGCGCGTTATCTCACGCTCGATGCGAGTGGGATTGTCGATGGCACCCTCAATCAAGCCTCGCCATACGAGTTGTTTGCTTTTGGCATCCACGAAATCAACCACCAGCGTTCCTTCAGTATACTGCCGCTGCTGAAAACCCGTGTTCCACTGGTAGGGCCAGTTGCCGTAGCCATACGGAAAGTAGCGCCATCCTGCCCGGAAACCAAACGGATAATACAGCGGGGCTGGTGGATTGACAACGGTCTGGGTCCGTTTTTCCGTGTACGTATGAAACCCAACCAGCAGATCGGGCTGCTCAGGATTCATGGTTAGCCCCCGTTTCTGTAATTCAGTGCTTAATGTCGCTTCAATATTGCTGGTAATCAACGGACTGTTGTATACCGGATTGCGGCCAACTTCGATATCCGGCGTGCACCAGGCGTAGGTTTTGTACTGGCTGAAGTTTACAGATTTGTCGTAATCGGTGCTCACCTGAGCTTGTGCGCGCTGGCCAACGGCTCCTGCCAGGAGCACGATAACCAGAATTAGTAGCTTTTTCATGGCTTTAATCTGTTTAATTGCACAACAACTGGGGCCGAAACCCTACGCCATGAAGGTAGACCAGCCCGATGAAAACCGTTTGAAAGCCGGATGAGAAAGTGTTAAGAAGAACCGGGCCGTTTCTTTCCGGTAACCGCGTGCCAGGCATCCCGCAGCAATTCAGGGTACAAAACGGTGCCGAAGCTGTAATAGATGCCATCGTAGTGATTCTTGATCTTGGTCTGAAAAATACTTTCCCGATACCCAAGCTGCGCGCTCAGTCCTACCCAGCGACTGGCCTTCCACTGGCCGTAGAAACCCAGTTGGAGAGGCATAAAAAAGTCGCGGCGGGTGCCGTCCCGCACGACCTCCGTTCGTGGATCAACCGGAATGGCCGAGGCAACGCCCGCACCAATTTCCAGCGGCACGCTGAGCATCCACTGCCGGTTATTGGTCAGGTTCCACCAGTACATGAGGCTGCCGTAGGCCATGTCCGTTTTGGTGTAATACTCCAGATTGAGGTGTCTGGCGGCGTCTCTGCGCCAATTGATGAAACGCAGGTAAGAGTTGTAACTTAACCAGTAATAACCCAGCGTAATCTGGTGCCGCTTTTCGCCATACGTGATACCGGCATTGCCCCCCCAGACGTTAACCGGACGACGGGCGACGAATGAATTACGGAAATCGGTATTCAGACTCAGTTCAAGCGGGCGATGCCCCAGCGAATCCCGGCGGGGCAGGTCAAACGCCGGTCCGAAGGTCTGCGCAGCGCACGCCCCCGTCGCCAGCCAGCCAGCGCCGACCAGCCCTGCTGCCCGGAAAGCCATCTGGCGTAACCACAAAAAGACAACAGGCAGACTCATGACGGGAAGCCAGTTAAACAACGGTTGATTCAGCCCGAAGCGGCGGCCGGAGCGTATCGCCCGGCAGGTACCGGCTGACGCGCTGGATAGCAACGGCCGCCTGCATGAGGTCCAGATCGTCGCCGTAAACCAGGTATTTGGTTTGCCACTCGTCAGCGAATTTCTCCTTGAAGAAACGTAACCCTTTGAAATGGGTGAATACAGTTGTCCGGTCATATACGAGTTTCAGGGCCTGTTCGGGAAAGGCACCGGGCTCGGTGAGGCCCGACAACGGAGCAAGGCCAAGATTCATTCGCCGCTTTCCCTGCTTCTGCAGGTACGTGATCAAACCGACCATCAGGGCATCCATCACGCCGCTCGGGGCGTCATCCGTCTTCCGAATGAGGTCATAAGTTCCTTCTTCGGGCGCAAAGTTGGGAATAATGTTGGCAAAAGCGACAACTTTTCCTTCCTCGTCTTCAACGGTCACGACCGGCTGGTGTTTGATTTCGCCTGCATTGAAAACGCCCTGGGCAAAGGCCGTCTCCCGCAATTCCTCGGTCCTCAGCCACTCGTCGGATACCGCCCTGAGCTGTTGTGCGAGCCTCCCCGACAGCGGCGGTTCGTAGGTATGCGTCTGATAGCCTGCCGATTGCACGCGCTTCAGGGCGTTGCGAAGCGACTTCCGGTCGCGGCCCTCCAGCGTAAACTTATCCAGATGAACAATTCCCTCCTGACCAATCTGCAACGGTTTGCGTCCGATGGCTTCAAAAAAAGGGAGATCCTGTTCGTCAACCCGGTAATAAAGCACCTGCCGCCCCCGCATCCGGCAGTCTGTTTCGAAAATTTTCAGCGCCTCCGGGAACCGGTCGTACCGGGCCAGGACCGGACCCTCCAGCACTACCGCGAGCCGTACCGAACGACGATAGGCAAAGAAGCCAGTGCGGTCGGGCAACAGAAACAATTCCTTGTCGTCGTAAAGCTTGAAATAGTCAAGCGCCGAGTGGCCGTGCTGTTCGGTCAGCTGCCGGGCGGTCCCATACGTCTCCTCATCGGGTGGAACGCGCAGGGCCGATGGCCGCAGCCGGACCAGCCGTTTGACCGGCGGACTCGCCAGCCGGTACTGCGCCCCGGTATACCATAAGACTAGCAGAACGAACGCGGCAAAGAGCGCTTCTTCGTAGTCGATGGCCTTGGTCAGGTGAGCCACCATCGATAAGCCCACCAGCACGACAGTACTCACCCAGGCGGACCGGTAGCCCCGCAGTAGTCCAACCGACAAGATGACCAGCAGACCGCCCGCCGCAATAACCAGCCCGTTCGACAGTTGGAGCAGATCAATCGGCAGAAACTCTTTAAGCAGTCGGACACGATAAGTCAACGCCGGCGTCAGGGCGGAAAGCAAATTCAGGAGACCCAGCAGGAGGGTCAGGAAAGCAGGAGCTACCCGCAGGAGCAGATTCGTCCGCTGCCAGAAAAAGCTGCCCAGCCCCAGCAGTAAAGGAAGCCAGAATTCGAAGATCCGGTAAAACAGGGTGGCGGCAACGGCCGCTGTTTCCGGTACTTGCCCCACCCGCGTCAGTACCAGCGTCAGACTGAGTTCCACGGCACCCAGCCCACGCAAAGCGGGCGAGAAAGCCAGTAACAGGGTGGCCGTCACATAACCAACAAACGCGGTGGAGAGCGACAGACTACTGCCGTGCATCGCCAGTACCGCCAGCCATACATGCGCTACCCCGCAGAGCTCAACCCCAACCGAAG
Organism: Tellurirhabdus rosea; assembly: GCF_026278345.1. NCBI lineage: Bacteria > Pseudomonadati > Bacteroidota > Cytophagia > Cytophagales > Spirosomataceae > Larkinella > Larkinella roseola. Next base: position 1,283,425 of record NZ_CP111085.1, read on the forward strand.
CCAGCACCGCCCGTGCGATGGCCCGCCGGTCGAGCGGCTGGGTTCGCAGGTCTTCCAGTTGGGCAGCCGCCCGCGGGAATTTTCTGACCAGCCTGGTATACGCCCACCCCTTCCGACGAAACGAGCACACGTAACCTGCGCCCGCGGCCAGCAGCAGAACAAAAGCGCCAACTGGCCCCAGGAGCGCATAGCCGCTCAGCAACGTACCCATTCCGAACAAAAGCGCCGGAACCGTAATCAACAGCAGCGAGCTGTAACCCGCCAGAAAGTAAACGAGGGAGCCCAGGTACAGACGCCGGTCGTCCAGGCCATGTCGTCGCAGCGAACGGTTAAAAAACGCCATGGATGAAACCCCGCCTGCCGGCAGAAAAACACTGATAAAATTACGCCGCAGCCACAGCCGCACCGCTTCGCCCAGCGGCACCCGCGCGCCCGTGGCCGCAAAGCCGTCTACATACATCCGGGCACTGAACAATACGTACAATCCCGTTACGAGTGCGGCCAGTAACGTTGGTATCAGCGGAGCTTCACCAAACGCTACCAGCGCCTGTTTCAAGACGGGACCTTCTGAACGGATAAAGAACAGACCCAGAGCCAACATCAGGACTGCCAGTGCTGAGCTTAACCACGGGCGGGATATTTTTCTCATAACACTCTACGGATTCGGGAATGGGGGCCGATTGACACTCACCGGTGCTTTCTTAACCTACCTATTTAAGGGGCTCAGAAAAAGTCGGAAATGAACAGGCCTTAAAAAGTTGCCATCAGCAGTTCCCCGGCAGTGGACAATGAAAACGAGGCCCGCCAGAGAAGCATGTAGCACCTTTTTGGGGCAAAACAGCAGGATACAACGAACGTACTTCTTCATGACCGGAGCAGGATGGTATGGACGGCAAGGTGGAACCGACACCTAAGAAGGAGTTGAAAACGACATTAAAAATGCAACCCACCGAATTAACCAGGTCCTTAGTCTTTTCTCATTTGGTTCTCACGCAGCTTTCATCCGGCAGCCTGACTTTTGGGCCAATGGGACGACAAGCCCTTTTTATCCAACCATTTACATCATCTCACTATCATGAAAAAGATCATTTTGCCCCTGCTCTCCGGCGCTTTGCTGCTGGCCTTCATCACGCCGACCCAGGCCCAGCTGGTTGAAGAAACTGTAGCGCTTAAAGTCGTAAAGAAAGGCGAGGAACCGAAGTCGGTCATTGAATCGATTAAACGCGATTTTCCGGATTCAAAGATCGATCAGCTTGCTGTCCTCCCCCGGACGCTCGCCAACCGCAAATGGGCCATCACCCGCGAAAATGGCAACCTGGACGGCACGCAGCCCGATTTTTACGAAGTAAGTGCCAAAGGGCGTAACGAACAGTTTCAGGCCGTTTATAACCGGAGTGGTCAATTGATTTCGTTTACTGAACGGATAAAAAACACGCAATTGCCCACCCCCGTCCGGCAGATGCTGGCCGATAAATACCCCGACTGGACCATCGCCGCTGATCACGAACTCATTAAATACCGCAACGGACAACGTAACGCCGCCTACCGGGTCCGCCTCGAAAAAGGAAAAGCCCGCAAACACGCCACGATTAAAGAAGAGTCCGGCGAAATCGCGATTCTTCAGGTCTTTTAAAACAAGTTGCCCCAAAAAAGCGGCCCGTGTCTCCACGGGCCGCTTTTTTGGTTAAAGTCCAACCCGGAACTTTGTCGTTTTCCGGGTCGGACTCTCTGCTGGCAGACCGCTTCCTACGCCTCCACCAGTTCTTCTTCCTGCGGATGCTGCTGATACCGGCGGTGGTAAAAGCTGTAAAATACGATCGGAAAAATGAACAACGTCAGCAGGGTGGCGGTGATGAGTCCGCCGATGACGACTATGGCGAGTGGTTTGGACGTTTCGGAGCCAATTCCCGTCGAGACCGCCGCCGGAATGAGCCCGATGGCCGCCATCATGGCCGTCATGACGACGGGCCGCACCCGCGACTGCACACCCAGCCGGATGGCCTCCCGGAGCGGAAGGTGGTGCCTCAGGTTTTTCTTGAAGACCGAGATCAGGATGACTCCGTTCTGGATACAGATGCCGAACAGGGCGATAAAACCAATACCGGCCGAAATGCTGAAATTAACGTGCGTAACGAGCAGCGCGGCAATTCCGCCGATGATGGCAAACGGTACATTGACCAGCACCAGCCCGGCATCCCGTACGTCGCCGAAAAGCATGAACAGGATGAAGAAGATACCCAGCAGACTCAGCGGCACCACCTGAATCAGCCGTTCGGTCGCCCGGCGCTGGTTCTCGAAATCTCCGGCCCATTGGAATTTGTAGCCGGCCGGTAACTTGACGTGGCTGGCTACTTTGGCCTGCCCTTCCGCCACGGCGCTGCCCATGTCGCGGCCCCGGACGGAGAACTTAACGGCGCCGTAGCGCTGCCCTCCCTCCCGGTAAATCAGGATCGGGCCGGTCTGGGTGTATACGCGGGCAATCTCCTTGATGGGAACCTGGCCCCCGTTGCGGGTCGGCACCATCAGGTCCCGGATGCGGGCTTCGTTCGAACGGAACGCCTGGTCGTAGCGGATGCGGAGGTCAAATTTGCGTTCCCCTTCGTAGATCTGCGTCGCGGCTTTTCCCCCGATGGCCATTTCGACCACCGACTCGGCATCGGCCTTATCGACACCGTAGCGAGCCAGCCGCTGATCGTCGAGTTCGATGCGCAGCTCGGGCTGGCCGATGTTTCGAATCACGCCCAGGTCTTCAATGCCTTTCACCGACGCCAGCTGCTTCTGTACCTCGCGGGCTTTCTGTTCCAGAATGCTGAGGTCACGGCCGTAAATCTTGACCGCAATCGAGCCTTTCACGCCCGACACGGCTTCTTCCACATTGTCCATGATGGGCTGCGAAAATCCAAAGTTGATACCCGGAAACACGGCCAGCCGCTGCTGCATTTTTCCAATAAGTTCTTCTTTGGTTATTCCCGACTTCCATTCGTTTTTCGGGTAAATATCAATCAGGAATTCAACGTTGTAAAAGCCCGTTGGATCGGTGCCGTCGTTGGGGCGGCCGGTCTGGGAGATAACGCCTTTCACTTCCGGAAAATCTTCAAAGATGGTCCGCATCTGCTGGGTCAGCCGCACCGATTCGGGCAGAGCAATGCTCATGGGCAGAGTGGCGCGGACATAGATCGAGCCTTCGTCCAGCTCGGGCAAAAATTCCGACCCCAGCAGCGTAAAACCCGAGAAACCCACGACCACCAGCCCCGTGGTGACGAGCAGGCTCAGCTTTTTGTGGCTGAATGTGAAGCGAAAGGCCGACATGGCCCGGTTAGTCAGGAACTCCACGAACGGGTTGTGCTTTTCGCGGACGTTCTTCTTCAGCAGCAGGCTCGACAGCATCGGCACCAGTGTCAGGGTGAAGATCAGCGCCCCCAGCAGCGCAAAACCAAGCGTCCAGGCCAGCGGACTAAACATCTTGCCTTCCACTTTCTGGAAGGAAAAGATAGGAATCAGACAGACGATGATGATCAGTTTGGAGAAGAAAATGGCCTTGCCCATTTCGACGCCCGTCTTACGGATCACGCCCAGTTTGGCGATGCGGTTGAACTTCGTCATGCCGACCCGGTGCGCCATCTCGTCGAGCGTCACAAAGATTCCTTCGACCATGACCACGGCCCCGTCCACGATGATACCGAAGTCGATAGCCCCCATTGACAGCAGATTCGCCGACATGCCCCGCAGCCGCAGGCAGATAAATGCAAACAGCAACGCCAGCGGGATGACAATGGAAACGGTGAGGGTCGTACGCCAGTCGGCCATGAACAGAAACACGATGACGGTCACAAACACCAGCCCTTCGATGAGGTTGTGTGTCACCGTGTGCGTGGCGAAGTGGATGAGTGTTTCCCGGTTATAGAACGTATCGATTTTGACGTCGGCGGGCAGGATGCTCGTATTCAATTCCTCGATTTTTGCCTTTACCCGTTCAATTACCTCGCTGGGGTTTTCTCCTTTGCGCATCACCACGATGCCTTCAAGCACATCATTCTGCTTGTCGCGGCCAGCCGACCCGAGCCGGGGCAGCGCCGATTCCGAAACCCGCGCCAGGTTCCGTACCAGAATAGGTGTGCCGTTTGCATTTTTTACGGTAATGTTCTCAATATCCTGCTGGTTTTTCAGCAGCCCGATACCGCGTACCACGTACGCTTCCGCACTTTTCTGAATGACGTCGCCTCCGACGTTCATGTTGGCGCTGGCGACGGCCTGATAGAGCTGCTGGGCCGTGATGCCGTAGTCGAGCAGGCGGCGAGGGTCCACCGAGATTTCGTACGTCTTTACTTCTCCCCCGAAGCTGACCACATCGGCCACCCCCGGCACGCTCTTCAGTTGCCGCTCGATGGTCCAGTCCTGAATGGTTTTCAGCTCGCGGGCCGTCCGGACCGCCGACCTGAGGGTGTAGCGAAAAATTTCGCCGGTCGGGCCGTATGGCGGCTGCACATCCGGACGGATTCCTTCAGGCAGTTCGACGTTGCCGAGCAGGTTGTTGACCTGCTGCCGGGCAAAGGCGTCGTCTACGTTGTCCTCGAACAGAATCTTCACCACCGACAGGCCAAACAGCGACGTTGAGCGGACGTCCGTTTTCTTCTGCACCGAGTTCATGCCGATCTCGATGGGGATTGTCACGAACTTTTCCACCTCTTCGGCCGACCGGCCGGGCCATTGCGTAATGATCGTAATCTGGGTGTTGGTAACGTCCGGAAACGCCTCGATCGGCGTATTCTGGTAGCTGACGAAACCAGCCGTTACTGCCAGGAGTGTCAGGAAAAAGACCACAAACCGGTTCTTCAGCGAGAACGTCAGGATGCTTTTTATGAAAGAGTTCATAGTGAAAGAAGGAAAGAGGATGCGAACAAAGGGAGCAAAGGCGCAACCGGGGCCCTCAGTCCTTCAATCCATTGTAAACCAGCAGTTGGTTCTGGGACACAATGGTTTCGCCCGGGCGAAGGCCACTGCGGATGTAGGTTTTGTCGCCCACCGAGCGCTCGATGGTCACTTCCCGAACCTGAAGTTGTTTGTTCGGCCCGACCACCACCAGGTAATTCCGGCTGTTGTCGAAGACCAGGGCGTTGCTCGGAACGGCAACGCTCTGCTCCCGGCCTGGATAGCTGACCGTTACGTTGGCAAACATATCCGGCTTGAGCTGGTAACCCGGGTTTGAAAGCGTAATGCGGACCTTTTCGGTTTTGCTGTCGGGGTCCAGTACGTTGAAAATCTTGTCGATCCGCCCGGTGATGGGTTTGTCCGGATAAGCCAGCGTCGTGATCGTCACCGGGTCGCCGAGGTGTACGTTGGCCAGGTCCGATTCGTAGACGTCTGCCATGACCCAGATCTGGTCGAGGTTCGAGATTGTAAAGAGGTTGTCGGGGTCATCCGGGCGCAGTTCCATGCCCGGTGCCGCTTTTTTCTCTACGATAAAGCCGTCCATCGGTGCTTTCACCACGTACTGCGAGCCGTTGCCGCCGCCGAGAATCCGTTTGCGTTCGGCCACCCGGTTTACTTCCCCTTTGGCCGCCTGTAACTGCTGTTGGGCCGAAGTCAGGTCGCGCTGCGAAGCCAGTCCCGAGGAGGCCATATCCTGGGTGACCTGAAGATTTTTTTGCGCCACTGCCAGCTGGCTCCGGGCCGAAACGGCCTGCTGGTCGAGGTCGGCAATGTCGCCCGACTGAATGACGGCCAGAACCTGCCCTTTCCGGACATAATCGCCCAGCTCGGCTTTTACGGTTTCGATATGCCCGCCCACGAGCGGAAACACCTTGACCATTTTGTCCTGATTGAAGGTTACCGTACCGGTTAGCTGAATCTGCTGCTGCACCGGCTCGAGCCGGGCGCTGGCAACCGACAGTTGCTTCCACTGGGCGGGCGCCAATACGGAGGCGTCTGTGGCGGCATCGGGTTTCTGCTGTTCCTCCGACGAGCAGGCGGTCAGGATACCGACCGTTCCGGCGATCAGAACCAGTTGGTGAAAAATCGTTTTCATGATTACTATCTGACTAAAGTGAATACGGGTTGCCTGTTGAACCGAGGCGGATGAGCGCGTAGCGGGGAAGAGTTCCCGCTTCAATTAAAGTACCTGCTGCCCTACGGCGAGGTTCAGCTCCTCGAAGCGTTGCAGACGGTTGTTCTGCAGCTGGTTATATTGGATCTGGTTCGATTTGTATGCGTCGAAAAAGTCGAGAAATTCCACAACGTCGATGTTTTGCTTGCGGTAGTTCTCGATAACGCCCTGAATGAGTCGGCCAAAATCGTCGTTGAAGCGGCGGTCGAACGTCCGGTACAGTTGATCGGCCTGCCGGGCTTTGGTCAGGGCGTTCCAGACATCGGCCTCAACCTGAAGCTGGTAGGCGCTCAGGGCCTGACGGCTGCTCTGGTTGCGGACCTCCGCCGCCCGGATATTGCCCTGGTTCCGATTCAGCAGAGGCAGCGAAATCCCGATGCCGACGCCCACGTAATTTGGAATATAGCCGGCATTGCGGTCGTAGGTGCCCTGGAGTGAGAGGTCCGGTACAGCCAGCGCTTTTTGCAGGGCCAGGTTCTGCCGTTCGAAGGTCGTCTGCTCGCGGACGGCCCGCAGGTCGGGACGGTTGACCTCCGCCCGCGCCAGAAGCGTGTCGGCCCGCAGGCTGGCCGGGTTCTGTGCCGTGAGAGCAGCGGCCTCCACGACCGCGCTTATGCTGACGTTCGGCGGAGTATTGAGCAAAACGGCCAGCGTAGCGCCATCGTCGGCGATGCGGGCCAGTTGCTGCTGCTGTTCGGTCGACAGGTTGAAGAGATAGGCTTTCAGGCGAGCCAGGTCTTTGAGCGGGACGTTGCCTTTGTTGTATTGTTGCTGGTAAAGGTCTACGGTCCGTTGCAGCGTGGCCAGTTCCTGCTCATAAACGCCCAGTGCCTGTTGGGTGAAATACAGATCGTAGAAGGTACTGCGCAACTGGAAAGTCAGCGTCCGGACGAGGTCTTCGAAGCGATCAGCCGCCATGCGGGTCTGTGTGGCGGACAGTGCCAGTTGTTTGTTCCGTTTTCCGGCCAGCAGAATCAGTTGCTGTACCTGAATCACCTGTTCGGAGTTGCTCTGCTTCACCGGCATAAACTCACGGGTGTGGGCATTGTAAGGCATCTGCTCCACGTACACCGTCGGGTTTGGCAACAGCCGGGCCTGCATTTCGTAGGCTCGATTTTCATCGATTCCCAGCCGGGTAGCCAGCAGGTTCAGATTTTGGCGGATGAACTGCTGCTCGGCCTGCGGCAGCGTTAAACGCAGGGTGTCAGTCCCGGTTTGGGCGCGGCTTACGGCAGCAATCAGCAGCAGGCAGCAGATGAGCACGGTGCGATTCATGGAACGATGAATTTGATTCATGTCCCAAAACTGGCTCAGCCGGTTAAGAACCATTTGAGGAAGACATTAAAACGGTATTAAAGCCAATAAAAATATCTTTTAATGGAAACTTAATCCGATTCTCATCATATTATAAGCCCCGGAGTTCTAATTGACCCCAAGTTATTCACACCTGATTCGGCTATGCGATTGCTGTTGGTAGAAGACGACCCCAAACTCGCCACGTTCATCCTGAAAGGACTGAAGGCGGAAGCTCATGAAGCCGAAGTGGCCTTCGATGGCCAAACCGGCTGGGCCATTTTCCAGAAACAACCGTATGATCTGGTCATTCTGGACGTAAACCTGCCTTATATGAATGGTTTTGAACTGTGTCGCCGCATCCGACAGGAAAGCAACGAAGTTCCGATTCTGATGCTGACGGCTCTGGACGCGATCAGTGACAAAACGGAAGGCTTTGGTTGCGGAGCCGACGACTATCTGTGCAAACCGTTTGAGTTCAAAGAACTGCTCCTGCGCATTCAGGCGCTGACCCGCCGCCATCATCCCAAAGCCCAGCGGCTCCTGCAGGTAGCGGACCTGACGCTGGACCCCGATGCCCGGCAGGTTACCCGCTCGGGCAAACGCATCGACCTTACCATCCGTGAATACGCCCTGCTCGAACACCTCATGCGCAACCGGGGTCGCATCGTTTCCCGAATTGACATCTCCGAGCACGTCTGGGACGTGAATTTTGACACCAACACCAATGTCATCGATGTGTATGTCGGTTATCTTCGGAAAAAAATCGACCGTGACTTTTCCCCAAAGCTGATCCACACTGTCGTCGGTATGGGATATGTCCTGCGGGAAGACTGACTTATGCTCATTCGTAATAAACTGACGCTGCTTTTTACCGGGCTGGTACTGGCCATTCAACTAACCCTGTCTGGCTTTGTCTACGCTTTTTATTCGGTTTATCGCTGGGAGGAGTTTTACGGACAGCTTCAGGCCAAGGCGCGGGTCTTCGGCAGGGTGCTGATTGGCCGTCAGGACGTAACCCATCTCCTGAGCGCCCGGATTCCGGCGGGCGACCTAATCACCCTCACCGACGAGCAGATCAGTATCTACGACCGGCAGCGCCAGCTGCTATACGACAATCACAATGCCGAACTGGACGCCACAGAAGAGAAACTTTTGCCGCGACTGCTCAAAAAACCCGGTAAGCCCCTTCGGTTTGCAATCGGTAAACTGGAAGGGATCGGCATTGTCGTTATGCATAGCCGCCAGCCTTACGCCATCTTTGTGGCCGGTATCGACGAACTCGGACGTGCCAAGCGGTACAACCTGCTCATGCTCCTGTTGATCGGGAATCTCGGCGGGCTGGTGCTGACCCTGCTGGCAGGGTGGTATTTCGCCGGGCGGCTGCTGCGCCCCCTGGCCGAAATGGCCGAGTCGGTCCGGCATATTTCGGACGCCCGCCTGCATACCCGCCTGCACGAAGGAAACCGCAGCGACGAGATTGCCCGGCTGGCAATGACGTTCAACGACATGCTTAGGCAGCTGGAGCAGTCTTTTACCAGCCAGCGCAGCTTCGTGGCCCACGCCTCCCACGAACTCCGGACTCCCCTTACCAATGTACTGGGCATTCTCGACACCTCCCTCTCCTACGACCGAGAGCCGGAAGAACTGCGGCGAAGCATGCAGAGCTCGATTGAAGAAATCCGTAAGATTATCCGCCTCACCAACAGCCTGCTCAATCTGACCAAGATCAGCAGTGAGCCCATTGTGCTGCAACCCATCCGGCTCGACGAATGCCTGATGTCGGCCGTGGCTCAGATTCAGCAGAAATATCCTGACCGGACGATCGCCATGACACTCGCAGACACCGAGGAGTTCCCCGTCGTTATCGGCAACGAAGCCCTGCTGACGACGGCCCTGGCCAACGTGATTGAAAATGCCTGCAAGTATTCCGAAGAGGCGGTGGATGTCCGGATGCAGGCGGCGGCCACCGATTCCAACCGGTTCGAGGTGCAGGTTTCGGACCGGGGGCGCGGAATTCCGGTCGAAGACCTGCCTCATATTTTCGAACCATTGGCCCGGGGCCGCAATGTCGGGCAGACGGCCGGCTTCGGGCTCGGCCTGGCCATTACCTTTCAGCTTATTACACTTCACCACGGCCAAATCAGTTACCGCCGCCCCAGCGACGGAATCGGGACGGTAGCAATCATCTCCCTGCCCGCCGAAGCCGACACACCCGCCTCAGTCGACTGATACTTTCTAATGTAATTCTCATACTATTCTCATCTGCCAGGGCGATTTTTGATATAAGAAAACACCCATCTGGGTAAAGCTATGCTTATTCGATCCCGGAAAGTGCAGAACGAGGATGAGCGCCCCCCACTTTCAAGAAACACAAGCGAGGTGGTTACCTACGGCTTGCTGTTAATCCTGATAGGTTCCCTTCTGCTGAATATTTACCAATTAACGGAGCACAACCGCCAGCCAATGCTTCGTCCGGTGCGCCCGGACGAAGCTAATTTGCAGGAAACACGTCTACGGGTCAGTCTTGAACGCTGCTGCAGACGTTGCGCTCGCCAGGACAGCCTCATCCATTCGCTGGAACAAACCCTAACAACTCTCGAAGCCAGACCCTCTTATGAAAAAAGTTCGTCTTTTGCTGGTCATTGACACCTTGTTGTCCACCAACGAGTTAGTAACCATTGGCTCTAAATTATGCCTGAGTCCGTCCCTGGAGGTGGGCGTGTTACTCCTGGTCGACCCCGGCGACATTTCACCCACTTCGGCGTATTACGACGACGTGATGGACCAGCTTCAGCGGCAGGGCTACCGCTACCTTAACCGGGCCGCGCAGTTGATGCAGACCCCGGCCAACGCCGCTTTTCTCCGCATCAGCCGCCATGCCGATCGCATGGTTGCTGCCGTAGCCCGCACGTTTGAAGCACATTATATCCTGTTAAACGCCACCCCCGGCTGGCCGCGCGACCTCATCAGCCCCGACGAGTTTACCAGCCAGGTCAGGCTTCTGACAAACATTCCGATCCTCCTGCTCGACGAATTTCAGCCGGTCGACATGCAGTACCAGTGCAGTCCCAATTAATCCGGTTCGTAAACCGGCGTCTGCTTTACTCTACTCCCGGTCGCCCCATGGGTTGCGTTCCCGAAATGTTCATTTCTGAGCCTTAATAGCTATTTCCTACAGAAAAAGCCGGGAAGTTCCCGGCTTTTTAACATTCCTCTCATTTCGTTCTTATGCCCGGGGGACACTTTTGCGAACATAAAGCACTGTCATGGCTGCACTTCTGTACGTTCGTTTAGCCTGTTGATAGCCTGCTTTTTCGCATTTACCAAACTCATCCCGGTTTTTTATGAAGAGGACTCTCGCGCTCCTGAGTTTACTGGCCGTCCTGCACCTGACGGGCTGTAAGACGCAAAAGGAAGAAAAGGCAGAACACACCCGATTTCTGGTAACTACCCCCCTGGAAAAAGATACCGCCATCATCAAAGAGTATGTGTGTCAGATCCGGTCGGTTCAGCATATCGAATTACGGGCCCAGGAAAAGGGGTATCTGCAGAAAATCTACGTGGACGAAGGCCAGCATGTCCAGAAGGGGCAACTGATGTTCCAGATTATGCCGATGATGTACCAGGCGGAAAAGCAAAAAGCGGAGGCCGAAGCCAACTTCGTCGGAATTGAGTACCAAAACACCAAAAAGCTGGCCGACAGCAACGTGGTGTCCCGCAACGAACTGGCCCTGGCTGGGGCTAAACTGGACAAGGCCAAGGCGGAATTGGCCCTGGCGCAGACCCATCTTCAATTTACCCAAATCCGGGCTCCCTTCTCAGGAATCATGGACCACTTTCAGGTGCGGCTGGGCAGTCTGGTCGATGAAGGCGATTTGCTGACCACGCTTTCGGATAACAGCAAAATGTGGGTATACTACAACGTCCCGGAGGCAGAATACCTGGATTATCACCTTACAGGCTCCAAAAAGTTGGCAAAAGTCCTCCTGCTGATGGCTAACAACCGGCTGTTTGAACACCCCGGTTTGGTCGAAACCATCGAAGCCGACTTTAACAATGAAACTGGGAATATTGCTTTCCGGGCCACCTTCCCCAATCCTGATGGACTTTTGCGGCATGGCGAGACGGGCAGCGTCCAGATGACCGTACCGCTTAAAAACGCCCTCATAATTCCGCAGAAAGCCACCTTCGAAGTGCTGGAAAAAAAGTACGTCTACGTAGTGGATAAAAACAACAAGATTCAGTCACGGGAAATTAAGATCGCTGCCGAAATGCCCCACATTTTCGTGGTACAATCGGGACTCAATAAAACGGACCGGATACTGCTGGAAGGTTTGCGGCAAGTCAAAGAAAACGAAACGATTCAGTTCAGCCTCCAGAAACCCGAGTCGGTTATAGCGCACCTGAGCCTATATGCCGAGTAGTACACCTGTCCATCGGCCGGCCTGTGCCGTGCCAATCCATCACAAACTATGTTCAATAAGTTCATACGCAGACCGGTATTTGCGATTGTCATATCGGTTATGATCGTCTTTGTCGGGGTACTGGCCATCAAGAAACTGCCCATTTCGCAGTTTCCGGATATTGCGCCGACTACCGTCAACATCTTTATCGCTTATCCGGGCTCCAGTGCGGACGTACTGGTAAAGTCAACGCTCATTACGCTGGAACAGGCCATTAACGGCGTGCAGGATATGCGCTACATCGCCACCGACGCCACCAGCGCCGGGGAGGCAACCCTCCGCATCATCTTTGAACCGGGCACGGACCCCAACGATGCCGTCATCCGGGTAAAAACTCGGGTAGACCAGGTCATGCCGCTGCTGCCCGAACTGGTTCAGCGGGAAGGGGTTATCATCACCCCTGTGCAGCCCAGTATGCTCATGTACGTCAACCTCTATTCGAAGGGGAAGAGCATTGACGAAAAATTTTTGTTCAACTACGCCACGGTGAAGATGATTCCCGAAATCCAGCGGACGAAAGGGATTGCCCGGGCCCAGATCCTGGGGAGCCGGCGGTACGCCATGCGCGTGTGGCTGAACCCCGACCGCATGCGGGCCTACAACATCTCGGTGGAAGAGGTCATGAAGGCGATGGGCGAACAAAGCATCATCGGCCGCCCCGGCCGGATCGGGCAAAGCTCCGGGATTGAAGCCCAGTCGCTGGAATACGTGCTTACCTACAAAGGCCGGTACAGTGATCCCAAGGAGTACGAGGACATCATCATCCGGGCCAATTCGGAAGGGGAAAGCATTCACCTGAAAGACATTGCCAAGGTCGAACTGGGGAGCGAATTCTTCGACATTTATTCCAACCTGGACGGCCACGCTTCGGCCGCTATCGTCCTGCGTCAGAACTACGGCAGTAACGCCAAGGAAGTGATCGAAGAGGTAAAAGCCAAGCTCGACGTCATGAAAGCTTCCTTCCCTCCGGGAATGGACTACAAGATCAGCTACGACGTATCGCAGTTTCTGGACGCCTCCATCGAGCAGGTGATCGACACCCTGCGGGACGCCTTCCTGCTGGTGGCCTTCGTGGTGTTCATCTTCCTGGGCGACTGGCGTTCAACCCTGATTCCGATTCTGGCCGTTCCGGTTTCCCTCATCGGGGCTTTCTTCGTCATTCAGTTCTTCGGGATTTCCATCAACCTGATCACGCTGTTTGCCCTCGTCCTGGCGATCGGGATTGTGGTCGACGACGCCATTGTGGTCGTGGAGGCCGTACACGCCAAGTTTGAGGAGGAGCCGGGCATTTCGCCTTACCGGGCCGTTAAGAAAGTGCTCGGTGAGATCAGCGGCGCCATCATCGCCATTACGGCGGTGATGGTCTCGGTCTTCCTGCCGATCTCGTTCATGACGGGTCCGGTCGGTACCTTCTACCGCCAGTTCTCGATCACCATGGCCAGTTCCATTGTCATTTCGGCCCTGATCGCCCTGACGCTGACGCCGGTGCTCTGCGCCATGCTGCTGAAAAACCACCATGGTCATCCGAAGAAGAAGAACATCCTGACCCGGGCGCTCGACAGCTTCAACCGCGGATTCGACAAAATGACCGGCCGGTACGTAAGCCTGCTGAAACGGATCGTCAACCGGCGGGTGGTCACCTTCGGCGTGCTGCTGGCGTTCTGCGCCGGGATTTACTACGAGAGCCAGATTGTCCCCTCCGGCTTTATTCCGAACGAAGACCAGAGTACGATTTACGCCATTATCCAGACGCCTCCGGGTTCGACCCTGGAGAAAACCAACGAAGTTTCCCAGCGGCTGCAGAAAATTTGCGAAGAGGTGGAGGGCATTGAATCGGTGTCTTCGCTGGCCGGTTACGAGATCATGACCGAAGGCCGGGGTTCCAACGCCGGTACCTGTCTGATCAACCTAAAACCCTGGTCGGAGCGCCACGAGAACGTGAAGGAGATCATGGAAGAACTGGAAGAAAAATCCAGAGGACTGGGCGCCACAGTCGAATTCTTCGAACCACCCGCCATCCCGGGCTTTGGTACCTCGGGCGGTTTCTCCATGCGTCTGCTGGATAAGAATACCGATACGGACTACGCCGAGTTCGACCGGGTCAACAAGGAGTTCATGGAAAACCTCGGCAAGCGGAAAGAACTGACGGGCCTGTTTACCTTCTTTGCGGCCAACTACCCGCAGTACGAACTGGAGATCGACAACAACCTGGCCATGCAGAAAGGCGTGTCGATCGGCAAGGCCATGGAAAACCTGAACATCATGATCGGGAGTACCTACGAACAGGGCTTCATCAAGTTCAACCAGTTTTTCAAGGTGTACGTGCAGTCGGACCCGAGTTTCCGGCGGCTTCCGACGGATCTGCTGAAGCTGTACGTCAAAAACGACGCGGGCGAAATGGTGCCCTACTCGGCCTTCATGAAGCTTAAAAAAGGGCAGGGTCCCAACGAGATTACCCGGTTCAACCTGTACAACTCCTCCGCCATTCAGGGACTGCCCGCCAAGGGCTATACCACCGCGGAGGCCATCCAGGCCATCCGGGAAGTAGCCGCCAAGACGCTGCCCAAAGGCTACGACATCGCCTTCGAAGGACTTTCCTACGACGAATCCATGCGGGGCAATGAGGCGCTGTACGTCTTCCTGATCGTTCTGGCCTTCGTTTACCTGGTGCTGGCCGCGCAGTACGAAAGCTTCATTATTCCGCTGGCCGTGGTGTTCTCGCTGCCGGTCGGAGTGTTCGGGTCCTTCCTGATGCTGAAGCTGATGGGCCTGGAAAACAACATCTACGCCCAGATCGGTCTCATCATGCTGGTGGGTCTGCTGGGTAAAAACGCCGTACTGATCGTGGAGTTTGCCATTCAGAAGCGGCAGCAGGGTGAAACGATTCTCAACGCCGCCATTGAAGGTGCCCGGGTTCGTTTTCGTCCCATCCTGATGACCTCCTTCGCCTTTGTGGCCGGTTTGATTCCCCTGATTCTTGCCACCGGGGCCGGGGCAATCGGGAACCGTACCATCGGGGGTTCAGCCCTGGGTGGAATGCTGTTCGGAACCTTATTCGGGGTCATCATCATCCCCGGACTGTATTACATCTTCGGTCACCTGGCCGATGGCCGGTCGCTGATTAAAAACGAAGACGAAGAGCCGCTCACCGAAGTAATTGAACCCCGCTATGTGGAAACAGACAACGATTAAATACCTCGCGATGGCCGCTCTGGCCTTTGCAGTGGCCGGCTGTAACGCCCCGGCCCTGGTCCTGAAAACAGAAAATAAAGCCGTTCCTACGGAATACACCAGCTCCCAGGACTCAACCAATTCGGCAAAGGTCAGCTGGCGGGAATTTTTTACCGATCCCCACCTGAAGGACCTGATCGAAACGGCCCTGAAGAACAATCAGGAACTGAACATAACGCTGCAGGAAATCCAGATTGCCCAGAATGAAGTCCGGGCCCGGCAGGGGGAATACCAGCCGTTTGTGGGCCTGAGAGGCGGCACCAGCGTAGACAAGGTGAGCCGGTACACGCTGCCGGGGGCCACGGTGGATGCCACCGAAATCAAGCCCGGCAAACACACGCCCGATCCGCTGGGCAACGTGTTCGCGGGCGCCGTGGCTACCTGGGAAGTGGATATCTGGCACAAACTGCGCAACGCCAAAAAGGCGGCAGTTAACCGCTACCTGGCCAGCGTGGAGGGGAAGAATTTCATGGTCACCAACCTGATTGCCGAAATCGCCAATTCGTACTACGAACTGCTGGCTCTCGACAATCAGCTTGAAATTCTCCGGCAGAACATCGAAATCCAGAGCAACGCGCTACATATCGTGCGACTGCAGAAAGAATCGGCCCGGGTGACGGAGCTGGCCGTCCGGCGGTTCGAAGCCCAGGTGCTCAACACCCGGAGCCTGCAGTACAACGTCCAGCAGCAGATCGTGGAAACCGAAAACCGAATTAATTTCCTCGTGGGCCGGTTCCCACAGCCGGTGGCCCGGAACCCGAAGGATTTCAACAAGCTCGTGCCGACGGCCGTTCAGGCCGGGATTCCGTCGCAGCTCCTCCAGAACCGCCCCGACATCCGGCGGGCCGAACAGGAGCTGGAAGCGGCGAAGCTGGATGTCAAAGTGGCCAGAGCCCGGTTTTATCCCTCGCTCGGCATTTCGGCGGGGCTCGGGTTCCAGGCCTTCAATCCGGCCTACCTGCTAAAAGCTCCGGAATCGTTGATTTTCTCGCTGGCGGGTGATCTGGCGGGGCCGCTGATCAACAAAAACGCCATCATCGCCGATTACAACAGCGCCAGCGCCCGGCAGGTCCAGGCGGTTTTCAACTACGAACGGACCATTCTCAATGCGTACATCGAGGTCGCCAACCAGCTGTCCCGAATCAGCAATCTGGAAAAGAGTTACGACCTGAAGGCGAAGGAAGTCGACGCGCTGACCCAGTCGATCACGATTTCCAACAGCCTGTTCGGGTCTGCCCGGGCCGACTATATGGAGGTGCTCCTGACCCAGCGGGAAGCGCAGGAATCAAGGTTTGACCTGGTCGAAACCAAAATGCAGCAACTCAATGCCACGGTATCCATTTATCGGGCCCTTGGCGGCGGGTGGAAATAAAAAGCGGATTCCTCGCAAAGATGTTAAGGGAGAATTGCGGCAACCGAAAATTGCTCGTTGCCATCGTTTCGCTACGGCCATTTTCAATTGAGCCTAAAACAAGTTTGTGTCAAACGTAAGCGTAAGCCACCGGTGTATTGGACAAACGATCGTTTTCCTGATATACTATCCGGCTGAAGACTTACCCGCCTATCAAAGCAGGCGGTGCCGGGACGGGAACGGGATTGAGGTCAAAAGATTCCGGACAAGAGCCTGAACATTGGAACTGGGATATGCTTATCTTAGCTTTACTTTGCTCTGCGATGGAGGCCGACTTCCCCCACTTACCGCCCTGGACCTACTGGAGCTCCTGCTTTTGCAGCAGGCCTGCACCCCCCGGATCGACCAATGGGGGCTGGACGACGGCAATCTGTACCCGCCCGAAATAAGGCGGCTACAGCAACTCGTTACCCTTAGCAACCTGTTTGTGCCGGAACTTGCCCACCTGGAACTGCCCCAAAAGGCGGAAGCCCTGCTGGAAGGAAGTTTTCTGTTGAATCGAGACCCGCAACACTATAGCGCCCTGTTAGGGCAGATGCAGGAACGTATCGCCGGTGAAACGGCTCTGTATAAGTGCTCCTCTTCGATGGAGTTGCGCTATCTCCAACGGACTTTCACTCGTCTGCTGCGCTTCAAGCGACTGGCCGGGCAACTTCTGTCATTTAACAGCGGCCTGCTGGAAGCTAACTTTTACTTGTATCATTCCTGCCTGCTGACGAAGGCAGTCGGCCAGGCGGTCGATACGGCCGAAATTGACGAGTTCCTGAGGGCAGTTATCGACCCGCGGCGGCAGGCATTCACCGAAGCCGAATTGGTAGCGAAACATGGCTATCCGGTGGCAGACCCTACCGAAGATGACCTGGACTTCTGGTAAGCAGGTTGGGTTCGGTGCTTCCTCGTTCCTCATCCGAAGAATAATGGCCCCAGGAGCAGGAAACTGAAATATCTTAACAAAGTCAAAGGTTGCTTTCTACATGGATTAGAAGAAGTGGTCTCTTCTGACTTACAAAACCTCTGGCTTTTTTAATACGCCGTCTCAAAAAACGAGGGTGGTTGCGGTCCGCCGCTCATATCTTTGGTTTTCTTTGATATAGTTGGAAAGAGTGCAATTTTGGGTTAGTCCCTGACAGGGGTGGGCAGCAGCCCGGGTTCCGCCGCTAACACGTCTATGATGACGATGTTGTACCGCTGGTCTATCTGTCCACCCTGCTTTTTCTCAGTAACTTCAACAGTACCTATGGATACGGTTCTGTACTGTAATCCTGCATACATGTGCAAAAGACGAGAAAAGCGGTCAGTTCACTTCTAACCCTTATCCACTATGAAAGCGACAGCTACCTTCCTACGTTACGGGGTGGGCTTTGACATTGGCAAAGACACCATTCACGTTTGTGTTTCCGTTATGGACACCACCGGAAAAGTGACGGTCAAAGGAACCACTAAACTAGTTAACAAGGCGGCCGCTTTCTCAGGACTAATGACCTGGCTAGGAAAGCACTGTAAGCAGACAGACCTACCGGTTCGCTATGTCATGGAAGCCACAGGCGTTTATCATGAGACCCTGGCCTGGTATCTGTTTACCAAAGACCAATCGGTCAGTGTGGTCCTGCCAAACAAAGCAAAGCACTACCTCAAAAGCCTGGGTCTCAAGTCTAAGAATGACCGCATTGATGCACAAGGGCTGGCTCGTATGACGCTTGAACAGCAACTGCCGCTTTGGCAACCACTCTCGAAGAACATATACAGTCTGCGGATGCTAACTCGTCAACACCAAAGGTTACAGGAACTGAAGACCCAAAGCCAGAATCAAAAGCACTCTATTGAGTACA
Source organism: Tellurirhabdus rosea (assembly GCF_026278345.1). Lineage (NCBI taxonomy): Bacteria > Pseudomonadati > Bacteroidota > Cytophagia > Cytophagales > Spirosomataceae > Larkinella > Larkinella roseola. The sequence goes on from NZ_CP111085.1 coordinate 1,301,758, forward strand.
GCCAGTTCAGCGATGGGTTCATCCTCAAACAGCTTGACAACCTCATTACTCTCTATGACAGGCAGTTGACCGAAATCAGTCAGGCCATTAATGATCTGCTGGACGATGATCAACCTTTACGGGAAGGCATTGATCGGCTGAGTGCCATCAAGGGGCTGGGCCGACTGTCGGCCGCTACACTAGTGGCAGAGACAAATGGCTTCACGGGCTTTGAGAACGTACGGCAACTAGTGAGCTTTGCTGGCTATGACGTAGTGGAAAACCAATCGGGCAAACATATCGGTAAGACGCGCATCTCAAAAAAGGGGAACAGTCGCATTCGTCGTATCTTGCATCTACCCGCTCTCAATGCGGTGCGTTTTGGTGAACCTGGCTGTGCCGCCCTTTATGAGCGGGTCTATAGCCGATCACGCATCAAAATGAAAGCGTATGTAGCCGTCCAGAAAAAGCTGCTTACTCTATGTTATGCTCTCTGGCGCAACGGGTCTGAGTACGAGCCTAGTTACTCTCCAACTACGACAAAGAACGTATCGGACCAGGCTAAAAAAATAGTCCCGACTAGCGGGACTACACAGGACCAAGAGGCCGAAGCCATCTTGTCCCACAGGTAATTCAAAGATATTGAAAAAATACTAACTCAAAACTTGCAAAGCACGACAGTACCAGCGGTTGTACAACTCGAAGGGAGCAACAAATTCTTGCTTTGGTCTTCTAATAAATGCCGTTTCAAGCCTTATGAAGCACTAGACTCCACCGCACACAAGCTTATACGGACTAAAAGGAGAACCTTGGTTGAGTTGTGCAACAACCACTAGCGTTTTGTGAGATTCATCCACCTTTCATCTATTGGCCGCTAAAATGGAAAGTTTAGGGATGCTCATTTTCTTATTTTTACTCAAACTTTCACGAAGATCGCAAAACGTCGTCAAAGCAGGGTATGAATACAACGTTTCATATAATAGAAAAGGGCTTAGAGGATGTTATTTAAGATATAAATATTTTAAGTTAAGCATCCTATTGGGAGCTTAGAAGTCAATTGAAAAAACTTATAGACCACTATAATATATGAGGTGGATATCTTACTCTTTAATTCTTATAATTTCAATACTCTCATGTATAGACAAGAAAGAGAACAAGCCTGTTAGATTTTGGTCAAAAGACAAAAAATTGAACATACTTAATATCCAACCAACAAATTTTCAGTATAACGGGCAAAATATTCTTAAACTTGATGTGCCGTCAGAAGTCTTGTATACTAACTTTGTAACTAGCCAGTATATTATTGTAAATGGACTTCAAGTAAATACTTTATACATAAATCCATCTTGTATTAAATCTTACACATACGGCAGCTATAAAATACTTGAAGGATTTAAAGAAATAAAGACTGCCGACTTTAATCGTTGCAATATTATAATACTACCTTTTTTAGATTTTAGCATAAACCAAGGCGTTACAAAAAAATATTATGATAAAAGAACTCTAAGATTAGATAAGGTTTTCTATGACCCTCTAGTAAAAGATTCTTTATATCAATTTACGAGGAACTGGGGGGATGATTTTAGAAATACAGTGATCTTTGCTTCAAAAAAACATGGAATTGTCGGTTTATACGATGTTAATAAAGTAATTGATCATAAGGTTAATTATTTTAATTCATATGGAAGGACAAATTTAAAAGATGCAGCGCATACCGAAATAATATTTTATAGTTCGTTTAGCTTCGATTTAGGTAAAATTAAATACTTTAATAAAGAATGATTCACCTTTTTACTCGAGGAAAAAAGGTGAATATTTTTGACTTTTCACTACCGCTGGAATCTTGCCACGATCAACCATAATAGGCTCCTGTTCTCGCTATTCAGTAAGTTTAACTTAGCAGGTTTAAGTATAGCCGAAAAGGAAGAAGCACTTTACAAATTCACTAGAACGATCGTGTCATATTCTGATGTTTTGTTAACCGGCTGTTTCGTGCAACCTCCGATTGACATTACTCTTTATCTCAAGATAAGGAGGGTTTTCTGAGATTCGGTCGTACCTGAGTGACCGGCAGCTGAAATGGCTCATTTCTTGCTTTAACTTTACTATGTTTACTTAATAGTTAACATAATACTCACTTATACAACATTGCCAGACATACTTTAGATTTATGAGCTGTAAGCATTGCCAGTATTACAGGGTAGGTCGGTTTCGTTCACAAGAAGAAATTCAGGCATACAAAAAGAAAATTGAGAAAAACGAAACCTTTGTTGTAGTTGATCGAAAAATTTACTCTAATACAATCGATGGACAGGGAGACTTGTTTTTAGATATATACCAATGTGTTCATTGTGCTGGTAAATGGTATCTACCAGAAGTAGAGTTGAAAGAGATTTATGCAGGGTTTGTTACCCAATATGAATGGCGTATTCGGTGGTTTAGTTTCCGAATCGTAATTTGGTCATTGATAGCAAGCTTGGCTGCATATTTAATTTGGCATTTTTGGAATATGCTTCATTTATGATCCTAACCTATTTACATAAAATAGTTCTAAAACAGGTATAAGAATAGCACTAACTTGCTGTTATACACTTTGTTGTACTTTACCTAGACCTGTTCTATAACTGTTTTTATGTTAATGAACTAGAGCTAGAAGTTCTAATTTGCTCTAAGATTCGGCAAATTAAAAAAGTAATAATGAAGCTCCTTGCTGAGAATGACGAAATATTGGCTTTTCTAGTGAATGAGCATAGCTTGATTAACTCTACTATGAATAGTCTTTTGATAAAGGGAGCTAGCGACGGGATAACTATAGAGATTACGTTTAGCTTGATGTACTCAAGCCAGATAGATAAACTGGTGCTAGTATTTGAGAATGTCACAGCGTATGCGTTTAACCATGATTCCAGATACGCATTTTACAACGTTGAATCCTATAAGCTTCTAGCAATCCAACAAGGCTATTATCTGTCTTTAGACCCTTATGATGAAGGTGAAAAGGTAGATGAGAGAGACAATGACTTCGTAATAGCGTCCAGAGTGAAGGCGTACAATTTGGCTGTTGTATAAGTGAGTATTATGTTAACCTGAATTGCTTGTCAATTTTTTTGGAGGATCTAATACCACGCGCTACTAAATCCTCCAAATCTCTATCACCAGTTACCCCAACTACTGGGTCAGAAGCAGATTCAGGACGTACCTCATAGGCGTTGTTTGATCGTTCTTCATAACTCAGCATTCTTCTGTTGCCTCCCGAACAAACATAGCAAAAGAACAGAAACAAACATACGGTTTTCGGGCCTCGGTTCCACTCGGCAAAAGCCTTTCTCAGCTTTGGTTAAAAGAAGAAAAGATTTTTCGCCAGCGCTTCCGTACTTTCCGAAAAACCGGATTTTATGACCGCTAAAGAATTTGTCTGCTTTTTTCAAGGCAACATATCGTCGATCACAAGCCCTAAAAATCCTGTCAGGACCAGTAACCCACTGACGACCAGCACCACCGCTTCGCCTATCGTCAGATAATTCCGTTTGCTTCCCGGCGATTTTTGCAGGGCCAGAAAATTGAGTTGCTTTACCGCCGGAACCAGAAACCAGGCCGGGGAAGCCACCAACAGAATAATGACGCTTCTATCGTCCAATGTTCGGGCGATAAAGTTTTGAACGACCGCTGTAATCACGTACCCTGCTGCAAACAAATCCGAATCACTGCCCACATGGCCTTTTTCCACGGCACGGGCATTAATTCTGCCCAGTAAACGGTGCGCAAAAAAAATGCTGAACAAAGCCCGCCAAACAGGGGTGATGTCCCAAACGCCGCGATTTCTTATTTGGTGCCAGTTGCGATAAAACCAATAAATCCTGTAAAGACCTAAAGTAGTCAAACTTAGCACAATAAAGACCCAGACGGGCTGATAAGCGATTTTATTCCGAACTTCTTGCTTTACGTTCTCAGGTTGATAATCCATTAAGTGGCCGTTACGGGATTTGCGAAAAAACTAAGATGAACTCGTAAGTTTGTTTGCAATTTTTGCAGAAACTTTCGCTTTTATGGAAAACAATTTTGGGGCCAGAGTCCTCGACCGTTTCCTCCGCTACGTCCAGATCGACACGCAGTCGGACCCGCATTCCACCGCCAACCCGTCTACGGAGAAGCAGAAAGACCTCGGCCGGGTGCTGGTGCAGGAACTGCACGAAATGGGCATTACCGATGCCGAACTGGACGAATTTGGCTACGTCTACGCCACCATCCCAGCCAACACCGATAAACCGAACGTCCCCGTAATCTGCTTCTGCTCCCACATGGACACCTCGCCGGACGTGACGGGGGCGAACGTGAAGCCCATCGTTCACCGCAACTACGACGGCGGCAACCTGCGATTACCTGACGACCCGACGCAAATCCTTCGCCCCCAGGACCATCCGGACCTGAAGCACCAGATTGGCAACGACATCATCACGGCTTCGGGCACCACGCTGCTGGGCGCCGACAACAAAGCCGGACTGGCCGAAATCATGGCCGCCGCCGAGTACCTGGTGCAGCACCCGGACGTGAAACACGGCACGATTCGCCTCCTGTTCACGCCGGATGAGGAAGTCGGGCGCGGCACCGAAAAAGTGGATATGGAAAAGCTGGGGGCCGATTTTGGCTACACCATCGACGGGGAAGCCCTCGGCACGCTGGAAGACGAGACGTTCTCGGCGGATGCGGTGAAAATTACGATTCAGGGCGTCAGTACGCATCCGGGCTTTGCGAAGGGCAAGCTGGAAAACGCGCTCAAAATTGCCGCCGATCTGATTGCCGCCCTGCCGAAAGAAACGCTTTCGCCCGAAACCACCGAAGGCCGCGAAGGCTTCGTGCATCCCGGCCGACTGGAAGGCAACCAGGATACGGCCGTGGTGGAATTCATTGTCCGGGATTTTACCGTGAAGGGCCTGCACGAAAAAGAACGGATGCTTCAGGCCGTGCTGGATTCCGTTCTGACGCGCTACCGGGGTTCCAGCGCCCGGCTGGAAGTTTTGGAGCAGTACCGGAATATGAAAGAGGTGCTGGACCGGCATCCGGCCGTGGTCGAAAACGCGCTGGAAGCCCTGCGCCGTTCGGGTCTGAACGCCGAGCGTCGGAGCATCCGGGGCGGTACAGACGGCTCCCGCCTGTCGTTCATGGGTCTGCCCTGCCCGAATCTGTTTGCCGGAGAGCACGCCTTCCACTCAAAACTGGAATGGGTGTCCGTGCAGGATATGGAGAAAGCCGTGGAAACGATTGTCAACGTAGCGCGCGTCTGGGAAGAACGGGCGTAAGCGGTCCATTTGTGAAAAACTGTTTTAACCTTCCCCAACAAATGCCATATCTCCGAGATATGGCATTTGTTGGGAGAAGTTACCAGCCGTACCGCTCTGTCACCGACCGGGCCCGCTGCCGGGTCTCCTCAATGAGCGGATGCACGGGTTTGGTCAGGGCTTCCTCTACTTCGGCCAGCGTATCTTTGAACAGCAGGTTAACCGCCAGGGGCTTTTCTCCCGCTGCCGTTTTCAGCACCACCACCGGCCGGACTTCGCCCGAAGCCGCCTGCTTGCCGTACTCCGCTTTCGCCGCCAGCCACTGGGTTTCCGCATCGGCCGCGGCAGCCTCCACGACCAGTCGGCTTTCGGGTAACGACCGGCTCCGGCGGGCGTCCATTTGGGCGTCCAGGTCCCTGAGCAGGTGGCGCAGACGCACCGTGTCCTTACCCGTCCGGATGCGCTCCTTGAGGGACTGACGGATGAAATACGTAATCGCCTGCGTAACGTTCAGGCCGATTTCGGCCATCTGTTTGAAAATCAGCGAAGAGGGCGACATTCCCGGAATGGTGTTCGGATCGTGCAGCAACACCCGGTTGTCGGCGGTGATGAAGCCGTCGATGCGGGCGCAGACGTTCATGCCCAGTCTGGCAAAAACCTCCGTGACGCTTTGCTGGATTTTCCGGTTGTTTTCGAGACTGGTCTCCACCGGAATCCGCTTTTTGGTCGTATTGGATTTGTATTTGGAATCGAAATCGAAGCTGGTGACGTTGTAGATTTCGGTCGGCGGCAGTGGGGTAGCAATGCCTTCCTCATCCTGAATGACGCCGCACGAAAATTCCTGACCGGCGATAAACTCTTCAAAAAGCACCTCATCTTCCGCGTTGACGGATTGCAGCACGGCGGAGCCAAACGACGGCACGTCAAGCAGGTGCGCCGGGTGGTAAATGATGTCGCCGGCGGGTTCGAGCGCGAGCGGAAAACCGATGCCTTCGTTCAGGTTGGCGATTTTCTGCGCGGTCTGAATGCGTTCGCCTTCGGACAGGTCCGCCCAGCGGGCCAGTTCCGACCAGCCATCCGGCTGGGTCGTGAGCGTGAAAAAGCACTGTTCGACGGCTTTACAGAAAACATCGAGGTTGTTTTCGCGCACGATGGCGACGCCGATGGAAGAACCCTGGTGCGGTGCCTTCACCACAATCGGCAGACCCAATTTGTCCTGCAAAGCGGCGAAGAACTCCTGTTTATCGGCCTTTTCCCAGGCTTCGCGGCGGACGGTCGCCGTCTTTTTCTGCTGCCCGTTTACCAGCGCGATCAGTTCATTCTGCAAAATCTTGTTGATGCCGACGGCCGAGCCCATCAGTCCCGGCCCCGTATAGGGAATGCGGAACCATTCCAGCAGCCCCTGAATGGCGCCGTCTTCGCAGTCGGGACCGTGCATGGCCAGAAATGCCAGCTCGAAAGAGTGCCGGAACTCTTCGGGGCGAATGCGCTCGCCGATGGCGGCTATGTGGGCGTCGATTTCGTCGGCCGGGCGGTCGGCCAGGGAGTCGATGTACACCCGGAACCGCTCGTCGGTCTGCCGGGGGTAGAAATCCCGAATGGACTCCTGGTGCAAAAACTCTTCGCGAATCCGGATGAAATTCCCCAGGCCGTCCACAAAAATCATGACCGGCTGGAAGAGCGATTTGTCGATATGGGTCAGAGCGGTGCGGCCACCGGCAAACGAGATCTCCCGCTCACGGGCGGGGCCACCGAAGAAGATACCTACTTTCATGAGCTTTTACTAACGCAAACGGCCCGCGGATGCGGACGCTGAGCCGCTAAGTTAAGGGTAACTTGCGACTTTGCGACGGCATCGGCGGGCCGATTCACGCGAAATACTATACTTTTAGAAAGCCGGTGTAATATTCACCGCTTCCACGCGACTAATTTCGGGTACGGCCTTCAGAATGGCTTCCTCCAGCCCGGCCTTGAACGTCATGGCCGACATCGGGCAGGAACCACAGGCTCCGAGCAGTTCGAGCCGCACGGTGCGGTCTTCCGTCACCTCCAGCACCTTGACGTTGCCGCCATCGGCCTGCAGGTACGGGCGGATGCCGTTCAGTGCCGTTTCAATCCGCTCTTTCAATTGATCTGTATCGTGTACCGTTTCCATTCTTTCAGCTGCGGTTACCGATTGGTAATTCCGGTCTTAAATATACAAAATTACATCCGAACAATCTCAACCGGTTTGGTCTTGTCCAGTGTCGCGTTTCGCACCGAAACCGCCTGGGCCAGAGCCGCCGCGGCCTCCCGGAAGGCCTCTCCGGTAATGGGGTCGTTGTCCAGCACGGCGGGCTTTCCGTCGTCCCCCGCTTCGCGAATGCCCTGCACCAGCGGAATCTGACCCAGCAGCGGCACGCTGAACTTGTCGGCCAGCAGTTGTCCGCCGCCTTTACCGAAAATATAGTACTTCGCATCGGGCAGTTCGGCAGGCGTGAAATAGGCCATATTTTCCACCACGCCGAGCACCGGCACGTTGATCTGCGGCTGCCGGAACATCGCCAGCCCCTTGATGGCATCGGCCAGCGCTACCTTCTGCGGCGTCGTGACGATGAGGGCACCCGTGACGGACACGGTCTGCACCAGCGAAAGGTGAATGTCGCTTGTACCCGGCGGCAGGTCGATGAGCAGGTAATCCAGTTCTTCCCAGTTTGTATCGGTGAAAAACTGCGTCAGGGCTTTGGCGGCCATCGGACCCCGCCAGACCGTCGCGCTTTCGGGCGGCGTCAGGAAGCCGATGGACATGATCTTGATGCCAAACTGCTGAATCGGCTGGAGCATGTTCCGGCCGTCCACCTGCACAATCCGCGGCTGCATCATTTCGGCCCCGAACATGACGGGCATGGACGGGCCAAAAATGTCCGCATCAATGACGCCGACCTTGGCCCCCGATTTATGAAGGGCCACGGCCAGATTAGCCGTTACAGTTGATTTGCCCACGCCGCCTTTCCCGGACGCAATGGCGATCACGTTTTTGACGCCGGGCAGCACCGGACCTTCCGTCCGGGCGGTGGTCACGTTGGCGGTCATGTTGACCGTCACCTGAATGTCCGGCCCGATATGCGCGTGAATCGCGTCCGTACACCGCTGGCGAATCAGTTCCTTGAGCGGACAGGCGGGCGTCGTCAGCACGACGGTGAAGCGCACCTGGTCCACGCCCAGTTCAATATCTTTCACCATGCCCAGCGACACGATGTCGTGCTTCAGGTCAGGTTCTTCGACATGACGCAGGGCATTAAGTACAGCTTCGTTTGTTAATCGGTATGTTGACATAGGGTACAAGTCGGTTATTTGTTGGACAACAGAAAACCGGACAGCTTAGTTTACCAGCCCTGTCTGTGATTGCAGGCCCGGACAGGGGTTTATTTTCTTTTTAAAAACTCACTTCGAGGCCGCTGTCCGGGTCGGCGACCGCAGACAGGGCCCGGATTACCGCCGTCCGCTCGGGCGAAACGTCGATCCGGGAGCCCAGGGCGTCGAGTTTGGTCAGCAGATTTTTTAAAAACTTTCGGTGAGCCGGGCTATCCGGATTGAAAGGCCGGTGGCCCAGCGCCCGGCGGATGTCGGACCAGTCGGCAACAAAGCTGCGAAGTTCGTCATCAAACGCCGCTTGCACAAACTTTTCAAAAAGGTACTGCTGGGCAATGGCATTCGGGTGAATCAGATCGGCTTCGTAAAAACGGTAGTCGCGCAGGTCATCCGTTACGATTTCGTAAGCCGGAAAATAATGCGCCCGTTCGTGCCAGACCGTCAGTTCGTGGCAAACCGACCGCAGCAGCGCCTTACTGACGCCGTTGACCGGAAGCGTATCTTTGATATGCCGCACGGGGCTTACCGTCAGCAGCACGTTCAGGCCCGGGTTGAACCGCTTCAGTTTTCGCAGCAGTTCATTCAGCACCTCCAGCGTGTGCTCGTAGGTATACAGGTATTTTTCAAACAGCGCCCCCGGCATTTTGTGACAGTTGGCGACCACCTTACCCGTTTCGTGGTGCCGATACACCACGGCGGTGCCCAGCGTCAGCAGCAGCCAGTCCGCGCCTTGCAGCGCTTCGGCCGTTTGCTGCAGCCGTTCAGTGAGGATTTGGGTCAGTTCCTCCCGACTGCCGGCGCGCAGGGACGAATGAAAATCATAATGGAGCCAGAGCCCTTCCCGCTCCACAAACAGGTCGGGGTCCGGGCCGTCGCCCCGGAGGGCCGTCAGCAACACCCTGGCAATGGAAACAGGGTTGAACAGGGTGCCGAACGGATTCGATAGCACGGTCAGTTTATTTTCAGCCAATTGCCGTCCCATGACCTCCGCAAAGCAGGACCCGACGGTCACAATCCGCGAGTCGAGGTGCAGGGTTTCCGGCAATTTTTCCGGGATAAGTTCAGTACGGAATTCCATAACCAAACAACAAAATCCGGGCGAGAATAAGTCCCTACCGGCAAAGTATTACCAATAAACAACCAGCTTTAAATCAGCCATTTACGATTTAGCTTCAATTCCGCGCAGCTATTTTTTCGGGCATAAAAAAAGCCGTATTCCTTGCGGCATACGGCTTTTTCTGAAGGCTTGAACTTAAGCCGGTACGACTTCGAACTTCAGCGTGTGCTTCACGTCCTTGTGCAGGTCGAGCACGGCGTTGTAGGTTCCAACCGTCTTGGCTTCGTCGATCGCGATTTTCTTCCGGTCGATGTCGAATCCTTTGGTTTTCAGAGCGTCGGCGATCTGCGTGTTCGTCACACGACCGAAGATCTTGCCGCTTTCGCCCGCTTTTGCCGGGATTTCGATGGTCATATCACCGATAGCTTCCGCGATGGCCAAAGCGTCGTTCTTGATTTTCTCCGCTTTGTGCGCTGCCTGGCGGATGTTTTCGGCAACGATTTTTTTGTTTGATTCCGTTGCCATCACGGCGAATCCCTGCGGAATCAGGTAGTTACGGCCGTAGCCGGGTTTCACGTCAACGAGATCGTTCTTGTAACCCAGGCCGGCGATATCGGTTTTCAGGATAAGTTGCATATCTGTGTCCCTCCGGTGGTTTATTTCAGTGAATCCCCTACGTACGGCAGCAGCGCGATGTGACGGGCCCGTTTAACGGCCTGAGCCACTTTACGCTGGTACTTCAGGCTGGTGCCTGTCAGACGGCGCGGCAGAATTTTGCCCTGCTCGTTGAGCAGCTTCAGCAGGAAGTTAGGATCTTTGTAATCAATATACTTGATACCTGAACGCTTGAAACGGCAATACTTCTTGCGGTTCTCGTTCTTGTTTACGGGTTCGTTTTGCAGACTCATGATTGATTAGGCCTCCTCGCCAGCGGTTTCAGTTTTACGCTTACCCAGTTGTCCGTTACGCTTGCGGGCGTTGTAATCAACGGCATGCTTGTCGAGAGCCGTTGACAGGAAGCGCAGGATGCGCTCATCGCGGCGATACTCGGTTTCCAGAACGTCAACCACGTTGGTCGGCGATACGAACTCGAATACCTGATAAAAACCCGTGTTCTTGTGAGCAATCGGGTACGCCAGTTTGCGCAGGCCCATGTTGTACTCATGAACAAGTTCCGCACCGTTGTCCGTCAGGATCTTACGGAACTTGTCGACGGCATCCTTTATCTGGGTCTCAGATAAAACGGGAGTCAGGATGAACACCGTCTCATAGTTCTTGGTGAACTGCATGATAATTGTGTTAGTTGTAATTGATTTGAAATGAGGGTGCAAATGTAAGAAAAAATTCGGAAGAAGCAAAAAAGGAGTAACAAGTCGTAAGTCATAAGTCGGAAGGGGCTCCGCCAGATTGATCACTGGCGGAGCCCCTTCCGACTTCCGACTTGTTATTCTATTTAACCGTAAACTCTCCTTCCCCGATTTTGAAGCCTTCGGCGTAGAGTTCGATGACATGGCGGCCTTCCCGGAACGGCAAGTTACCGCGGTCGTAGACAAAATTAACCGTCTGCCCCGTGTTGTCGTACTGGATGACCTGCCGGGCCGTGTAAATCATCGCCTGGCCGTTGTGGATGAATTCGCCCGAGCCGGTGGCCATGTCGGAAATAATGGCGCCGCTGGGGTCGAGCACCCGCAGAAAGACTTCCTTTTCGTTCAGTTGGGTGAGCGGATTCTGCAGCAGTTTGAAAGAGACCTTGATGCGGTCGATGCGGCGGGCCCGGTACGCTCCGCCCTCCTGCTCCCGACCCCGCCGGTTGAGGGCGCTGACGTTGACGCTGGTAGCGCGCAGGGCCGCGGCGGCCGTTACTTTCTCGGTCAGTTCGCGGTTGCGTTCAGCGTACGTGTTGACCGAATCGGCCAGCGCCTGCCGTTCGTTGCGCAGATCGGCATTCTCCTGCGTCAGGGTCTGGTTCTGGCTGGTCAGAACGGTGTTTTCTTCTTTCAGTTGGGCGATTTCCCGGTCTTTTTGCTGCAGTACGGCCAGGTAATCGGCAATCTTGGCCTGGTAGCGTTTGGAATCGTAAGCCGCGACGTTTTTCAGATTTCGCTTGTCGATTTCCAGTTGTTCTTTGATTTTCAGCAGAGAATCTACCTGGCCGCCCAGGGATTGGATCTCCACGATTTTGGCGTCCAGCTGCGTAGAAATGGAGTCCAGGCGGGTCTTGGTAGCCAGCACCTCTTCGGTCCGGGAGGCGATGGTGGTTTCCTGTTCTTTGTTGCTTTGTCGTTCCTGAAAATAAAAATACAGTAACAGCACGTTCAACCCTGCCAATATAGCCAGCGCAATGAGAAGGTAGTTCTTACGGTTGTTGCGTCGGTCCTGTGTATAGGTTTCCATGTAATCCGATGTATTTGGCAGTAAAGTAACGGTTTTCCCTTCTTTTCTCAAGACAAACGCCGTGCGTGCCCCCAAAATTATCCCTTCCAGGGTCTTTTAACGGGCTTTTCCCCGGTCAGCCAGCCCAGCAGCGGGGCGACCGCTACCCGTTTCTCTCCCTACCGCACCCGCTTCTGCCCCTCCGGATTTTGCGGCTTTTCGAGAGAAACGTCCGTGTCTATTTCCGCTTATGACTTATGTTTGCGGTCCGGAGACGGCAGGTCCGCCTGCGCTGCCTGCCGGGTCCTGTTCCTTTTTCCGAACGATTTGGACGGCCGCCGGCGTTTCCCTGACACAGCCGTTTCAACTACCGTAAACCTGCGTATGTCCCACATTAGCGAAGCCATTCAATCCATCGAAAGCCAGCTGGCCGGTCGCGCCCGGCTGATTGCCGTTACCAAAACCAAGCCCGTCGAGATGCTGCTGGAGGCGTACAACAGCGGCTGCAAAACGTTCGGGGAAAACAAGGTGCAGGAGATGGTCGATAAATCCGGCCAGTTGCCCGCCGACATCGAATGGCACCTGATCGGGCACCTGCAAACCAACAAAGTCAAATACATGGCGTCGTTTGTGACGCTGATTCACTCGGTCGATAGCCTGAAGCTGTTGCAGGAAATCAACAAACAGGCGGCTAAAGCCGGACGCGTCATCGACTGTCTGCTGCAGATTCACATCGCGCAGGAAGAAACCAAATTCGGCCTGGACGAAGCGGAGGCGGAAGCCCTGCTGCGGGACCCGGTTCTGGATGACCTGAGCAGCGTCCGACTCGTCGGGCTGATGGGGATGGCCAGCAATACCGACGACGAAACGCAAATCCGGCAGGAATTCCGGGGCTTAAAGGCTCTGTATGACCGTTTGAGTGCTATCCAGCGCCCGAATGTCGCGTTCCGGGAACTGTCGATGGGCATGAGCGGGGATTACCCGATTGCCGTCGAAGAAGGCAGTACGCTGGTGCGGGTAGGGAGTGCCATTTTCGGCAGCCGATTCTGAACTTGGATTCCGCAGACGGATGGATTTACTTTGATGGCCGGAATCAGTTCCGGCACCGCTGTTCTTCCGCCGGTCGGCGTTTTTCTGATACAATATCATGCATAAATTTTTCCTTCAGGCCGGGTCCATCCTTGGCCTCCTTGCCGTAGCCCTCGGCGCTTTTGGGGCCCACGCCCTCCGGCAGATGCTGGAGCAGATCAACCGGGCGGACACGTTTGAAACGGCCGTCAAATACCAGTTTTACCACGCGCTGGCGCTGGTGGCGGTCGGCGTTCTGCTGCAATTGCCGGGTGTTTCGGCCGCCGCGGCCAAAACGTACGGCTGGGCGGGGTACGCCTTTCTGGCCGGAACGATTATTTTCAGCGGCTCCCTGTACGCCATCTGCTTTACAGGCATCACCAAATTCGGCGCGGTGGCTCCCATCGGCGGACTGCTGATGATTGTGGGCTGGGCGATGCTGTTCTGGGGCGCGTCGCGTTAGTGCACGACGACCATTTCGAGGCTTTTGCGCACGAGTTCGCCCATGCTGACGCAGTACAGAAAGTCGTTGTTGTGGTAATGCCGGGAGAGTTCGAGGCTGAGTTGCTGGATATTTTCGGGCGACGCCAGTTCGTCCTCGGTCATGATGTCCAGCAGGTCGTTCAGGCGGGTGCTTTCCACCCGGATGCGACCCGCGATCAGCGAGCGTTCCTCAATCTGGTACTGCCGCACGCTTTCGGGCGTCATGTATTTGATTCCCAGCTCAATAATCGGTCGATTCTGCTTGAAGTACTGCGGCAGATAAACCGATTTTTTGCCTTCGTACGACTGCTGGTCGAAGTCGATGGCCCGAATCCGGTAGTAGATTTCTTCAAAATCCGGCGTGATGTCCACCACGAAATTGCTCGAATGCATGTCGCCCAGCAGCCGGACAAAACACCGTTCGTTGAACTTGACAAACTCCTTGCAGAGGCGAATCGGGTTCAGGCTGCTTTCGTGCAGAAACTGCTTTATGAACATATCGCCCGGAATCCCGGCAATGTGCTCTTCCACCAGGGTCGAGTCGCTGGTCAGGTAACTGATGCGGTTGGGCGAAAGGATGTGTTCCAGTTCCAGCCCGTACACCCGCGACGCGTCGGCATTCTTGATGTAAAAGTAGTCGAAGTTATCGTTGACCAGGTTGACAATCCGGATGCGAAAAGGCCGCGTATTTCCGTAGACGCACAGATCGACCCGGTCTACCGAGAGGTGGTTCATCACCGACAAATCCCCGTCCGCTTTCAGGTCGGCATAAATCGTCTTCAGCGCCTGCTGGATGTACGGAAACTCGGAAGGCGGGTACATCACCGTTTCCCAGAGCGTATCCTGCCCCCGCTTGTCGAAGAGCGGAAAGGCGTTGTCGTACCGCAGCAGATCGGCATAACGCACGGGCAGCGCCACCTCCCGGTTGTACCGGACAAGGTAGCCGCGCAAATCGGCGTTAACGGCATACGGGATTTTCTTCCGGGTAATAAGGGCCATGAGGCGAAGTAAAAGTTAATGGTTTAGAGTTTAGGGCTTAACGTTTAGTGTCTTTAGCCGTTTGTGAACTATAAACTTTAAACCCTAAACTTTTTACCTATACTCTCGAAAACATACTGCTTCGCCGTGAGTCGAGCTTGAGGAAGATGAACAGCAGCAGGGAAAACGACCAGAGCGACGAACCGCCGTAGCTGAAGAACGGCAGCGGAATCCCGATGACGGGCATCAGGCCAATGGTCATGCCGATGTTGATCAGGACGTGGAAGAAGAAAATTCCCGCCACGCAATAGCCGTAGACCCGGGCAAACCGCGTTCGCTGCTTCTCGGCCAGCAGCACAATCCGGATCAGCAGCGCCATAAACAGCGTCACGACGACCAAACTTCCAATGAAGCCGTGTTCCTCGCCGATGGTGCAAAAGATGAAGTCGGTACTTTGCTCGGGCACAAAGTCGAATTTGGTCTGGGTGCCTTCCAGAAAGCCTTTCCCCATCAGCCGCCCCGAGCCAATGGCAATTTTTGCCTGCGTGACGTTCCAGCCCGCGCCCAGCGGGTCGATGTTCGGGTTGACCAGAACCTTGATCCGGTTCTGCTGGTGCTTCTGCAACACATCGTTGACGAAGAAGTCCACCCCGGCCACGACCCCGATCATCAATAGCCCGGAAATACTGATGGCCAACACGTTCTGCACGGACCGCTGGTAACGCGGCAGCAGGAAGAAGGCCCCGATGGTCAGCGCCGCAATGGCCGCAAACAGAATGAGTTTTGGGACAATCAGCGTCAGGATAAACAGCGCCACCACGATAATGCCGATCAGCGGATAAATGCCCGGCAGCCCCTCGCGGTACAGCATGATGATGAACGAGGCAAAAACCAGCGCCTGCCCCGTCTCGCGGGACGCGATGATCAGCAGGGGCGGCAGGCCAATGATGGCCGCGCACCACAATTGGTCCTTGAGCTTGCTCAGGTTCACGCCCGGGTAGTCAATGTAGCGGGCCAGCGCCAGGCCCGTGGCCAGCTTGGCAAACTCGGCCGGCTGGAGGGACATCGGACCAAACTTGAACCACGACCGCGACCCGTTGATGTTCGTTCCGGCCACCAGCACCAGCAGCAGCGACAGAATCGTCAGTCCGTAAATGATAAACGCGAACGTATCCCAGAACCGGTGATTGATGACCAGAATACAGATAATGAGGATGACCGTCGTGCCGATCCACATCAACTGCTTTCCGGCATTGGTCTGAAGGTCGAACAGGCTGGTTTGGTTCTCCGGGCTGTAGACCGCCGCGTAGACGTTCAGCCAGCCCATCATCACACAGGCCAGGTACAGCATCAGCGTTACCCAGTCGATGTTGTTGGTTATTTGCGGTTCGCGATTTTGCAGCAAAACTTTGTTTGTTTTAGGGCTTAAAGTTTATGGTTTAAAGTTTATAGTTTATGACGGTCCGCCGTTGCGGTTGCTCGGCAAGGCCAGGAAATAGCAGAGCAACCGCAACGGCGGACCGTCATAAACTATAAACTCTAAACTTTAAACCTTACACCATCCGTTTCTAGTCTCCACTTTTCAGCACTGCCGGTTTGGGGGTCAGCGGCTTCAGTTCAAGGGCGGTCGGGCGCACGGGCAGCGGCCGGTTTACGGTCGGGGCCGATTTCACCATGAAGGGGCGCTGTCCGTTCGGCTTCCGCCCGGTATCGGGGCGGGGCGTCTTCGTCGTGTCGGGCTTTTTCAGCTGAACTTTGGGGGTCGGCAGGGCTCCGGCCAGGAAGTTCATTTCCTTTACCCGCTTGTCGAGGGCGGTATTCAGCGTCTTCCGTTTCAGGTAGCGTTCAACCAGCAGCGAGGCGATCGGGGCCGCGGCGACCCCGCCAAAGCCGGCGTTTTCGACAAAGACGGCAATGGCGATTTTCGGGTTGTCGCGCGGCGCAAACGCGACAAAAATAGAGTGGTCCTTTTTGCCTTTGGCGTTCTGCGACGTGCCGGTTTTTCCGCACATGACAATGTCCGGGATGATCGCGCCCCGCGTCACGGTTCCGGCTTTAACGGCCATTTCCATGCCGTCGATGACGCTTTCAAAATAATGCCGGTCAACGCCCACTTCGATTTTTTCGGAGTATTTGGGGTCCAGACCCTGTCCGGGCTTGCCGATTCCCGCCACGATATGGGGCCGGTAGTAATAGCCCCGGTTGGCGATAATAGCCGCCACGTTTGCCATTTTCAGGGGACTAATCAGCAGTTCGCCCTCCCCGATGCCCAGCGAGTAGATGTTGGAAAACTTCCAGCGCATTTCGCCGTAAATTTTGTCGTAATACTCCACATCCGGCAGTTTCCCTTTCAGTTCGCTCGGGAGGTCGATGCCCAGTTTCTGGCCGATGCCCCACCGGGCGGCCATCTCGTTCCAGTGGCGGAGGCCCATTGCCGAGGCTTTGAACGTGTTCCGTTCGGCGTTGTTGTACATCAGCCGCCGGAACACGTGGTAGAAGTACGGGTTGCACGAATACTGCACCGCGCCCAGCAGGTGGATGCCCGGCGGGTGGCCGTGGCACTTCATCTTGACGCCGCCGTGGCCGAACTGCGAAGCCGGCGTCAGCACGCCTTCCTGAAGACCGATCAGCGCCTGAATAAGTTTGAAGGTCGAACCCGGCCGGTAGCTCGCCATGACCGCCCGGTTGATGAGCGGCTTGTAAGGATCTTTCGCCAGTTTGGAATAATTCTTCGAGAAATAACGGCTCGACAGCATGTTCGGGTCGTAGGTCGGCGAGGACGCAATGGCCAGTACCTGCCCCGTGGCCGGTTCGATGGCGATGACACTGCCGACCTTGTTGACCAGCAGTGAGTCGGCATAGCGCTGGATTTCGACATCGATGCCCGTGTACAGGTTCTGCCCCGCCACGGCTATGGTGTCGAACTTCCCGTTCTTGTAGGAGCCTTTGATCACGCCGCGCACGTTCTGCATCACGAACCGCATGCCGCGTTTGCCGCGCAGCACTTCCTCGTACTGTTCTTCCAGACCGCTGTGGCCCTTGTAGTCGCCCTGCCGGTAGTAAGGCGTTTCCTGTTCTTCGAGCTCCTTCCGGGTTACTTCGCTCACGTACCCCAGCGCGTTGGCCATGGTGTGGGCCGGATAGGTCCGCATCGAACTGGTCACGTGCTCAAAACCCCGGTAATCGACCAGCGCGTCCTGAATCCGGGCAAAATCCTCCTTGGACAACTGACGCAGAAACAGCGAAGGCTTCACGGGGGAGTACGACCGCGCCGCGGCAATAAGGCTGTCGAACTCCCGGCGTTCGAGGCCCATCAGCCGGCAGAACGCCAGCGTATCAGGCACGTACATCTTTTTGGGAGTTACGTAAATATCGTAAACCGGCGTATTGTAGACAATCAGCTTGCCGTTCCGGTCGTAAATCTGGCCCCGGTAGGGAATTTCGATGACCCGCTTGATGGAGTTATTGGACGCTTCGAGCGAAAAGCTGTCGTCCAGAATCTGCAAATAAAACAGACGGGCAATGTAAACGATACCAACCAGACAGAAAACCGTGATCAGGATGTATTTTCTGTTCTCAATCATTGCGTGTTAATCCCGGAAAACCTTGCACTCACACGCTTTCCAGTTTATACACAAAATTAGGAGTTATGAATTAGGAATTATGAGTTATGAGTTAAAAATCATTAACGACCCACGTAATTATTTCCCTCGTCCAGCTGTATACAACGTCGTCAAAAGCCCTTTACCCTGGTCCGGACCCGGCATACATACATATCCGCCGTGATGTAGAGCGTTGTCCCGTCGTCGCCCCAGGCGCAGTTGGCCGTTGCCACGCCCATTTCGATGCGTCCGAGCAGTTTTCCCTGCGGCGAAACAACCACCAGACCGCCGGGGCCGGTGGACCAGACGTTGCCGCTGCGGTCGGTTTTCAGGCCGTCGAAGCCGCCCGTCAGCCCCTGTTTCAGCAGCGGACGCCCGTCGAAGAAAATCCGTCCCTTGCCCAGTGTCCCGTCGGAGCGGATGTCGTAGGCCATCAGAAAAGCGTCTTCGTTCGACTGGGCTACGTACAGCGTTTTTTCATCGGGCGAAAGGGCCACGCCGTTGGGCCGCTGCAAATCGCTCACGACCAGCGTCACCTTCCGGCTGCCGTCGGCCTGCGGGGGCGAAATCCGGTAAACGCCGTACACGTCCACTTCCCGGTTTTTCTGGTCAAACTGGCCTTCGGGAAGGCCATAGGGCGGGTCCGTAAAAAAGTACGAGCCGTCGGACAGCGCCACGACGTCGTTGGGGCTGTTGAATCGTTTGCCCTGGTAATTGTCCGCCAGCGTCTGTTTGCCGCCCATTCGGTTCAGCGGCATGGCCGAAACCCGCCGGTCGCCATGTTCACAGGCGATCAGCCGCCCCTGCGGGTCGATGGTCAGCCCGTTGGAACCCCGTTCGTCGCTGTAATGCCCCAGCCCGGTATAGCCCGAAGGTTTCAGAAAGACGGACAGCCCCTCCTTTTCGGTCCAGCGGTAGATGGTGTTCTCGGGCACGTCCGAAAACAGCAGGTAGCCGCCTTCCTTCACCCAGACCGGACCTTCGGACCAGACAAAGCCCGAGGCGATGACCTCCACTTTCGCGTCCGGGGCGAGGAGTTCAGAAAATTTTGCATCCACCGTGACCAGCTTTCCGATGGTCGGGTACACGCTCTGCGCGCCGGCGGCGAGGGGCATAGCAGTGGCAAGAGTAATGAGCATTTTTTTCATGATAAAAGGTTTCCCGCAGATGGGTAGGGATCATCGAAACAAATCTGCGCGTAAAATCCGGGTTAATCTGCGAGAAACCAAATACAGGACTTATCGAACTGTCAAAACGGCGCGCCCGATGCCCGGACGGCCGTCCGTAGCTGCGCCCTCCGCCTGCACCCGCAGCACCGAGCGGGCATCCGAGGCAAAGAAGCTCACTGACGCTTTTCCGTCGGCATCGGTCGTAATCATCGGCGACCAGAGCAGCGTGGGGCGGAAGTCGGGCCGCACGTCCTCCGGCTTAGGCTGGTCGTACTTCGGGGCGTAAAACTCCCGGACGGCGTTGTAGCCGTGCAGATCCGCCACCAGCGTTCCGGGCGTCCGGTCCTTCGACCAGTCGTAGTTGGCCCCGCCCCGCTTGGTCAGAATGGCAATCACCCCGCCGCCAGCCTGGCTGCCGAAGATCGCCGCGGAGGCCCCTTTGAGCACGTCCACCGTTTCGACATCCGTGGCCGGAATGCCCAGCACCGACTCCTTCGAGACCGGCATGCCGTCGAGCAGAAACAGCGGCTCGACGACGCCCTGGAAGTTGGCCGCGCCCCGAATCTGCACCACCGGACTGGTCGGCGGCCCCGAGATGGTCAGACCCGCCACCCGGCCGCGCAGTATGTCCAGGACCGAAAAAGCCCCGGCGCTGTTGATCTGGTCCACTTTCACCGTTACATCGGCCTGCCCGTAGATTTTGCGGGAATCCTGCGGCTGCTCGCGCTTTTTCCGAATCGTCACTTCCTGCAGCAGCACCTCCCGGTTGCGGCGAATCTGCCGCTCAATCTCCTGGTATTCCTTCGCCCGCTTGAGGTAGTCGGCCAGTTCGTCGGGCCGGAACTGGATCGGATTGTAGGGCACCTTCACCAGATCCACCGTCGGACTGAACAGGTTGTCGATGGTAATTTTCAGGTTGCTGCCGCCCTTCTGGGTCAGGCTCTGGATAAACACCTTCGACGAATCGCTGAAATTGAGGTCGTAGATGCCGAAGCGGCCGGTCTCGTCGGTTTCGTCCATGAGCAGCTCCCGGGTGCTGTCCGGGCGGATGAACAGAAGGGTCAGCTTTACTTTCCCGGCGATTTTCTGGCTCGGCCGCAGCACCTGGCCCGTGAGCGAAAGACCCGGCTCGACCGGAAAGCGGGCCGCCGCGTAGGTGTCTTTCAGCACCTCCTCCCAGGTAAAGCGCCGCCAGCCCTGGGTCATCATCAGCAGGTCGAGCTTCTGCATGCGGTCGGCGTTTTTCGGGTCAAAATAATAGCCCGGCTGTTCGATGGTGCCGCGCAGGTCGGATGAAAGCAGCAGATACGTCGATAAATCCGCCGCGTAAGGCTCCTTTTCCAGCACCTGCCCGCCATCGACGACGGCCAGCGACAGGTTGGTTCTGACGGGTTTGCCTTCGGGATCGGTCACGGCCAGATCGAGCTCTACTTTTTCGCGGGGGGCATAGGTCGCTTTCGACGGCGTAATGGCCACTTTCAGGCGTTCTCCCTTATCGGCGAAGACCAGCCGTTCGCAGACCGGCCGGTTCTGTTCGTCAAAAAGCGTCAGGTGGATAACCCCCTCCGGCAGTTTACTGCGCGGAATGGTCGAAATGGACGATTTTTTCGCAATGTCGCCCTGGGCGATGTGCACAATCTGCCCGCGGCACTGGGCCGCCAGGGTGAAATTGCCGGTGGTTGCGGCCGGTTTGTTGTTCCGGATAAACACCCGGATGTTGTCGCGGTTCGAAACGTTATCGACCATCATCACAAACCCCTGCGGACTGGCTTTGGGCAGCGGGTAGCTGTAACGCGGACCGTCCGGCACGTTCAGGTAAGCGGTGTATTCCTGTCCCGGCTCGGGCGTCAGGTTGAAAAAGCCCATGCCCAGGTGCATGCCCTGAAAACCGGCGATGGTGTCTTTGGCGGCATTGAGCACGTACCCGGTCATGTCGAGGCCCTTGCCCGTCGGCCCCACGATCTTGAAGCCAACCCGGCCTTCCAGCCCCTCCACCAGTTGCCCGCCTTCCGGAAAAATCTGCAGGTCCGGTTTCAGCTCCGCTTTAGCGGCGGTCGTGGCGGAGGTCGGCGGTTGATTGGGCCGGAAAATGGTGAGCGGCTTCTGGAAGTATTCGTCTTGGGAGAAATTACGCATCCAGCCCGTGTACGCCCGCAGCAGGTAGTTTCCGGCGACCATCGAATCGGGCAGCAGAATCTCTCCGGTTGCGTACCCGTACTGGGCCCGGTACACTTTGTTGACCACGACCTTCCGGGTATCGACGTTGACCAGGTCCACGTACAACACCCGGCTGACCGAATCGGCCACGTGCGAACTGCCGTCGAAGAGGTAGCCTTTCAGCCAGATGGTTTCGCCGGCGGCGTAGTAGGGCCGGTCGGTATGGAGGTATACTTTCTCGCGGGGCAATGTCTGATTATAAGCCGTTAACCGTTCGATAAGTCGCGTCGGAAATGGGCTGTCGAACCAGTGAAAAGCCGTCAGGAACGGGAGGGCGAAGAGGGCAAGGGTGCTAAGGAATGCCTTTTTTGAGTACATACGGTAGTTTTTTGCAAGATGGCAGTAAAAAGTAGGGATTACCGTATAAATTAGCAAAAACCTTTGCCTGCCGATATGACCAACCAACCATCCAAAACCGCTCTGGTGATCGGAGCGACGGGCCTCATCGGCGATCTGCTGACTCATCTGCTGGTTGATTCCTCCGCCTACGAACGCGTTAAAGTCCTCGTCCGCCGACCGCTCGGCTGGCAGCATCCGCGTCTTCAGGAAGTACAGTTTGATTTTGACCACCCCAACGGCCTGCTTGTTCAGGCCGATGATATATTCTGCTGTCTGGGAACGACCATCAAACAGGCCGGTTCGCAGGAGGCGTTTCGTAAAGTGGATTACCAGTACCCGCTGGACATTGCCCGTCTGGGCCGCAGCAACGGGGCGCACCAGTACTTTCTGGTCTCGGCGATGGGGTCGGATGTCAATTCCCGGATTTTCTACAACCGGGTGAAAGGCGAAGTGGAGCGGGATATTTTTGCCGTCGGCTACCCGACGTTTGTGGTGGTCCGGCCCTCGCTCCTGCTGGGCAACCGGAAAGAAACCCGCCTCGGCGAAAAAGTCGGGGAAGTGGTCATGCGCCTTTTCGCCCCGCTCATCCCGTCCAAATACAAAGCCGTCAAAGCCCAGAGCGTCGCCAACGCCCTGTTCTCCCTGGCTCAGAAAAGGCTCGCCGGGATTCATGTGGTGGAGTCGGACGAGCTCAGGAAATATTGAATGACTGAATGATTGAGTGACTGAATGACTGATTAGCTCCGTTGGCTCAAGATTGCGAAGCTAATCAGTCATTCAGTCACTCAATCATTCAGTCATTTTTTCCACTTCTCCTCCAGCATCTTGATAAAGAACCCTCCCACTACCGAGCGGGCCTGGAAGCCGACCTGGCGGGCGTTGGTGGTTTCGTGCCAGTCGCTCAGCGGGACGCGGCTCGTGGTTTTATCAGCGTAGAGGTGCAACGGCCGGATGAACGCCTGAAAATCCTGCGGACGGTCGGCCAGCGTGGCGGTCCAGATGATCCAGTCGCCTTTGGTGTAGGTCTTGCGGGAATCCAGCGGCAGGCCGAACGGCTTCTGCTGTTTGAGATAATAGGCCACTTCGGTCTGGGCGACTTCTTTCGGGAAAATATTCAGATTAAGGAGCTTGTCCCAGACCAGGTTGTATTTCTGGCTCCAGGTGCCTTTTTTGTCGAACGTCAGGGCGTAATGGTCGCCGTCCCGGGCCATCTCCATCCAGCGGCGGGCCAGGTCGCGGGCCAGCGTCAGGTGCTCTTTGGCCACGTCCGGCTGGCCCAGTGTTTCGGCCAGGTGCCCGTAGGCCGCAATGCCCATAATGGCCTTCACGGACAGGTTGGCGTTGCGGGCCAGGTGTCCGGCAAAATCGTCGGTACAAAGCTGGTTGGCCGGGTCGAAGCCTTCTTTTTTGAGATAATCCACCCAGGTCGTCAGGACGGGCCAGTGCTGTTTGGCGTAAGCCGCGTTGCCTTCCGAGCGGGCAATGGCGGCCGTCAGGATGAGCATGTTGCCGCATTCTTCCACGGGCATGTCTTCGGGATACGTCTGGCCGTTGGCGATGGGGTACGTCCCGACATCATGCGCGGCGAAGGGCTTGGTCCATTTGCCGCTTTCGGAATACTGGAAAATCGGCTCCATCATGCCTTTCAGCAGCACCGGATTGTAGAGCAGAAACAGCGGTGCCGACGGGTAGGTGACGTCCACCGTGCCAATGGAGCCGTTCGAGAAATTCTCTTTCGAGAAGAACAGCACCTCCCCTTTCGGCCCGGCCACGGTCTTATGCGCGGCGATGGCCTGCCGGTACGCGAGCTGGCACAAATCGGCATACTCCTTCCCGCCGACCTTCAGCGCGTCATTGTACAGGGTCCGGTCGAAGGTGCGGCATTTCTCCATCAGGCGGGTGTATTCCCGTTCGGCGTCAGTGAGCATTTTTTCGGCGCTCATTTCCGGGTTCCGGCGCCACCAGCCACGCAGATTTTCGCCAAAATACTGTACCGAATACAGGTCATCGTACCCCAGAATCAGGTGCGTCTGCTTCGGACTGGCGCTCACCGACCCCAGGTTCTGCACCAGCGCCATCGCGCGTTCGGTGCCCGGTACCGGCTGCGTGTTGAACTCGGCGTTGCCCGCCACCGTGGCTTTCTGCACGAAGGTCTGAACCAGGTCCGTAGGCTGGCTGACGGCAATCCGGTCACCTTTGGGGGCCGCCAGATAGGCGTATCCCCAGTCGATGCGGACATTGTCGCCCTTCTGGCCCAGCACCTGCTGCGGAACGGGGCGGCCGAGCCAGCCGAAGATCAGGTTGCTGCTGACCTGGACGTTTCCGGAAACGGTCTGCTCGGGCTGGTTCACCGCCAGCAGGCCGGAGGCGCTGGTCATGAGTTCGACCTGATGCGGCTTTCCGTCGGTCGAGCGGGCGCGGTACGTGATGTAGGAAGCCGGGCGGGTCATCGTTTCCAGTTCATCCATCAGCAGGGGCGTCGTAAACGTCACGCCCAGTTCCAGTGGTCCGGTCCGGAACACATACTCGCTCTGCGTGGCCGAAACCTTCAGCGACTGCTGAACAGCCTTGCTCAGGGCCGAGGGCAGTTTGACGGTCTGCTCATCGACCAGTCCAAAATCGACGAAAGCATTGCTGCCCGTGTTTTTGCAGCGGACAGCCAGCACGTTGCGGCCCGGCTTCAGGGTCCGTAGCGCCTCGGCCGGAATGGGCCGGGTCTGGTAGTCCGAGATGCCGCCATCGCTGTTGTAGAGCTTTACGCCGTTTAGAAACACTTCTGCCTGGTCGTTGTGGCTGATCAGCAGCTGGAGCTTTTCAAATTGTGTGCTGGTTAATTCGAACGGGCGGCGGACCCAGATTTCGTCCAGCCAGTTGGTGGCCGGTTTGGCCGGGTGACGGTCGCTGGGGTTACCATACGGGGCCGTTCCGGTTTGCCAGCCCTCCGCACCGAACGCCGGACTTTCCCAGCCCGCCGCCGGTTTGGCGGTCGTGTAGGCGGCCTGATACGGGTTTTGTTTGCCCGTGGGCAGCACGGGTTTCATGGCCGTAGACGGAGCGCCCATGAACTGATACGCTTTACCATCCACCCGAACGTAGCCGTTGAGCGGCTGCGCCCGGCCGGTCCAGTGGCGGGTGGGCCCTTCGTTCAGCTGGTCGTTGAAGGACCAGATGCTGGTGTAGGGGTCAATCGTAACCAGCGGCACGGCGGGCGGGCGCTGGGCGTTCATGACGAATGAACAATGAAGAATGAATACGGCAAAAAGGACGCGGAATCGGCGGAAAGGGGAAGAAGGATTATTTTTCAGCATGGAGAAAACGGGTATGAACATTTTACCGAAATTAACGACTCAGAATACTCTTCAAATCAGTCGCCTCAACCTTTTCTACTTATGGACCTCAAAATTCGCCCGTCCAACCGGCAGGATGTTGATGTTGTGTACCAGTTTATGTGTGAACTGGAAGAATGCAAACTGGACCAGACGGCGTTTCGGGCCATCTTTCTGCACAATCTGGCCGACCCCAAGATTCATTACCTGGTGGCGGAGGTCGAAGGGGCACCCGTCGGGTTTATCAGTTGCCATGTCCAGTACCTGCTGCATCATACGGGTAAAATTGCCGAAATTCAGGAGTTCTACGTTCGCCCTGAGTTCCGGGGACGGCGGATCGGCCGCCGCCTGATCGAGGCCACGGAGGAACGGGTTCGTCGGGAAAATGCCGTCCATCTGGAAGTAGCGACCAACCAGCGACGCACCGAAACGGTTGAGTTTTACAAACACGTCTCTTTCGCCCTTTCCCATTTTAAATTAGTCAAAGTACTGTAAACCAACCGCCTGAATGCTATCAATCCACCGAACTGTCTTTGCCATTTTCCTTGCGGTCGCCGCGGTTCATTTTTCCTTATTCATCACTCCCCCAGCCTTCGCCCAGCCCGCCAAATCCGACGCGGCGCTTACTCAAAAGCTGGCCGTCCTGCTCCAAGGCTTCAACGGGCAGGCGGGCGTCTACGTCCGTCATCTGAAAACCGGCAAAGTGGTTCAGCTGAATGCCGACACGACCTTCCCGACCGCCAGCACGGTCAAAATTCCCATCATGATTGGGGTGATGGACAAAATTCACAAAGGCGAACTGTCGTACCAGCAGGAACTGGTTTACCGGGATTCGCTGAAATACGACGACGGCATCGTGGGTTCGCTGAAAGACAGCACCCGGCTGCCGCTCAGCTACGTCATGATGCTGATGGCGACGATCAGCGACAATACAGGCAGTCTCTGGCTTCAGGCCCTGGCAGGCGGCGGGCAGACGATCAACGCCTGGCTGACCGCCAACGGCTTTCCGCAGACGCGCGTCAACTCCCGCACGCCCGGCCGCGAACCCTTCCGGAAAGAATACGGCTGGGGACAGACCACGCCCCGCGAACTGGCCGAACTGCTGGCTTACCTCCGGCAGGGCAAGGCCGTTAGTCCGGATGCCAGCGACCGGATGTACCGCAACCTGACCCGGCAGTTCTGGGACGGCGAAGGGCTTTCCCAGCTTCCGGCCAACGTCAGCGTGGCTACGAAAAACGGGGCCGTCAACCGGTCAAAGTCCGAAGTAGCGCTGGTACACGCCCCGCATGGTGATTACGTGTACTGCGTGATGACCAAAAATCAGAAAGACGAACGCTGGTCGCGCGACAATGAAGGGTATCAGCTCCTGCGAAATGTGGCCCGGACGCTCTGGGAGCATTTCGAAGCCAAATCCGACTGGAAACCGGTGACAGGGTATGAGAAGTGGTGGTAGAATGATACTAAATGAACATTGAATGATGAATATTGAAGGCTCCGCTAATTCTGGTACTTGACCCGGCGGAGCTTTCATTATTCGTCATTCATCATTCTTTTCATTTACCGCCGGCTGGCGAGGTATTCGTTTATATCCTTGAATCCGTCGGGCACGGTCTTGCTGACGACTTCGATCCGGTACTGGCTCAGCACGTCGGCAAAATCTTTCGCGGCTTTCTGTCCGGCCCGGTCGTTGTCGAAGTAAAAGCAAACCTTCACCCGCTGGAACAGCTTTGCCCATTCCCGCTTGAAGAGCGTGGCGGAGCCCAGACTCACAGCGGCCAGGCCCTCCTGCACCAGCGCCATCGCATCAAAAGCGCCTTCGGTCAGGTAGACGGTCTGGCCCGTCCGGACCTGTTTCAGCACGTCGGCGTTGAACAGCTCGACCGGCACGCCGCTCAGAAACTGGTATTTGGCGTAGGCGTCCGTCGGATTTCCCACAATCCGGCCCTGCAGAAAAACAATGCGGCCTTCGCGGTAATACGGGATGATGATTACATGGCGGTAGAAAATAAGATTGCCTTTCTCGTTGAACAGGCCGCATTCCTGGAGGTCCGCCAGCGCCCAGGTGTTGCGCAGGTGCGCCTGGGCCGCCTCGTAATCCGACACGATGAACAGCCGGAACTGGCGCAGAATCCGGTCCTCAAAACTCCTTCCGCGGAGATAGTCCAGCGCCTCTTCCCGGACGGGAGAAGGCGGCAGACTGTTGCAAAAACGCTGAAAGTCCTCGTAAATGACGCTGTGCCCCAGCTGGTAGGTGTACGTTTTGGTATCCGGCGGTAGAGTCCGTTTCGCCGGTCCGGGAGCAAGGGGGGCGATTTTCTTCAGATGCCCGCGTTTGTAAAGCTCCGGCCGATAATCAGGCAGGTAATTGAACGCCAGTTCGTGCATGGCCGAGGTGTACTCCTGTTTGGAGATGCCGGCATAAAAATGGATCACGTCGCCGTGCCGCCCGCAGCCGAAGCAGTGGTAGGTATTGGTCTGCGGGTACAGCACCAGCGAAGGCGTTTTTTCCTCGTGAAACGGGCAGCAGATTTTCCGAAACTGCCGGATGGTAAACCCCAGATCGCTGACCACCCGACCGATTTCGATTCCTCTGACCTTCGTTAATAAATCCATACGCGGACCGCTGGGCAGTTTTTTTTCGGGAAAGTTAAAACCCGGAGCCCTATTTCCGTCTAACAATCGAATCTTTTAACGGTTGCTTTTTTATGCGCTATCTTACTGGTACAATTTTTCTGCTGGCTTTCCTCTGTACGTTCACCTGGCCTGTTCAGGCCCAGCCGCAAAACGTGATCAAGACCAACATCATCAGTCCGCTTCTGCTCACCGGCAATTTTGCGTACGAACGGGCACTGAATGAGCACAATAGCCTCCAGGTGGGCGTTTTTGTTTCGGGACTGCGCCTGAGCGGCGTGAAATACCGCGGCTTTGGCTTTACGCCGGAGTACCGTTTTTACCTCATGAATAGCCAGACGGCCCCGAACGGCTTTTATGTCGCGCCTTTTTTCCGCTACCGGAATTTTGAAATTGAGGACGCCGACCAGCCGCAGGTCGGTGGTCGGCTGCGTACGTACGGGGGTGGCGTTACGGCGGGCTACCAGGCTATTTTCAGCGAACGTTTTTCGCTGGATGTTTTTCTCGGGCCGTCGGTCAGTTCGGCTTCCGTCCGGTCCAACGACGGCTACACGCCCAGTCTGCCCTTCGGCCTGTTCAGCGGGTTCGGGCTACGTGCCGGGTTGACGTTTGGGCTGGCCTTTTGACACAAAAAAGCCGTTTCCTTTGAAGGAAACGGCTTTTCCATTGATAGCTTAGCCTGATTAGTTCAGGAAGTTCAGACGCAGGTCGTTCAGCTGGCTACGGATGGAAGCGTCCACCTGCCGGTCGCCGATCCGCAGCACGTAACCGCCGATCAATTTCGGGTCAACTTTCTCTTCCAGTTCTACCGTTTTGCCGGTTGCTTTCGACACCATGTTCCGGAACTGCTGGCGCAGGTCGTCGGTCAGCGGCAGCGTCGTGGTGACCTGCGCTTTCTGAATGCCTTTCAGATCGTTGTAAAGCCGGATAAATTCTTCGGCAATGGAGTCCATGATTCCTTCCCGGTTCTTCTTGGTAATGATGGAGAAGATGGTGTAGGAAACCGGATTGACCCGCGGCTGAAACACGTTTTTCAGAATAGAAAGCTTCTTTTCGTGCCGCAGGATGGGGCTTTTCAGCGCAAGCATCAGTTCGCGGTTTTCGCTAACGACCTGCTTGAAAAACTGCATGTCTTTGTATACTTCTTCGGTCAGGTTTTTCTCCTGCGCCAGGTCAATCAGCGACTTGGCATACCGGAACGCTACCGTTGATTCAGCCATAACCTTTTTTGAGTTATGAATTAAGAGTTATGAGTTATGAGTTAGTTGAATCGTTCTATTGACGTATAACTCATAATTCATAACTCATAACTCTTCATTAATTCAGACGTGATTCAGCGACCAGGCTTTTCACCAGTTGCTCCTGCGAGTCCTTATCACTCAGTTCTTTGCGAAGAACTTTTTCGGCGATCTGGATAGACAGGTCTACGACTTCTTTCTTCACCTGGGCCATCATGGCCTGGCGTTCTGTCTGCATGGCTTCGCGGGCCTGTTCCAGTATGCGCTTGCCTTCTTCAGAGGCTTTGTCGCGGGCTTCGGCGATCATGCGATCCGACGTGTCTTTGGCGCTGCGGATGATGGCATCGCGTTCGGCGCGGGCTTCGGCCTGAAGCTTCTGGTTGTCGGCCTGCAGCTTCGCCATTTCGGCACGGGTGCGTTCGGCCATGTCCAGGGCGCTCTGGATATCCTGCTCACGCTCCTTGAGGCTCTGTGTAATGGGTTTCCAGGCAAATTTCGTCAGGATGAACAACAGTGCCAGGAAGAAAAGCACCTGCCAGAATAATAGACCAAGATCTGGGGTAAGTAAATCCATTGTATTGCGGTATGCTTAGTTTCTTAAGGAATGTCTTGACGGCGCCCGGACAGCCCGGGGCAGTATTCAATCTTTTGCTGTTCTGCTCAGAGGTTGGAATGGGCCCGCCGCGCGACTACTTCGACACGACGGGCTTTTCCGAATCAGCTCAGGGTCTGCTGCCGGCACCTAATGCCCCGGCGACCCAAAACTTTTTGACTCCGTTTCCTGATTACAGGTTGAACGAAATCAGCAGACAGATAACGGCTGCGAACAGGGCCACGGCCTCGATAAGAGCCGCGATGATCAGCATGGCCGTCTGGATCCGACCAGCCGCTTCCGGCTGACGGGCGATACCTTCCATAGCTGAACCACCGATACGACCGATACCCAGACCAGCACCGATAGCGGCCAGACCAGCACCGATACCGGCGCCCATTACTGCCAGACCTACACCGTTGTCGGCTGCCTGCAGGAGAATTGAGAGCAACATTGCGAACATGCTCAATTGGTTATTTATAAGTGAAACAAAAGATTGCGTTGTAAAGAGACACTGGAGGTTAGACAAGGGACAAGCGACAATGACTCATACGCATCGACGTCGTTCATCTTTTGTCTATTCTCTTTTGTCAAAAAGATTAATGGTGCTCTTCCAGACCTGCTTCCAGACCGGAGCCGCCGCCGTGGTGGTGTTCCTCGACCGCGCTGCCGATGTACATCGACGAGAGCAGCGTGAAGATGAACGCCTGCAGGAAGGCTACCAGCAATTCGATCAGGTTCATGAAGATGGTGAACACGGCCACCAGCGGGCTAACGGCCCAGCCCGTAGCCGAACCACCCAGGTTTCCGGCAATGAATATCAGACCCAGCAGGCTGAGAATGATAATGTGACCGGCCGTGATATTGGCAAAAAGTCGAACCATGAGCGAGAACGGTTTCATGAACACGCCCACAATTTCAACCGGAATCATGATCGGCAGCAGGGCTACCGGGACACCCGTCGGTTTGAAAAGGTGCATCCAGTAATCCTTGTTCCCGCTGAAGTTCACAATCAGGAAGGTAATGACCGCCAGCGTCAGCGTTACGGCGATGTTGCCCGTCAGGTTGGCACCACCGGGCAGCAGACCCAGCAGGTTGTTGACCAGAATAAAGAAGAACAGCGTCAGCAGGTACGGCAGGTAACGCTCGTAGCGCGGACCGATGTTCGGCTTGGCGATTTCGTCACGCACGAAGATGATCAGCGGCTCCATGAACGACTGCAGGCCGCTCGGGGCTCTGCCTTTGTTTTTCTGGTAGCCTTTGCTCACCGTCAGGAAGACCGCCAGCAGAATGATAAAGCTCAGAATGAGGGAGGCCACGTTTTTGGTGATCGAGAAATCGTACACGTGGGCCGAGTGGTCTTCCTCGCCGGAGGCCGTTACGCGGTGGATTTTTCCGTGCTCCAGTTTGTATCCGTTGTACACTTCGCCGTGGGCCAGGTGGGAAGACGAAAATACTTCCAGACCCCGGTCGGCGCTGTACAGAATGACCGGCAGCGGCAGCGTCAGGCCGTGGGCAAATTCCCAGCCGTGGTCATCCTTGATGTGGTGCATAATCATGTCGCCCACGCTGAATTCCTTCTTGACTTCAGAGTCTTCGGTCGAACCCGTTTCGTGGCCGTGGTCCTGCGCACGAACAGCAAACGTGCTCAGTGTCAGAGTGGCAATCAGAAAAAGTTTATGAATGAGCGAGCGCATCATGGGTAGTAATAGGGCGGTCTTATAAATCGCGCCGCAAGTTACGACTCAATGTGTAGATTTCAAAACCCGTGTAACATAAATAGAGTACAAGAAAGTTGACAATAAAGATTTGTTTAAGCTCAACCTTCCGGTACAGAAAGTACCCGACAAAGACCAGGCTCAGGAGCAGACGGGCTACCAGCGAGGCCATGTACATTTGCACGAATTTCTCGCGATTGTTCTCAAAACCAATGTTCATCAGCCGGTGAAGCAGAAACGAGACGCTCAGAAAAAAGAGCAGCATGGCCTTCCACTGCGGGTGCAGCCAGGCGGGATGACGGTATTGTTCTGCTGTAAAAAATACAATTGCCAGTACAAGGGTAAAAAGGAAACTGCGAAACATTTTTTAGGGTTGTTTGGGCAATTGCCGGATAAACAGGTAGAGCGCGGCTCCAATGGCGAACAGGGACAGGACAATGGTCCAGATGGGGTTTTCGTTCTGCTGCCACTCGTCCAGTTTCAGGCCCGCCCAGACGCCCAGGCCGATGGTTCCCAGCATCTGGAAACCGGCCCCTACAAACTGCATGTACCGGTTTGTGCCCGGAGGCAGGTTGCTTTTGGCCCGATTTTCGCCGGAGGTATTGGGTTGTTGCTCGCTCATACGCCTGATTTACCGGGAATTATGTTGTATTTTTGGTAAACCTTGCCGGACAGTCATACTGCCCTGCCGGGTTTAACGTTACCTATTAATGACAAAGGTACTCAGAAGGAATAAACCTTCCGTCAACCTGACCAACGCACTGCTGAATAAATGCCTGCTGGGGCCAAAAACCGATTCTTTTTTCCCATGACCGTAACCAAGTTCCGGATGGCCGCCCTGTACGCAGTTATTCCGGTTTTACTGAGTGCCTGTTCCCAGTTCAGTACCCGGCCGCTGCCGGTGGCCTACCACAACCTGACGGCCCGCTACAATGCCTACCTGATCGCCCGCGACAACCTGCGGCAGATCGACCGGACGCTCTTCCAGAACCGGCAGGAAAATTACGCCCAGCCCCTCCCCATTCTGTTGCCGCTGGACTCTAACGCCCTCGCGCCCGTGCGGGCCCAGCTGGACGACGCCATCAAAAAAGCGTCGATGGTGGCCGAACGGCACCAGAACAGCAAGTGGCTGGATGACAGCTATGTGCTGCTTGGCAAAGCCCGGCTGCTCCGTCAGGATTACATCAACGCTACCGAGGTTTTCAAATACGTAAACACCAAAGGTCGTGGAGAAGCCGAAAAACATGAGGCACTGGTGGGCCTGATGCGTGCGTATGTGGAGCAGGGTGATTATTCCAACGCGCTGAACGTGGCCGAATACCTGCGCGCACAGCCCCTGAGCAAGGAGAATACCCGCGATTACTACCTGACCAAAGCCTACCTGCACCAGCGCCGCGGCGAGAACGCCGTTGCCGCCGCCCTGCTCGAAGAAACCTTTCCGCTACTGGATCAGGGAGAAGCCACGGCCCGCCTCCACCTGATTGCCGGCCAGTTGCAGGAACAGCTCGGCAAACCCGAACTGGCCCGAAAGCATTTTGCCGCCGTTCAGAGAAACCGGCCCTCCTACGAGCAGTCGTTTTACGCGGACATTTACCTGATGGACCCCGACCCGAAGGTGTCGCAGCCGCGCCTGAACCGCATGCTCAGCGACCGGAAAAACGCCGATCTGAAAGACAAGATTTACCTGACGATGGGCCAGCAGGAAGCCCGGCGCGGCAACTATCCGCAGGCCATTCTGTACTGGCAGCAGGCGATTCAGGTCGGGGCTGCCAATACGGCCCAGATTCCGTTTACGTACCTCGAAATGGCGGGGCTTTATGCCGACAAACTGCACGATTACGGCAAAGCCAAGGCCTATTACGACAGCACGCTGGCCCTGCTCCCGCCCCAGTCGCCGAACTTTGCCGACGTGCAGAAGCGGAAAAAAGTGCTGGACGAATTTGTCCGGTTCCAGTCCACCATCACCCTGGAGGACAGTCTGCAGCAGCTGGCCCGGCTGAACCCCGCTGCGCTGGACCGTCGGCTCGATCAGCTGGTCGAAAGCCGTTGGCAGGAACAGCAACGGCAGCAGGCGGACGCCGAACGCATCGTGGGGCAGGCTACGGCGGCGGGTGGCCCGGCGGCAACCTCCGACATCGACCCCATGCAGAAATGGCATCTGTACAACCCCACCACCATCAGCCAGGGACGTATCGAGTTCATCCAGAAATGGGGCAACCGCCCGCTGGAGGACAACTGGCGACGGGATGCCAACGAATCCCAGCTAACGACCGAAACGATGGCGGCAAACAGTTCGGGTGGGCAGAACGGCATCCCGGAAGCGGCCGCTCCGGGTACACTTTCCGACGCCGACCGACGCGCCCGGAAAGAGCAGCTTTACGCTTCCATCCCGCTGACGCCGGACGCCCTCAGGTTGTCTAACCAGCGTTTGGAAGAATCCATGTACAATCTCGGGAAGCTTTATAAAATCAGCCTTAATCAGCCCGAAAAATCCATTGCTACGTTCAGTGACCTGCTGACCCGTTTTCCGGCTACATCCTACAAGCCCGAGATTTATTACCTCCAGATGCTTTCGCATGACCAGTTGAAGCAGCCTTCGTCCTGGAAGGAAAAGCTGCTGGCCGAGTTCCCGGCCTCGTCTTATGCCCGGCAGCTGACAAAAGTGGCGGCCTCCGCCCAGCAGCCGCAGGGCGCGGAAAGCACGGCCCAGCGGGCCTACGCCGACATTTACGCCCTTTATCAGGCCAACCAGGCCACCGAAGCCCTCGCCCGGGCCGAAGCCACCCAAAGCCTGACCACCGGCACGACAGTGGACGACAAGCTGGCGCTGCTGCGGGCCATGCTCATCGGTAAGGTACGGGGAACGGAAGCCTACCGACAGGCGCTGGCCGAGTTCGTCCGCGACTATCCGGCGAGTCCGCTGCTTTCCCGGGTAAAAGAAATGCAGGCGGCAGCCGACCAGCCTTCAGCCAAACGAAAGTAGGCAGACGGCGAAATTGTGTACTTTTGCGCCAAAGGACTTCGTTATTATCAAAAAAATGGTAGCTTGTCCAAAGCGTACACAATTTGCCCCTGCCCATGTTTAGTTTACAACCGGGACCCTACAAACGAATCATATCACGCATCTGGCGGTTCGCCCTGTTCGGCATCGCCTTCTTTATTATTTACATTGTTGCCGTCCGGTTCAATTTTTTCTGGCTTTTCGGGGGCATGCCCAGCCTGAAGGCTCTGGAAAATCCGCAGAGTGAAATCGCCTCGGAAGTGTATTCGGAAGACGGGGTTCTGCTGTCGAAATATTACCTTGAAAACCGCACACCGGTCGAGATTTCGCAGGTCTCGCCCAACATCATTTCGGCGCTGCTGGCGACGGAAGACGCCCGTTTTGTCAAGCACTCGGGTATTGACCTTCGTTCGCTGTTCCGGGCGGTGACCGGCGTTCTGACGGGCCGTTCGAGTTCGGGGGGCGGCAGTACGCTTACCCAGCAGGTTGCCAAAAACCTTTTCGAAACCCGCACCCAGAAGTTTCGGGGGCTGCTCGGCGGCATTCCGTTTGTCCGGACGGTCATCGACAAGACCAAAGAATGGATTCTGGCCGTCCGTCTCGAACGGAATTATACCAAGCAGGAAATCATGATGATGTACCTGAACACGGTTTCGTTCGGCAACAATACCTACGGCATCAAAACGGCGGCCAAGACCTACTTCAACAAGGAGCCCTGGCAGGTAAACGTTGAGGAAGCTGCCCTGCTGGTCGGTATGCTGCAAAACCCGACGTTCTGGAACCCCCGCAACAACGAGGAACGGGCGCTGCTTCGCCGCAACGTGGTGCTTGCGCAGATGCACCGCTACGGCTTTCTGACCACCGAGCAGTTTGCCACCTACAAGGCCAAGCCCATCAAGCTTGATTTTACCATCGAAAACCAGAACACAGGCCCGGCGGCTTACTTCCGTTCGGTGATTCGGGACGACATTCAGAGATGGATTGAGGAATACAACGACGACCACCCGGACGCCGAGTTGAACCTCTACACGAGCGGCCTTAAAATCTACACGACGCTCGACTCCCGGATGCAGAAATATGCCGAAGAGTCGATCTACGAACACATGCGGGAGCAGCAGCGGAAGTTTTATGAACACTGGCGCGGCCGCAATCCCTGGGTGTTCAAGGAAAAAAACGGGCAATGGAAAGAACTGCCCAATTACGTTTCCGACGTCATTAAACGGACGCCCCGTTACCAGTTGCTGAAACAGGAATACGGCGACGATGAAGCCGCCATCTGGCGCGAACTCCGCAAGCCCGTCAAGATGAAGGTCTTCACCTACGGCGGCAAGCGTAACGAGAAGGATACCACCATGAGTCCGCTGGATTCGGTGAAATACTACAAGCGTTTTTTGAACACGGGCTTTATGTCGATGGACCCGCGCAACGGACACGTGAAAGCCTGGGTCGGGGGGATTAATTTTAAATACCTCAAATACGACCACGTCCGGCAGGGCCGCCGCCAGCCGGGTTCGACCTTCAAGCCGTTCCTGTACCTAGCCGCGCTGGACAATAACTTCCTGACGCCCTGCGACCGCGTGACCGACCAGCCCGTCACTTTCGCCCGCTACGAAGACCATAACGGCCCAACGCCCTGGACGCCCAAAAACTCCAGCGGACGGTACAGTTACCAGTCGCTGACCCTGCGGCAGGCGCTGGGCGCCTCGATCAACTCGGTCAGCGCCTACCTGATGAAGCAGACCAAATCGCAGACGGTCGTGGATTACGCCCGCAAATTGGGCGTCGAAAGTCCGCTGAAGCCTAATCCGACGCTGGCGCTGGGCACGAGCGACGTGTCGGTCTACGAAATGGTGGCTGCCTACTGCACGTTTGTCAACGGTGGCTACCGGGTGAAGCCAATGACCATTTTGCGGATAACGGATAAAAACGGCAACGTACTGAAGGAATTTGCGCCCGACAACCAGCACGTGATCAACGCCAATACGGCCTATCAGATGCTGTATCTGATGCGTGGGGCCGTCGAAGATGCGGGCGGTACGTCGCAGCGTCTTAAAAATCAGTACAAGCTCCTGGAAGGCGGCAACGAGATCGCCGCGAAAACCGGGACGACCTCCAGCTACTCCGACGGCTGGTTTATGGGCATGACCCAGCACCTCGTATCCGGCCTGTGGGTGGGTGGCGACGACCGCAGTATCCACTTCCGGGACATGGCTTTCGGACAGGGCGCCCGTCTGGCCATGCCGGCCTGGGCCCTGTACATGCAGAAAATCTACGGCGACAAATCGCTGTCCCGGCAGTATTCCAAAGAACCGTTCCGCAAGCCCGATGGCTTTAACCTGACCCTCGATTGCGGCGGTACCTACATCGACTCATCCCAGCGTTACATCCCGCCGAAAGTGATCGAGTCGGGCGAGGAAGAAATTCTGAACTAACGTCCGAACTGTGCTTTACGCTGATTTTGTTGATTAATATGATGCATCCAAACAAAACCTGAGAAGGTATCCGTGAGTAGTAACTAAATCACGGTCATCCATTCAATCAGCGTAAATCACAGTTCAGACACCATGTTCGATTATAAAACTGAATTAGCGCGCATCCCGCACGAACCGGGGGTCTACCGCTATTTCGATGCCAGCGGCGAAGTAATTTACGTGGGCAAGGCCAAAGACCTGCGGAATCGCGTCAGCAGTTATTTTGTCAAATCAAACCAGCACGACCGGAAAACCCAGCGGCTCGTCAGCCAGATCCGGAAGATTGAGTTTACGATTGTCCATACTGAGTTTGACGCCCTTCTGCTGGAAAACCAGCTTATTAAGCGTTTTCAGCCGCGGTACAACATCCTGCTCCGGGACGATAAAACGTATCCGTTTATCTGCGTGACCAACGAACGGTTTCCCCGTGTGGTCACTACCCGCCGCATCGACCGGAAACTGGGCACTTTTTACGGACCGTACGCTACGCTGCGCCCCATGTACGCGCTGCTGGACATGTTCCGGGAGCTGTTTACCATCCGGACCTGTAATCTGAACCTCGCTCAGGAAAACATCGACGCGGGTAAATACAAAGTTTGTCTGGAATTTCATATCGGCAATTGCAAAGGCCCCTGCGAAAACCGGGTCAGTGAAGAAGAGTACATGAAGGAAATTGAGCAGGTGCATCACATTCTGAAGGGAAATCTGCAACCGGCTCAGACGTTTTTCAAGAACCGGATGGTAGAGGCCGCCAGCCAACTCCAGTTCGAACAGGCGCAGAAGTTTAAGGAACGACTCGATGTACTGCAGAATTTTCAGGCCAAATCCACCGTGGTCAATCCCAAGATCGCGGATGCCGATGTGTTTACGATTGCTTCGGACGAAACCAATGCGTACGTCAATTTCATGAAGGTCGTCAACGGGACGATCACGCAGACGCAGACCGTTGAGGTGAAGAAGAAGCTGAACGAATCGGACAACGACCTGCTTTGCATGCTGATCGTCGATTTCCGAAGCACGTACGGCAGCGAGGCCAAAGAAATCATCTGTAACATCCCGCTCGACTGCGATCTGAAGGCGGAGATAACGGTTCCCCAGATCGGCGATAAGAAGAAGCTGCTCGACATGTCGCTGAAAAATGTGCTGTATTTCCGCCGCGAACGGGCCGAGCGGGCTGCCGCCGAAGCCACCGCCAGCGCCAGCAAAAAAGACCGGGTGCTGATTCGGCTCAAACAGGATTTGCAGTTGAAAACGCTGCCCCACCGCATCGAGTGTTTTGATAACTCCAACATTCAGGGCACTAACCCGGTGTCGGCGATGGTCTGCTTTCTGGAAGGCAAGCCCGCGCCCAAAGAATACCGCCATTTCAGCATCAAAACCGTCGTTGGTCCCAACGACTTTGCGACCATGCACGAAGTGGTAACCCGCCGCTACACCCGGGTGCTGGAAGAACAGACCGGCATGCCGGACCTGATCGTTATCGACGGCGGCAAAGGACAGCTCAGCGCCGCCTGCGACGCGCTCAAGGGGCTGAATCTGTACGGCAAAGTCCCCATCATCGGCATTGCCAAACGGCTCGAAGAGATTTACTTTCCGGAGGATAGCCTACCGCTTTACATTGATAAAAAATCCGAATCCCTTAAGCTCATCCAGCGTATCCGGGACGAGGCGCACCGGTTTGCCATTACTTACCACCGCGACAAGCGTAGCCGGAACAGCCTCATCAGTGAACTGGAAAACGTGGAAGGAATCGGAAAGAAAACGGCCGCGAAGCTGCTGAAATACTTCAAAAGCGTCAAGAAAATACGGGAAGTGCCCGTGGAGGATGTGGCGGTGGTGGTCGGCAACGACAAAGCCCTCAAAATCAAGCAGTATTTCGAAGCGATTCAGCAGTAAACCGGAGCACCGTTTTGGTTATTTTTCCTGCAAAAGAAAAGCCCGAAGCATATGGACTTCGGGCTTTTTATTTCTAATAAAGCGGCCGGAGCAACGCTCCGGGCTACATTAATATTCCCAGAGGCCGTGTTCGGCTTCCATCAGGTCGTATTCAGCCTGTTGCGACTTGTTCAGACCTTCCTTATCGCCAAACATGGTGATCAGATCTTTGTCTTCCGCGTTCGAATACTTGGTAATTCGGCCGTAGAACAGACGCAGGTCAAAGGCATCGGCCAGGTTTTTGTGCTGGGCCTGGTTCTGCGGGTTGTACCAGATGTATTTCTTCGGGTCGCTGCGGAACAACTGATCCAAATCCTTGTACTTGAAGTACGCTACCGGAACTTCCAGACCTGCCGGGTTTTTATCCGCCGGAAGAACCAGTCCTACCGTCTGGATGTCGTAGTAAAGACGTGAGCGCTTGCGGTCGAAAACCCAGTCCTCTTTCAGTTCGAGGATGCTGAATTCATTGGCGAAATACTCATCCCCTGCTGGAACAGCCGCGGCGGCAACCGCTGTAGAATCGGGTTTGGCAGCCGGTGCCGGAGCCGCAGGCTTTTTGCCCTTGGCATTCTTGGCCGTTGCGGTTCCCTTTTTCGCCGTTGACTTCTTCGGCGCCGGGGTTCCCCAGCCGTCATCAGCAGCGGCCTTCTTGGGAGCCGGAGCACCCCAGCCATCTTCGGCCGGTTTGGCAGCAGGCTTGTTGGCGGGTGCGCCCCAGCCATCGCTTGCGCCCGAAGCAGCCGGGTCTTTGAAACCGGCGGCAATTTCCTCCGCCGAAAGACCAGCGCCCGTATTCGGCATGATCAGTTTCTGACGAAACTTGTTCATATCCATCGGTCGGCTTACCGAGTCAGATTCATACGGCGTCAGAACGCCCGCTTTCACCGCTTCGAGGATGTACCGCGTGATTTCGTTATTCTTGGAGAACATGGACCGATTCTGTTTCTCCTTCAGGTCGATTCGACGCCAAAGGGTCCGCTTCATCATAATGTCGTTCTCGTTGATTTCACGAACCGACAACGGATTCGTCCCGGTCGAGGCTTTCTCCTGGGCTTGGGCCGCCCCGCCAAATGCGGCGATTGTAACAGCCGCCAGCACCACTTTTCCCACCTGTTTCATGACCCTGTATTTCTTGTGCTTTCGATTTCTGCTTCTATAACGAATCAACAAACCGTTTTGGTACACCTTAGTTTAACGGAATGTTGTAAACCGGACGGCCCATGTTTACTTCCTTGATTTCTCCGCGGAAGTTACGTCGCTGCACCTGCTCCACTTCGATCACATAACGGTCGCCCGGTTGGGCCTGTGCCGCCAGAGAGGCTACCGAACCACCCTCTCCGGAAAGCTGTACCCCCGCCACCCGACGGTTACCGCGGGCTAAGCTTACGGTAACACCGTTTACCCGGAAATTCGCATCTTCCGGAGAATAATTTTTAAAGCTTTCGTCAGCAACGGCCTGTACCCGGATGCTTCGTACAGCTGAGGCCGACATGCCCCGGCGCTCATCGACCAGAGAACCACCCGCATAGTACTGCAGGGTCGGTCTTGGTACGCGGTTCACCCGGAAACGTTCCGTACCCAGTACATTACCCTGGTTGCTGATCGTCAGCGCGACCTGATTAGAA
Source organism: Tellurirhabdus rosea (assembly GCF_026278345.1). Taxonomy (NCBI): domain Bacteria; kingdom Pseudomonadati; phylum Bacteroidota; class Cytophagia; order Cytophagales; family Spirosomataceae; genus Larkinella; species Larkinella roseola. Next base: position 1,342,187 of record NZ_CP111085.1, read on the forward strand.
CTAGGAACAATCGTAATTTTTCCCCGTTCGCCACCGGCCAGAACGGCTGCGCCCTGCGGCGAGAAGCTCGGGTTCCAGAGCGCACCCAGTTGCGGGCTCTGAATGCTCAACCGGTTGGCACATTCAAAATACAGCGGCGGCATTGTACCCGTTTCAATCTGGTACGAAGGCTTGGCCACGAAGTATTCCTGGTTCAGGTTAACCGTTTTATTCTCGCCAGCCGGTGTCGTGTAGGTAATAGCGCCGGTCAGTACGCGGCGGGCCAGACCGTTTTTGTCGTAAGCACCGCCCTGAGCCGTAAATTCAATGATACCCCGGCCATCCTGCATACGAACCGAACCCCCGTTCAGGCTCATCCGCGGCTGAATTCCGCTGGACGAAGCGGCCAGGAACATTTCTCCTTTGAACTTCGTACCGGCTACCACCACTTTCGACTCCATGCTGAGCATAGCCATGATTTTGTCGAATTTCACGTCCTGCGCGCCGACTTTCGTGGCGAGGTAGTCCAGCGTCTGGCCTTCCATGCGGCGGATTTCGGACTGCTTCTGACTCAACACGGCCAGAGCTGCCGGAACCGGCGTCTGTTCGAAGTTCAGCTCGGCGAAGTCCTTGTTACGCTGGTCTTTGGCGCGGCTGGCAACGGGGTCTTCGTTGGCATCAACGGCCAGGGCGCCAAATTTCGCCGTCGGATTGTACTGGTTCAGTTTCTGCGCGTACTGGTTCAGCTTCTGCTGCAGTTCGTACGCCTTACCGTTCTTACGGCCGCCGATCATCGTGATGGCTACCTTATCTTCTTCGCTGGGGTTCTTGATATGCCCTTCTTCGTCCAGACCACCGCCAGCATCGTTGATCAATTGCTGCTTAATAGCATCAATATCTCCGATGATGGAGCTGGTCAGCTGACGAACTTCGTCTGCCTGCTTCACGACGGCAAGGTCGGTAGCCCGGTTACCGGACTTGGACACCGTTTCCCGGATGGATTCGAGGGTTGACTGGTTAATTCGGTTGGCTGCCCCAGTCGAGCTTTCCAAGCTGCTATTGATCAGGATGAATTTCTCCAGTAGGGCCGAACTGACTTGAAGGGCCAGCATTGCGGTCAATACCAGATACATCATCCCGATCATTTTCTGACGGGGTGATTCTTTTGCGCCTGCCATAAATGTATGGGAGTATTCTTATCGTTAGATGTTGAATGTTTAACGTTTAAGGAAACGCGTCACCAAAAAACCGGAATAAGCGCATTGTACCTTAAACGTCAAACCTTGGACGGAAGATTTTATTTCGCCTGAGCCGGTGTTCCGCCACGCATTGCGGTCAGCATGCTGCCGTACACGTTGTTCAGGGAAGCCAGGTTGTTGGTCAGTTTGCCCAGTTCGTTTTTGAACTGCTGCGTATCACGGCTGGCATCCGACATGTTTTCCATGGCGCTGGTCAGGTTGCCGTAGAACGCGTTCATGGCTTTCAGGTGCTTGTTGGTATCCTGAAGCTCCAGTTCGTAAACGGCGTTCAGGGCGCCCATGCTCTGCGTAATTTTCTGGAACTGCGTCCGGTATTCTTTGGCATCCTGCGTGGCATCGGCCATCGCGTTCATGGCCGTTACCGCCACGCCGTACGACTTGTTCATCTCGTTGATATTAGCCGCGGCTGCCCGAACGCTTTGTGCGTATTCGTTGGTCGCTACCGTAGCTCCGGAGATGTCGCGCATCTGGCCAACCGAATCGGTCAGGCTGCGCAGACTCGTGCCGAGCCGCTCGAAAACTTCCGGGGATACTTTGGCATCGGCCAGCATCTTGTCCATGTTGGCCGTCATTCCGTTACTTTGCAGGGCCGGACGGCGCTGCGGCAGTTCACCGGCATAATCGTCAGCCAGTTCCGGATACACCCGCGTCCAGTCCGGTTCTCTCGTCGTAGGCTGGGCAAACGTTTGCAGGGCATAGAGGGCGAAGATAACTGCTTCTACGGTCAGACCGATGGTTAGCATTTCGCCGCCGCCCGTCCAGTGTTGAATTTTGAAAAGTGCTCCGAGTACGACGACCGCCGCCCCTAAGCTATACGCTGTCGGTAATACTTTGTCGAAAAAGAAATTTGAACCGTTACCGTTCTTTTTAGCCATGATTCAGAAAAGGGTAATATATGGAAGTTGTGTGTTTACGTTAGGGTTTACGCAACAGGTTTCAACGTTTCAATCAGCGGCGACCGCCCCCGGCGCGTCCGGCCCGTGCGGATGCCGTGCGGCCCATCAGGTTGTCCATCACGCAACGGAAACCAATGTACGACCGCTTCTGATCTTCCCGTTCATAATACCGCGTACCGGTTTCGAGGTAGTAAGCGATATCTTTCCACGAACCGCCCCGGACCACTTTACGCGGCTCATCCGGATTGTCGTTGGTCGGGTTCATATCCCAGACAATGGCTGAAGCATTTTCGGCATAGGCATCCTGCGTCCACTCGGCTACGTTACCGGCCATGTTGTACAGACCGTAATCGTTGGAGTTGTACGCGTTGGCCGGAGCCGTGTACGGATAGCCGTCTGCGTCGAAATTACCGCGCTGGGGCTTGAAGTTGGCCAGATAGCAGCCTTTGCCATTGGCGACGTAAGGACCACCCCAGGGATACTTAGCCGACTGACGGCCGCCCCGTGCTGCCCATTCCCATTCTGCCTCGGACGGCAGGCGGAAACGTGGTGACAGGAACTCGCCTTCTTTCGTGCGGTGGTCGTTGTACAGGTTCGTCCGCCATTTGCTGAAATACTGGGCGGCCTGCCAGCTTACCCCCACCACCGGGTACGTATCGAATGCCGGGTGCGAGTAGTAGTACTCCAGCATCGGGTCGCCGTTGTGGTACGTAAAGTCGTTTTTCCAGACAGTTGTATCCGGATAGTATTTCGACATGATCTCCTCTTCACCCAGCACCGAAACCGAGTCGGTCAGCAGGGCGTTGACGAACTGCCGGTATTCGTGGTTGGAAATCTCGGCGTCGTCCATGTAGAACGAGCTGATCGTCACCCGACGGTTCAGGTTGACTTGTGTGGCGGCCAGGTCTTCGTCGGCCTGACCCATCATGAATGAGCCGGACGGGACCAGAACCATGCCATAAGGCGTTGTCTGTTTGTAGCCTTTCCGGGCTGTTGCCGTAATTTCACCGTTGGTTACGCCGACATCCTGTGTCTTGCCTCCTTTGCCAAACTTTGATTTAAGAAACCCGCAACCCTGTAAAAGCACCACCAGTGCCGCGACCATCACCCCCCGGGCTGCGTTGCTAGTAAACCAATTGTTACTCATAGTTGTAGCGTACGTTAATACCTGTTCTTCGTGCAAACCAGTCTAAAAACGAAAATTAAGTTGTTTATTGTATACAGTCTCAGAATTTGCTGGCTGTAAAAAGAATTGTTTTTGGGCAAATTTCAGCCTTAGACGCCACTTTACATGTCACTACCTTTAACGTTCAAAGTTAGCGGCCCATCGGCATTTGGCCTAACAAATCAGGCCACAAATTGTTGAAATCCGTTTTGTCCCCTTAAACGGCTCTCTAATACCGGAATCGGGGCGTCCGAATAATCGGTTTGCGGCCCGCCTGCGGCTCCGGCAGCGAGTACGAAAGCAGCACTTCGTGCGAAGTCGGGCTTTTGGCCTGTCGTCCGCCCGTAATAAAATCAAATGAATAGCCGAAACGAAGCGCGTTGTTGTTGAGCAAACTGATGCCGAGCGTGGCCATAATGGCGTCCTGCTGCCGGTAACCAAAACCCACCCAGTGCCGCTTATCGTACATCACAATGGCATTCGCTTCAAAGGAGGATGTATTAAGGTCCGTTTTCACCAGCACCGACGGCATGATGTCCAGCACTTCGTTCCACTCATAACGATATCCGGCCGTAAAGTAAGCGGCCCGGGCCAGAGGATTTACGGAACGGTCGGTGCCCAGCCGGAAAGACGACTGGTTGAGGTGCTGCATACTGGCCCCGATGTAATAGACGGGCGTGCTGTAGTGAACGCCCGCCGCCACATCCGGCTGGATCTGATTGACGCGTCCGCCGGGAATGAGCGGGTCGCCCGGCTCCCCGGGGCGCAGCTGGTCAAAGTTCAGCCCTTTGTTGTACAGTCCGCCCTGAACGCCCAGTGCCAGCGTGCCGGTGTTCAGCGGCAGTCGCAGGGCATAGGCCAGCTGAACGGCCTGGTTGATCTGCGGCCCGAGCCGGTCGTTCATCGCCACCACGCCGATCCCGCTCCGGATTTTCCGCAGGGGCATGTTGAACGAAAACAGCTGCGTGCTGGGAGCTCCGCCATCGTCAAATGTCCCCTGGTATCCCGCCCATTGCGTCCGGTGGGTCAGCTGAAAGCGCGTAACGCCTTCGGAACCAGCCGTAGCCGGATTGTAATACACCGGATTGAGCATGTAAAGACTGAACTGGGGGTCCTGCTGCGCCCGGGCCGTTGTAGCAGCCAGAAAAGCAACAGCAAACAGGAAAGCAGGGTAAAATTTATTTGACATAATGGGGTAAGGCGAAGGAATCGGTAGTTTAGTTACTTAACGCTTTTTTTCCAAAAATATTGAAAATAAAAAGAGGCTGGACGTGATGCCCAGCCTCCTCTTAACGCGTGTCTTTTACAGATTGTTGGCTTTCTTTATATAAAGCTCCAGCGCCCCGGCCATGGACGGTGCATTCGGCAGCGGGGCTTCAATATCCAGGATAAAGCCCGCTTCGTTGACGGCCTTGGCCGTTGTCGGTCCAAAAGCGGCCATCCGGATGCCGTTCTGCCTGAATTCGGGGAAGTTGTGCTTCAGCGCGTTTACGCCGGAAGGGCTGAAAAACGCGATGAGGTCGAAATTGCTGATGGCCAGGTCCGTGAGATCCGTTGGAACGGTTTCGTACATGATCGCTTCCGTCAGATGCAGCCCGCTGGTGTCCATAAACTCCGGAATGTCGGTGCCCCGGATGTTGGAACAGGGGAACAGAAACTTCTCGGTCTTGTGCTTGCGGATGAGGTCAAACAGGTCGGCCGCGGTCTTGGTGCCGGTGAAGATCTTCCGCTTGCGGATCACGATGTACTTCTGCAGGTAGTTGGCCGTCTGCTCGGTCACACAGAAGTATTTCATGTCGGCAGGGACCTCGATCTTGGCTTCCTGACAAATGCGGAAGAAGTGGTCGACGGCGTTCCGACTGGTGAAAATGACGGCGGTGTGGTCGAGAATATTGATTTTCTGCCGGCGAAAATCTTTGTACGAAACCCCCTGAATCTGGATAAAGGGACGAAACTCAATCTTGATGTTATACCGGCTTGCCAACTCGAAATACGGATTGGACTTATCGTCGGCAGGGCGGGACTGAGTTACCAGAATGCTTTCGACTTTGGTAAGGCGCTCCTGTTCGTTCTTGGTGGTAATTTCACTCATTGAATCTACCTCGTTTTTGCGTCTGAACCCGATGACCGGCTGCCTAAAGCGCGAATCGTACGCCAATGATCAGCGGTATCAACTCAACGATGCAAAGGTACGAAAATAAATAGAGATTTTTGATAGACGCCCGGTTCAGGATCACCAGGTATAGCAGCGCCAGACGACCTAAGTAAAAGGCAATGAACGGAATAAGAATCCAGGAAATCACCCACGGTTGATTTGGCGGTAAATTCAGGGCCGCCACCGTCACGACCGCTCCGACCAGCACGTAGAAAATAGACGAGGCCTGTAATACCTTGAAGAAGTGCAGGTTGGTAATTTCCTCGATCCGGTACAGCGCTCCCACCATCGAAATCAGCAGATACTTTCCCAGCAGGGCCACCATCGACAGCGCACTTAATTTTAGAAAACTAAGCACCAGATCAGTGAGCGTCTGGCCTTCGAGCAGCAGGTTGCGGGAAGAAAAAATATCAATGTTCTTGCTCTGAAAAAACAGGTACAGAAAGGCCATCACGAAGCTCAGCCCCGCCATGAACAGCAGATTGACCCGGCTCAGGGGTTTATTCACCAGAAAGGACTCTTCCCGGACGCTGATCGAGAACAAATCCTGAATGCTGAAAAGCCGCTGAAACGCCCGCTGGAAAAAGTTGAACAGAAACGCGTAGGTAGCCGCAATGAACACCAGCGACAGGGTGAAGAAGTCGGTAAAGACGGTTTTTCGCCGGGGCAGCATGCTCAGACCGGTTTCGGTCAGAACGACGGGTTTCTGCGTCAGGGATTTCCGGTGTCCGATAAAAACCTGCTTGTCGTTCACCCCCGGACTGCCGTAAAGCGTCAGGAAAACCTCCGGCTTGCGGTAAACGCGGTAGAGGCTGTCGATGCGGAGGACCTGCCAGGTGCCGGCGGGGAGTTTGCGGCGGAGGGCGGCGTCCAGAAACAGATACCCGTCGCGGCCGGTCGATACCAGCAGTTCGTAGTTTCGGTTGCTCTCCAGGTCCAGAAACAGGCTAACCGCCGGCAGACTGGCGTGCTGTTCGTCAATGTACGGAACGTACGTTTTGAAAGCCGGGTCGTAGACCAGCCAATCGTTCCGGAAATCGTGTACGGGGTAAAACTGCTGACCGGGTCCCACTCCCTGCGCAACACTCTGCAAGGCCCACAATATCAGCCAGAAAGCGGGAAGAATCCGTCGGTAAAGCACCCTTTAATTAATTAAGAATTAAGAATTAAGAGTTAAGAATAAGTGATTCAAACAACCGAAATCAATCACCTATCGTCAATTCTTAATTCTTAATTCATAATTCATAATTATTTCCCAAGGGCTTTCAGCATCGTCTCCCCGATCAGCGCCGGTGATTCTACGACGTGAATGCCGCACTCGGCCATGATGCGCATTTTGGCCGCGGCCGTATCGTCGGCACCGCCGATGATGGCACCCGCGTGGCCCATCCGACGGCCTTTCGGCGCGGTTTGTCCGGCGATGAACCCGACAACCGGCTTTTTGTTGCCGCTTTCCTTGATCCAGTGGGCCGCTTCGGCTTCCATGCCGCCGCCGATTTCACCGATCATCACGATGCCTTCAGTTTCGGGGTCGTTCATGAGCAGTTCCACGGCTTCTTTGGTCGTCGTCCCGATGATGGGGTCGCCGCCGATGCCGATGGCCGTCGTCTGACCCAGACCTACCTTGGAAAGCTGGTCTACGGCTTCGTAGGTCAGCGTGCCGGATTTCGACACGATGCCGATGGTGCCTTTCTTGAAGATAAAGCCCGGCATGATGCCTACTTTGCACTCGTCCGCCGTCATCACGCCCGGACAGTTGGGGCCGATCAGACGGACATCTTTACCTTTGAGATATTCTTTTGCAACCATCATGTCCTTGGTCGGGATGCCTTCCGTGATGCAGATGATCACCTTGATGCCTGCGTCGGCAGCCTCCATGATAGCGTCAGCCGCGAAAGCCGGGGGAACAAAGATGATGGACACATCGGCACCCGCCTTTTCGACCGCTTCTTTCACGGTGTTGAAAACCGGACGGTCGAGGTGGGTCTGGCCGCCTTTGCCGGGGGTCACGCCGCCCACGACGTTGGTGCCGTACTCGATCATCTGCTGGGCGTGGAAGGAACCTTCCGAGCCGGTAAAGCCCTGGACAATCACTTTCGAATCTTTATTGACTAATACGCTCATGATGGTTGTAAATCTGTACTATGCGTTGGATTCATTGAGGCTCAATTGTCCGTTCTTCGGACGGGCGCAAAAGTAGCCGTAAAAGGGAAAAGAACAAAATTGTTATCTTTCCCCAATGAATTACGCAAACGTGCTATCCGACGCCGTGCTGGCTGCCACGGGAGTTTATGTCTTTGTGCATTTTTTCAAACGGGAAAGCCTGTATAACCGACTGCTCTGGGCCCTTTTTCTGCTCACGATCTCGGCGACGGCGCTGCTGGGAGCGGTGCGCTTTGCCGGGGTTCAGGAGCTGATTCCGCTGCACGGCTCGATGCAGATTCTGGCCGGAAGTCTGGGCGTCGCCTGCGCGGTGGTGGCGGTCTGGGGGCTGGTTCTGCGGGAGCCGTTCGGGCCCACGGCTTTCTGGAGCACGGTTGCCGTGGGTCTGGCCTTGTTTGCGGTGCTGCTGACGCCCCGGATTCGGGTGTTCACCCAGGTGGTGCAGTCGCTGGGCATGGTGGTCATCATGGTCATTGCCTGCTTCGGCCTGCTGCGCCGCAACCGCCGGGCGATCTGGATTGTCTTCGCCGTGATGATTCTGGCCCTGGCGACGAAAATAACGCCCCAGCTCTCGGCCAATCAAATCTCGTTTTTCCATTATACAACTGCCCTGTCTCTCATCTGCTTCGGGCAGGCGGCCCGGCCCTCCCGCTGAGGCGTACTTCCTTTCTTTCGACACACGAACCAAAAACGGCCGGGGGTCTTTCGGGGAAAAATGGCTAACTTGCAGTCATGGATAATTTTGTTGTCTCGGCCCGGAAATACCGTCCGGCGACGTTCGATACCGTTGTCGGGCAATCCCATATCACCACCACGCTCAAGAATGCCATTCGGACCAACCACCTGGCGCAGGCTTTTCTGTTCTGCGGCCCGCGTGGGGTCGGCAAGACGACCTGTGCCCGGATTCTGGCCAAAACGATTAACTGCCAAAACCTGACGGAAGATGTTGAAGCCTGCGACCAGTGCGAATCCTGCGTGAGCTTCAACCAGAGCGCGTCGTTCAACATTCACGAACTGGACGCCGCCTCCAACAACTCCGTCGATGACATCCGGAACCTGATCGACCAGGTGCGATACCCGCCCCAGTCCGGCAAATTCAAGATTTACATCATTGACGAGGTACATATGCTGTCGGCGGCGGCCTTCAACGCCTTCCTGAAAACGCTGGAAGAACCGCCCTCCTACGCCATTTTTATTCTGGCCACGACCGAAAAGCACAAGATTCTGCCCACGATTCTGTCGCGCTGTCAGATCTTTGATTTCAACCGGATTCAGTCCCGCGATATTGCCGACCACCTGACGTCCATCGCCGGGAAAGAAGGCATTCAGACGGAATACGAAGCCCTGGAACTGATTGCCCAGAAAGCCGACGGCGGTCTGCGCGATGCGCTGTCGATGTTCGACCTGAACGTTACGTTCTCCGCCGACCGGACCATTCGGTATCGGGAGGTGCTCGAAAATCTGCATATTCTCGATTACGACTACTATTTCCGCCTGACCGACCACCTCCTCGACGCCAGCCTGCCGCAGAGCCTGCTGCTGTTCGACGAAATTCTGCGCAAAGGCTTTGATGCCCACCAATTCCTCGTCGGCTTGTGCGAACATTTCCGCAACCTGCTCGTCTGTAAGGATACGGCTACCGTCCAGCTTTTGCAGGTTACCGAAAGCGTGCAGCAGAAATACGCCCTGCAGGCTGCCCGTGCCCCGCTCGGTTTTCTGCTTTCGGCGCTCAGCGTGGCGAGTCAGTGCGACATCAATTATAAGGCTGCCAAGAACCAGCGGCTGCACGTGGAGGTCTGTCTGATTAAACTGGCCAACATCCCCAACGTCCTCAACCTGAGCGCCCTGCCGGAAAGCGAGCCTAACGGACAGGTGGTCAACGGAACGCATGCGGCGGAGGTCGCGGTAAAAAAAAACGCTGAACCAGCCCCTCCCCCGTTAGTAAGCGAGCCGACGCCCGTTCCGGCACCGGTTCCGACGGCGGTGCAGCCGGTCCCGGCACCGGTCCAGCCCGTTCCGGCGCCGGTTAGCGAACCGGTGGCCAGCTATGAGATTCCTACCCCGCAACCGGCAACTTCCATTCCGCGGCCGGGTTCGTCGAAACTCCGCTCGACGGTCGGGCTGGGTGCCAAACCCGCCGCTTCGGCCACGGCCGTGGCCGAAGCGGCCGTCGTTCAGCGCAACCTGCCCGACAAGCCGGTCGATTTTGAAGAGCTTCAGGCCACCTGGCGGCAGTTTTCCCGCCTCCGCGAATCTGGGGGAGGCCCGATGACCGAGCAGATCATGCTCAACCGCGAAATTCAACTGGGCGACGATGGGGCCACGATTCACATCACGCTCGACAATTCGCTGCAGGCAGATATGCTCAACGAACTGCGGCAGGATTTGATGACGTACCTGCGCCAGCATCTGCAAAACAGCAAAATTCAGCTGGTGCATCAGGTCGCTGCGCAGGAAAGCCGGAAGATGATTTACACGGCTCAGGACAAATTCAATTACCTCGCCGAAAAGAACCCGGCCCTGCTGGAACTGAAACAGGTGCTGGGGCTGGATGTGGATTATTGACAGTGATTTCGCCAGTCAGCGAGCTGTTGGGCACTGTCCACCAATCACTGTGCACTAAATTCTTCTTACCCGAATTGCCAGTGCCTCGGCGGGATTCGTTTCCAGAACCTGCCGAACGTCTTTCTTCGTAAAGCCCCGCTTTTGCAGGGCGGGCAGCAGCTTTTCAAACAGGACAGTGTACCGTCGGCTCACCGGACCGCCGTCCGGCTGGCCGGGGTCGTACCAGCCCGCATCGTGCGAAAGCAGGGTCCGGTGGAGAAGGCGGTTCTCTTTCATCAGCAGCAGGTTCTGAACGTACTGGTCCACGTTGTTATCGTCCAGCCCGTCGAGGCTGACCCACGCGCCTTCCCGGGCGGCGCGGGCGTAATGCACCATGTTCTGCCCCTGGGCGTGCACCCAGACAAACGCATCCGGCCGTACGCCTTCCGCTTTCAGAACCTCGATCTGCTCGAAGGCCGGGACGTACGGGCCGGTATGGGAGTAAATCGTCAGGCCGGTGCGGCAGTGCGTGCGGGCGGCGGCGGTGACGAGCTTTCGGTGCAGGTCGGACAGCGGGCCGGGATTGACGCTGATTTTGATAAAACCCGGCCGGATGCCCGTGCCGTCGATTCCCTGTTCGTACTCGGCGGTCCAGCGGTCGGCCAGGCCGTCGGCGGTTTCGGTATGGGCGTGCGGCGGCAGAAACTTGTTGTCCACGGCTCCGTAATACCCCGTATTGGTCAGGATTTGGAGGCCGGTCTGTTCCGAAAGTGTTTTCAGCAGCAGCGGGTCTTTTCCCAGAAACGAAGGTGTGCATTCGACCAGCGTCCGGACGCCGTTCCGCACCAGGTCATCCAGATAGGGCCGCATGCGGGCCGCCACCGCCGACCGGTCCCAGCGAGCGGGACTGATTTTGTCCGCCCCGACGAAATCGACCAGAATGTGCTCGTGAATGAGCGCAAGCCCCAGCCGCTTTGCCGGAATGGGCCCGGCTACGGTCTGCACCAGGCCCGCTTCGCGGCGGCCCGTAAGCAGACCACCCGCCAGGGATTGAAGAAAAAGCCGCCGGTTCAGCATCCTTGTATTCTTTGAGATAAGTTATTCTTTCAGATAAGCGCGGGCTTCCCGCAGGTTGGACTTGTACTGGGCAACATCCAGCATCTTGCGGTAATACTGTTTCGCCAGATTCTTATTGCCGGAACGGGCCGCCAGACGGGCCAGACCCGCCAGCGCATGGCCGTGAAACTCCCGGGTGAACTCCTCACTGAACGGAATTTTCAGCGCGGCCTGATAAGCAGACGTGGCCTTGTCCGACTGGCCGTCCCGTTCGTACAGCATTCCCTGTAGGACCAGTCCGGGCATATCCAGCAGTTTCTGCGGCATTTTCAGGGTTCGCTGGAGGTACGGCCCGGCCTCTTCGGGGCGGTTGGCCAGCAGCAGGGCTTCGGCGCAGCGCATGGTAAAGAGCGGATTGTTCGGGTAGCGGTCGGCCAGGGTCTTCAGGTGGGCGGCGGCTTTGGCGGGCTGGCTTTCGTGTTCCAGATAAATGTGCGACAGGTAAAACGATGTTTCGGTCCGGGTGAAAATGCCGCGGCGCACGGCCGTTTCCATCTGGCCCAGGCCCTGCGCCATGTTGCCGTCCTGAAAAAACCACATCACCGGCCGGACAATCGGATGGTCCATCGGGTAACGCTCGACGTAATAATTGTACAGGCCGGTCGTAAAGTAGAACTCGGCGTTTTTTTCCGTCAGTTTAAAGCCCTGTTTCATGTAGCCGTACGCCTTTTTAGCTTCGTTGACGGCCTTCATCGTTTCGTTATCGTAATTATACTTCATGGCCAGATACCCATGTGCCGTCAGGGCAAAGAAAACGCCCTCGGGGTCGTCGCTATCGCGGTCCAGACGACGGCGGGCCAGGTCAAGTCCCTGGGTCACCTGCTGGACGTACTGCGGCAGAACGGTCTTGTTGTCGCGCAGCGGAAGGTATTGCCAGTACAACTGAATGGCTTTCAGCAGCGGGCCGACCGGGCTCTGGGGGTATTTGCTCCGAATCTGCCGCTGGTAATTTTCGGACGTATCAAACTGGTAATTGTAGATGCCGTCCAGTGCCTTCAAAATCATCTGCTGCACCGGAGGGTCGTTCAGAATCTGCCCAAAAGAGCGCGTCGTTGCCAGCAGGAGCAGCAGGCTTAGCCAAATTTTTTTCATCGGTGTATTTGTTGCCTGAAGAGGTCCTGCAAATCTATTTGAACAAGTTGGTATGACCGCTACCTTTGCGGAATAACTTTGAACCGAAGGCGTGGCCTGAAAACTTTCTGTCGGTGGCACGACTCCGTATCCTGTTGGTGGCACCACTTCGCGTTGCGCCGCCGCTGAAAGCCCGTACCGGGCGATTGCGAGTCGGACCCTGAGAACCCGTCAACGTTGTGCCACTCCCACTTAATAACCTGAATGATCCGATACGAACAATTCACTTTGGACAATGGCCTGCGGGTGTACGTGCATGAAGACCCGACCACCCCGATGGCCTGCGTAAATATTCTGTACAACGTTGGTTCGCGCGACGAAGACCCCGGCCGGACGGGCTTTGCGCACCTCTTCGAACACCTGATGTTCGGCGGGTCGCGGCACATTCCGATCTACGACGAACCGCTCCAGAAGGTCGGCGGAGAAAACAACGCCTTTACTTCGCCCGACATCACGAACTACTACATCACCCTGCCCGCTGCCAACCTCGAAACGGCTTTCTGGCTGGAGTCGGACCGGATGCTGAGCCTGTCGTTCGACCCGCAGGTGCTCGATGTGCAGCAGAAAGTGGTCATCGAAGAATTCAAGCAGCGGTACCTGAACCAGCCCTACGGCGATGTCTGGCTGAAGCTGCGGCCGCTGGCCTACAAACGGCATCCCTACCAGTGGGCCACAATCGGCAAAGACATCAGCCACATCGAAGACGCTACGCTCGGCGATGTAAGGGATTTCTTTTACACGTATTACCTGCCCAACAACGCCCTCATGGTCGTGGCCGGAAACGTGACCGTCGAGCAGGTGAAGCAGCTAAGCCGGAAGTGGTTCGAGTCCATTCCGGCCGGGCCTGCCTACGTCCGGCGATTGCCGCAGGAGTCGCCGCAGACCGAGGCCCGTTTTCTGGAAACCGGTGCCGATGTGCCGCTGAACGCTCTGTACAAGGTTTTTCACATTCCGGGCCGCTTCGACGAGGGTTTTTACACGGCGGACCTAATGGCCGATGTGCTCGGACGCGGCAAATCGTCGCGGCTGTACCAGCGGCTGTTGAAAGAGCAGCCGCTGTTCAACCAGATTTCCGCCTACGTCACGGGCTCGCTCGACCCCGGCCTGCTGGTGGTCAGCGGCTCACTGAACCCCGGCGTAACGCTCGAAGAAGCCAACGCCGCCCTCGAAACCGTGCTGGACGAAATCCGGACAGAGGCGGTGCCGGAAGAGGAATTGCGAAAAGTGAAAAACCAGGCCGAATCGACCCTCGCGTTCTCGGAAGTGGAACTGCTGAACCGCGCCATGAACCTCGCCTACGCTGCCAATGCCGGCAATGCCGACTGGGTCAACGACGAAGCCGCCAAAATTCAGGCCGTCACCACCGACGAGATGCTGAACATGGCCGGGCGCGTGCTGCAAAAGACAAACAGTTCCACCATGTTTTATCGGGCTGAGAATTAAAAAAGATGAAAATCCGCGTAGGACAAGGATACGACGTTCATAAATTGGTGGAAGGCCACCCGTTCTGGCTGGGAGGCATTCCGATTGAACATACGCACGGCGCGTACGGGCATTCCGACGCTGATGTGGTCTGCCACGTGATCTGCGACGCGCTGCTCGGAGCCGCCAACATGCGCAACATCGGCTATCATTTTTCGGATAAAGACCCGCGCTGGAAAGGCGTCGACAGCAAGGTGCTGCTGGCCGAAGTGCTGCGGATGGTCCGGGAGCGGGGCTGGGAAGTTTCCAATGTGGACGTGACGGTGGTGCTGCAGGAACCGAAGCTCAACCCCCACATTCCGGCCATGAAAACCTGTTTGTCGGAGGTGATGAACATTCCCGAGGACGATATTTCGATTAAGGCAACCACCTCCGAACACCTGGGCTTTGTCGGCCGGAAAGAAGGCATTGCGGCGCACTGCGTGGCGCTGATTACGTCTGAACCGTGATTGACGATGATTTCTTAGATGAACTATGATTTTTTAAACGATGCTTTCATTCCTACGCCCACTGCCCTTCCTTACTGCTTTTGTCCTCGGCTCCGGTCTGGTCCTCGCCCAGACGCCGGTCAAGGTTTCCACGGATAAAGGCCCGATTGATTTTGAAGAATACGAGCCCGTGTCGACCCTGAAAGTGTCCGAACACAAACTGACGCGCTCGAAATATCCGTTCATCGACGTGCACAACCACCAGTTCCAGATGGATAATATGGACCTGCGGAAACTGGTGACGCAGATGGACAGCCTCAACATGGGCATCATGGTGAACCTCAGCGGACGGGGTTTCAGCAGCAACGCCGCCGAAAGCACCCGCTTTCTGGACCAGGCGATGGCCAACGTGCAGAAGTCGACGCCCAGACGGATCGCGCTGTTTACCAACATCAACTTCGCCGGGGTTGGCTCACCGGGCTGGACGGATGCCGCCGTCCGAATGCTGGAAGAAGACGTTAAAAAGGGCGCCCGGGGCCTGAAAATTTACAAAAGCCTCGGCTTCAGCGTGAAAGACGTGGAGGGCAAACGCGTCCGGGTGGACGACCCGCGCCTGGACCCAATCTGGGCCAAATGCGGCCAGCTCGGTGTTCCGGTCATTATCCACACCGCCGACCCGAAATCGTTCTGGGACCCGATGGACCGCTTCAACGAACGCTGGCTCGAACTGAAGCTGCACCCCGGCCGCAAGCGCACCGACAACGACCCCGTGCCCTGGGAGCAACTGCTGGCCGAGCAGCACAACGTCTTCCGCAAACACCCGAAAACGACCTTCATCAACGCCCACATGGGCTGGTACCCGAACGATCTGGCCAAACTGGACAGTCTGATGCGGGCTTTTCCGAACATGGTAGTCGAGATCGGGGCCGTTATCGCCGAGCTGGGCCGCCAGCCGCGGGCCTCGCGCCAGTTCTTCGAAAAATACCAGGACCGGATTCTGTTCGGCAAAGATTCGTGGGTGCCGGCCGAGTACGCCACCTATTTCCGGGTGCTGGAAACGGACGACGAGTACTTTCCGTACCACAAAAAATACCATGCGTTCTGGCGGATGTACGGCATGGCTTTGCCCGATGAGGTGCTGAAGAAAGTGTATTACAAAAACGCCCTGCGCATCATTCCGGGCCTCGACAAGTCGCTGTTTCCGAACTAAACGACCCGGTCCGCCCGCTTTGCCCATTGACATGAAAATTACTCAAATCGACATTTACCGCTACGACATTCCGCTCAAAGCGCCCATTGCCATCTCGCTGGGGACGATTGAAAGCGCCCGGAACCTGCTCGTCAGAATCCATACGGATGCCGGCTTCGTGGGCTGGGGCGAAGGCTCGCCGTTCTGGATGATCGTCGGCGAAACGCAGGAAACGGGCTTTGCCGCCGCGCAGGACTTCGCCCGGCTGCTGCTCGGCTGCCCGGCGCTGGACATTGAAGGCAACTTGCGGAAGCTCGACAATTACCTGCCGGGCAACCCAACCGTCAAAAGTGCGTTCGACATGGCGCTGTACGATCTGGCAGCGCAGGCGGCCGGAATGCCGCTGTATGCGTTTCTGGGCGGCACGAAGCGGGCCCTCGTCACCGACGAAACCATCTACCTCAACACGCCCGATCGCATGGCCGAGGACGCAGTGCGCATCAAAGAACAGGGCGGAATTGCCATTAAAGTGAAACTGGGAACCAATGCCCGCGACGACATCCGGCGGGTCGAAGCCATCCGCAAGGCCGTTGGCTCCGATATTCCCATTCGGACGGATGCCAATCAGGGCTGGGACTTCGTCACGGCCCGGACCGTGCTGACCACGATTCAGGACTGGAACGTGGAGTACTGCGAACAGCCCGTCAGGCGGCCCCATTTCGGCGATTTGAAACGCCTGAGACAGCAGACCCGCGTCCCGATCATGGCCGACGAAGCTCTTTTCGATCACCGGGACGCGCTGCGGCTGGTGCAGGAGGAAGCCGTCGATTATTTCAACATCAAGCTTTCCAAAAGCGGCGGGATTTTCAACGCTCTGAAGATTAACGCCATCGCCGAGGCGGCGTGCATTCCGTGCATGATCGGCTGCATGTCGGAGTCGCGGCTGGCGATGACGGCCAAGGCCCATTTTGCCTCGGCCCGCCGCAACGTCGTCTTCTGCGACCTCGACGCGCCGTTCGAGCACGCCACCGACCCGGTTGTCGGCGGACTGCAGTACAACGCATACCAGATCGACCTGCCGGACACGCCCGGCCTGGGAGCCAGCGTTGACGAGAGTTACCTGAGAAACATGAAGAAAATGTCGTTTCCAGCCGAATAAAGCTGTTTTTGTAATAAAACTGTTTCAAATGCCCGGATGTCGCGTCTGGGCATTTTGTTTTTGAACATTACCGATTCGGTCTTATTCAGTCGTAAGAAACCAATAAAAATTCCTAATTATTTAACGGTAAAATCATACGGCCAGCATCTTTGGAAAGAAAAACATGGTGTGCCTATGATCAAAACCGAGCATCTTCTGGTCTAAATCGCTTTCGTTCGCCCCTGAATGTGTCAAAATAACACTTTATACCAAAGGGCGTCCAGACCGTAGAACAGAAGTTTGAAAGAGTTTTATTTTAACCCTTATTTCCTTATGATCAGATTTACTCTGTTGCACCTTCGGCAAAGAAGGTTCGTAATGATGTGTTACTTGTTCTTCAGCACCGTAGTAGCGGCCCTTGGGCAAAACTTAACGGTTCGGGGAAAAGTATCCGACGATGGCGGTCAGCCGCTACCAGGTGTTAGCGTCGTTGTAAAAGGAACGACAACCGGTACCGTCACGGGTCCGGAAGGCAACTACCAGCTCAACGTTCCGAGCAGCAACGCAACGCTGGTTTACTCATTTATTGGTTACATGACGAAAGAGGTTCCCGTCAATAACCAGTCAACGATTGATCTGTCCCTGGCTACCGACATGAAGGCCCTGAACGAAGTGGTCGTCGTTGGTTACGGGGTTCAGAAAAAAGAAACCGTTACCGGTTCTGTCGTGTCGGTGAAAGGTGAGCAGCTGGTGAAATCGCCGGCCGTGAACCTGTCCAACTCCATCGCCGGCCGCCTGCCGGGCGTTGTGGCCGTCAACCGAAGCGGCGAACCCGGTTATGACGGGTCCGCCATCCGGATTCGCGGTTCCAACACGCTGAACAACAACGACGCCCTCGTCGTTATCGACGGCATTCCCGCCCGTGCCGGTGGTCTGGACCGCATCAACCCGGCCGACATCGAGTCGATTTCCGTCCTGAAAGATGCCTCGGCCGCCATTTACGGTTCCCGGGCCGCCAACGGCGTAATCCTGATTACGACCAAACGCGGTAAATCCGGCAAACCGGAGTTGTCTTACTCCTTCAACCAGGGCTGGGCCAACCCGACCGTTATTCCGAAGTTGACCAACGCGGCTCAGTATACGTCCATGCTGAACGATCTGGACGTCTACCAGCTGCCGGTTTCAGAATGGCAGGCAGCCACCCAGGCTTACAAAAACACCGGCGCCTACACCCGCCCCAACGGAACCGTTCGGAACGCGCCTTACTCGCCGGAAGCCATCCGGAAGTACGCCGACGGCTCCGATCCCTGGAACTACCCCAACACCGACTGGTACGACGCCACGCTGAAAGACTGGTCGCCGCAATCCCGGCACAACGTCCAGCTGACCGGCGGTACGGAGAACGTCAAGTACCTGGCTTCTTTGGGTTATCAGAACCAGGATGCCTTCTATAAAAACTCGGCCACGGGCTACAAGCAGTACGACCTGCGCCTGAATCTGGACGCGAACGTAAACAAGTACATCCACGTTTCACTCGGCGTTCTGGGCCGCGAGGAATTCCGCCGCTTCCCGACCAAACCGGCCAGTGCCATCTTCCGGATGCAGATGCGGGGTAAGCCGCAAGAACAGGCTTTCTGGCCCGACGGCCGCCCGGGCCCGGATATCGAAAACGGCGAAAACCCGGTGGTGATCACGACCAACCTGACGGGTTACGACCACGACAAGCGCGATTATTTCCAGACCAACGGACAGCTGGACATCAAGATTCCGGGTGTTGAAGGGCTGAAATTCACCGGTACGGCCGCTATCGATAAACTGACGCGGAGCACCAAGCGCTGGGAAACTCCCTGGACGCTGTACCAGAAAGGTTCCGGTGTCGATGCCAACGGGAACCCCAACCTGGTAGCCAGCCAGCGCGGCCCGGCCGAACCCCGTCTGTCGCAGAGCGTGGAAAACCAGTTGAACATCCTGCTGGGCGGTATCCTGACCTACGAGCGCAAGTTTGGTGACCATGGCCTCACGCTGCTGGCCGGTACGAACCGTGAAACCATCGAAGGTGACAACTTCAACGCGTTCCGCCGGTACTTCATCTCTCCGGCCATCGACCAGATGTTTGCCGGTGGCGACCTCGAGAAGAACAACGGCGGTGGTGCTTTTGAACGCGCTCGTCTGAACTACTTCGGTCGCGTAGCCTACAACTACAAAGAAAAGTATCTGGCTGAATTCCTGTGGCGCTACGACGGTTCGGACATTTTCCCGCCGGCTACCCGCTACGGTTTCTTCCCCGGTGTGATGCTTGGTTGGGTAGTGTCTGAGGAGAACTTCCTGAAAAACTCAGTTCCGGCGCTGAATTACCTGAAACTGCGTGGTTCATGGGGCCAGTTGGGGAACGACCAGATCGCGACTTACCAGTATCTGTCTACCTACGGCTTCCGCAGCTACATCATCGGCAATGTGGAAACCAAGACCCTGTTCGAAGCCCGCGTCCCGAACGAGAACATTACCTGGGAGGTGGCGAATAACGCCAACGTCGGTCTGGAAGGACAGCTGTTCAACGGCAAAATCAATTTCGAGTTCGATGTCTTCTCCAACAAGCGGACCAACATCCTCTGGACCCGGAACGCTTCCATTCCCCAGACAACCGGGATGACGCTGCCGGCGCAGAACATCGGCGAAGTAGCCAACCGGGGCTGGGAATTCAACGTCGGTTACCAGAATCAGGTGGGCGATTTCAAATACGGCATCAGCGTCAACGGCGGTTATGCACAGAACAAAATTCTGTTCTGGGACGAGGCTCCGGGTGCTCCGGACTGGCAGCGCACGACGGGCCGCCCGATGTACACCTACCTGGTGTATGAGTACGACGGTGTGTTCAAGGACCAGGCCGCAATCGATGCCAACACCATCGACTACAAGGCCATCGTCAACCAGCTGCGTCCGGGCGACATGAAGTTCAAGGATTACAACGGCGACGGCAAGATTACGCCCGATGACCAGGTTCGTCTGAACAACACCAACGTTCCCCTCTTCCAGGGTGGTATGAACCTGACGGCCAGCTACAAGAACTTCGACCTGACGGTTCTGTTCCAGGGAGCGGCCGGTGCCAAGCAGTACATCAGCTCCGGCGAAATGGGCAACATTGGTAACTACCTGCTGGATTTTTACGAAAACCGCTGGACGGTCGAAAACCCCAGCGATGTTCACCCGCGGATCGCCAACCGTTCGGACCAGTATTATTCGGCCAACAACAACACGTACTGGCTGCGTGATGCCGACTACATCCGTCTGAAAAACTTCGAACTGGGTTATTCGCTTCCGGCAAACCTGACCCGTAAAGCGGGCATAGGTAACTTCCGGGTGTACGTAAATGGTCTGAACATGCTGACCTTCGACAAGCTGAAAGTATTCGACCCCGAAACGTCGAACGCCACGGGCCAGTACTACCCGCAATCGAAAATTATCAACGCCGGTCTGACTGCCACTTTCTAAATTCATTAACCCGAATTGACTATGCGATTACTCCGAAATATTCTGTTGTCAACGGTCGTGACCTCCATGATGGTGACGGGCTGTAACGACGACTTTCTGAACACCAAACCGCTTGATCAGGTTTCTCAGACCGCCGTCTGGACAGATGGTGCCCTGGCCGATGCGTTCGTGACAGAAATTTACGCGGGCTTTGGCCTCGGCGGGTTCAACGAACAGATGCTCGCCTCCCTGACCGACGAAGCGATTTTCACCCACCCCGGTCGGGGAATTACCACGATCACCGAATCGCGGTCCAACCCCGCCGACATTGGCTGGGTAAACGGCACACTCTCCTGGTCGAACATGTATTCCCGCTTACGGGCTGCTAACCTGGCCCTTAAGAATCTGGAAAAACCGCAGTTTGCCAACACAAACGGCATTGTGGACCGTCTGAAAGGAGAAGCTAAGTTTCTGCGTGCCTATTATAATCACCAGTTACTACGCTACTATGGCAGCTTCCCGATTGTAGACCGGCCGTTTGAACTGGGTGAGGCCGATTACCTGACGCCGCGCAACACCTGGGAGGAGTGCGTAAACTTCATCGTCAAAGACCTCGATGAATCCGCTGAGCACCTCAAAGGACGCACCATGGCCCGCGGCCGCGCCACTACCGCCGCCGCGCTGGCCCTGAAGTCGCGCGTCCTGCTGTACGCTGCCAGCGACCTGCACGACATCCCGACCGCCAAAGCCAAATCGGCCACCATCGCCGCTTTCTCCAAGCCGGAACTGCTGGGTTACCTGACCGGTAGCCGGACGGAGCGCTGGACGAAAGCCCGCGACGCCGCCAAGGCGGTTCTCGATCTGCCCAACCTCGGCAACCAGCTCAACCTGACGGCCCCGCTGGCCCGCGAAGAAGCCATTCAGACGTACATCAACACGTCGATGTCGCGCAACGGCGGCGAACGGGACATGATCCTGGGTCGGTATTTCATCAACGCCAAGCAGGAAGACGGCGGTCGCCAGGGTCTGTTCAACGGCCCGAACGGCTATAACAACTGGGCGGGTAACACGCCCGTTCAACTGCTGGTCGACGATTACGAAATGATGGACGGAACCCGCTTCGACTGGAGCAAGCCCGAACAGGCCGCCAATCCGTACGCCAACCGTGATCCGCGATTCTACGCTTCGGTCCTCTACGACGGCGCCCAGTGGAAACCCCGCTCGTCGGCGAACCAGTCACGTGACCCGCTGGGACAAATCCAGACCGGCCGTTACGAAGTCACGAACGCGACGGGACAGAAAACAACGCACTTTGGTCTGGATACCCGCAACAGCCCCATCGAAGACTGGAACGGCAGCTATACGGGCTACTACTTCCGGAAGTTCATCGACGCCAACCCGGCCATTGTTGACCAGAATACCTGGCAGGAAGTGCCCTGGCCGATTCTGCGCTACACGGAAGCCGTCCTGAACTATGTGGAGGCCTGTATCGAACTCGGACAGGATGCCGAAGCGCGTAACTGGCTGAACAAAATCCGCTTCCGCTCGGGAATGCCCGCCGTTACCGAGTCGGGTGATGCCCTGCGCCAGCGCTACCGCAACGAGCGCCGGATCGAAATGGCCTACGAAGAGCAGCGTTACCACGACACCCGCCGCTGGATGATCGCGCCGACCACGCTCGGCCGTAAAGCAAATGGTATTGCTATTACGGGTACACTGAAGCCCGGCAAAACGATGTCTGTCTACCGCTACGACCCGACCAGTTACGACTACACCTACCGTGTCTTCGAAATTGATCCGGGTAAGGAAAACCGTTCGTGGAACGATAAGATGTATTATCTGCCGATCGCCCGCGACGAAATGAACCGGAATAACAAGCTGTTGCAGAACCCCGGTTTTTAACATTTGAATAATTTTTGGTAATTTGGGTAGTTGGAAGAATTTCCCTTCCGACTACCCTTTTTCCTTTTTTACTGCTTTTCTGCTTTGCCTCTACAGGCCTTGCATTGTTTTATGAAAGTACGTTTACGCCCCTGCCTGTACCCCGCCCTGACCGCGCTCCTGCTGGCGGCGGGCTGCCGGAATTCCTCCCCTTCGGATAACCAGACCGCCGAAAAACCCGCCAATCCGCTCTTTACGCTGCTGACGCCCGAGCAGACGAACATCAGTTTTCAGAATAACCTCACCGAAGCGCTGAATACCAACGTCCTGATGTACGAGTACTTCTACAACGGCGGCGGCGTGGCGGTCGGCGACCTCAACGGCGACGGGCTCGATGACATTTACTTCACCGGCAACATGGTGCCCAATAAGCTGTATCTGAACAAAGGAAAGATGCAGTTCGAAGACATTACCGCCCCGTCGGGAGCGGCCGGACGCGAGGGCCCGTGGAAAACCGGCGTCACCATGGCCGACGTGAACGGCGACGGTCGGCTGGATATTTACATCTGCTACTCCGGCAACCTGCCACCCGAAAAACGGAAACACCAGCTTTACATCAACGACGGTCCCGACGCCAAAGGCATTCCGCATTTCAGCGAACAGGCCGAAAAATATGGACTGGACAGCCCGGCCACGAGCACCCAGGCCACCTTTTTCGATTACGACCGGGATGGCGACCTGGATGCCTTTCTGCTGAATCATAACCCCAAATCGCTGCCGGTCCTCGACGAAGCGACCACGGCCGACCTCCTGCGCAAAGACGACCCCATGAACGGCATGCGGCTCTACCGCAACAACGGCAATAAATTTCAGGACGTGACCCGCGCCGCCGGGCTGCAGAGCACGGCCCTTTCCTACGGCCTCGGTGCCGGGATGGCCGACCTCAACGGCGACGGCTGGACCGACCTTTACATTTCCAACGACTACACCATTCCGGACTACCTCTACCTCAACGACAAACGGGGCGGATTCACCAACGTGGCCGGCAGCAGCCTCGGGCATATTTCGCATTTCTCGATGGGCAACGACGTGGCTGACATCAACAACGACGCCCTGCCCGATATTTTTACACTGGACATGCTCCCGGAAGACAACCGTCGGCAGAAGCTGCTGATGGCTCCGGATAACTACGAAAAGTTTGACTTCAACGTCAAGGTCGGCTTTCACCACCAGTACATGCGGAACATGCTGCAGCTCAACAACGGCGGTGGCCGCGACGGCGTCCCGACGTTCTCGGAGATTGGCCAGCTGGCTGGCATTTCCAATACCGACTGGAGCTGGGCCCCGCTGATTGCCGACTACGACAACGACGGCTGGAAAGACCTTTACGTGACCAACGGCTACCTCCGCGACTATACCAATCTGGATTTTCTGAAATACATGGGCGACTATGTGCAGAACAACCAGAGCAACATGCAGCGGCAGAACATTCTGGAACTGGTTTACCAGATGCCTTCGTCCAGCCTGAAGAATTACGTTTTCCGGAACAACGGCAACCTGACGTTTACCAACTCGGGCACCGCCTGGGGCCTCGATCAGGTCGCCAACAGCAACGGGGCCGCCTACGCCGACCTCGACAACGACGGCGACCTCGATCTGGTCGTCAACAACGTCAACCAGATGGCCTCCATCTACCGCAACGAAGCGTCCGGGCAGTTGAAGCACCATTTTTTGAAGGTGAAACTGGATGGAGCGGGTCAGAACCGGTTCGGTCTGGGTGCCCGCGTGACGCTTTACCGAAACGGCAAACAGCAGTACCTCGAACAGATGCCGACGCGCGGCTATCAATCCAGCGTTTCGCCCGTGCTGCATTTTGGCCTTGGTCAGGATGCGGCCGTCGATTCGCTGCGGATTGTCTGGTTAAGCGGCAAACAGCAGTTGCTGAAAAGTCCCAAAGCCGACCAGTTGCTGACCCTGCGGGAAGCAGAGGCTGGGGGTACGTTCCGCCCGGCCAAAGCCGTTCAGCCCTTTCTGACCGAAATGCCCGCCCCCCTCGCCTACCAGCATCCGGGCCAGCCGCTGAACGATTTCAAACGCCAGCCGCTGATGGTCAATCCGCTTTCGTTTAACGGCCCCTGTCTGGTAAAAGGTGATGTGAACGGCGACGGGCGCGACGATGTGTATGCCGGAGGTGGCAGCGGCCAGCCCGGTGCCCTCTTTCTTCAGCAGGCCGACGGACGTTTCAGCCGGTCGAACCAGCCCGCCTTTGCCGCCGACGCCGGGAGCGAAGATGCCGATGCCGTCTTTTTCGACGCCAACGGGGACGGCCATCCGGACCTGTACGTCGCCAGCGGCGGTTACGGCAATTTTCTGCCCGACGACGCCCGCCTGCAGGATCGCCTGTACCTGAACGACGGCAAGGGGAACTTCGCCAAAGCCGCCAGCGCCCTGCCCGTCATGCGGGTCAGCAAAGGTTGCGTTCGGGTGGCCGACGTGAACGGCGATGCCCGCCCGGACCTGTTTGTCGGTGGCCGGGTGATTCCGGGCCGCTATCCGGAGACGCCGCAAAGCTACCTGCTCATCAATGCCGGCAACGGGACGTTCCGGGACCAGACCGCCGCCCTCGCGCCCGAACTTCAGCGCATCGGCATGGTGACGGACGCCGCCTGGGTGGATCTGAACGGAGACCGCAAACAGGAACTGGTCGTGGTCGGCGAGTGGATGCCCGTCACGGTGCTGGGGTCCGATAACGGTAAATTTGCCAACAAAACCACGGTCTTTTTCGGAGAAGAGTACCGCGGCTGGTGGAATCGCCTGCTCGTCGATGACCTGAACGGCGACGGCAAACCCGACCTGCTGGCCGGTAATCTGGGCCTGAATTCCCAGTGCCGGGTTACCAAAGAGCAGCCCGCTGAACTGTTTTTCAAGGATTTTGACGACAACGGGTCCGTCGATCCGATTCTTTGCATGCCCATCGGGGGCAAAAGCTACCCGTACGTCACGCGCGACGAACTCCTCGACCAGATGAGCATCATGCGGACACGTTTCCCGGACTACAAAAGCTACGCGGATGCGACGTACGAAACCGTCTTTACGCCGGAAGAACGGGAAGGCGCTACCCGGCTGGAGGCCAATTACCTGCAAACAGCCCTGTTTCTGAACCAGGGCGGCCAGTTGAAGGCACAGGCCCTGCCGCTGGAAGTGCAGGCGTCCCCGGTCTTTGCCATCACGACGCTGGATTACGACGGCGACGGCCACAAGGACCTCCTGTTGGGCGGCAACATCAACCGCGGACGGCTTCGTTTCGGAAAGTACGACGCCAACTATGGAATGCTCCTGCGTGGCGACGGAAAAGGGGCCTTTGCCTACATCCCGCAGCGGCAGTCCGGTTTAGGGGTAAAAGGCGATGTCCGGTGCATTCTTCCGGTGGGCAATACCCTGCTTTTTGGCATCAACGGGCAGGCCGTCAAAGCGTATCAGACTAAACCCAGACTGGCGTTATGAGACCGCTTCTTTACGTAATTTCCCTGCTTTCGCTGGCGCTCCTCGGCGGCTGTTCCTCCCCGGACAAAGCGCCGGAACTCGAAAACCGCCAGATCAGCGAAGTGGTCGGCCAGATGACCGAAGTGATGATTCACGACGTGTCGAACCCGCCGCTGGCCGCCCGTTTTTTCGCCTATGCCTGTCTGGCCGGACACGAGGCGCTGGCCCAGCAGGACAGTAGCGTACGCAGCTTTGCCGGGCGCATCAACGGGTTGAAGCCGCTGGAAAAGCCCGCCGTTGACGGCCCGGTATCGCCCAGCCTCAGCGCCGTGCTGGCCATGCTGGAAACAGCCCGGAAAATGCAGCCTTCCGGCAGTCGGCATGAAGTTTACCAGAAAAGCCTGCTCGATTCGTGTCGGCGGGTCGGTTTTTCGGAGGAAATGATTGCCAACTCGGGGCAGTTTGCGGTGGGTATCAGCAAGCAGATTCTGGCCTACGCCAAAGCCGACCGATATAACCGCATCAGCAATTACCCGCGTTATACGCCGCAGGGCCAGCCGGGCACCTGGTACCCGACCCCGCCGGGCTATTTTGCGCCGGTAGAGCCGTATTTCAATACTGTTCGGCCCTTTACCCTGGATACCTGCCACCAGTTCAAACCCGCCCCGCCCGCGGCGTTTTCCACGGCTAAATCTTCCCCGTTTTTTAAGTTGATGGAGGCGGTTTACCGGCAGCCCCTGACGCCCGAACAGCGGGAAATCGCCGCTTTCTGGGATTGCAATCCGTTTGCTTTGCAGGAAAACGGGCATCTGCTGGTCGGCATGAAAAAGATTTCGCCGGGGGCGCACTGGATGGGCATCACGGGCATTGCCTGCAAACAAAGCAAAGCCTCGTTTGCCAAAGCCATGCAGGTGCACACGGTGGTCGCCATGGGCTTAATGGACGGGTTTATCGGCTGTTGGGACGAAAAATACCGCAGCCACCGCATTCGGCCCGAGACCGCCATCCGGAAGCACCTCGACCCGACCTGGAAGCCCATGCTGCAAACGCCGCCTTTTCCGGAATACCTGAGCGGTCATTCGACGATTTCGTCCGCCGCGGCGGTGATTCTGACGCACTATTTTGGCGATAATTTCCGCTACACCGATACCGTGGAAGAACGCTACGGCCTGAAAGCCCGCTCCTTCACTTCCTTCCAGCAGGCGGCCGTAGAAGCCGGTATCTCCCGCTTTTACGGCGGTATTCACTTCATGGATGCCATCGAACAGGGGCGCTGGCAGGGTCTGAAGACCGGCGAATGGGTCGTTGCCAAAGTGGAAGGAAAACCGCTGATTGCCCGAAAATAAAGCCATTCGTCCACTCCTCACGCCATGAACCGACGCCTTTTTCTGAAATCCTCCGCGGCGGGCCTGACCGGCCTGGTGTTCGCCCCGTCCGGAAAACCAACGGAAGTTCCCGTCCGGGCGCTGACGAAAGGGCCGGGCTTTCACTGGTTCGGGTATTACGACAAGCTCCAGTTCGACCCGACCAACCGGTACGTGCTGGGCATGCAGGTAAGCTTCGAAGGTCGCTCGCCGACGGCGGACGATGTCGTCAAAATTGGCATGATCGATTTGCGGAAAGGCGACCGCTGGATTGAGCTGGGCGAAAGCAGCGCCTGGGGCTGGCAGCAGGGCTGTATGCTGCAATGGGTTCCGGGGTCGGGCTCGAAAATCATCTGGAACGACCGGGTAGGCAACCAGTACGTCAGCCACATCCTGGATGTGTTTACCCGAAAAAAGCAGACGCTGCCCAAAGCGATTTACGCCCTGAGTCCGGATGGAAAGTGGGCGGTTGGAACAGAGTTTAGCCGCATTCAGGACTTGCGGCCGGGCTATGGCTACGCGGGCATTCGCGACCCGTTTTACGAGGTCAAAGCGCCGGAGGCTATTGGCCTGTACCGGATGAATCTGGAAACGGGTGACGTGCGCCTGCTGATGTCGCTGGCCGAAGCCGCCGCGATCCCGCACAACGGAGCCGACGTTGCGGACAATTTTCACTGGTTCAATCACCTGCTGGTCAACACCGACGGCAGCCGCCTGACCTTTCTGCACCGCTGGCGGGCCCGGCGCGAGGACCGGCAGGTGATGGCCCGGACCAATTTTGTGACCCGCATGTTCACCGTCAATCCCGACGGCAGCGACCGATTTATCATCGACCCGTCAGGCTTCACCTCCCACTTCATCTGGCGCGACCCGACGCATATCTGCGCTTACACGAAGCCAACCGGACAGGCTTCCGGCTTCTACATTCTTCAGGATAAAACCGGGAAAATGGAGCCGATCAAAACCGACAAGATGCCGGTGAACGGGCACCAGACCTACGTGCCGGGAAAAGGAAACGACTGGATTCTGAACGACAATTACGCCGGAACGCAAAACCGGAACCAGACGCCCTACCTCTACCACCAGCCTACCGACCGTCGCATCGACCTCGGCCATTTTCCCGCCGGTGAAAGCTACGTGGCCGAGTGGCGCTGCGACCTCCACCCCCGCAGCAGCAACGACGGCAATTATGTCTGCATCGATTCCACCCACGGCGGCAACGGAAGGCAGCTCTACCTCCTCGACCTGCGGCCCCTTTGGGGAGTTAAGAGTTAAAAATTAAGAGTTAAAAGTAGGCTCCGCTTAATAAGGTATCCTGACCGGGCGGAGTCTACTTTTAACTCTTAACTTTTAACTTTTAACTTTTAACTTTTAACTTTTAACTTTTAACTAATTAAACCTCTTCGGTTTGAAGCTGCTTTTCGTAGAGTTCGCGGTAGGCGCCGTTTTTCTCGAAGAGCTGGTCGTGGGTGCCTTCCTCGACGACTACGCCATCGTCGAGTACGATAATCTTGTCCGCTAGTTTGGCCGACGAAACCCGGTGCGAGATGACGACCGAGGTCCGGGATTCCATGATGCGGTGCAGGTTGTTGAGGATAATGTTTTCGGTGTTGGTGTCTACGGCCGAAAGACAGTCGTCCAGAATCAGGATTTTGGGGTCGCGGGCGATGGCGCGGGCGATGCTCAGGCGCTGTTTCTGTCCGCCCGAAAGCGTCACGCCCCGTTCGCCGATACGGGTTTCATATCCTTCCGGAAAGTCCAGGACGTTCCTGTACAGGTCGGCATCCTTCACGGCCTGCTCGATCTTGGCCTGTTCCATCTGCGGCATCCCAAAGCGAACGTTGTTGCTGATGGTGTCGGAGAACAGGAACACCTCCTGCGGCACGTAGCCCATCTGGCGGCGGAGCGCAGCCAGTTCATAGTCCCGGATCGGAACGCCGTCGATGAGGACTTCGCCGCTGGTCGGGTCGTACATGCGGGTCAGCAGGTTGGCCAGCGTGCTTTTGCCGGAACCCGTGGTGCCCAGAATCGCGACGGTTTCGCCCGCCTTTACTTTCATGTTAAAGTTTTTCAGGGCCACGATTCCCGAGTCCGGATACACAAACCGGACATTCCGGAACTCGACCTCCCCGGCCACTTCGCGCACGACATTTTTTTCCGAAACCAAATCCGTCTGGACCGCCAGAAATTCGTTGATGCGCTGCTGCGAAGCCGCCGCCCGCTGGGTCTGGCTCGTGGTCCAGCCGAGGGCCATTACCGGCCAGGTCAGCATGTTGACGTACAGAATAAATTCGGTGATGTTGCCCGGCGTGAGTCGGCCCGCCAGAATTTCCTGCCCGCCGACGTAAACGACCAGCACGTTGCTCAGGCCCACCAGCGTCACGACCAGCGGGTAAAACAGGGAATCTACCCGGGTCAGCCGCAGGGATTTCTGCCGGTAGTAATCACTTTCCCGGGTAAACGTCTCCGCCGAAGCCTCCTCCTGCACAAACGCTTTCAGCACCCGGATGCCCGAAAAAGCTTCCTGCACGAAGGTAGACAGGCGCGAAAGGCTCTGCTGAATTTCCTCCGACCGCCGGATAATGGTGTTGTTGACCAGATAAATCGCTACGGAAAGCAGCGGCAGGGGCAGCAGCACGTACAGACTCAGCCGGGCGTTGATGGACACCATGTACGAAATGACCAGAATGAACAGCACGATCAGGTTCAGCCCGTACATGATCGACGGCCCCACGTACATCCGGACCTTGCTCACGTCTTCCGAAATGCGGGCCATCAAGTCGCCGGTATTGTTCTTCCGGTAAAAACTCAGCGGAAGCGTCTGGTAGTGGTCGTAAATCTCGTTTTTAAGGTCGTATTCGATGTGCCGCGACATCACGATGAGCGTCTGCCGGACCAGGAACAGGAAGAAGCCTTTTAGCAGCGCCATCGCCAGAATCAGCAGCCCGTAGAGCAGGATGCTGTAGGCAAAAAGGTCGTAGAGTTGCGTCTGAAGGCGACTGCCGTTGTAGAGAAAATAAATATCGAGCGTTTCGCGAACCAGGTCCAGCGCGTAACGGACCATCTGCGCGGGCAGAATCCCGAACATGTTCGAAACAATGGTAAAAATGGTGCCCCAGATGAGATACCATTTATATTTCAGGAGATACTTATTTAGGTGAGCAAGCGCTTTCACAGGGGCAAACGGCTAACGAGATAAGAGGATATGGGGGTAACAGCAATCGAGACGGAAAGGTTGCCGTCTGAACCGGGATTACGCAGATTAACCGATGTACCCGGATTGTACGAGGCTGTTTTGCGGCGGACCGGCCAGCGCCTTCTTCAAACAATCCTGTTAAATCAATTAATCAGCGTAATCCCCGTTCCGACAATTTTTGTACCTTTGCACCTCAATTTCAACCCGCAAGTTCTTTGTTTCTTGCCGTTCATCGGAAATCCGAACCACGGAAAATTTATGCTGAGCAGACGTTTGTTGCGTATAAAAGTCATGCAGGCGCTTTATGCCCTGCGCCAGTCGGAATTGTCGAACCAGCAACTGGCCCTGGATGCCATTGCGGCGCAGTTTCAGCCGGATTTGAATTCAATGGAACCCCAGAATCTTCAGCAACTGGAAGGCTACCGCCGCCTGGCGTCCCTGCTGTTTGAGGAGGGACTGAACCAGCAGGGCGCGCTGCCCCACGACGACGAAACGCCGCATAAAGTCTGGAAAGCAGCCAACGAGGCCCTGCTGCTGTACCGGAGCCGCAGCGTGAAGGAACGGGATGTACTGGTCCGGCAGATCGTCGATGAAGTCCGGACGCTGGACGATTCGTACTATAAGGTGCTGCTGCTGCTGGTCGAACTGGCGCATGTGGCCCGTCTGGACCGCGAACGGGTCTACGCCGACCCCGACGCCGTGCCCATCGCCCAGGAATCCAGCCTCGACCGCAACCGCGTCATCCGGGCGGTGGCCGAATTTACTCCGTTCGATCTGGAAGTGATTCGCCGGGGCATTTCGTGGCAGGATGAACTGCCGCTGGTCCGGAAGATTTTTCAGGACAACATCAAGAAAGACGAGGTTTACCAGGCTTATTGCCGCAAGCACCAGCATACCGACGAGGAAGAACAGCAACTGGTTCAGCACCTGCTGCGGAACGTGCTGCTGAAGCAGGACCCGGCGAAGCATTATTTCGAGGAAACGGTGCTGCACTGGGCCGAAAACAGCGAACTGATCCGGAGCATGGCCATCAAAACGCTCAAATCCGTGCAGTCGCCGGAAGGTCCGGCCCTGGTGGTGCTAACCGATGACTGGGAAGAAGACAAAATTTTCATCGACACGCTGTACAGAAAAGCCCTGGAGAACGATGATGAATACGAGCAGTTGCTGGCCGAGCAGCTAGTCAACTGGGATGTCGACCGGGTGGCGTTTCTGGACAAGATCATCCTGAAGCTGGCCCTGGCGGAACTGCTTAATTTCCCGAACATTCCGGTCAAGGTAACGATCAACGAGTACATCGAACTCGCCAAAAATTACAGCACTCCGAAGAGCGGCAAGTTTGTGAACGGCCTCCTCGACAATCTCTCCGAAAAGCTCAAAGCCTCCGGCAAACTCCGGAAAAGCGGACGCGGCCTGATGGACAACCGATAATTTTTCGGGGGTCAGTCGCCGGGGGTCAGTGGTCAGTCGCCTTAAATTTGCTTTATTTGCGGATATTCTGGTTGACTGATAACTGACCACGGGTCACTGACCACTTTTACTTTTATGAGCAGAACGAGCCAAACCTTACTTGCCTTTCTGACGGGCTGCGCAACCGGAGCCGCCCTGGGATTGCTGTACGCCCCCGACAAGGGCGAAGTAACCCGCGACCGGCTGATGTACCGCCTGTCGAAATACCGTGAACAACTCAATCAACTTTTGACCGACCTGCTGAATTCGGCTGATCTGCCCGAAAGTTTTGCCAAAACCGAAGGCCAGCGCGTGGTGAATGACGCCCGCGAGAAGGCCGAACGGCTGCTGGAAGACGTAGACCGGCTGATGGAGCAAATCAAGCGGCAGGGCGCGTAATCCGGCACCCCGGGTTGCTAAAACTGTAGCCAACTTATTGCCATGAAACGCATTCTTTTTAGCCTTATGCTGCTGGGCACCGCCCTGACCTCCTGCCAGACCAAAAGCGGGGAGGGCCAGGCTAACGCGGGCACCGGGTCGACCGGAAACATGCCTAAAATCGTGTTTGCGGACAAAGGCATCCACGACTTTGGGACCATCACCGAAGGACAGACCGTTGAACGGGACTTTAAATTCAAGAACGAAGGCACAGTCCCGCTGATCATCAACAACATCAATGTCTCCTGCGGATGCACCACACCCGAATGGCCGAAAAAACCCGTTCAGCCGGGCGAAGAAGCGGCCATCAAGGTGCAGTTCAACAGCACGGGGAAACTGGGTGAACAGAACAAAACCGTGACGGTGTACGCCAACACGGACCCGGCCTACACGGAACTGGCCTTCCGGGCAATGGTGAAAGCCAAAAACGATACCTCCGCCGTGAACCAATAACAGTTTAGGGTTTATAGTTTAGAGTTTTTCTGTTCCTGATAACTCTAAACTATAAACTCTGAAACGCTAAACTTAACAAAGAAATGACCTTCTCAAGTATCCTCCTTCAGGCCCAGTCCACCCAGCAGACCATCATGACCGTGGTGATGTGGGTGGGGATTATCGGTGTATTCTACTTTTTCATGATTCGTCCGCAGCAGAAAAAGCAGAAGGACCAGCGCACGTTTGTGGACAACCTGAAAAAAGGGGACAATGTCGTCACCATCGGCGGGCTGCACGGCCGCGTGTATGCCGTAGAAGGCACAACGGTAACGCTGGAAGTGGACAAAGGGCTGAAATTGACGTTCGAAAAATCGGCCATTTCCCGCGAAGCCTCGGCAAAAACCGAATCCTAAACGGCCTGTACTGTACTTTTTTCCGTACCGGATAGCATACGCTCTCCGGTTTTTTTATTTTTCGGGTCGGTATGAAAGAAGAAAACGGTAAAAAACCCCGGCAGATTGGCGTAACGGGCGGAATCGGGTCGGGCAAGAGCGTCGTCTGCGCCATTTTCCGGGCGCTGGGCGCACCCATCTACGAAGCCGACACCCGCGCCAAATGGCTGGTCAACCACGATGCCATCCTGCGGTCCGACATCACCCGGCTGCTCGGTCCGCAGGCCTACGACCTCGGCGGAGAGTACAACCGGACCTGGGTCGCCGCCCGGGTGTTTGCCCGCCCCGAACTCCTGCAGCAGCTGAATGCCCTGATTCATCCCCGCGTTTACGCGGATACGCTCGCGTGGGTGCGCGAACAGCAGGGCGCTCCCTACGTCATCAAGGAAGCGGCCCTGATGAGCGCCGCCGGCGATGGCAACAGCCTCGACCGGGTAGTGGTGGTCGAGGCGCCGCTGGACCTCCGACTGGCCCGTATCCGCCGCCGCGATCCGCACCGCACCGAAGACGAAATCCGGAACATCATCAGCCGCCAGATCAGCGACGAAGCACGCCGCAGGCTGGCCGACCACCTCATCCAGAACGACGAAATTCACTTACTAACCCCGCAGGTCGCAGCCCTGCACGCGTCTTTTTGCAACCTATGAGAAAATACCTTTTACCGCTTTCTGCCTGCGCCCTGAGCTTTGCCGCCGGCGCCTTCATCAGCAACGATGATCCCAAAAAGCCCATTACCGCCGAGATTGCCGACGTGGCTTCGCGCGTCTTTGGACTGGAATTTACCGCCGCCGAACGCGACTCCATGCTGGGCAACCTGAACGAACTTCGGGAAGACTATGATGCCCTGCGCAAAATAGAGCTGAACAACGAGGTCGCTCCGGCTCTGTACTTCAACCCGCTGCCGGCGGGGTTCAAACTGTCCACCGGAGCCGCCTCTTTTAAAGCCAGTGTGCCTGATAAAGTTACCCTGCCAGCCAGCCGCGACGAACTCGCTTTCTACACCGTTGCGCAACTCGGCCAGTTGCTGCGGACGCGGCAGATCAGTTCGGAAGAACTGACAAAATTCTTCCTGAATCGGCTGAAGCAGTACAATCCCAAACTTTACTGCGTCATCACGCTGACGGAAGACCTTGCGCTGGCGCAGGCCCGTAAGGCGGATGCGGAAATCCGCGCAGGCCGGTACCGCGGACCGCTGCATGGCATTCCGTACGGTGCCAAAGACCTGCTGGCAAAGCGGGGCTACAAGACTACCTGGGGCTCGGTGCCTTACAAGGACCAGACGCTCGATGTGGATGCGACCGTAATCAAACGGCTGGAAGAAGCCGGGGCCGTGCTTTGCGCCAAAATGGCCGTGGGCGAACTGGCCTGGGGCGACGTCTGGTTCGGCGGCATGGCCCGCAACCCCTGGGACCCGACCACCGGGGCCAGTGGTTCGTCGGCGGGCTCGGGTTCGGCCGTTTCGGCGGGGCTGCTGCCGTTTGCCATCGGGACCGAAACGCTGGGCTCCATTGTCTCGCCCTCGACCGTCAACGGCGTCACGGGGCTGCGTCCGACCTTTGGGCGGGTGAGCCGCCACGGCGCCATGGCCCTGAGCTGGTCGATGGATAAAATCGGGCCAATGACGCGCTCGGTGGAGGACTGCGCGCTGGTGTTCAATGCCATTTACGGCCCGGACGGCAACGACCCGACGGTGGTCAGCGCGCCTTTCCGCTATGCGCCGCTGCCCTCGCTGAAAGGCGTCCGGGTGGGTTACCTCAAGAAAGCCTTTGATTCCGCCTATCCCGGCAAGGAAAGCGACCAGGCGACGCTGGAGGTCTTGAAGAAACTGGGCGCGGAGCTGGTGCCGGTGGAATTGCCCGCCATTCCGGCGAGCCGGCTGCTGATTGTTCTGAACGCCGAAGCCGCGGCCGCCTTCGACGAGCTGACCCGTTCGGGCAAAGACGACCAGATGGTGCGGCAGATCAAGAATGCCTGGCCGAATGAATTCCGCTCGGCCCGCTTCATCCCCGCGGTGGAATACATTCAGGCGAACCGCCTCCGGACGAAGCTCATCAACGACATGCACGCGCAACTGAAGAAAGCCGGCGTCGACGTTTACGTATCACCGACGTATGCCGGCGGCAACCTGACGGTAACCAACCTGACCGGCCATCCCTGCGTGGTGTTGCCAAACGGTTTTACGAACAAAGGGCTGCCCCGAAGCATCACGTTTATGGGTCAGTTATTCGAGGAGGGGAAAGTGCTGGCCGTAGCCAAAGCCTATCAGGATGCTACGGATTTTCACACCAAACACCCGAAATTAAACTGATAGCTGTCGGTTAAAAGTCAGGCCCGAATCGTGAAGGTTCGGGCCTTTTTCTTTTACCCAACTATTACTTTTCAAACGACAAATTAACATTAGAGCATAATCTGCCGCCAGCGATTGAATTTTTCGAAAATAGTCACCTCTTTAAGGCAAAGCGTTTACAAAATTTTATTTGGTATGATTATAAAGAAAAGTAGAGCCGCAAGCAGTTTGTTGTCTGGTAATTCGCATTGGTCAAATCAGGGGCAGCGGAAAAGCGCTAACTCTCTT
This sequence comes from Tellurirhabdus rosea, assembly GCF_026278345.1. NCBI lineage: Bacteria > Pseudomonadati > Bacteroidota > Cytophagia > Cytophagales > Spirosomataceae > Larkinella > Larkinella roseola. The sequence continues at coordinate 1,377,573 of NZ_CP111085.1, forward strand.
AAAAACACGGCTATATTTTTTATGGACAATTTTAATGAAGTAGAAAATACTTAGGAATCGTAGAAAAAATCTGAGTTACTGGAAGGGATTAATAAAAAAATACCAATCTCGCCAAAGATATTTTTTGGGTGGACGAGTCATGTTATTATAAGGCTTTACATACTGATTAACAGCATTTTATCGAGGAGTCAGACCGAGAAGAAGTCACCGCTAAATTTACTTACCGTACTGGTATTCAGCATATTCTTCCTAAAACGGACATTTTGCAATTTTGTTTGGCATTATTTATTTTGCGTAAAATTTTAACATTTCTTAACCAAAACACTTCTGTAAATGAGAAAAAGTCTATTCCTCAGTGTCCTGGGGGTGCTGTTTTCGTTGTTCGCAGCGGCACAGACCAGGACGGTGACCGGCTCTGTTTTGTCCGGTGATGACAAATCTCCGCTTCCGGGTGTGAACGTAACCGTTCAGGGAACAACCCGGGGTACTCAAACTGACGCAAACGGAACGTATAAAATCCAGGTAGGCGATGAGGCTACGCTGGTATTCTCGTTTGTAGGTTACAAAGCACAGACCGTCGCCGTTGGAAACCGCTCGGTGGTCGACGTTTCACTGGAAAGTGATGCCGCTACGTTGAATGAGGTCGTGGTTACGGCCCTTGGTGTCGTTCGTCAACAAAAAGAACTGGGTTCGGCCACCGACGTGGTGAAAGCCGACAAGCTGATTCAGGCCAAAGCCGCCAACGTGGCCCAGGCCCTCTCCGGTAAGGTAGCCGGTCTGCAGATCAACACCATCAACAACAGCGTCAACCCGTCGACCCGCGTGGTGCTGCGCGGTAACCGCTCGCTGCTGGGTAACAACCAGGCGCTGGTCGTTATCGATGGTACGCAGGTTCCGCAGGACGCCATCAACTTCCTGAACCCGAACGACATCGAGTCGGTGACGGTGCTGAAAGGCGCCAACGCCGCCGCCGTTTACGGTTCGGAAGCCTCCAACGGTGCCCTGATCATCACGACCAAGAAAGGCTCCGCCGGTGCTCCGCGCGTGACGATCCAGAACACGACCAACTTCGAGAGCATCAGCTTCCTGCCCAAACTGAACGAGCGCTTCGGTGCCGGTACGGAGGCTTACAGCCGCGATTACATTCCATTTGAGAACCAGAGCTACGGTCCGGAATTCGACGGATCAGAAGTAGAAATGGGTCAGCACCTGGAAGACGGAACGGTAGCTAAAGGCCCTTATTCACTGGCCAAAAACGGCAAGCGTAACGCGTTTGACGTGGGTGTTAGCCGCCAGACGGATATATCTCTGTCAGCCGGTGACGAGCGCAGCACGTTCTACATCTCGTTGCAGGACCTGAAAACGACGGGTATTGTACCGGGCGACGACTACCGCCGTACGGGTGGCCGCTTCAACGCTTCGCGCCAGTATGGTAAGTTCCGGGGCGGATTCAACCTCGACTACCGTATCGGTAACTTCGAAGGGACTTCAGGAGGCTTTTATAACAACATCCTGAACACGCCGGCCAACATCAACCTGACGGACTACCGCAACTGGCAGCCGTTCCGTCTGGCCGACGGCACGCTGAACCCGGCGAACCCGAACAACTACTTCAACGACTACTTCCAGAACCCGTACTTCGACAAGGATATCAACCGGCAGGCTCGCCGCGATAACTACCTGACGGGGAACTTCGAATTGCAGTATACGCCGGTAAAATGGCTGAACATCCTGTATCGCCTCGGAACGGCCAACCAGTCGTACGAAACGAAAGTAACGAGCGCGAAGTACACCTTCAGCCCGTATGCCAAGCAGCACGTTTACCGGGCAAAAGACCTGGCCGGTTCTGTGAGCGACAACATCGCCCGCATCAGCCGTCTGCAGCAGGACTTCTTCATTACGACGGACAATAAATTCGGCGATTTCACCTCCAAAGTGATTGTTGGTTCAGCCATCACGGAACGCTCGGGCCGGGCGGTTAACAGCGGTGCCAACGCTCTGGTTATCCCGGATCTGTACAACGTCAGCAACCGGGTTGGTGAGCCTAACGCCGGCGAAGCAATGGCTCAGGAACGATTGATTGGTGTTTACGGTGATGCTTCTTTCGGTTACAAAGACTTCCTGTTCCTGCACGTTTCAGGCCGTAATGACTGGTCTTCGGTACTGGCAAAAGAAAACCGTTCGTTCTTCTATCCGGGTGCCGACCTGTCGTTTGTCCTGACGGATGCCATCCCGGCGCTTCAGAACAACAACATCCTGAACTCAGCCAAGGTACGGGTAGCCGCTACGAAAGTGGGTCAGATCAACCTTCAGGGTCCTTTCGGCTTCAACGCTTACCAGTTGGAAACGACCTTCAACCCGGGTGCCGGCTTCCCGTATGGTTCGCTGGCCGGTTATTCACTGGGTAACACCGCCAACAACCCGAACATCCAGCCGGAATTTATTACTTCGTACGAAGTGGGTGGTGAGTTCTCCCTGCTGAACGACCGTATCAACCTCGACCTGTCGTACTACACGCAGCAGAACACAAACCAGACGGTCGGTATCGACGTTTCGACGTCAACCGGCTTCAGCCGCGCTGTCATCAACACGGGTCGCCTGGACAACAAAGGCTTTGAAATCGACCTGAAAACAACGCCGCTCCGTCTGGCTAATGGCCTGCGGTGGGATGTAGGTATCAACTACTCTCAGGTGAATACGAAAGTGGTGGAAATCACACCGGGTCTGAACGAAATCAACCTCAGCCTGAACTATGGTGTGGTTAACTCCAGCCTCTATCAGGTATTCGCCGTGACGGGTCAGCAATATCCGGTCCTGAAAGTAGTCGGCTACGAGCGCGAGCGCAATGCAGAAGGCAACATGATTCCGGGTGGACGCGTCGTGGTTGATCCGGCCACGGGCTACCCGCTGAAAGCCGCTGAACTCATCAACCTCGGCCGCACGAACCCGCGCGACCGCCTGGGTGTCAACACGTCCCTGAAGTACAAAGGCTTTGGCTTCAACGCCCTGGCTGAATACCGCGGCGGCAACGTCGTGGCTCACGGTCTGGCCGAAACGATGTGGTTTACGGGTGCTTCTTACGCAACGACCGTTTACGGCCGCGAGCGTTTCATTTTCCCGAACTCCGTGGTGAAAAACGCCGATGGTTCATACACGACCAACAACTCCATCGCTGTAAAAGATGGTGGTCTGGGTGCCTGGGACAGCCAACTGCGTAACTACGGTGAGAACTTCGTTACGAGCGGTGCCTTCTGGAAACTGCGCGAACTGGCCTTCACCTATGAAGTACCGCGCGCCCTGCTGGCAAAAACCCGGGCCATCAAAAACGCCACGATCGGCGTGGTTGGCCGGAACCTGCTGACGCTCCTGCCGAAGGAGAACATCTACACGGACCCTGAGTTCAACAACTCGACCTCAAACGCCGTGGGGGTTAACGCAACCTACATTACTCCGCCGACCCGCACGTACGGTTTCACGGTTCAGGTTGGTTTCTAATTTAAAAGTTGCTCAAAAAAATGAATCGCAGATATTTTTCCATACTTGCCATCGCAGCTTTGCTTGCAGCCGGCGGCTGTAAAGAGGGCTACCTCGACATCAACAAAAACCCGAACGCAGCGACGACTTCATCGGCCGATCTGGTTCTGCCCGCTGCGCTCAACGGAACCACCAACCTGCTGACCCATAACGAAATCGGCCACTTCTGGGCCGGTCACTGGTCGCCGTCAGGTTCGGTGTCGGGCTTCAACCCGGAGAAAACCTATGACCTGCCGGGTAACTTCCGGACAGCCATCTGGACGTCTTCGTACGACAATCTTTCTGACTACGACTACATCGAAAAATCAGCAACGGCTGCCAAACAGCAGGCGTATATCGGGATTGCCAAGGTCATGAAGGCGTACATTTTCCAGCGTCTGGTCGATACCTACGGCAACGTTCCGTATACGGAAGCGCTGCAGGGCCCGGCGAACCTGCGTCCGAAATACGACAATGGTCAGGCGATCTACGATGATCTGGTGAAGCAACTGGAAGCGGCCGTAGTGGCCCTGAAGGCGCCCATCACGGCGGAAAACCCCAGCCCGGCAGCCACCGATATCGTTTTCAAAGGCGACCTGACCAAGTGGGTGAAGTTTGCCAACACGCTGAAAATGCGTATCCTGATTCGTCAGTCGAACATCGCCGCCAAGCAGGATGCCATCAAGTCGGGCATTGCCAAAGCCGTGGCTGATGGCGGTTTCCTGGGCGTCAACGAGAACGCCCTCGTTCAGCCGGGCTTCCTGAAGACGGCCGGTAAGCAGAATCCGTTCTATGAAACGTATGGTTTCACCGCTGCGGGTACGATTGCTGGTAACAAAGAATTCTATACGAACGCTGATTTCTTCATCAAAGCCCTGACGAGCACCAACGACCCCCGTCTGGAGCGTTATGCTACCCGCAACAACGCCAACCAGTGGCAGGGTGTACCGTTCGGCGAAGGCAGCGACCCGTACCTGTACGCTAAAACGTCTGGTTTCGGTCCGGCCATTCTGAAGAGCTTCGACCAGCCGCAGGTGCTGATGCAGTCTGCTGAAAGCTTCTTCCTGCAGGCAGAAGCAGTGCAGCGCGGTTACCTGACCGGTGGCGATGCCAAAACACTGTACAATGCCGGGGTTCTGGAATCCTTCAAATTCCTGGAGGTTCCGAGCGCGGCCACGGCTGTCAACACGTACCTGAGCCAGGAAGTGCCGAATGTCAACTTTGATTCGTCGACGGACAAGCTCCAGGCGATCATCACGCAGAAGTGGACGGCCCTGGGCGCGTTCGGCGGCTTCGAAGCCTGGACGGAATTCCGTCGTACGGGCTTCCCGAAAGTTCCGCTGTCGACGCGGGCTATGGGCACCAAACACGTTGCCCGTTTCCTCTATCCGTCGCAGGAACTGGGAACGAACGAAGCCAACGTGAAGGCGCAGGGTACGATCAACCAGTTTGATACGAAGCTTTTCTGGATGAAGTAAGTAAACGGGGGGCGGCTCCGTCGCCTCCCCTCATAAACGAACTAGAATACAATGAAAAAACAACTGATAACTCTCCTCTGCGCCGGAACGCTGCTGTCGGGCCTGAGCGGATGTTTGAACGATAAAGGATACACCGACCTGATCAATGCCGAAAACGCCCAGCCGGTCGTGAGCATCTTCGGCGGACAGAGCGGCAGCAAAGTGCTGGGAGTCGACCTGAGCACCACGCCGGTCGATACGAAACTGTTCGACGTGAACCTGGGCTCGCCCTCCAAGCTCGGCCAGGACGTGACTGTGACCATCGCCGTGGATCCGAACCTGCTGAAAGGAACCACCTACGAACTGCTGCCGACCAACACCTATTCGATTCCTGCGACGCAGGTGGTCATCAAAGCGGGTCAGCGCGACGTTCCCTTCAGCGTGAAGTTCAACACGAGCCTCATCGATCTGAAAAAGTCGTATGCCCTGCCGCTGACCATCACGAGTGCCAACGGAGCCGTGGTCGCTACGAACCTGAAAGACGTTGTTTTCGGAATCAAAGTGAACAACATCTACGCCGGTAAGTACCAGGCAACGGGTACATTTACCCACCCGACGGCTGGTCCGCGTGCCATCAACCGGGAGAAAACGCTGGCAACCATCGACGCGACGACTTCGGAAACGGAGTTCGCTGATCTCGGCGGCTCTGGCTGGACGATGCAGTTGAAGATCAACGCCGACAACACGGTGACACTCATCCCGACGGGTTCTTCCAACACATCAACGAAGCAGTCTGGTGTGAACAAATACGATCCAGCTTCCAAGACTTTTACGCTGAATTACAGCTATCCGGGTGCCGGTGGCGATCGTGTTGTGACCGAGACGATTACCAGAAAATAAAGCTTTTCGGCTTTCTTAACCAAAACGACGAAGGGCGGCTGAGTGATCAGCCGCCCTTTTTGTATGCCTGTGTTTAGCCCGGGGATACGTTATTTCTTCCACTGCTCCATGTAATCCACCGTCAGGTGGCTGAGGGCTTTGACGCCCAGCGTAAAACCACTTTCATCAATGTAAAAGTCCGGGGTGTGGTGCGGGGCCGCTTCTTCCAGCTTCCTGCCCTTCGGCATGCCGCCCAGGAAGAAAAAGAAGCCCGGCACTTTCTGCTGGAAGAATGAGAAATCCTCAGCTCCGGTCTGCACGGGCGTGATCTTTACCTTGTCTTTGCCGGCGACCGCTTCGAGCGTCGGCACCATCTGGTCGGTCAGGGCGGGGTCGTTGTAGGTGACCGGATACATGATGTCGATTTTCACGTCGGCTTTGGCTCCGGCGCTTTCGGCAATGTTCGTCGCCACCTCGTTGATGCGCCGATGCACCAGTTGCTGCGCCTCCGGGCTGAACGTCCGAATCGTGCCGATCATGTTCACTTCCTCCGGAATGATGTTCTGCCGGATGCCCCCGTGGATGGCCCCTACCGTCACGACGGCCGGGGCCTCGGTGATGTTGACGTTGCGGGCGACGATGGTTTGCAGGCCGCTGACGATCTGGGCCGACGTCACGATCGGGTCCACGCCCGCCCAGGGAGCCGCTCCGTGCGTCTGTTTGCCCCGCACCCGGATCGCGTACTGGTCCACGGCCGCCATCGTGGCGCCGGGCCGGTATTTGATCGTCCCGACTTCCGTCTGGGAGTTGATATGCAGTCCGAAAATGGCGTCCACTTTCGGGTTATTCAGCACCCCTTCTTTCACCATCAGCTGCGCGCCGCCTTCCTCGCCGGCCGGGGCACCTTCTTCCGCCGGCTGGAAAATGAACTTGACGGTTCCTTTCAGGTCCGCTTTGATGGACGTAAGTACGTCGGCCACGGCCATCAGGATGGCTACATGCGAATCATGTCCGCAGGCGTGCATGATGCCCGTCTTCTGCCCGTTGAACTCCGTAGTAACCGTTGACTTGAACGGCACATCCACCCGCTCGGTCACCGGCAGCCCGTCCATATCCGCGCGCAGGGCGACCACCGGACCGGGCTTCCCTCCTTTCAGGATTCCGACGACCCCGGTCTTGGCCACATTGGTCTGCACTTCCATGCCCAGGGCCTGCAGGTGAGCCGCCACTTTGGCCGCCGTCTGAAACTCACGGTTGCTTAATTCCGGGTTCTGGTGGAAGTCACGCCGCCACTTTACGACCTGCTGCTCCAGCCCCTGGGCCCGTGTATTTATACGGTTCTTTAGCGCCTGGGTCTGGGCCTCTACCTGAAAAAAAGCAAACAGACTGGCGGCCAACAAGGTAATTTTTCTCATTTTATTAATTTTTAGAAATGGGATTCTTACAAAAAAGAGTTTGCTCTCTGGCTATTGCCGGTATAATATATCAGCAAAGTTAAATCCGGCAAAATAATAAATTGGCAAAATTGTTTTGCGTATTAATTTTCTGTTAGTTACTTTTCGGCCTCGTTAATTTGCCTTTCATCACACAAGCTATCCTTTTATCCATGAAAAAGCGTGTCATCTCCCGCGCCCAGTCCATCCAATTACCCCTCGCCTCCCGGGTAATCTACCTACAGCCAGCCGCTGATTATTTTATCGCCTAATTTCTGGTAGTATTTTTTCTTTCTCTGAAAGTAATACTATCTTTCGTGCTAGTTGAATCCCTTTCTTAATCCAAACCATAATTCGTATGTCCAAACTTCTAACTAGCCTATGGCTCTGCCTGGTGCTTTCGGTTTCTGTATTTGCTCAGGACCGAACGGTAACCGGAAAAGTCACTACTTCTGATGACGGCTCTCCCCTCCCCGGCGTGAGCGTCCAAATTAAGGGAACAACCCGCGGCACCAGCACCGACGGCGATGGAACCTTCCGGATGCCCGGTGTTTCGTCGGGCGATCGCCTGGTATTCAGCTTCATCGGCTTTACCAATCAGGAAGTGGTCGTCGGCAACCGCTCGGTGGTAAACGTTGTTCTGCAAAATAATTCGACCGAACTCAGCGAAGTGGTCATCGTGGGCTACGGTGCCCAGAGCAAAAAGACGCTGACCGGCGCTATCGCTACGGTGGACGGCCAGACCATCGCCAACAAACCGGTGCAAAGCTTCGAACAGGCGCTGCAGGGCCGGGCTCCGGGCGTCAACATCATCCAGCCGAACGGCGTTCTGAACAACCCGCCGGTCATCCGGATTCGGGGCGTCTCATCCATCAACGGCAGTTCTTCTCCCCTCATCGTCGTTGACGGACTGCCGATCAACTCGGGCGAAATTTCGGCCGGTGGCTTCACGGTAAACAACCCGCTCGGCGACATCAACCCGTCGGATATCGAATCGGTTGAAATCCTGAAAGATGCCTCCGCCACCGCCATTTACGGCTCCCGGGCCGCCGCCGGCGTTCTGCTCATCACCACCAAAAAAGGCAAGGAAGGCCGTGCCAGCGTCACCTATGATGGCTGGGTGGGCTCCACCAAACCTTTCCGGCTGTTCGACATGCTGAACGCGCAGGAATACATGGATTACAAGAACGAAGCCGCCCGGAACGCCGGTCTGCCCGACCAGTTTTTCCCGACCCGCAACCCGGATGGCAGCATCGTGGATACCGACTGGTACGATTACATCTACCGGACGGGCTTCCAGCAAAGCCACAACATCGGCGTAAACGGCGGCACAAAGGAAACGAAATACGCCTTTTCGGTGGGGTATACCAACCAGGAAGGGATGATCGTGAAGAACAACTTTTCGCGGATGACGGGCCGCATGAACATCTCGCACCAGCTGAACAAGGCCATCCGTTTCGGAGCCAACATTTCGCTGGCAAACAGCTTTAACCAGTCGCCCAATACCGGCACCCGCGGGCCGTTCAGCACGGGGGGTCTGGGCCGTCTGCCGCTGGTTCTGCAGCCCAACGTTGCTCCCCGCAACCCCGACGGAACCTACAACATCAACCGGGCGGGCAACACGATGGGTCTGGGCGCCAACCTCGTCAACCCCGGTGGTTACTATAACCCGCTGCCGGATATCGAACTGAGCAAGTTTACTTCCGAAAACAATCACCTGATCGGAAACGTCTTTGCCGACTTCAACCTGCTCAAAGGGCTGACTTTCCGGACTTCGTACGGGATTGACCGCACGACCGTCGAGGACATCGACTTCCGGAACAGCGTTCACGGGGAAGGCGGATCGACCGGCGGACAGGCGTTCAACATCTACACGAACGTCAAAATCTGGAACTGGCAGAACTACTTCAACTATAACTTCGGCTTTGGCGAACACAGTTTTGAACTGGTAGCCGGTACGGAAGCCCAGAAGTTTACGATTGATTCGTGGGGCGGTGCCCGTCAGGGACTGTCGGACCCTTTCTTTACGTCCTACCAGGGTAACTTCACGACCAACAACGCGCCCTCCGGCAACTTCCAGAGCCAGAACGGTCTGCTGTCGTTCTTCGGTCGTCTGAACTACGATTACAAGAAGCGGTATCTGCTGTCGGCTACCTTCCGTCGGGATGGTTATTCGGCCTACGCTGAAGGCCGGAAATACGGCAACTTCCCGGGAGCGTCTATCGGCTGGCGGGTTTCGGAGGAAGATTTCTGGAAAAATTCCGCCCTCGCCAATGTCGTGAACGAACTGAAATTCCGGGGCAGCTGGGGTATTGTCGGCAATACCGGCATCGGCGACTTTGCTTCCCTGAGCCTGTTCAACTCGGGTCTGTACGGCAGCGCGCCGACCTTCGCATTCGCGCAGGCGGGTAACCCCCTGCTCCGTTGGGAATCCAGCACGAAAGTAGACCTGGGGGTCAGCTTCGGTCTGTTCAACGACAAGATTTCCGGCGAAGTGACCTATTTCAACCAGGACATCACCGACCTGGTGCTGCCCGAACCGCAGGCTCCGTCGCGCGGCATTCCCAACAACAGCATCTCGACCAACGTCGGCTCGATGTATAACCGGGGTGTCGAATTCAGCCTGTCGGCTACGCCCGTTCAACGGGGCAAGTTCAGCTGGACCACCAGCTTCAACTACACCCGCGTGATCAACAAGGTAACGGCGCTGGCCAACAACAACGCCGATATTCTGGCGCAGACGGGCGGTCTGGAAAGCTCCAACATTGTGCGGGTTGGCGAGTCGATCGGGTCGATCTTCGCCGTGCCCACGCGGGGAGTTAACCCGGCCAACGGCCGCCGGATTTTCGTCCGGACCACGACGCTGCCCGATGGCACCAAGCAGGAGCAACTGATCCAGTTTGACTTCTCGGCCCCGGCGGCCAGCCGCTGGACCGACCTCCAGACCGGTGCCGTCGTTCCGGCCATTTCCGGTTCTGACCGGGTTGTGATCGGCAATGCCATTCCAAAATTCTACGGCGGTTTCGACAATACGTTCAAGTACGGCAACCTCGATCTGGGCATATTCCTGCAATTCCAGGGAGGCAACTACATCTACAACGGAACCCAGGCCGGTCTGCGCGACCAGCGTCCGTGGAACAACCACTCTGACGTGCTGCGCCGCTGGCAGAAAGCCGGCGACGTTACCGACATTCCGCGTCCGGTGCTGAACGACAATATCTCGAACGGCTCTGCCACGCCTATTTCGGAGAACGTTGAGAAAGGCGACTTCATCCGGGGCCGCAATATCATGCTGGGGTACACGCTGCGCAACAGCTTCCTGAAGCAGGCAAACATCGCGTCCCTCCGGATTTATGCCCAGGTTCAGAACGCCTTTATCATCACGAATTATACCGGGGCCGACCCTGAGATCTCGACGAACCGGAACGCCAACATCGCTCCGGGCGTAGACCGCAACTCGGTACCGCAGGCGCGTTCGTTTACCGGCGGTATCAGCTTAACGTTCTAAACCCTTTCGCCACGGGTCCATCCGGCGCGGAGTCGGATGGACTGAACGAAAAACCGTAAAATCGAGATATCCCCATGACCACATACATTTCAACTTTTTCGCGGCGGGCCGTGCTGCGTACCGCCATCCTTTCCGTCCTGCTGGCTCCTCTGGCCAGTTCCTGCAGCGAGGAAAAACTGCTGAACCCGAGTCCCCTGACGAGTCTGGCCGACAAGGACGCCTTCTCGAACCCTGACCGGGTGCTGGCCCAGGTCAACGGACTTTATGCGAGCGTAAAATCCGGACAGTTTCTGGGAGGACGTTATTTTGTCTACGTGGATGTTCGTGGCGAAGAGTTCCTGAACGTGACCAACAACGGGGTTACCGCCCTCCAGACCTGGAACCACTCCAACAACTCGCAGTCCAACGAACCGACGAACCTCTGGAACGCGGGTTACCTGGCCATCAACCGGATCAATCTGTTTCTGGAAGGTCTGGATGCCAATCCGACGGTGGTGGATGCCGCTCTGGCAAACCAGTACCGGGCCGAAGCGCGCTTTCTCCGGGCGCTCACGTATCACTACCTCGTGCAGCTGTACGCCCGCCCGTTCACGCAGGACAACGGCGCCAGCCCCGGCCTTCCGCTGCGTCTGAAAGGCGAGGTAGGCAGCGGCAACAACGATCTGGTCCGCAGCACGGTGGCCGAGGTGTACCGGCAGATTGTGGAGGACCTGAACTTTGCTGAGCAGAACCTGCCCGCCAGCTATGCCAACGCGACGCTGAACACGACCCGGGCGCACAAGAACACCGCCATTGCCATCAAAACGCGGGTGTATCTGACGATGGGCCAGTACGCCAACGTCGTGACGGAAGGCAACAAGATCGTTCCGGCGGCCGCTCCGTTCCGGGCCGCGACCGGGGTAGCGCACGAACTGCAGCCGAACATCGCGACGGTGTTCACCAACTACACCACCACGGAGTCGATCCTGTCCATGCCGTTCACGTCCAACGACCTGCCCGGCACCCAGAACGGCCTTGCCAGCTATTATGTTCCTATCGTCGGACTGGGCGATTACCGGCTGAACCCGACCGGCATCGTTGCGGATGCGGCTTTTGCCGCGACCGACGCCCGCCGGAACCTGATCCGGAGCGACTTTGCCGGTGACCAGAGCCGTATCCGGCTGAACAAATTCCCGACCGGGCCGCAGCATACCGACTGGGCCCCGGTCATGCGCTATTCGGAAGTGTTGCTCAACCTGGCGGAAGCCAACGCTCGTACGGGCAACACGGCCCGGGCGCTGGCCTTGCTGAATGCGGTGCGCGGCCGGTCCAACCCGGCGGGCGTGTATGCGTCATTCGCGGGTTCGACGGATCTGGTGAATGCGATTCTGACCGAGCGCCGGATTGAATTTCTGGGCGAAGGGCTGCGTTCCAACGACTTGCTGCGTCTGAACCAGCCGCTGCCGGCCAAGGGCAACCTGCAGGCCGTCCCGGCTTCGGCTTCCGTTTACATCTGGCCGATTCCGCAGGGAGAGATCAACGTGAACAAGCTGGTGGTTCCGAATCCGTAACCGACCGGCGGCTTTTCATAGCCTGCTCATGGGTAAGTTGAGCAGGCTATGAAAGCTATTTGCGGGAAAGCTTTCTGTCGGTGAGACGAAAAAGTAACCCATTTAAGGCTTTCCGTTGATTATTATTTTGCAATTCCTGTAAATACAGCAAAATTATTTACCATTTACCCGGAAGAGTTACTATTCATTTTCACTTTTAGTATATTTGCTATCGCGCTTGAAAGTTTTGCATGAGTTCGAAAGGATTTCAACCGCGTTTTCTTAATCCATTTCTTAACAATTACCAACCTATGTCGAAACGTTTATTCAGCATCTGGCTGGGTTTACTGTTATCCGTCTGTGCTTTTGCGCAGGATAGAGTAATCACCGGCCGTGTCACTTCATCAGACGACGGCACTCCGCTTCCGGGCGTCAGTGTTCAGGTAAAAGGAACTTCACGGGGCACAACGACCGACGCTAACGGAACGTACCGCCTCAACGCCACGGGCGACGCCCGGCTCGTATTCAGCTTCATTGGATACCTTAGCCAGGAAGTAGCCAGCGGCAACCGCTCTACGATCGACGTAGTACTGCAAAACGATGCTACTGAATTAAATGAAGTTGTCGTTTCCGGTTACGGTAACGTATCCCGCAAGCGCGACGTAACCAGTGCCGTTGCACAGGTAAGCGGAAAAACAATCGAGAACCTGCCTCTACAGAGCGTTGACCGGGCCCTGCAGGGACGGGCAGCCGGGGTCCAGGTAACGGCCCTCAGCGGTCAGCCGGGCGGTGCGATTCAGGTGCGGGTACGCGGCCAGGGTTCCATCAACGCCGGTAATGACCCGCTGTACGTCATTGACGGGGTACAGGTTTCCAGCGGTGAACTGTCAACGCAATCCAGCAGCAACGTACTGGCTTCGCTCAACCCCAATGATATCGAGTCGATTCAGGTTCTGAAAGGAGCCACCTCCTCGGCACTTTATGGTGCACAGGGTGCCAACGGCGTTGTGTTGATCACCACCAAACGGGGTCGTGCCGGAAAAACCCAGTTCAACGTATCCGTTCAGGAAGGTTTTGTTGATCCGCTCAAAAAGCTTGACGTACTGACCGCCCCGGAATACGCTACGCTGAAAATTGAAGGGTTCGTAAACCGGGCCATTGCCACCAACCAGGCTACGGACGCCGCGCGGCAATCGGCCATTACCCAGTATGGCGACCCGGCAACCGTACAGAACACGGATTGGCAGGACGCGGTGTTCCGGCGCGGAAAACTGCGTATGTACGACTTCTCGGCATCCGGCGGTGAGGGCAAAACCAACTTCTACCTGGCGGGTTCCTACAACCTGCAGGAAGGTCAGGTTATCAAATCGGACTTCAGACGGGGTACGGTTCGTCTGAACGTGGATCACCAGGCAACCAAAAAACTGAAATTCGAGACCTCGATTGGTCTGGCGGCTACCACGCAGAACGGTGCCATTGCCGACGGTGCTTTCATCAACAGCCCGTTCCTGGCGGCAGCACTGATTTTCCCGAACCAGCCGATCTACAAGGCTGACGGTACCTTCAACGCTCCGCTGACCGGAACGTTCAGCTACAACCCGGTGCAAAGCGTAACCTACGAAACCCGCAAAAACGTAACGGTGCAAACGGTCAGCAATTTCGCGCTCAACTACGAAATTCTGCCCGGTCTGCGCTTCCGTTCGTTCTACGGAATCGACTATGCCAACAACCGCGACGATAACTACCGCGATCCGATCGTTCCGCAGTTCTCGTCAACCGGCGGTGATGCCACCGTGAGCAACCGTTACACGCTGAACTGGAACACCAACCAGACGCTGAACTACAGCAAGACCTTCGGCCAGCACGGCCTCAACGCCCTGCTCGGTGGCGAGTACCGCCAGGAAACGCGCGAAGTGGTTTCGGCCCGGGGACAGGGTTTCCCGAACGGCCTGTTCACGACGCTGGCCGCGGCGGCCCGTCCCATCACGACCACGGGAACGTACACGACCTGGCGGATTGCCAGCGTATTCTCGTCGGTTAACTATACCTTCGCCGAGAAGCTGCTGCTGACCGGAACACTGCGTTACGACGGTTCGTCCCGCTTCGGAAGCAACACCCGCTGGGGTCTGTTCCCGTCGATCTCGGCTGGTTACCGGCTTTCGGAAGAGCCTTTCCTGAAAGACGTTCCTTTCCTGTCTGACCTGAAAATCCGGGCTGAATACGGAACGGCCGGTAACAACCTCATCGACAACTTCGCTTCGCGGGCCCTGTTCGGCCTTGGTGGACAGTATGTCGATCTGCCGGGCATCCGTCCGAGCCAGCTGGGCAACGCCAACCTTTCGTGGGAAGTAGCCCGTACGATTGGGGCCGGTGTTGACTTCGCCCTCTTCAACGGCCGCGTCGGTGGTAGCATCGACCTGTACCGGAAGGTCAACGACCAGCTGCTGCTGTCCCGTCCCCTGCCGAACGACAGCGGTTTCGGTTCCATCTTCGAAAACCTCGGCAAAGTGGAGAACAAAGGGATCGAGCTCGAGCTGAACCACGTCAACGTAAACACGGGTGGCCTGAAGTGGGAAACGCGCTGGAACGTGACCTTCCAGCGGAACCAGATCAAGGAGCTGCTGCCGGGTCAGAACCGCATTGGTACCTCGCTGTTCGTAGGTCAGCCGATCCGGGTTCACTGGTATCCGACCTACGCGGGTGTGAACCCGGCCGATGGTCGCGCTATGTGGCTCGACACCCTCAACAACCTGACCTATACGGTTCAGACTCGTGACTCACGGCTGCAGGGTTCACCCATTCCGAAAGGCTTTGGCGGTGTGACCAACACGATTTCCTACAAAGGCTTTACGGTAGAAGTGTTCCTGCAAAGCCAGTGGGGCAACAAGCTGCTGAACAACAACGGCTTCTTCATGGAAAGCTCGGCCTCTGCCGGCTGGAACAACCTGCGCACGCAGCTTCGCCGCTGGACCACTCCGGGTCAGATCACCGACGTAGCCCGCACTTACGAAGGCGGTACAGAACCGGGTAGTTCAACCGTCCAGACGTTCTCGTCCAAGCACGTGGAAAACGGCAGCTATCTGCGTCTGAAGCAGGTAACGGTTGGTTACGATCTGCCTTCAGCCTGGATCAGAAAAGCAGGTCTGTCGCGCGTTCGTCTGTTCGCTCAGGGTCTGAACCTGGCTACCTGGACGGCCTATACGGGCTTCGACCCTGAAGTAGATGGTACCGAAATCGGCCGCTACCCGCAAAGCCGTCAGGTGTCCGGTGGTTTGCAGATTGGTTTCTAACTCAGTGTAAAAGACAAAGATTTCAAGTATGTTAAGATATTTTAAAGTATTTGCTACGGGCTGTCTGATCGTCGTTTCGGCTAGCTCCTGCAGCGATCTGCTGGACACCCAGCCGAAGCAGTCTGTGGATGCCGGCGTTGCTCTCACCGATATTACGGGCATCCGGTCGGTGCTGATTTCGGTGTATGACCGCCTGCAACCGGCGGGCTACTACGGCCAGCGAATGATTATGGCCCCCGAAATCATGGCTGATAACGTTCGTCTGACCAACTCGAACTCGAACCGCTACTTCAACGAACGGGTCAACGCGCCCAGCAGCGAGCACCTGCGTCCGCTCTGGAACAACAACTACCCGGCGATCAACGAAGCCAACTTCATCCTGTCGGGCATTGACAAATCCAATGCTTCCGACGCGGAAAAAGCCCAGATCAAAGGGGAAGCCCTCTTTCTGCGCGGTCTGCTTTACTTTGATCTCGCCCGGGCGTTTGCCTACGAGCCGACCAAGATCGTCAACGGCTTCAATGCCGGAGTTATCCTCCGCACCGAGCCGACCAACGACGTGACCAAAGCCGACTTCCGGGAACGCGCCACCGTGGAGCAGACCTATCAGCAGATTGAGAAGGACCTGAAAGAAGCGATCGCCCTGCTGCCCGCTTCAACGGCAGCGGATCGCCGCCGGGCCACCAAAGCGGCCGCTCAGGGTATCCTCGCCCGCCTGTATCTGTACTGGGAGAAATACGCCGAAGCCATCCAGCTTGCGACGGAAGCCATGAACGGCACGGGTGCCCGTCTGGTAACCGGTGCCCAGTACCAGGGCGCTTTCACGACGGCCCCGAACCCAGAATCGCTGTTTGAGATCAACTACGTTCAGGCGACTGAATCGCTGGGTTCCAACGAGTCGCTGCACTCGCTGACGACCAACCTGACGACCGGTAACTGGGGTGACGTGGTTCCGACCAACGAACTGCTCGGTCTGTTCGAAGCCAACGACGTGCGCCGGACGACCATGTTCTACTCGGCGACCAAAGGCGGTGAATCGGTGTTCTTCAGCCGGAAATACACGGCTACGCAGGGACCGTTCACCAACAACGTTCCGGTGATGCGTTTCTCGGAGCTGCTGCTGATCCGGGCGGAAGCCTACGCGGCAACGGGCGACAACACCCGGGCGCTGGCCGACCTGAACCAGATCCGCACGCGGGCCGGTGCCACGCCGATTGCCTCAACCGTTACGGGTGCGGCGCTCATCGACGCGATCATGACGGAGCGCCGCCTGGAGCTTTACCTGGAAGGTCACCGTTTCTTCGATCTGAAACGTCGCGGCATGACCATCACCAAAGCAAGCCTGTCGGCCCCGGTTCCGTATAATGATTTCCGGATTCTGGCCCCGCTTCCTAATGACCAGGTGCAACTCAACACTAAACTGAAGCAGAACCCCGGTTATTAATTATTAACTCGTTAAGGAATTATGGTAAAGCAATTGAAATATATCCTTGGGTTGGGAGTAATGGCGTTGAGTCTGACGTCCTGCTTCGAAAACCCATCCAATCTGTACGAAGGCCCTGCCCTGGTTGAGTTCAAAAATCCGCGTGCGGGTTTTGCTACCCAGCCCACCAACAACACGGCCAACGCCATTCGTACCCGGACTATCCGGCAGGCTATCGGCCGTGACAGCATCGCGGTCCAGCTGGTCGGTCCTCAGCGCGGGGTAGCGACGGAAATTCCGTACACCGTCGCCGAAACCAGCACGGCCAGAGAGGGCGTAAACTTTAATTTCGTCGGTACGAAAGGGACGGTAACTATCCCGGCCAACAGCAGCGTCGGTTACCTGATTCTCCAGGTGCTGCCCGCTATTCCGGCTACGGCCCCGGCCACTCAGACCGTATCGCTGGCGCTGACGCTGACGGGTACCGAAGAGATCAAACCGAGCGAGAACTACAAAACGTTCACGTTTACCATCCGGAACTAAGCTCAGCCAAGGCTGTCAGGCTGCGTCCGCTTAAGCCCGCTTTTGTTGGTAGAGATACCAGCAAGGCGGGCTTTTTAGCGTCAAAGTGCGTCTGTAGGTACATTAAATCTCTTTTTTTACGTACTTTACCTTAAGTTTCTTTCCTCCGATTTTTGGTCTTATCTCTATGAATCCCTTTACCAAACGAATCCTGACGGTGGGCATCATTGTCCTGGTTACCGGCATTGCCTTTTACCCGCGCCTGAAACCCTTACTGGAAAGTAAAGCCGAAAAAGGGGCGGAAGCTGCGGCCAAACCGGCCCCGGGCGGCGGCAAAGCGGCCGTGGAAGTGATGGTCGTCCGGTCACACAATCTGGACGAAAAAATCCTGACCACGGGCACCATCCTCGCCAATGAAGAGGTGGAAATCCGGCCCGAAGTGTCCGGGCGGGTGACCAGCATTAACTTCCGGGAAGGTGATTACGTACGCCGGGGAACCGTGCTGCTGACCATCAACGACGCCGACCTGAAGGCCCAGCTCCAGAAGCTGATGTCGAACCGGAAACTGGCCGAAGACAACGAAGCCCGCCAGCGTCGCCTGCTGGAAAAAGAAGCCATCAGCCGTCAGGAATACGAGATCAGCCAGACCAACCTGAGCGGGATTCTGGCCGATATCGAAAACCTGAAAGCCCAGCTCGACAAAACCGTGATCCGCGCCCCGTTCGACGGCAACATCGGCCTGCGCTACGTCAGCCTGGGCAGCTATATTTCCTCCAGCACTAAAATCGCCACGCTGACCAACGTGACGCCCGCCAAGCTCGACTTTTCCATCCCGGCCAAGTACGCCGGACAGGTCCGGAAAGGCAGTACCATCCGCTTCACCGTGGAGGGCTCGGAAGTGGGCCGGACCGGTCAGGTGTACGCCGTCGAACCGAAAGTGGACCCCGAAACCCGGACGCTCCTGCTGCGGGCCGTCAGCCCCAATGCCGACCGGATGCTCGTTCCGGGTGCGTTTGCCAAGATCGAAGTGGTGCTGAGCTCGCGCGGAAGCGCCATCGTCATCCCGACGGAAGCGATCATTCCCGAAGCCAGCGGCCAGAAGGTGTTTGTCCTGCGCCACAGCAAAGCGGAATCGGTAAAAGTCGAAATCGGCACCCGCACCGACCGCAGCGTCGAAATCCGGACCGGCCTCCAGCCCGGCGACTCGCTCATCACCTCCGGCATCCAGCTCGTAAAACCGGGCGGCGAAGTGGAAGTCCGAAACATTCTTTGATGCCTGAATGACTCTTTGACCAAATGACCGGGCAGCCGGACAAGGCTGATTTCAAGTCATTCAATCATTCTAAATTCAATCATTCGCTCATGGCAACCCTTTCTACCACTTCCATAAACCGGCCCGTTCTGGCCGTGGTCATGTCGCTGCTGATTCTGGTGTTCGGCGGCATTGGCTTTTATTACCTCGGCGTCCGTGAGTTCCCGAGCATTGACCTGCCCGTGGTGACGGTCTCGACGACCTATACCGGGGCCAACGCGGACATCGTGGAATCGCAGATCACCGAGCCGCTCGAAGAATCCATCAACGGGATTGCCGGTATCCGGACGCTCTCCTCGTCGAGCCGCGACGGACGGAGTGTGATTACCGTTGAATTTGAACTGAGCGTCGATATTGAAGATGCCGCCAACGACGTCCGCGACCGGGTTTCGCGCTCGGTGGCCCTGCTGCCGCCGGACGTGGACCCGCCCGTGGTGGCCAAAGCCGATGCCGACGCCAGCCCCATCTATTTCGTGCAGTTGCTGTCCAGAAAACGGTCCCTGCTGGAAGTCAACGACATTGCCGTGCGGCAGTTCAAGGAGCGGTTTCAGACCATTCCCGGTGTCAGCAGCGTGCAGTTGTGGGGGGAGAAAAAGTACGCCATGCGGCTGCGCATCGACCCGGTCAGGCTGGCCTCCTACCGCCTGACGGCCGTGGACGTAGCCCAGGCGCTTACCCGGCAAAACATCGAACTGCCCTCCGGCAGCGTGGAAGGAGCCACGACCGAACTGACCGTCCGGACGCTGGGCCGCCTGACGACCCCGGACGATTTCAACAACATTATCCTGAAAGAACAGGGCGATCAGGTGGTCAAGTTTCAGGATGTGGGCTTTGCCGAACTGGCTCCGGAAGTAGAACGGACGCTGCTCAAACGCGACGGCATCCCGATGATTTCCATCGCCGTTATTCCGCAGCCGGGGGCCAACCAGATTGAAATTGTCGATAACATTTACAAAAAACAGCAGCAGATCGAAAAAGAACTGCCGCCCGACGTGAAAACCATGTTCGGCTTCGACTACACGCGGTACGTCCGCAAGTCGATTCTGGAAGTGCAGGAAACCATCTTCATCGCCTTTGTCCTGGTTGCCCTCGTCATTTTCGTGTTTCTCCGCGACTGGCGCAGTACGCTCATTCCGCTGACGGCCATTCCGGTTTCGCTCGTCGGGGCGTTTTTCATCATGTACGTCTGCGGCTTTTCCATCAACGTCCTGACCCTCCTCGGCATCGTCCTGGCGATTGGTCTGGTGGTGGACGACGCCATTGTCGTTCTGGAGAACATTTATACGAAAATTGAAGAAGGCATGTCGCCTTACCAGGCGGCCATCCACGGGTCCAAGGAGATTTATTTTGCCGTTATCTCCACGACTGTAACGCTGGCGGCGGTGTTTCTGCCGGTTATCTTCCTGCAGGGCATTACGGGCCGTCTGTTCCGCGAATTTGGCATCGTGGTGGCCGGTTCGGTGCTGATTTCGGCCTTTGTGTCGCTGACGCTGACGCCCATGCTCTCGGCCCGCATCCTGAAAGCCCGCCGCGCCGACGGCAAAAACCAGCATTCCTGGCTGTACCGGGTCACGGAGCCGTTCTTCGAGGCGATGGTAAGCGGATACGCCAACTCGCTGGCCGGCTTTCTGAAAGTCCGCTGGCTGGCCTGGGTGCTGATGGCGGGCTTCATCGGCGTTATTTACGGCCTGTTCAAGGCCAACGCCATTCCGTCGGAACTGTCGCCGATGGAAGACCGGGGCGGGTTCCGCATTCAGGCCGTGGCTCCGGAAGGCGCTACGTTCGAGTATATGCTCGCCTACACCGACCAGGTGGCGAAGTTTATCCGCGAAAAATACGCGCGCAGTGAAGTGATGGGCATCACGGCCGTCACCTCGCCCAGTTTCGGCTCCGGGGCCACCAACTCGGGGACCGTCCGGGTGCTGCTGAACGACAGGCCGCCGCGGACCAAGAGCCAGCAGGAAATTGTGGACGAACTGACGCCGGACATCAAGAAGTTCTCGGGTGCCAAAGCGCTGGTGGTGCAGGAACAGACCATCACGACCGGAGCCCGGACGGGCGGTGGCGGCGGTCTGCCCGTTCAGTTTGTGATTCAGGCCAGCAACTTCGACAAGCTGCGCCAGGCGGTGCCGGAATTCATGAAACGCGTGCAGGCGTCGGAGAAATTCTCGGCCTCGGACGTCAACCTGAAATTCACCAAGCCCGAAATCCGGCTCGAAATCGACCGGGCGAAAGCCATGAACCTCGGCGTGTCGGTGCAGGATGTGGCCCAGACGCTGCAGCTTGGCCTCTCGGGGCGGCGGTTCGGGTACTTCATCATGGACGGCAAGCAGTATCAGGTTATCGGTCAGATCGACCGGCCCGACCGCAACGACGTGACGGACCTGAAGTCGCTGTTTGTGAAAAACAAAGCAGGGGAACTTGTTCAGCTCGATAACCTGGTCAAACTGACGGAGCAAAGCACGCCGCCCCAGCTGTTCCGGTACAACCGCTATGCCTCGGCCACCGTGTCGGCGGGTCTGGCCAAAGGCGTGACCCTGGGCGACGGCATTTCGGAAATGGAACGCATTGCGGCGGAAGTCCTCGACCCGTCGTTCTCCACGGCCCTCGACGGTACCTCCAAAGAGTTCCGCGAAAGCTCGTCCAGCCTGTACATGGCCTTTGCGCTGGCGCTGCTCCTGATCTACCTCATTCTGGCGGCGCAGTTCGAGAGCTTCGTGGACCCCATCATCATTCTGCTGACCGTGCCGCTGGCCGTCTGCGGAGCCCTGCTATCGCTCTGGGATTTCAGCCAGACGCTGAACGTCTTCAGCCAGATCGGCATCATCACGCTCGTCGGGCTGGTCACCAAGAACGGAATTCTGATCGTGGAATTTGCCAACCAGCGGAAAGAGCACGGCCTCAGCAAGCACGAAGCCGCGCTGGAAGCCGCTACGGCCCGTTTCCGGCCTATCCTGATGACCAGCCTCTGCGCCGCCCTCGGTCTGCTGCCGGTCGCTCTGGCGCTCGGGGCCGGTTCAGAAAGCCGGGTTTCGATGGGAATTGCCGTCGTGGGCGGGCTGCTGTTTTCGACCGTCCTGACACTTTACATCATTCCGGCCGTTTACACGTATCTGTCGAAAGCGTACAAGCCGAAGCCGGAAGAACAGCAGGTGGCCGAGCTGGTTTAACCAATCGCTGTCTTTTGGAAAGCCGCCGGTTTCCCCGGCGGTTTTCTTTTTTATGCCTCCGGGGAGCGTTTCCTGTCACACAATCAGATTTTAAGCCGGGCATTCAGGCCGTCCTGATTTCTGCGTACTTTTCGGTAAGTACGCGACACATTAGATGAAAGAAATTTCTCCCACACAGGAATACACCGATCTGCTTTACGGTGTTCTGAATACCTCCCTGAACGGTACGGTTGTTTACGAAGCCATTCGCGATGCCGCCGGTCGCATTGAGGATTTCAGGGTGCGCCTGTGTAATCCCGTGGCCCGGAAGGCCATTCTGGAGCGAACCGGCCACGATATCAGCGGGAGTACGCTGCTCACGGTCTACCCCAGCAGCCGCGAATCCGGCCTTTTTGCCACCTACGAAGCCGTCACCGAAACGGGCAAAACCCTTCGGACCGAACATTATTACAGTGATTTTGACGTCTGGTACGATGTAGCCCTTGCCAAACTCGGCGACGGCTGCGTGGTAACGTTCATCGACATCAGTGCTTCCAAGCAGGTTCAACTCAGCAGCCAGCACACGGCGAATCTGCTCCAGGCCGTTCTGGATGGCGCTCAGGCCGGAATTACGTCCTATCTGGCCGTCCGGGACGAAACCCGCCGCATCATCGACTTCGAGATCCAGGCCGCCAACCACGCGGCCACCCTCATTACGGGCCGGTCGGCGGAGGAACTGGTTGGCAAACGGATGCTCACTCTTTTTCCGCATAGCGTGGAATCCGGCCTGTTCGGACGGTACTGCGACGTGGTGGAAACGGGAGCTTCGCAGCGGCTGGAAATCCAGTACGAAGGAGACGGCCTGAAGACCTGGCTTGACCTGACGGTCGTGAAACAGAATGACGGCTTCGTGCTCACATTTCTGGACATTTCGGAGCGCAAGCACGCCGAACTGAAACAGCAGCGGGATAAGGAGCGCCTTCAGGCCGTTATGGACCTCGCCCAGACGGGTATTTTTCTGTTCGCGCCCGTCCGGGATGAAGCTGGCAACATTACTGATTTCCGTTTTACCAATACCAACACTGCCCTGGCCTCGTACGTCGGCCAAACGCCCGAAACCCTCATCGGCGACCTCGGCAGCCGGTGGTTTCCGGGTTACCAGACCAACGGACTGCTGGACGCCTACCGGCGCACGTACGAGGAAAAGCAGCTCCATCGGTTCGAGTTTCATTACTACGACGACGGCATCGACGCCTGGCTCGACATTCAGTCCACCCGACTGGAAGAAGAGGTACTGGTTACGTTTTCGGACATTACGATTCTGAAAAAAACCGAACTGGAGGTTCAGAAACAGGCGGCTTTTCTGGAAAAGGTCATTAACGGCTCCCTGAACGGGCTGATCGCCTGCGATCCCGTCCGGGACGAAACCGGGGCAATCGTCGATCTGCGGATCACCCTGGCCAACGAGGCGGCTTCGCAGATGAACGGCCGTTCGATGGAGCAACTGGTGGGGCACACGCTGATGGAAGTTTTTCCTTCGCTGGACCAGACCCGCCTCATGCAGGTCTACCTGCATACTTCCCGGACAGGCGAAATACAGCGGATTGAGGAGTATTACCATTACGACGGCATGA
Source organism: Tellurirhabdus rosea (assembly GCF_026278345.1). Lineage (NCBI taxonomy): Bacteria > Pseudomonadati > Bacteroidota > Cytophagia > Cytophagales > Spirosomataceae > Larkinella > Larkinella roseola. The sequence continues at coordinate 1,401,222 of NZ_CP111085.1, forward strand.
ACAGCTGGTTCGATGTCATCGTCACCTCCCTCAGCGAAGGGCGAACCCTGATCTCCTTCATGGATATTACCGACGGCAAAAAACTTCAGGGCCAACTGGAGGAGTCGGTTTCCGAACTTCTGAAATCCAACGAAAACCTACAGCAGTTTGCGTATGTGGCTTCCCACGATTTGCAGGAGCCGCTGCGCAAGATTCAGGCGTTCGGCGATATGCTCAGCCAGCAGCTGGCCGCCCAGGTCGAGCCCGAGCAGCTCGACATCATTCACCGCATGCAGAACGCATCGGAGCGGATGCAGGTGCTGATCCGCGACCTGCTGACGTATTCCCGGCTGACTACCAAGCGCGAGCCGTTCCGGCCGGTTGATTTGCAGGAAATTCTGGCCGAAGTGGTAGCGGACCTCGAAACGACCATCCGGGAGAAAGCGGCCCAGCTAACCCTAAAACCGCTGCCGACGGTCGTAGGCGATGCCCTGCAGCTGCGCCAACTGTTCCAGAATCTGCTGTCGAATGCCTTGAAATTCACCCATCCCGACGTTCCGCCGGTTATTCAGATTACCTGCGCCAAAGTGAGACGGTCGGAGGTGCCGGCGCTGAAAGGAAGCGGCCCCGCCGACTACTTCGCTATCGGGGTGAAAGACAACGGGATCGGCTTCGATGAGCAGTACCGCGAGCGCATTTTCGGTGCATTCCAGCGCCTGCACACCCGAAGCCAGTACGCCGGAACCGGTATCGGACTGGCAATCGTGAAAAAAGTGATCGACAACCACAACGGGGCCATCACGGCCAGCAGTCGGCGGGAAGAAGGCGCCGAATTCACCGTTTATCTGCCCGACTGGCAGGATTTTCCCTACCAGGAAATCACCTGACGATCTTTCCAGAACTTTCCGGTTTCGGTCAGCGGGGCTTCCGTAGCCAGCCATACGATCGGCTCGGCCCCTTTCTCAACGGGCCGGGATGCTTGGGAGCCGCCCATGTCCGTCTGCACCCAGCCGGGGTCTACGCAGTTTACGGCGATGTTCTGCCCCTGCAGCGCCCCGGCGAACTGCCGGGTAACGGCGTTCAGCGCGGTTTTGGAAATGCTGTAGGACGGAGCGTACGTGGACATGGAGTGCAGGGCCCCGGCGCCGCTCGACACGTTGATGATGCGGGCCCCGGACGGACTTTTCTGCAGGTAAGGCAGGAAATCCTGAATGACCAGAATCGGGCCGGTCACGTTGGTCTTCATCGTGCGTTCGAGCCGCTCGGTATTGAGTTTGGTAATATCGTCGCCGGAGTCTTCAAGGATACCGGCGTTGTTGATGAGGACGTCCAGGTGGTCGGCCTTTTGGGAGAACGTCCCAACAGCGTGTTTGATGCTGACCGGGTCGGTCACATCCATCTGGAGGTAAAACGCTTCGTGGCCTTCGCCGCACAGTTCTTCGGCGGCCGAACGGCCCATGGGAATATCCCGAACTGCCATAAAAACAGCGTACCCGCGCTGGCATAACTGTCTGGCTATTTCCTTCCCGATTCCGCGGTTAGCCCCGGTAACGAGCGCTACTTTTTCGTGCTGAGTGACCATACGAGCCCGTAAAAATTAAGTGGCTGGACGACGACCCGCAGGCATCATCCAGCCACTTAACATGATTCGACCCGGAAATTGTTTAGGCATCCCGAGCCTGTGGGACAGGCGGCGACCCTGTCGGCAAAGCCACATGTTTTGGTTGCCCAATCAATGGCCTTACGACGAAAAATGCCGCTCCGAATCTTTTCCCATCGACTGTACGACCCCGTAGGCCATGCGCGTCAGTTGCTTGGCGTTTTCTTCTCCGATCACGTCCGAATACCGGCGTACCAGCGTCCGCCAGGCGCGTTTGATGTCCGGCAGCAGGGCGACTCCCTTTTCGGTGGCGTAAACCAGCGTGTGCTTGCCTTCCATTTTGCGCTCCACCAGCCGCTTCAACTCCAGCTTCTCGATCAGACGGGTGATCGTGGAAGGGGTCAAATGCAGTTCTTCGCTAAGATCCTTCGGTTGAATTCCCGGATTTTCGACTGCCTCCTTCAACAGAAATGCATGGGAAGCGGTCAGCCCTAACTTTCCAAACTCCTCATCCGCAATGTTGGTCATTACCCGAGCCAGGGCGTTTGCCGTAAAATTCAGGCAGCCGCTGTACTTCGAAACACGTTTTTCCCCGGTCATAACTTGCCGTTTTGTTAATATCTGTTTTCTCCGTAAAGTAAACTTAGCGATTAATTTTTAAAGTTAACGTAAATAGACTAAAAATGTAGATTAAAATTAATTGCGTGCACGAGCAATAAGCCAATCGATTCAGTAATAGGCCGCAAAAGGAAAAAGCCAGGCGGGTTTTTCACCTGGCTCCTCCTACTTTACCACTAATTATCAGACAAATTTATCAGACAGCCGCCCGGCTCAGCGCAGCGGCAGATGCACCTCCGCCATCATGCAGCGGGCCGAACCGCCCCCGTTGCCTTCGATCATGGAAAGGTCCACGTGCAGCAGCGTGGCGAAGTCGTCGATGATGTCGCGCTGCCGGGCAGTCAGGGAGTTATGCGCGGCGGTCGACATGACCAGCAGTTTCTGCGCTTTTTTGGTGGTCACCAGCAGCATGTTCCCGGCAAACTGCGCCATTTGTTCGAGCGTAATCTCGAAGACGTATTTACCGGTATTTTCCAGCGATTTCCGGACCATCAGCCGCTCGTCCGGGTCCTTGATGGATGCCAGACAGATCACCGCGAATGTGTCGCCGATGCACATCACGACATTGGTATGATAAACAGGCATGCCCTGGCTGTCCACCGCCTCGAAACTGATTACCTTATAGCCCGTCCGGCGGCTGAACTCTTCCAGTACCTCCGGATGCGTCCGGGGCGACAGGCAGGCGTACGCAATGCGCTGCATCCGGTCGAGCACCAGGCTGCCGGTTCCTTCCAGAAATTTCTCTTCCTGCTCAAAGTGCGTCAGGTCCACCACTTTCGACACGTGGAAACGCTTGTTGAGGTCATCGATGATGTCCATGCGGCGTTCCAGACGGCGGTTTTCGGCATGCATGGGATACAGCACCACCGTTCCGCTGGCGTGGAAAGAAACCCAGTTGTTAGGAAAGATGGAATCCGGCGTGTACGGCTCGGCGGTATCCTCGTACAGAATCACGTCCACACCGGCCGCCGTCAGGTGGCGGGTCATTTCGTCAAATTCCCGGCGGGCGTTCTCCTGCGCCACCTCTTTGGTACGGGCGGCCACGGCAGCATCCTGAAACGCATTCGTAACGGCAGTCTGCTCATTAAACCCGAACCGAACCGGGCGAATCATCAAAATGTGAGAGGTGGCCTGCGATTGCATAAATTAAGTGGTAAGGCAGTATGTTGATAAGGTGCGAAGACGCAAACTTGCTCCCAAATTAATAGCAAAGTGTCAATTCGACAATGTTTTTCGCAAATGGACCTTCATTTAGAAACCGTCGCGCAGTAGCGGTAAGCTCATGCAGTGCGAACCGCCCCGGGCGCGGGAGAGCTCAGCCGACGGCAGCATGATGAAGGTGTTTTCGATGGTTTCCGGTGAGGCTTCGCCCCGTTCAAAACGCTGCAGCAGCTCGGCGGCCCGGACCGTCTCAAAACCGGCCGCCCGAAACGCCTCGGCGGTTTTGTCGTTGCGGTCGTAGCCAATCACGACGCCGTCTTTCAGGGCCAGCAGGTTGCAGGAGTCGGTCCACTGTTCGCGGGCGCCGAACGGAAACTCGTTGTTGCCCGAGTAAATGAACTGAACCGGGTCGGTGCAGCCGAGGTCGTTCCGGCTGATGTCCGCAAGCAGGTCTTCCAGGTTTTCGATTTCAATCGGCTTGTGTTCAAGCCCTTTGTAAAACTGCAGAATCCGCAGGTCCTCCGACACGTCGCGCGGGGCGAAGAAGTGGAGGACGTCCCGTTTTTTGGCCTCGTCGCCCAGCCGACCCAGCGAGGCCAGCAGCACCCAGACGTTCTTTTTGACCTGCGTGAAAATAGTGTCGATATGCATGTAATCCCGTTTTTTCGGGATTTTGATGATGGTCACGGTGTCCACCACGCCTTTGTCGAAGACCTGCCGCATGACCTGCTGGGCGGCGTAGAGCGTCGTCCGTTCGCTGCAACCGATGAGCAGGTGCCGGGGCGAAATCGTCATCACGTCGCCGCCTTCGAGCGTCGAACGCGTATAGTCGCGGGCCACATCACTTTCGGGCAGCAGAAAGTGGTGCTCGTTGTCCGGTATCTCAATGATTTTGTTGCGGTAGGGCGCAAACAGCGGGTGGTAGAAAAAGATGTACTGCGACAGCAGTGCCTCCCGGGTCCGGGCCAGCTTGGCGGGCTTGTTGAGCAGAATGTGGTCGTTGATGACGATTCCGATGTCCCGCGTAAAAATAAAATTTGGCAGGGGCGCAAACAGCATCGTCTTGCTGTCCGGCAGCGAGCCCGAAATCAGGATTTTGGCCAGTTCGGGCGGGTCGTAGGTCGAAAGCTGGGTCAGCGTCTTGAAGCTCGTGCGCTCCACGGCGCAGATGCCCGCAATGAGTTTGGTCCGGATCACCTCGTCCTCCAGAATGTCGGCCAGCAGCCGCTGGATATCGATAACGGCGTCGGAGTTGAAGTAGTTGGGATGACCGGGTTTGTAGAACGAACGGGTGGGATCGGCATCAATTTCGGCCAGTTTGCCCTGCACTTTTTCGGGATCCAGAAAATAAAGCAGCAGCTTGACGTAGTAGTCGTATTCGTCGCGGCGCATCGTGTCGATGTGCACAATATCTTCAAACAGCCAGTCCTGCGCTTTGGAGGGGACCACCTTGCCCAGGCCCCGGTCCGGACTGTGAATCAGCAGCCGCCTAAGTGTTCCAATTTCCGAAGTGACATTGATTTTTGACGCAACCGTTTGCGTTTTTCCATTTTTCATACAGGCGACATCCACACAGTGTGGCGGGTTGTTTGTGTGGCAAGTTACAGGATTGCCCTGTCAAAAAAAATGAAAACTCCCGCCGGAAAAAGGGGCCGCCGGAACGAAAAGTTTCCAATCATGTGTTACCAAAAAATACGGCTGCGGGTTGTCTTTGAAGGATTTATTGGCAAAAGGGCAAGTAACAAATCATCAGCAAAAATTGTTAAGCCAACGGAATAAATCTTTGTTTCCACTACCTTTGCGGCGCAAAATTCACCAGAAATCACTCTCTCAATATGTTAAGTATAAATAATTTACAGGCTTCGATCGGCGACAAAGAGATATTGAAAGGCATCAACCTGGAAATTAAACCGGGTGAGGTGCACGCGATTATGGGCCCGAACGGCTCCGGTAAGAGTACGCTCGCGTCGGTGCTGGCAGGCCGTGAAGATTACGAAGTGACGGGGGGTGAAGTACTGTTCAACAACAAGGATCTGCTGGACATGGCGCCCGAGGAACGGGCCGCCGAAGGAATCTTTCTGGCCTTCCAGTATCCGGTTGAGATTCCGGGCGTGAGCACGACCAACTTCCTGCGGACGGCCATGAACGAAATCCGCAAGTACCGGGGCGAAGACCCGCTGGACGCCGTGCAGTTCCTCAAGCTGATGAAGGAAAAAATGAAGCTGGTCAACATCGACCAGTCGCTGCTGAGCCGCTCGCTGAACGAAGGATTTTCGGGCGGGGAGAAGAAGCGGAACGAAATCTTCCAGATGGCTATGCTCGAACCGAGACTGGCGATTCTGGACGAAACCGACTCGGGCCTCGACATCGACGCCCTGCGCATCGTGGCCGAAGGCGTCAACCAGCTCCGTACGCCTGAGCGCTCTACCATTGTCGTGACGCACTACCAGCGCCTGCTGGACTACATCGTCCCCGATTACGTCCACGTCCTCTACAAAGGCCGCATCGTAAAATCGGGCCCGAAAGAACTGGCTCTGGAACTCGAAGAAAAAGGCTACGACTGGATCAAGGCGGAAGTGGAAACTGCGTAAATCGTTTAAGGTTCGGGGTTTAAAGTGTAACGCCAGTCTCCGTTACGCTTTGTCCTTTACACGTTAACCCGTATCGACGGACCGCCTTACACGTTAAACTTTAAACGAAAATGACCAATCAACCACATAACGACCTGAAATCCCGTCTGCTGTCCGATTTTCAAACGGCGGAGGAGCGGATGAATGGCGAGAGCAAGTCGGCCCTGCACCAGCTTCGTCGCGAGGCGCTTCAGGAATTCGACCGCATGGGTTTCCCGACTCTGAAACATGAGGAGTGGAAATACACCAACGTCAGCAGCCTTGTCCGGGAAGCGTTCGATTTCAACGCCCCCGCCGCCGTAACGGCCGAGGACCTCGAACCGCTGCAGATCAACCACCTCGAAGGCAATATTCTGTTTTTTGTTAACGGCCGGTTCCAGCCGCAGCTGTCGACAATCGTCAGCCCGGCCAGCCAACTGAGCATTATCCCGTTTGCCGAAGCGGTGAAAACGATGCCGGACCTGATCGAGTCGTACTTTGCCAAGTACGCCGACTACCGCGACAACGCCTTCACGGCCCTGAATACGGCCTTTGCCAACGACGGCGTGGTGATTCACGTTCCGGCGGGCAAGACGGTCGAGCAGCCGGTTGTGCTCCGCTTCATCTCCGACGCCCGTACGGCCAACGTCGCTTCGCAGCCGCGCAACCTGTTTATCGCCGGAAAAAATTCGGAGGTGAAAGTCGCCGAATCGTTCCGGACGATGGGCGACGGGGCCAGCTTTGTAAACGTCGTGACGGAGATCGTGCTGGACGAAGACGCCCGCCTGGATTATTACAAAATTCAGAACGAGTCGGACCGCGCGTACCATATCGGCACCACCCAGGTACACCAGAAAGACCGCAGCCATTTCTATTCGGCCACGGTGACGCTGGACGGCGGTTTCATCCGCAACAACCTCAACATTGCCCTCGACGGTCAGCACTGCGAAGCCTTCATGTACGGCATGTATTTCCCCAACGGCCGCCAGCATGTCGACAACCACACGCTGGTGGACCACCGCATGCCGAACTCCTACAGCAGCGAGCTTTACAAAGGCATTCTGGAAGACAAGGCCACGGGCGTATTCAACGGCAAGATTTTCGTGCGCCCCGACGCACAGAAGACCAACGCCTACCAGTCCTGCAAAAACGTGGTGCTCTCGGCCGACGCTCAGATGAACACCAAGCCCCAGCTGGAAATCTACGCCGACGACGTGAAATGCTCGCACGGCACCACGACCGGCAAACTGGACGAAGAAGCCCTTTTCTACCTCCGTTCGCGCGGTATTCCCAGAGACGAAGCCATGGCCCTGCTGATGTTCGCCTTTGCCGAAGACGTGATCCAGAACATCCGCATCGACGCCCTGCGCGAACACCTCGAAAAGCGGATTCAGGACAAACTTTCCCGATAGAAGGTGAAATTAAAAGTTAAAAATTAAAAGTTAAAAGTAGGTCTCCTGTTGCCTGGATCAGTGCGTAGCAGAACCTACTTTTAACTTTTAATTTTTAACTTTTAACTGAATCAGTTTCTCTCTATGCGTGTTATCTTTCCGTAGCAATACCAATCTCTATGCAGGTCGTTTCACACGAAATTCTTGACACAGAAGCCATTCGCCGCGATTTTCCGGTGCTTCACCAGAAGGTGAGCGGCCGGGATCTGGTGTATTTTGACAACGCCGCCACGACCCAGAAGCCCAAGGCAGTGATCGACGCCCTGACCGGATACTACGAAGGATACAACGCCAATATTCACCGGGGCATCCACCACCTCGCCGAAAAGGCTACGGGTGCGTTTGAGGCTACCCGGATAGCTATCCAGCGCTTCCTGAACGCCGCGCATGTCGAGGAAATCATTTTCACCTACGGCACCACGGACGGCATTAACCTGGTGGCGCAGACGTACGGCCGGAAATTCCTCGGCGAAGGCGACGAAATTATCATTTCCACGATGGAACACCACTCCAACATCGTCCCCTGGCAGATGCTCTGCGAGGAACGCGGCTGCGTGCTGAAGGTGATTCCGGTGGATGACAACGGGGATCTGATTCTCGAAGAATACGAAAAGCTGCTGACCGACCGGACCAGATTTGTCTCGGTCGTGTACGTTTCCAACGCGCTGGGCACGATCAATCCCGTCAAGACCATCATCGACAAGGCGCATGCCGTCGGGGCGAAGGTGCTCATCGACGGAGCGCAGGCCACCTCCCACCTCGACATCGACGTGCAGGCGCTGGACCCTGACTTTTTTGTCTTTTCGGCCCACAAGCTCTACGGCCCGACGGGCATGGGCGCGCTGTACGGCAAGCGGGAAGTGCTCGAAGCCATGCCCCCCTGGCGCGGTGGCGGCGAGATGATCAAGGAAGTCACGTTTGAAAAGACAACCTATAACGACCTGCCCTACAAGTTCGAAGCCGGAACGCCGAACATTGCCGACGTCATTGCCACGCAGTACGCCCTCGAATACGTGGACACCCTCGGTAAGAAGAACATCGCCGCCCACGAAAACCAGCTGCTGGCCTACGCCACCGATGCCCTTTCCAGCATCGACGGACTCCGGCTTGTCGGCACGGCGAAAGAAAAAATCAGCGTGGTTTCGTTCGTCATGGACGGCATTCACCACCAGGACATCGGCGTTATTCTCGACCAGCAGGGCATTGCCGTCCGGACGGGTCACCACTGCACCCAGCCGTTGATGCGCCGCTTCGGCATTGCCGGAACCACCCGGGCGTCGTTTGCCGTTTACAACACGACCGAAGAAATCGACCGGCTGGTACAGGGGCTGCACCGGGTGAAGAAGATGATGCTGTAATCCTGTTTTCGGTTGTCCGTTTTCGGTTTTCTGTTGCGCTGCCTCACTATTTATTCTCTGAGTATCCAAAACAACGGAAAACGGACAACAGAAAACTGAAAACTCACAACCGATATGCTTACGGAAGTCACACTGAAAAAGAGCCAGGTTATCGACAGCTTTCGGGACTTGCCGGAGGAGGTAACGGCTGACGAGTTGATTGAGAAGATTTTATTTATTCAGAGCGTTGAGCGGGGATTGCAGCAATCGGAACGTGGCGAAGTGACGCCGCACGACCAATTTATGCAGGAGCTTAAAGCAATGAAAAAAGATGATCGCCTGGAGTGACGAAGCAAAAGAAACTACCAGAGATATTTACGCCAAATTGTTAGAAGAATCGTCTGTTTACGCCGAAAACTGGCTGACAGAACTGGAACATAAGCTTGAGTTGCTCGAACAGTTCCCGGAAATGGGAAGACAGGTTCCGGAATTTGGTCTTTCTTTTATTCGGGAAGTTTTTGTCAAAAAATACAGGTTAGTCTATTCCTATTTGAACCAGAACATTACCATTGTTGCCATACGCCCGATGGGCCGGCCACTTGGCAGAATATAACCGATGACCATCAACGAGAAACAGGACGAAATCATTGAGGAGTTTGACCTCTTCGACGATCCGCTGGATAAAACGCAGTACATCATCGACCTCGGCAAGAAGCTGCCGCCCTTGTCTGACCAGTACCACCAGGACCGAAACCTGATTCCGGGCTGCCAGTCAAAGGTCTGGCTGCATTCCGAGATGCGGGGCGAGGTGGCGCACTTTGAAGCCGACAGCGAGCCGACCGCCCAGATCAGCAAGGGCCTTGTCAGTCTGCTGATTCGGGTGCTGAACGACGAAAAGCCGGAGCACATCGCCGCGGCTGATCTGTATTTCATCGACCGCATCGGCCTCAGCAGCCTCGTCACCTCCCGGCGGGCCGGCGGACTGGCTTCGATGCTCAGAAAAATGAAGGAATTTGCGGTCGCCAACGCCGCGGTTAACAGTTAAAACGCCAAGCCGTGTTTTTACCCATGTCTGAAACCGAACTGAAAGAAAAAGTTGTTGAGGCCGTGAAGACGGTATACGACCCCGAAATCCCGGTGGATGTGTACGAGCTCGGGCTTATCTACGACATCAAGATATTCCCGGTGAACAACGTCTACGTGCTGATGACGCTGACCTCGCCCTCCTGCCCTTCTGCCGGGACCATTCCGGCCGAAATCGAGCAGCGAATCCGCGAGATTGAAGGCGTCAACGATGTCAGCGTCGAACTCACCTTCGACCCGCCCTACTCGACCGAAATGATGTCGGAAGTAGCGAAGCTGGAGCTGGGATTTATGTAAATTTTCATTTTAAACTTTAAATTTTACCCTGCATATGTATCCTCCTCATTTAGTTGCCCCGATGAAGGCCGACCTGGTAAACGCCGGGTTCCAGGATCTTGCCACGGCTGAGGACGTGGTGAATACGATGGAAAACGCCGAAGGCACCATGCTCGTTGTGGTTAATTCGGTCTGTGGTTGTGCGGCCGGGGCTGCCCGTCCGGGCGTGAAGGCGGCGGTTGCGGCCAGCGACATCAAGCCGGACAAACTGGTGACGGTGTTTGCCGGTGTGGATCAGGAAGCAACGGCCAAGATGCGGGAGTACCTCCTGCCCTACCCGCCGTCGTCGCCGTCAGTAGCGCTGTTCAAGGATGGCGAACTGGTTCATTTTATTGAGCGCCACCACATCGAAGGCCGCTCGGCCCAAATGATCGCCCAGCACCTGGTGATGGCGTTCGAAGAGTTCTGCGAAAAAGCGTAACGCGGGAAAAGACAAAAGAGTAAAGACAAGAGACAAAAGACGGGAGCTCGGCAGATCAGAGTTTCCTATCCTTTGTCTCTTTTTCTTTTGTCCCAGATCGCTTGTCCCTTGTCACTTCTCTCCCCACCCCATCTCTCTTCTTTCTTATCTCTTTCCTCCTTTTTCTTTTCTCTCATCTCTTGTCCCCCCTTCAAAGCGGATACGCCGCCACCAGTTCAATCTCAATGAACTTGTCGGGATGCACCAGCGAGGCCAGGCCGACGGTCGAGCGGATGGGCTTCACCGGATTTTCCTTCGTTCCGAAATACTGCGCGTAGGCATCAAACCAGCCCTGATAATCGTGCTTACCGCCCTGAAAGCGGTCGGGGGCGACGTACACCCGCAGCATAATCACATCTTTGAAAGACAGGCCGCGGCTTTTCAGCGTTTTCTCGAACGTCTTCAGAATGTCCAGCGCCTGCATTTTGGTGTTCCCAAACCGTTTATACGTTCCTTCGGCGGCGGTACTGTCGGCCACCCCGGCCACTATGCCGCTGGTCCAGAGCATTTTTTTGCCCGCCGGAATAATGGCTCCCGACGAGATTGGAGAGGCGGTCGAACCGTAGTACTCTACCTGCTGGGCCGACCCGCTCAAAGCACCCAGCAAAAAAACCAGACCGATAAGAACTGTTTTCATCTTTTCCGGTAAAATTGAATTTAACATGTAAATTATTGGGATTTTCTAAAAATTAACACTACATAATTTTACGAATCCAACAATTATAAAAATTATATTTTACCAAAATCAAAAGTGTCGTTAAATTAACGCAGCGCCGCACGCACTTATCCTACGTATTTAACCACTTAAACTACGGTAGAATGAATCGCCGAAATTTTTTGGCCGCAACCGGCGTTGCCAGCCTCGCGGTCGCCTCGGGCGTGACGAGCTGTGCCCCCCGCCCCCGTCTGGCTACCACCCGAACCTATTCGGTTCCCAAACTCAAACTTTCGCTCGACCGCATTGTCAAGGAAACCGTCGGGCTGCGGCCGTTCCGGGCTTCCGGGCCGCGCATTGCCCGGGAGGAACTGGGTTCCAAAACGCTGGTGCACAACTACGGACATGGCGGCAGCGGCTGGTCGCTTTCCTGGGGCACGGGGAATCTAGCCCGGGAGATGGTGCTGGCGACCGGCGAGCGCAAAGTGGCGGTACTCGGCTGCGGCACCGTCGGGCTGGCAACGGCGCGACTCCTGCAGGAACGGGGTCTGGAGGTAACCATCTACACCAAAGACCTGCCGCCCAACATCACCAGCAGCGTCGCCACGGGCACCTGGTCGCCGGCCTCCCGCGTCTGCGACCCCACCAAAGCGACGCCCGAGTTCCGGCAGCAGTGGGAACAGGCTACCCGCTTTTCCTTCCGGACGTTTCAGTTTCTGCTCGGCATGAACGACATCGCCGCCTGGGTGGACGAATACAATGTCTACAAGACCAGGCCCACCGGCCAGCCCGACATCGGTCAGGGCGGCGAAGTGTACCACCTCGACGGGCTGCTGCCCGAACGGCAGGAGCTTTCCGCCAAGCAGCATCCGTTTGGGGCGGCTTACGTCACCTGGCGTTCCAACATGATGTTCAACATTCCGAGTTATCTGCACCACCAGATGAGCACGTTTGTGATGCTGGGCGGCCGGATCCTGATTCGGGAAATTAAAAAGCTGGAAGACATCGACGCCCTGCCCGAACGCTGCGTGGTGAACTGCATGGGCCTGGGTGCCAAGGCCGTTTTCAACGACGAAGAACTAACACCGGTCTCCGGCCAGCTGGCCTGCCTCATTCCCCAGCCCGAAGTCACCTACAAGCTCAATGCGCAGGGCGCCAGCGTCATCGCCCGGAAAGACGGCATTTACCTCGGCGGCAACGGCCTCGTCGGCAACTGGGACACAACCCCCAAGCGCGAATATACCGAGCAGTTTGTCGAGCGGATCCAGCAGGTCATGAATGAAATGACTGATTGACTGAATGACTGAATGACTGATAGGCAGTCCGCTTATCTATCAGTCATTCAGTCATTCAGTCAATCAGTCATTCAACCTCCCCTCCGCCCGCTAGAAGTTCCGCTTGAAAAACGACCAGGCGTTTTGCCACGAAATCCGCTTTATGATTTCGTCCGGGCTGATTTTGTTGAAGTCATGGGTGAGGCCGGGGGCTTTTTCTTCGACCATGTAATGATAGATGTGGCGTTCCAGGTAGCCCACCATGTCGTCGTAATCCTCCACCGTCCAGATGCCGTTGACGGGGTTGACGATGCCGTCGTAATCGCTGCCGATGGCGAGGTTGTCCCAGGAGGGCAGCCCGTTTCGGTCGAGCAGTTCGGCAATGTGCCGGAATTGGCGCCAGATTACCTCCGTCCGGTAATGGAGGATTTTGTGACGGAAAATCGAATGCTTGACGCGCCGGATGGTTTCATCGTCGGCCAGCCGTCTTTCGTCCAGTTGCAACCCAAAAATCCCGTTCGACTGCACCACGCGAACGATTTCGTCATCGTAAAAATTGATGTCATCCGGGCAGAGCTTTTCGCCCGTCTCCGGCGAGTCGATAATCGTGGGCTGGTCCATAGACCGGCGTCCGTTGGCCGCTCCGTGACTGACAATGATCGGCAGTTTCGGAAAATCGGCATCCCGAATGGCAAAGAACTCCCGGCGGGCCAGGGCGCTCATGTGCTTGATGTCAATCAGAACCCGCCGCCCGACCGTGCGGTCCAGCAACAGCCGCAAAACCTGTTCTCCCAGAGCGGAAAAGCCCGTTCCGATGTTCTTCTCCTGGTCGCACAGCCTGTTCAACGGGGGCGGCAGACTCCGGGCGTGGCCGCACAGGTCATTGTTGAAATGGTGGCTGAACGTGACAAAAAAGGGCGCTTTGTCGAACGTCTTGATCTGCCGGACTTTGTCCAGCACGTCGGCGTCGCTAACGGGCTGGTCGAGCCCGGTATTCAGCACGTGCAGCCCTTCGATGGAGAGCACCAGCGCGATCTTGGTCTGAACGGCATGACGGGGATTCCGCATCTTCGCTTCCAGTTCCGAATCGTTGAAATCCATCACCGCTTCCAGCTCCTGAAACGAGGATACAATGCTGTAGGCATAGTTCATGCCGTCGATGCGGGTGAATTTTTCGTTGTTGGCCAGCAGAAAATCCCATTCCAGCAGCAGATCGGCGAAGTAATCGGTCATGTTCTGGATGTGGTTGATCCGGGGCACGCTCAGACCGGCCGTGAACTCGGAAACCAGATCAGCCAGCGCTCCGGTGCCGAGTTTCGTTCTGAAAAACCCTTTTTCGATGGACCCCAGCGAAACGGTCATCACCCCCGTTCGGCCGTAAGCCGCCGCGGTCAGGTTCGCCTGCGAAAAGCGGGTCAGGCCCTTGACAAAATTGAGCAGCTTGTCGCCCGCGCCTGGCGGGTCGTAATTCCAGACCGAATTTAGATCACCGGGCCGGTTGGAAGCCTGTCCGGGCGTACCCATTCTGAAACTGCGCCCGAAGGGTTTGTAGGTGGGGTGGCAGTGCAGGTCTACAAAAAAATCGTGCTGAGGCATGGTGCGGAAGATTAAGAGGAAGAGTCATTTCTTCTTTAAGTTGGCACAAAAAAAAGCTGACCCGACGGGACCAGCTTTGATTTTAGCGAGCGGTAGTTAACCACCGAATAATCAATCAGTTAAATCAGGCAGCCAGTACCGCCGACGGACTGCTGGTTTCGGGCAGCAGCGAAAGCGCTTCCTCAATCACCGCCCCCGGACTTTCGGCGTTCACCTCCAGCACGGCCCGGTGGCGTTCCCGATTCAGCGCGCCCCATTCTTCGGGCTGGGACGTGGTATAGATGACCACGCTCGGCACTTTGAGCGCCGACGCAAGGTGGGCCACGCCCGTATCATTGCTCACCAGCAGAGAAGCCCGGCTCAGGACCCAGGCCAGCGTACCCAAGTCCGTTTTGCCGGCCAGGCTGACGGCCGAGGAGTGCATCTGTTCGCGCACACTTTCGACAATCGGCCCTTCGCTCTGCGTACCCGTCAGCACGACCTTGTACCCCTGCTCGGCCAGCGAATCGGCGACCTGCGCAAAGTGACTTTCGGGCCAGCGACGGGCCGAAATACCGCCCGGATGAATGCAGACGTACTCTTTGGGGTTGAGGCTGTCGAGTTCCGGAATCAGAGCCGCCCGGAGTCCATCTTGTTTGGTCAACGGAAAATCGAGGTCAAAACCCTGCGTCGGGATGCCCAGAAAGTCCATCAGACTCAGGTGCTTCCGGATTTCGTGCTCGCCTTCCGGGTACGGCATGTAGAATTCGGGATTGACGTTGTAGGCTTTCAGACCGGCCGGGTAAAATCCGGCCGTCACGCGGGCACCCAGCAATTCCATCATCGGGTTGACCAGCGTGCCGTTGCCCTGCATCTGGAGGGCCAGATCGAAATGGCGCTGCTGCATCAGTTTGAGAAACGCGACCGTCCGGCCCGCATCGACCGGTTGTTCGGGCAGGCCCGGCCATCCCGGAAAATCGATAAATTCATCGATGTACATCGGGAACCGGGCGACGAACTCCTTTGCCCAGGGCAGGCTGATAAGCGTAATTTTCGCCCGTGGAAAGGCCATCCGCAGCGCCCGCAGCGCCGGAATGGCTACCATCAGGTCGCCCAGTTTGATGGCCCGAAAAATCGCTATTGAATCCGGCTGCCTTCGTAAGGCGGCCACGATTTTGTTATTCATAGGGATATGGATATTGATTGAATGATTGATTGACTGACCATCAGGCAGTAAAAGTATATGGTCGAAATCAGTCATTCAGTCATTCAGTCATTCAACTATTACCAATAGAGTGTTCGATGCTTGCAAGCTCCGTACAGCCGCCAGTAGACGGACAGAAAAGGCGTTGCGGCGGTGGTAACGAGGGTTTGTCCGACATGCTGCGGGGTGAGCCGGGTGCCCCAGAGGCGACGCACGACCAGCACCAGCAGAAAAGCCGTAAACAGACCGAAGCCATACGAGGCCACATACGGCAGTTCGGCCAGCACCCCGAAAGCCCCCAGCAGGAAGCCGATAACAACCGCGTAGTACATCAGCACCAGATTGCCGTAGGCCGGAATGCGCTCCCGGAAAAGCCGGGGATGCCGTTTGTACAGCAGCGCATCGTAGCAATTCTTCCGCTCGTCCTTCAGGCAGGCCCACCAGGCCGCTTCCCGGATCGGATGCACGACGGTGACGTTTTTGCGCTTCGTGACCGGAATCTCGTTCTCGATAAACTTGAATTGCAGATCGCTGTCTTCGCGCCACGCAATGTCGAAGCTTTCTTCCAGTCCGCCGACCTTTTCGAGGGCGGCTCTGGAGCAGAAACAGTTGGCGGTGACAAACTCGGTCGTTTCCAGAAACGTCGTCACGCGTTCGTAATCCGTCGGCTTTTCCGAGCAGGGCACCACCAGGCGGCCCGACACCACTTCCGCCCCTTCGATAAAGGCGTCCACGGCATTGCGAATCCAGTTTTCGTCGGGAATACAGTCGTCGTCCGTAAAGCCGATGATACTGCCCCGCGACTCTTTCCAGCCCCGGTTGCGGGCGGCGGCCGGTCCGCGTCGCTCGGGCTGACCGAGGTACCGGAGCGGCACCGTCGTATTCCGGGCGGTGATCTCTACTGCTTCCCGCGTGGCGGTGTCGTTGCCATCGTCCACCACAATAATTTCAAACGTATGAAAGGGCAATTCCTGTTTCAGTAAGGCTTCCAGGCACCGGTTCAGCAACGCCGGCCGCCGAAAGGTCGGGACGATAATGGATACTAACGGTTTCATAATGATGAGTTAATAATTAAGAATTATGAGTTATGAGTTGAAAACAGCAGAGCTAACTCATAACTCTTAACTCTTAACTGATAATTATTCCTTCCCACTCCTGGCTTTCTTTCACGACTCCGCGTCCGTACCAGGCCGGTTTCTCGCTGTCGCTGCCCGTTCCGTGGCCGGTTTTGGTCAGCATGAACGAGCCGATGACAAGCGCATCCAGCGGCGAGGTCCAGAAAGATTCGACGGCGTCGCGGGGAGTACAGACGATGGGTTCGCCCCGCGTGTTGAACGAGGTATTGATCAGAACCGGAACACCGGTTTTTTCGTAGAATGCTTTAATTAACGCATAATAAACCGGATTCTGGGACCGGTTGATAGTTTGAATCCGGGCCGTACCGTCGCTGTGGCAGACCGCCGGAATGCGTTCGGTGACCTCCGGCCGCACGTCGTTGATAAACAGCATGAACGGCGACTTGCGGGCGTTGACAAAGTACTCGTCGGCCATCTCCTCCAGCACCACCGGCGCAACGGGCCGGAAGTCTTCGCGGTCCTTCAGATCGTTCATTTTCTGCTGCATATCCGCCGGAAACGGAGCCGCCAGCAACGACCGGGCCCCGAGCGCCCGCGGCCCAAATTCCATCCCGGTCTGAAACCAGCCGATGACGTTGCCCTGGGCCAGATAATCGGCCACATCGGAGGCCACATCGTCCATCTTGCGGTACGGCAGTTTCGACCATTTCAGGAAGGCTTCGATTTCGTCGTCGGTAAACCGGGGTCCCAGGTAGACGTCTTCCATCACATACGCCCGTTCGGTGGCGTTCCGCTGCCGGGTGTCGATGCACATCGCGGCTCCCAGCGCCGTGCCCGAGTCGCCGGAAGCGGGCTGTACCCAGATGTCGCGGAACGGGCCCTTGTCGCGCAGCCGGGCGTTCATGACGCAGTTGAGCGCCACCCCGCCCGCCATGCAGAGCGTGTCGCAGCCGGTGACCTCGTGCAGCCAGGTGATTAGTTTCAGGACGGTTTCTTCCAGCACCAGTTGCAGCGAGGCCGCAATGTCAAAATGCTTCTGTTCCAGCGGACCGCCTTTTTCGCGCATAGGGCCAAATTCCCCGGCGAAGTCCGGCGTGTCGATGGTGTATTGCCCATTCTGTCCCAACCGGATCAGGTTGCGGAAATAATCGGCGTACTTCGGCTCCCCGAACGAAGCCAGCGCCATCACCTTGTATTCGTCGGACGAATGCAGGAAGCCGAGGTATTCGGTCATCCGTTCGTAGAGCAGGCCCAGCGAATGCGGCAGGTGCACTTCGCCCAGCAGTTTCAGGTCGTTGCCTTCGCCCAGCCAATAGCTCGTGGTAGCCAGTTCGCCGCGCCCGTCGATGACGATGACCGCCGCCCGCGTATGCGGACTGGGGAGAAACGCGCTCGCCGCGTGCGCCAGGTGGTGATTCACAAAATGCCACTGATACGGGCCGTCGCGACGGGCTGCTTTCCAGCGGGCCGACAGGTGCAGGGGCACGCCATCGACGAGGTGGCCCGGCGCGTTGACGATAGACGACAGAAACAGCGGGTCCCAGGGATTGAGCCACTGGCTATCGGTCGGCTGGTAGCCCGGCTTCAGCGGAATTTCGAGCGTATCGGCGTCTTTTTTATCCCCCAGCAGCAGAGACGGGTCCAACGAATAGGCAATGTGGTCTACTTCCGCCAGCGTGATTCCGGCCGTTTTCAGGCAGAAATCGATGGCATTATACGGCAGTTCGTAGGTAGAAAAGGGAATCGGGCGCTTGCCGTGTTTGATGTGGGTAAAGCGTTCCTCTTCCGCCGCCGCCAGCACCACCCCATCTTTTACAATAGCCGCCGTCTGGTCGTGAAAGGCCGCATTAATTCCAAGAGTAATCATAACGTTTATTTTAAGTTACCAGGTTTAGAGTTTATGGTTTATGGTTGCTTCCTGCCAACGGTACTCTTTTTTGGCCTCAGGTTATCACCATAAACTCTAAACTATAAACCATAAACTATTCCCCCTTTTAGGTCCCCGATAGGGCAATGGTTCCAATGGTTAGTTCTTCTACTGCTTTCACAATTCCGTCTACGGATGCTTTCGGTTCGGCGGGGCCGGGGAACCGCTGCAGCAGCATGTTGCGCGAACGCAGGGGTTCGGGTACGTCGAAATAAAGCACCCGGTTGGGCACCAGCCAGGGCGTATGCTGCGGGTTGGTCATGGCGTACAGCACCACCACCGGCGTTCCGACGGCCGAGGCGATATGCACCGGACCGGTATTGTTGGAAACCACCACCGGCGCCTGGGCGATGAGGCCGCAGAAAACATCCAGCGGGAGCTTTCCGGTCAGGTTCACCGCGCCGGGACCAATCTGCTTGCGGATGTCTTCGGTATAGGCCCGTTCGGACTTACTGCCCGTCAGCACCACCTGAAAACCCAGTTCGCTGGTGAGCCGCCGCCCCGCTTTGATAAATTCCTCTGCCGGATAACGCCGTTTTTCCTCGCTCACGCCCGTGTGCATGACCAGCCAGGGCTGGTGCGGCTGCACGCCGGTTGCCGAAAGACTTTCGAGGGCCTGAATCACCGCATTCGGCGGGACAGACAGCGACAGTTGCCGGTTTGCGGTTGTCGCGCCGACCGCCTCCACCAGGGTCAGTTGCCGTTCGACCTCGTGCCGAGTGGCGCACAGCACCTCCGGGTCCGGGACCCAGGGACTCATCAGGTAGTAGGGATTTTCGCGGCAGTAACCCAGCACGTTTGGGATACCAGCCATGTAGCAAAGCAGCGCCGCCGGTAACGGATTCTGGCTCTGGACGTTGAAGATCACCGCCGCCTGGAACCGCCGACGACGCAGCAGTTCGACCAGTTTGACAACCGCCTCCCGGTTCGGGACGTCCTGCGTGGACACCCAGGGAACGTCAAACGTGATAACGTTGTCAATCTCCGGAATCATCCGCGCGATGGCCGCTCCCGCCGAGGAGGTCAGCAGCGTCAGTCGCCGGCCCGGCAGGCTTTCTTTCAGCGCCCGGAAGGCCGGAGTCGTCATCAGCACGTCGCCCATGTTATCCGGACGGATACACAGGATATGCGGACACTTTTCCCATTGAAAGGATTCGGTCGAAGATTCGGTCGAAGACCCGGTGGAAGCCTCCCTGCTGCGGGGATCATCAGACCGGATGACCCGGTCGTTTTTTTTCTCGCGCCGATTGTTGACTGACATAATGATTCAGGATGCCGGCTTAGTTAACTAACCTCCTGTTCGAATGAAGCAGAAAGGTTATTGTGGGGTTTACTAACCGATTGGGTGGTATGCTTGAGTATGAATTCTGCGGCATCCAGCATGTGCCGGGCCCGGTAAGTGGGTGTCCGGAACGAGCCGGTCAGCCATTCCGTTTCGTTCCCGTGTTCGAGCAGAACGGTCCGGCAGCCTGCCCGGTTGCCCGCTTCCACATCGTTGAGGATGTCGCCGATCATCCAGGATTCTTCCAGATTCAGGTCGTGGTCGGCCGCCGCGCGGGTCAGCAGACCGGGCTCGGGCTTGCGGCAGGCGCAGGTGATGGAATACGCCGGAACGGAGCCGCCGGGATGATGCGGACAGTAGTAAAATCCGTCCAGACTCACCCCGTAGGGCCGCAGCAAGACCTGCAACTGCACTTCCACAAACGTCAGGGCCTGCTCTTCGAAATACCCGTGTGCCACGCCCGACTGGTTGGAAATAACAATCAGCCGAAAACCAGCCGCCCCGAGCCGTCGCAGCGCCTCTCCCGTCTCCGGATAAAGCTCAATCTGACCGGGTTCTACATTGTAGGGAACGTCGCGGATCAGCGTTCCATCTTTGTCGAGAAATATAGCGCGTTCACTCATGCTCGTTCGGATTTTTGTAGACAAGAGAGACAAGACAAGAGACAAACGACGAGTCGACAGGATGGACCGCGTGTAACATTGGCAAACGTTCATTTCATCTCCACCCTCCCGTCTCTTGTCTTATGTCTCTCCTCTCTTGTCCTTTTTCAACTAAACTCCGAAACGAACATTTCTTCACGCGGTTCGACATTAACGGCTGCGAACCGAGCACCGGCTCGACCTTTTCCACGCGCAGGACCTGCGGACGCGGCAGGCCCACCGTTTCGTACAGGCTGGCCGTGAGTTGGGCCACGCTCTGCCAGGTGAAATGCTTGTGGACGCGGCGCAGGGCATTCCGCCGCAGCGCGTTCTGAATCCGCGGGTACTGAATCAGGGTCAGCATCCGGTTGGCCAGCGTTTCCGGGTTGTTGGGAGGAACCAGAAAACCTGTCTGTCCGTCCATAATGGTGTGTTTAATGCCTCCAACCTCCGAACCGATCACCGGCACGCCGCAGGCCATCGCCTCCAGCGGGGTAATGCCGAAAGGTTCGTACCAGGGCGTCGTGACAAACACGTCGGCGGCGCTGTAGAAGTAACGCAGCGTATCGCGCTGACGGCGGCCTGCAAACGTCACCCATTCTTCCACGCCCTCCTCCCGGGCCAGCGCCTGAAGGCGGCCGATCTCGGGCGTGATGGCGGGGTCGGGCACATCGGACTCGCCGCCGACAATGAGCAAACGGGCCCAGACGCCGTGGTCGCGGCGCAGCGTACCGACCGCCCGGACGACGTTATCGACGCCTTTGCGGGGCACCATCCGGCCCAGTTGGAGAATGATGATTTCGTTGGGATCAAGGCCCAGCAGCAGCCGCGCCAGCAGTTTATCCACGACGTAAAATTCGGACGTATTGACGCCGTTGGGCACAATCGTGATTTTGGCGGGGTCGGCTTCGTAGAGGGTCATCAGGTCTTCGCGGTCCTGCGGACACAGCGCCACCAGCTGGTCGGCCTCCCGAATCACGCGTTCCTCGATGGCAAAGCGTTCGGCCGGGAACCGGTCGCATTCGCCCTGGATCATCCGCCGGACCTTACCCAGCGCGTGGAAGGTAACGACGAACGGGATGCCGAGCTCCTTTTTGATATCCGCAGCCACGAGCGCCGACATGAAGAAATGCGCGTGAACCAGCCGGTACGGATTGCCTTCTTTTTCCGAGAAACGGATAAAATTCGCCGTAAAATCCTTCATGAACGGCAGCAGCTCCTCTTTCGGCACGTAGTGTACCGGCCCCGCTTCGAGGTGGACGATGCGAACATTAGGCTGCCATTCTACGACCTGCGGTAAATTTTTGTCATCCCAGCGTGTAAAGATGTCTATCTGATACCCGATTTTTGCCAGCGCCTGCGCCAGCTCGGCCACGGCGATGTTTTGCCCTCCGGCATCAACACCGCCCACCAGCGCCAGCGGTGACGCGTGTTCACTGATTAAAGCAAGTTTCCATTTCATTGAGTGTGGTGTTCCGGCAGACAATCCGTCGGTCCAGTTCGTCAGATCTGCTGGCCAGAAATGTTCTTTACAAACCGGGTGTTCCGCAAAAGGTTACATGAAAGACCGTTTATGTTCATCAAAGTGAGCCAACGGACGCCTCTTTTTTTGATGCATAGAAAGTATGCTTATTTATCAATATAGTACACTTAATCACTGATTATGAATAAAATAGCGTTGATTACCGGGGCAACTTCCGGCATAGGAAGAGCGGTTGCAGAGGCATTTGCCGACCTGAATTACAAATTAATTCTCTGCGGTCGCCGGACCGGACGACTGGATGAAGTCCGGAGCGCGCTGTCGGCCAGAACGGAAGTGACCACCCTCCAGTTCGACGTACGCGACCGGGCGGCCGTTGAATCGGCCATCCTTTCGCTGCCTGCGGAGTGGCAGTCGGTTTCGGTGCTGGTCAACAATGCTGGAAACGCCCACGGGCTGGCCCCGATTCAGGAAGGCAGTGTGGACGACTGGGACCAGATGATCGACGGAAATGTGCAGGGCTTGCTGTATGTGTCAAAAGCCGTTATTCCGGGCATGGTAGAGCGCCGGAGCGGTCATATCGTGAACGTCAGTTCCATCGCCGGCAAGCAGACCTACGCCAACGGCACGGTGTACTGCGCCTCCAAAGCCGCCGTGGAAGCCATCAGCGAAGGCATGCGCCTCGACCTGACGCAGCATGGCATCAAAGTAACCAACATCGCGCCCGGAGCCGTGGAAACCGAATTTTCGATGGTCCGCTTCAAAGGCGACGAAGAACGGGCCGGAAAAGTTTACCAGGGATTTGACCCGCTGAAAGCCAGTGACATTGCCGACGCCATCGTGTACGCCGTCACCGCCCCCGCCAACGTCCACATCGCCGACATTACCATCCTGGCCGCCGCCCAGGCCAGCGCCACAACAATAGTTAAAAGTTAAAAGTTAAGAGTTAAAAGTAAGCT
Source organism: Tellurirhabdus rosea (assembly GCF_026278345.1). Lineage (NCBI taxonomy): Bacteria > Pseudomonadati > Bacteroidota > Cytophagia > Cytophagales > Spirosomataceae > Larkinella > Larkinella roseola. The sequence goes on from NZ_CP111085.1 coordinate 1,423,929, forward strand.
CTGCTGATTCAGGTTTCTGACTTAGCGGAGCCTACTTTTAACTCTTAACTTTTAACTCTTAATTCTTAACTCTTACTGTTGGCTCCCGTCAACTGTTCGGTTTGGGCGTAGCCTTCTTTGGCGGGCGGGCCGAGGACGGGGACGTCGCCGCGGGGGAAGGCTTTTTCCTCCTGAAACTGGCCTTTGCCGTCGATGGAGGTGCCCTGCGTCCAGCGGCGGTTTTCGCCCGCCGACGGCTCGGCGTCGATATTGGTATTGACAAAGAGGTAGTTTACTTCCTGATTTTCATTAGCCTGCGGGAAACTGTTCGGAATGGGGTGTACTTTGGTAATATCGCCGTGGCCCAGTTCCTCCAGCACGGCCAGCCACTGGTTCTGGTGCATGGTGTCGCGGGCGATCAGAAAGGCGAGCATGTCTTTCATGCCCGGGTCGTCGGTGAGTTCGTACAGACGGGTAGCGAGGAGCCGTCCGGTCGATTCGGCCATCACGTTGGCATACATGTCGGCCGCCAGATTTCCCGAGCTGACCACCCAGGAGCCGTTGAAAGGCACCCCGTTGGCGTCGGCGGCCATGGCTCCCAATCCGCCGGACAGGTAATGACGCGGGTCCATGCCTCCCATGATAGCGCCCACGATGGGGCTCTGGCCTACAATTTCATCCACAATGCCTCCTGAAGCTCCTTCCAGATTCAAGGCAACGGCCGTGGACAGCATCTCGATATGGGCGATTTCCTCTGTGCCCGTGTCCAGCAGCATGTCCTTGTAGCGAACCGGCCCCCGTGAATTCCAGCCCTGAAAGAGGTACTGCAAACAGACCCGGATTTCGCCTTCAATACCGCCAATGGCCTGCTGCAGGGCCCGGGCAAAGGTTGGATTCGGCTTTTCTACCCGGACTTTGTACTGCAATTTTTTGTCGTGATAAAACATGCTGTGGATGAATTTGGTGAAACATAACGTTGTCCCCCAGTCAACAGCACGGTCCCCTGATTGTTGAAAAATCGGGTAACTATTTAGCCAAATTCTATTGACTTAATATACTAAACTTTTTAACACCTCCCGGTCCACGGAATGCCGGCCGGAATACGGAAGTAGTCGGATGCCCGGCATATCCGCCTCAATCTGTTGCAGATAGCCCCTGATGTCCGGAATGGTCACCAAATACTCGTCCTGCTCGCCGTAGACGTAGAAAGTTTCCACGCCCGCGAGCCGGTCCCGGTCGATAATCGTCTGCAGACCCGTGGGAAAGAAACCGGCCCAGAGGATAAGCCGGTCGGCGCGAATCTGCCCCGCCTGAAGCCAGCGGCAGGCCTGCACCGCTCCCTGCGAAAACCCAAGCAAGTGAATCGTTACAGCAGCGGGATCAACCGTCCGGAAAAGAGTATCCCAGAGCGCATTGAGATACCGAATGCCATCTTCGATCTCGTGCTGCCGGTCTTCGCGGGTCATCCAGCTGGCCCCGATGCGGTCGTACTTTCCGTCCAGATAGAACCGGGAAAGGCCCTCCGGAGCCACCACAAATGTGTCGTCATTCTGCACCACATCGAACCGCCGGAGAAAAAACTGCGCGAGTTGTCCGTACCCATGCAGCACAAACCAGACATGCCGGGTAGCGTCTGTCAGCTGCCCAAGCGTGTAGTACCGGGCCGTGCGGGGAACGGTAAGGTGAGCTTCGTTCATGGTCGAGTGGCTGAATGGTTGAATGATTGATAGGTTGATCAGGCTTCGCTATGTCCAAACTTTGCGCAGCAATTCAACCTATCAACCATTCAATCATTCAGCTATTAAAAATCATGCATGTCGTGGTGGCGTGGGCGTACAGGCGGCCCTGTTCGTCTTCGACCCGTGCTTCGGCGGTGGCGACGCTCCGGCCGACGTGGATGACGGTGCCGGTGCAGGTCAGCCGCCCGGTTTTTGCCGTGATGGGCCGGACCATGTTCACCTTGATTTCCAGCGTGGTGTAACTGAGGCCCTCTTTCAGTTTGGTATGCACGGCGCAGCCCATGGCCGAGTCGCAGAGCGTGCAGACCAGCCCGCCATGAACCAGCCCAATCGGGTTGTAGTGGTATTCGGCCGGAACGACGGCGAACACGGCTTTTCCGTCTTCCACGGAAACGGGTTCAAAGCCGAGCGCCTGGCCGATTGGGGCCGTCGGGTTCTGGCCGTCGATGATGCTTTGCAAATAGGCCAGACCGGACATGGATTTGGCCGCCTGCGCGCCTTGCTGCGGGTCCTCCCAGGTGATGGTGCGGGTACGTTTTTCTTCTGCCATGTAATGTATCGGGTGATGAATCCTAAGCGGGATTCCCGCCTAATTTATGCGGATAAAGCTAAAATAAATGCGGAGGATTTGCCGAAAAGTCTTTTTCAGCGGTCTGTTGGATGCATCCGCGGCCTGATGGTCAGTCCTCGTGGCCTTTCCGGGCGGTTTGCACCGCAAATAATTCCTGCGAAAAAAGGTCCAGCGCCCCGATGGCTTTTTCGCCCAGTTCGGTCCGGACGCGTTCGTGCAGGCCTTTCCAGATTTTGTGGCACCGCTTGGCAATGGCGGTTCCCTCCTCTGTCAGGTACAGCCCGCGGCGCACATTGTCTGTAATCCAGCCGCGTTTCTGCAGCAACTGAATGTCCCGGCTCAGGGCGGACTTCTCGATCTGCAGACGCCGTGACAGCTCCACCTGCCGGACAGCGGGCAGGGCAAAAATGTGCATCAGCAGACTCGCCTGGGCAAAGGTCACCCCTTCCGCCGCGAAAGCTTCGTTGTAAAGTGTCGTGATGACCCGCGACAGCATACGCAGCCGTCCAGCAATGCAGAAGTTGGTCGCTTCCATGCTCCAAATTTATTCACAAAAGTTGCATACACAACTTTTTTAGACCACATTTACCGCCAGTTCCAATCCAACCTTCTGAAAACCATGACCACAACCTCTCCGCTTACGCTGCTCGAAGACAGCTTTCAGCAACTAACCACCGTCCTCGCCCGCCTTTCGGCGGACGACTGGACCCGCGAACAGAACGGCAAATGGACGCTGGCGCAGGAAACGGCGCACATTCTGAAAGCCAACCAGCAGACGGCCCTGCTGCTGAGTCCGGCGGGCCGGGCGCTCTGGCGCTCCAATACCCGTCCCTCTCTCGCCTCGGAGGCTATCCGCGACGCCTACAAAACGGCGCTGGCGGCCAATCCGGGCGTAGTCAATACGGCGACCGCTCCGGCCGAGGATGCCGTGCAGAAAACTCCGGCCGAGCAACTGGCCGCCTGGAAAGAGACCGGCGAGGCCCTGTCGCACCACGTTGCCGCCCTGAGTGAAGAAGATCTCGACGGGTTCACTGTCTGGAAACATCCGCTGCTGGGTCCGCTGACGGCCCGCGAAATGATCTATTTCACGGGCCATCATACCCAGCACCATGCCGTCAGCATGCTCCGGAAACTGGGCGAAGTGCGGCTTTAAACGGCTTTTCGCTCCGGCGTCACGACCGGTTCGCTCACCGCAACTTCTTTAGGCGGGCGCTGGCTCCAGTACGTAGCCAGCAGCGAGCCGGTCATGTTCATGATCGGACCAAACAGGGCCGGAGCCAGCCCGACCGTCGCCACTTTGCCCATTTGCAGGGCGATACCGGAGGCCAGACCGCCATTCTGAAGACCGACTTCGATGGAAACCGTGCGGCAGCTCTGCTCGTCGAGGCCGAAAATCCGCCCGCTCCAGTAGCCGAGCAGGAAGCCGCAGAGGTTGTGAATGAGCACACACAGGGCCAGCGTCCAGCCCACCGTCAGCAGGCTTTCGCGCCCGGCGGCCGTGATGATGCCGACGATCAGCACAATGCCGCCCATCGAGATCAGCGGCATTACCCGGTTCAGCATGACGGCCGATTTGCGGAATACGCGGTTAAGAACCAGACCGAGGGCAACGGGCAGAATGATGATCTGCATGATTTCCACCACCATTTTGAGGAAGTCGATTTCAATCAGTTGACCGGCCAGCAGCTTCATCAACGCGGGCGTTACAAACGGAGCCAGCAGGGTCGAGATCGACGTGACGGTGATCGAAAGGGGCACGTTGGCTTTGGCAATAAAGCACATCACGTTGGAAGCCAGGCCACTCGGGGAGCAGCCGATCAGCACCACGCCCGCCGCAATTTCGGGCGGAAAGCTGAACACATTGGCCAGCGTGAAGCCCAGGGCGGGCATGATGATAAAGTGACAGATTACCCCGATAATGACGGCTTTGGGCGTTTTGGTAACCTGGTCAAAGTCGCTGATTGACATAGTCGTACCCATGCCGAGCATGATGATCTGCAGCAGCGGGATAATCAGCTTTTTGAGCGGAAAACCGCCGATTTCGACAAAAGCGGCCGGAAACGAAAGGGCCAGTACGACCACCAGCAGAATCAGGACGGTGTAAATGAGGTTCTTCCAGGAAGAGGAGGCGTTGGTTTCGGACTTCATTGCGGTTTAGGAAAAAATGAACAATGAACAGGGAATGGCGGAGGATTGCCTTGGTACTATGAGTGGATTAACCTACAAAGAAAAAACCTCCCCGAATATACTTTGAACAAGACCTTTTTGCATTAAACCAGCCTCCCCACCCGTCTGCCGTTCATTCTTCATCAAACAGCACTCCTTCCTTCAGCGCGTACGTCGAAACCCGCATTTCTCTGATGTCGAACGTTTTCAACACGTAGTCGATCAGGCAGACGGCCACCACAATCATGTCCACCCGCAGTTCGATCATGCCGGGCAGGGCCATCCGTTCGTCATGATTCCGGGTCAGGAGCAGCTCATACGACCGGTAAAATTCGGCCAGCGTCAAGTCGAAGGCGGTTTGGTCCGCCGGGGGCCAGTGGCCGCGTTCGTGCTGGTACTGCATGTCCACGAGCGTATCGAACGTGCCGGAGGAGCCCGCCAGCACCTGCGGCTGATATTGGTGAATGGCGTTGGCGAGGGGCAGCAGTTGTTCCTGAAAATAGGCGTGCAGCCGCTGTACCGCCGTCGGGCTAAGGGGGTCGCTGTGCATGAACCGCTCCATGAGCCGCTGCCCGCCGATTTCGAAGCTCTGTTTCCAGAAAATCCGGTCCCGATTGCAGAGGATGAACTCAACGCTGCCCCCACCGATGTCCATAATCAGGGCCGTGCGCGCGTCGAGCACGCCCGACGCCCGTACGCCCTTGTAAATGTAGGTCGCCTCCTGGTCGCCCGAAATGACCGAAATCCGGATGCCGGTTTCCTGCCGGATACGCTCGATGAACTCCGCCTGGTTGCCAGCGTTGCGGATGGCGCTGGTGCCCATCGCCACGGTGCTTTCGACGGGCACGCCAAACTCGTCGAGTTTTTCCCGGAAATAGCGCAGGACCGTCAGGGCCCGTTCGGTAGCCTCTCCGGTAATGACGCCCTGGTTGATGCCCGCTTTGCCGATTTTGGCCGGGCGACTTTCGCGGAACAGCATCCGGTGGCTGCCGTCGGGCTGTAGTTCCGCAATCATGAGGTGGAAGGTGTTTGTACCGAGATCGATGATGGAGGTCATAGGCAGTGTTTGAAGGGAGGAAAAGGAGAAAGGGGAGGAAGGGGAGGAAAAGAAGGGAAAAGTTCAGGAGTAAGCATTTATCCCTTTCCACCTCTCCTCCCCTTCCTCCTCTCTTCCCCTTCCATTTAATCCCGCAAAACTATTGTTTTTTCCTCCCTAAACTTTTACATTTGCAATCCGTTTGTTTCAAGGACATTAATTGAGGTCAAAAATATGCTTATCGTAAACGTAAAAGAAAACGAATCGATTGACAAAGCGCTGAAGCGTTTCAAGAAGAAGTTTGAAAAAACTGGCGTTCTTCGCGAACTGCGTTCACGTACTGCCTTCGAGAAGCCTTCTGTAAAGCGTCGTCATGAGATTCTGAACGCCGTTTACAAACAGAAGACGTACGGCAACAAGAACCAGTAGTCGCTACGCAGTCTGCTTCGGGCAGATCGGAAACGCTTAAATGTATTGGGTGGCAGTAGGCAAATCGCTTACTGCTTTTTTTTTGCGCCACCGGCTGTCGGGCAGAGCCAAATTCCGCTTAATTTTCGTCCCAACGCGACCCAACGTTTTATGGATACCCCCTTTCAGTCTTTCCTCGAACACATTCGATACGAAAAGCGCCTGAGCCACCACACCCTGACGGCCTACGGAGCCGACCTGGAGCAGTTCGGGGCGTTTCTTCAAAAGGATTTTGGCCTCGAAAACGCCGGAGCGGCCAATCACCTCCAGATTCGGGCCTGGATCGTGAGTCTGGTGGAAAGCGGCCTCGACAAGACCTCCGTGAACCGGAAAATCGCCACCCTGCGGACGTACTTCGGCTACCTGACCCGCCGGAAGGTCATCGAGGCGGACCCGACGCTGAAAATTCAGGCCCTGAAAACCAGCAAGAAACTGCCCGTTTACGTGGAGGAGAAGCCGATGGAAACGCTGCTCGACGAGGTGGAATTTCCGGAGGATTTCGCCGGACTGCGCGACAAGCTGGTACTGGAACTGCTCTACGGCACGGGCATCCGTCTGGCCGAACTCGTCGGCCTGCAAACGAGCGACGTCAATCTCTACGAACGGACCATCACCGTCCTCGGCAAGCGCAACAAACACCGGATTGTGCCGATCACGGCCAGCCTGTTCAGCCTGATTCAGAACTATTTACAGGCCAAGCAAACCGAACTGGGGCCGAAAGCCGACGACATCTACCTCATCGTCAGCGACCAGGGCAACAAAGCCTACCCCGTGCTGATTCAGCGAATTGTGAAGAAATACCTGAACGTGGTAACGACGCTGGAGAAGAAAAGCCCGCACGTGCTGCGCCACACCTTTGCCACGCACCTGCTCAACCGGGGGGCCGACCTGAACGCCATCAAGGACCTCCTCGGTCACAGCAGTCTGGCCGCGACCCAGATTTACACGCACAACAGCATCGAAAAGCTCAAGAAAGCCTATGACCAGGCTCATCCGAAAGCAAAGTGATTTCCTTAATTTTGCCGCATGAACCCTTCCGCCATTCGCGAGGCGCTGCTGGACATTATCCGGCAGCAGCCTGATTCCGATAAAGCCATTCCGTACCTGACCCAGCAGGCCAGCATATACGCTAACCAGCCGGGGAAAGCCATTTTTTTCCGGGTTTTTGCCGCCCTTCCCCGCTTTACGGGAAAACGGGTTATCGAAACCTCTCCGCAGTCCCGGCATTTTCTGCACGGACTCCGCCCCGGCTTCTCCGTGGAGGGCTGGACGCTCGACCGGCTTGCCCGGGTCTGGTGGCTCCTGCACCTTTCTGCCGAAGACCGCGACGAGGTGGTCAGCACCGTGGAAACACTCATCAAGTCGGCGGAGATGAACGAACTGGTGGCGATTTACTCCGCCCTGCCGGTACTGCCCTTCCCGGATGCCTGGCGCTTTCAGGCGACGGAGGCCGTTCGCAGCAACATCGGCCCCGTGCAGGACGCCATCATGCTCCGGAACCCGTACGCGTCCGAGCAGCTGGACCAGAACGCCTGGAACCAGTTGATCATGAAGGCTTTCTTCAACGACAAGGATATTTCCCAGATCATCGGCCACCGCGAACGCCGCAATGCGGACCTGGCGGCCATCGCCACCGATTTCGCCCGCGAACGCCGCGCCGCCGGCCGCCCCGTCCCCCCCAAGCTCTGGGAACAGGCCGAGCCGTTCGTGAGCCCGGAGCTTAGGGAGCTGTTTTGAGTTTTCTGTTTTCCGTTCTTCGTTGCATGGTACAGAGATGGCTATCTTCTGCGGAGCAACAGAAAACGGAAAACAGAAAACGGAAAACTCAAAACCGACTCAATACCACCGGAACGACAGACCCGCCGACAGGAGCAGGTTCTGGGTGTTCTGGATTTCGTTGTAGTTGAAAAAGACCTGCTGGTATTGCGCCTGCAGCTCCGCGCCCAGCCGACCTTCGGGGCCGCCGAACTGGAACCGGACGCCCGCCGCCGGTGCAATAGCCGCGCGGATGCCCTGCTCCCGGTCCGCCAGCGAACCCCAGTATTTCGTGTAGGTCACGTACGCGCCGCCCGCGCCCGCCTGAATGTATGGACGGATGGGGGCGTTGACGCCCGTGAAGAAAAACGACCCGATGGCCAGTACCGGCACCGTCGTCAGCGTCCGGGTCTGCACCGCCGAAATAGCGCCGCTGCCCGTTTCTATCGTCTGCCGGGGTAGTCGCTCCGAAAGGTACTGATACCCCGTCCGGACGCCCGCCGAAAAATTCTTCGGAAAAACTGCTTCCAGAGCAAGGCCGAACGCCGCATTGTTGCGGCTGTTGATAAAGTCGGTCTGCGTGCCTGACGGAATCGCCACGCCGCCGTACAGCGTCGCCCGTCCGGTCACAAATCGTTCGTAAAACGACGGCATCTGGTAGCCGCCTTCCTGAGCCAGTGCCACTCCCGCCACCAGCCACAGCATCAACATCATCGAAATGCGTTTCATGGTCAGCGGTAGTTAACGGGCGGTACGGAGATACGGAGACTGTTCCAGCACGGCGTTGATGGTCCGGGCGAAGCTGGCCGCGTCAAAAATGCCGTTGCCGCGGATTTCGGCCGTCCAGAGGACGTTCACCTGCTGCGTCTGCTGGTTGGCATTTTTCAAATCCACGATTTCGATAATCCAGTAGCGGTCGCTCACCTCATAAAACTGGTAAGGCGAGCCGTAGCCCAGACCATAGCCGGAGCCATAGCCTAGTCCCCAGCCCGAACCAAAGCCCGGTCCGAAAAAGAAAGGATCGTAGAACGGATTGGTCGTCACGCCGGTGTACTGGTTGTCGACCCGGGCGACGATGACGCCGAGGTCCGGTCTTTGGTTCCGGTTCACCCGCTGGAATCCGCGCCCGGTCAGGCTGGTCGAAACCTGGTCCAGAAACTGCACTTCCTCCGTTATGGCTGAGGCAATCTGGCGGTTATTGGCCAGTACCAGCACCGAATCCGGCAGGGAGAATGTCTGGTAACTGCCGAAGTTGACGTTGCGGTCGTAGTTGGTAATAAACACCTGGCTGTCCTCCGGCGAAAGATCCGCCAGCGGCTCCCGTTCACAGGCCGACAGCCCGGCCAGGAGGCAGATTGCCCACAGCCAGAGAGGCTGGAGAAGTTGTTTACGGTTCATTGTTTTGTTCGTTTGTTGATTTGGTACTGAGGTTGTTTCCCGCAGATTTTCGCTGATTCACAGCGCAGATTTTCGCAGAAAAAAATACGTTCTGCGAAAATCTGCGCTGTGAATCAGCGAAAATCTGCGGGAACCCGCTTGACACCGTGATGACCGATTGTCCTTTATTTAACGAAAAACGGCTGCTCTAAATTTTCCAAAAACCTATCCGTTGTCATTGAAACCAACCGGTATAAGGTGCAACTTGCAGGCTTTAACAAGGGCCGGTCAGTTTTGTTAGCTGATTAGCCTCATTACGCTAAACCACTATGGAATTTCTGGATACAATCCGCGGGATGAAGTTTATCGATATGCACGCGCATATGGTATCCCGCACCACGGACGATTATCAGGCCATGTCCGACGCGGGCGTGGTCGCCGTGATAGAACCCGCTTTCTGGCTCGGACAGCCGCGCACGGGCGTGGATACTTTCCGGGATTATTTCAGCAGTCTGGTCGGTTGGGAGCGCTTCCGGGCGTCGCAGTTCGGCATCCGGCATTACTGCACCATCGGTCTGAATTCAAAAGAATCCAACAACGAGGCGCTGGCCGAGCAGGTGATGGAAATTCTGCCCCTGTTTCTTTACAAGGAAGGCGTAGTCGGCGTGGGTGAAATCGGCTTCGACGACCAGACGGCCCTCGAAGAAAAATACTACCGTGCCCAGCTCGACCTCGCCAAAGAGGCCGGCCTGCCCGTGCAGGTGCACACGCCCCACCGCGACAAGAAACGGGGTACGACCCGCAGCATGGACATTGCCCTCGAACAGGGCCTTGACCCGAAGATGGTCATCATCGACCATAACAATGAGGAAACGGTCCGGGAAGTGCTCGACCGGGGTTTCTGGGCGGCGTTTACGATCTACCCGTTCACCAAAATGGGCAACGAGCGGATGGTCGAAATCGTGAAGCAGTACGGCACCGACCGCATCATGGTCAATTCGGCCTGCGACTGGGGCATCAGCGATCCGTTGGCCGTTCCCAAGACGGCTTACCTGATGAAAGTGAACGGCATTTCGGACGAAGACATCGAAACCGTCACCTATTACAACGCCCTGAAAGCCTTCGGGCAGAGCGGTCAGATCAGCCTCGAAGAACTTGAACAGCCCGTCGTCATCGACCAGAGTCAGAAGTTCAAAGGCAGCACCGTCCTCCGCGGCGGCCAGGCCCCGCGGGTTGATAAGTCGTCGGTGTTTATTCGATAATTCATTTAGTGATTGAGCGATTGAGTGATTGAGCGGTGTACGACCGGGCCATTGTCACTCAATCGCTCAATCACTCAATCGCTCATTATGTTGCTCCCTCTCCTCCGCCTTACCCGCCCGGCGAATCTGGTTACGGCCGTGGCGGATATTCTGGCCGGTACAGCCATTGCCGGTTACCTGACGTACGAATACGCCACGTTCGAACCGCTGGGGCTGCTCTGCCTGTCCACCATCGGGCTCTACGGCGGCGGCGTGGTGTTCAACGATATTTTTGACGCGCAGCTCGATGCGGAGGAACGGCCCGAACGGCCCATACCGAGCGGGCAGGTAAGCCTGCGGTCGGCATCCCTGCTGGGCTCCGTGCTGCTGCTGATCGGCGTCGTTGCGGCCTGGCTGGTGCACCCGCTGTCGGGCTGGCTGGCCATCGCCATCGCGGTTTTTGCGCTGCTTTACGACCAGTTCGGGAAGCACCATCCCGTGCTGGGACCGCTGAACATGGGTCTGTGCCGGGGCCTGAATCTGCTGCTGGGCGTCAGCATCCTGCCCGAGCAGGTGATGCCCTGGGCGTGGGTGGCGCTGCTGCCGATTGCGTACATCGGGGCCATTACGATGATCAGCCGGGGAGAAGTGCATGGCGGGTCGTCGGGGACGCTGCGGATCGCGGGGCTGCTCTACGGCGCGGTCATTGCCTGCATCGCGGCCATTGCACAGTCGCGGGGGCAGTTGGGAACGGCCCTGCCTTTCCTGATCATTTTTGGCCTGTTCATTTTTCCGCCGCTGTGGCGGGCCGTGCGTGAGCCGGTCGGGAAAAATATCGGCATGGCCGTCAAGGCCGGGGTGGTTTCTCTGATTGTGATGAATGCGGCCTGGGTGGCGGCGTTTGCCTCTTTCCCCTTTGCGCTGCTGGTGGTGTGTCTGCTGCCGCTGACGCGGTTGCTGGCCCGGGTGTTTGCCGTTACATGAATAAATGCCAGAATGAATGCCATATCTCCAAGATATGGCATTCATCTGGCATTGATCAAAAAAAGCCGCCTCCAGCGGAAGCGGCCTTTCCTACGTTACATCTACCGATTCACACTCAGCCGTTACGGTGGTTACGGTGCCGTTCCCGGCGTTCCTGTTGCCGGTTCATGAACTGCTCCCGTTCCGCCGGACTCATGGTCTTTAATTTTTCTTCCAGACGCTGGCGCTTCGCTTCGCGGTAAGCCTGCCGCTCGGCGGGCGACATGGCAGAGGTTTGCTTGCGGTGCGCCTCGTGGCCAACTTTATGGTCGGCCGAAGCCGAGCCGGATTTCAGGGTGCTCCCTTTGGTGGCCTTACCTTCCTTGATTTTCTTCTGAATGGCTTCGCGCTGCTCGGGCGTCATATTCTGCATCCGCTGTTCGCGCATCCGCTGGCGCTCGGAGAAGAAAGCCTTGCGCTCTTCCGGTGACATTTTCGCCACTTTCTCCTTTAGCTCCTGCCGACGGGCGGCCCGTTCGGTGGCGCTCAGCCGCTCTTTTTCCTTTAATGCCGGCGAATTGTCCGTGGTTTGCGCAAAGGCGCTGACAGAAAACAGCAGCATCGCTGCAACGGCTACCAGATTTTTCTTGTTCATAGGATATGGGTGAATATTTTTAATTCAGGTTGTTTGCATTTCGCCGGTTGGACAAGGTGCAAAAACAAAGGTTTAACAAGCAATTAGTTTATCTTTATAAAATTCTTTTTTGAATAATTTTGAGTTCGCTTAACGCTTAAATCAATGTCGATATCCCTTCAGCAATCGTTCAGCGTCCGGTTTACCTACGACGTCTCTTTCACCGAGGGCCTGTTCGATTCTACGAATACCCTTTTTCTGGAATTTTTGCAAAAACAGGCCGCCGGCGGTCTGCGTAAGAAGTTGTTTTTTGTACTCGACGACGGTGTCCTGAAGTATCACCCCGAACTGCCCGTTCAGATTCAGACGTATTTCCGGCGCTATCCGCTGGTAGAACTGATTTCGGAACTGCTGATTGTGCCGGGCGGGGAGGCTGCCAAAAATGACCCCACGCTGGTCGATAAGATTGTCGATGCCGTTGACCGGCACGGCATCGACCGGCACTCGTACATTGTCGCCATCGGCGGCGGCTCGGTCCTCGACATGGTGGGCTACGCCGCGGCGATCTCCCACCGGGGTATCCGCCACATCCGCATCCCGACGACGGTTCTGTCGCAGAACGATTCGGGAGTCGGCGTCAAAAACGGCATTAATTTTCGGGGAAAGAAAAATTTCATCGGCACGTTTGCGCCGCCCGTAGCCGTCCTGATTGACTACTCTTTTCTGACGACGCTCGACGACCGCGACTGGCGGGCGGGCATTTCGGAGGCCGTTAAGGTGGCGCTCATCAAGGATGCGCCTTTCTTCGACTGGCTGGAAGCCCATGCCGAGCGGCTGGCCGATCGGGATCTGGAAGCCATGAAATACCTCGTCCAGCGCTGCGCCGAACTGCATATGCAGCATATTGCGGGCGGCGACCCGTTCGAGATGGGCTCCTCCCGTCCGCTGGACTTCGGCCACTGGAGCGCTCACAAACTCGAACAACTAACTGATTTTGAAATCCGGCACGGGGAAGCCGTCGCCATCGGCATTGCGCTCGACACGCTGTATTCCCAGCAGATCGGCTGGCTTTCGGAGGCAGAAGCATCGCGCATCCTGACGACGCTCCGGACGCTCGGTTTTCAGGTCTTTCATCCCGAACTGGAAAACGAAGCGGCCCTGAAAGGGCTTTCCGAATTCCGGGAACACCTGGGCGGTCAGCTGACGATCATGCTCCTGCAAAGCATCGGTACGGGCGTGGAAGTGCACGAGATGGATGAAAACCGCATCCGCGAGGTAATTTCCATCCTGAAACACCAGCAAACCGAAACCCAGCCCGCATGAAGACGCCCCTCGGACACCTGAGTTACTGCACCAATATCCACGCCGGCGAGCACTGGGCCGATCATTTTCTGGCCCTTCAGGCCGCCATTCCGGAGGTTAAAAAACGGCTGTCGCCCGACGCTCCCCTGGGGCTGGGGCTACGGCTGGCCAACACGGCAAGCATCGAGCTGAGTCGTCCCGAGCGGCTGGCAGAGTTTAAACAATGGCTTACCCAGACGGATTGCTACGTGTTCACCATGAACGGCTTTCCGTACGGCGGCTTTCACAATACGCGGGTCAAAGACGCCGTGCACGCCCCCGACTGGACGACGCCCGAGCGGACCGATTACACCATCCGCCTGTTTCAGCTGCTGGCCGAACTGCTGCCCGCGGGCATGAGCGGCGGCATCTCGACCTCCCCGCTTTCGTACCGCTACTGGCACCGCTGGGACAACGACACCCAGCGCGACAAGATTTTTGAAATCACGACCCAGCGCCTGCTGACCGTTGTGGAAAGCCTGGTTCGGCTGAAACGGGAACGCGGTGTGTCGATGCACCTCGACATCGAGCCGGAACCCGATGGGCTGCTGGAAACCGGCGACGAGTTCATCGACTGGTTCAATCATTACGTGCTGCCCATCGGCATGGACCGGCTGAACGAGGAGTTCGGCATGACCGTCGAAGAAGCCGACGCGGCCCTGCGGGAACACGTACAACTCTGTTACGACGTCTGCCACTTTGCGGTCGGGTACGAACGGGCGGCGGAGGTACTCGACAAACTGGACGCCAACGGCCTTAAAGTCGGCAAAATCCAAATCAGCGCGGCCCTCAAAGCGACCCTTCCGGCAGACCCGGCCCGGCGGGAAGAAGTGCTCCGGGCGTTTTCGGAGTTTAACGAACCCACCTACCTGCACCAGGTGGTGGCGCGCACCCGGACCGGCGAGCTGCAGCGATATCCGGACCTGCCCAAGGCGCTGAAGTCGCTGGACCCGCAGCATGTCGAGTGGCGGTCTCATTTTCACGTACCGCTGTTTGTCGAAGATTACGGGCTGCTGCAATCCACGCAGGGCGACATTGTGGACGTCCTCAACCTTCAGAAACAGCGCCCTTTCACCGAGCAGATGGAGGTTGAAACCTACACCTGGGGCGTTCTGCCCGAAGACATGCAGCTTCCCCTGAACGAGTCCATTATGCGGGAATTGACGTGGACGTTAAACAAAATGAATGAATAATGAACAATGAATAACAAACTGGGGCGGTCCACCTCGGTTCATTATTCATTGTTCATTGCTCATTATTCATTAAATGAAAAAGACTGTAGTTATCGACGTGGTCGGCCTTTCAGCCTCGCTGATTGGCGACCTCACTCCTTTTTTGAAAAGCTGGACCGCCGGCAAACGGATTTCGACCATCCAGCCGATGCTGCCGGCCGTGACGACGGCTGTTCAATCAACCTACGTAACGGGCCAGTGGCCGACCGGGCACGGCATTGTCGGTAACGGCTGGTACGACCGCACGGACTGCGAAATCAAATTCTGGAAGCAATCCAACAAGCTGGTAGCGGGCGAAAAAATCTGGGAAGCGGCCCGGCGTCTGGACCCGTCGTTTACGGTGTCCAAGATGTTCTGGTGGTACAACATGTACTCCTCGGCCGATTTCTCGGTCACTCCCCGCCCCCAGTACCATGCCGACGGCGTGAAGGCGCCCGACTGCTACACCCACCCCGCCGACCTCCGCGACCGGCTCCAGCAGGCGCTGGGCACGTTTCCGCTGTTCAATTTCTGGGGGCCGAACGCCAATATCGTGTCAACCCGCTGGATTGCCGATGCGTCGCTGCTGGTCGATCAATGGCACAATCCAACCCTGACGCTGATTTACCTGCCCCATCTGGACTACTGTTTGCAGAAGTTCGGACAGGATTTCGGCAAAATTTCAAAAGAGTTGGGTGAAATCGACGCCGTTTGCCGGGACCTGGTGCAGCATTACGAGAAGCAGAACGCGGAGGTAATTATCCTGTCGGAATACGGCATCACCAACGTCAGTCGGCCGATTCACCTCAACCGGGCGTTCCGGGAGGCGGGCCTGCTGGGCATTCGCGAAGAACAGGGTCTGGAACTGCTGGACGCCGGGGCTTCGCGGGCCTTTGCCGTGGCCGATCACCAGGTGGCGCATATCTACCTGAACGACCCGTCGTGCGCCGCGCAGGTCCGCTCGATTCTGGAAAAAACGCCCGGGGTAGAGCTTATTCTGGATGAGGCCGGAAAACGCCAGCACCACCTTGACCATGAACGCGCCGGTGACCTGGTCGTGATGGCTGATGCCGACAGCTGGTTTACCTACTACTACTGGCTCGACGACCGCAAGGCTCCCGACTACGCCCGGCTGGTAGACATCCACCGCAAGCCCGGTTACGACCCCGTCGAAATGTTCATGGACCCGGCGAATCCTTTGGTCAAAGCCAAGGCGGGTTACAAACTGCTCCGCAAAAAACTCGGTTTCCGCTACCTGATGAACGTCATTCCGCTGGATGCAACTCTGATTAAAGGCTCCCACGGTCGGACTGGCACCGCGCGCGAGCATCATCCGGTATTTATCAGCAATCAGTCGGATGGGGGAACCCTGGAAGCGACGGCCGTCTACGGGGAAATCCTGAAGGCGCTACAGGCCGAAAGGCTCCCGCAAGCGATCTGATCCGTCGCCAAACGGCAAACCCGGCCTCAAACGCATGAGGCCGGGTTTGTTGTTTTCAAAAAGCATCCTCACCGCCTGAACGGCAGCATTTTCACCACGTTGAGCGCAATGATTCTTCCCTGCTTCTGGCTTACGTCGCAGGTCTTCCGGTAGGGGATTCCGGCGTCCACCTGGGAGTTTCCGGCTTCAATTGCGGCTTCTTCACACGATCAATAAGCACGCGGACGGAGTCCCAGCGCGTTGTATGAGTTGTCCGTAAACCGGTAGCCGCTTCCAAAAAGCACCGTCAGCGTTTGGGCGTGCGGAAGCCGGCAGAATAGAGCGCCCGGACGGGTATTCGGGGTGGTTGGGCGTCGGAATCAGCGTGTTCCACTGCGAATGGTTCATCACCGTCCGAATGTATGTGATGAGCCTCAGCCGGGCGGACGGAACGGTGCAGGAGGTATCGATTGATAGCGAAATCATTCATGACAATCTGGTTTAAAAGAGGTTTGTTGTTTACCGATTTAACCGGTCATTTTTGACCGCTCACGACGAGCGCTCCGTAGTCCGGCGTCACCCGTTTACCCGCAAAATTCTGGTCGAGCAGGGAGAAGACGTCCCGGCGAATCCGGTCCCGGGTGGACTGTGTCTCGTTCCGCAGCGCCGCGACCACCGGGGCGACGACGTCGTTCATGAAATTCCAGTAGTTTTCGTTGGTACCGCATTCTAGTTGACCCGTCACGGCTTTTTCAGTGACATTTTTTAACCCCGCCTCCCGGAGCAGGGCCGCCAGAAAACCGGGGTTGCCGCAGCGAAACATGCCGGGAGCGCCCGCAGGCGGAGGCGACAGGTGCAGGTTGCCGTTGATGGTGCTCATGCTGGCCGTAATCCAGAAATTTTTGTCGGGCGTACTCCAGACCGCCGCCGCCAGTTTGCCTCCCGGTTTTAGCACGCGCACCATTTCGAGGGCGGCCTGAAGCATATCGGGGAAATACATGAAGCCCAGTCGGCAGCTTACCGCATCGAATGATTCGTCTTCAAACGGCAATTCACTCACGTCGCAGGCCAGGATTCTGGTGTTGGTAATCTGGCGTCGGTCGGCGTTGTCGCGGGCAACGTCCAGCATGCCTTCGGCCAGGTCGGTGATGGTCACATGACCCCGTGGGACGAGGGACGCCACGGTCAGGCCCGGTTCGCCTGTCCCGGCGGCCACATCCAGCACGTTGTCCGTTTCCTTCAGTGACAGCGTCCGGATGAGTTCATCGCCCATCGGCCGGAGCCAGTTCATGGTAAATTCGTCCCATTTCCGCCAGCCAGGCGAAAAAGTGTTCCAAGTTTCTCTCTGCTGATCCCGGATCAGTTCCAGTTGTGCTTCCATGTTTGTGTGGTTTTGTTATATAGCTGTTTTCGGCAAAAAATCACTTGCTCAGGCCCAGAGGTCGTCGGTAATGTCGTCCCAAGTGATCTCCGCATCAAAATGGTTGAGGTCCAGAAAATCAAAGCGGACCGTGCGAAACAGCAGGATGGCCGCCGGCAACAGGATCAGCCAGCTTACGAGCGTTTTCATGGGTAAATAGCCGGATGTGTGAGTCGGAACGTAATCTGGAGTTCGTACAGCCGGGATACGGCCATTCCGCCCCGGTGGGCGGGAAACCAGCGTGGCATCCGCTCAATCAGGGTGCAGGCGGCCTTGTCGAGGATGGGACCGCGGGATTTTACCACCTCGATATCGCTGAGGCGGCCCGTTGCCAGCACTCGGAACCGCATGTGCACCGTACCTTCCAGTCCCGCCTCAACGGCCTTTGCCGGATACCAATCGGGGTTTTTCAGATAAGCCGCCAGCGCCGGAGGGCCGCCGGAGAAAAACGGCTCGTTGATCAGCGGAAAAGCGGCATCGTCGGCGGCCGGTTCGGCGGGTTGCCGCCACGGAATAGTATCGCCCGGAGCTTTGGGATGGTCCGGTCCATCGGGAGCCGGGGCCGGGACCAGCGCGGCCGCGCTGAGGTAACTTACTACCGTTAAGTAAGCGGTCATTAGCATTGTTCGTTTCATTGAAAAAGAGGAATTAGTTTAGCTTGAAAATCAAATTGGTACCGATGCAAAATTCCCCTTTTGCCGACTCCGGGAAATCACCGGATTCCGTGATTTTGCCGTCACTGAATTCCGTGATTTTGGAGCCGGACGAACAGCCGCGTGTAGAGATTGAAGCGCTTCCGACCGTTATTGTGTTCCATGAAACTTGTTCGAGTACTCCTCTTACTGACTGGCTGGCTGGGCGCCCTCGGCACGCTACAGGCCCAGCGATACGACACACCCCCGTTTAACTTTGACCGAAGCCTCGACCAGCACTACGTCGATAGTCTGCTGCGGGCTACCCGCCTGCGGCTGCTGGACCTGAACCGCTTTCGCCAGACGCCGACCGTCGATACGGCCCGGATGGAACTGCTCCATTTTATCGCCTACGTCCATTACAGCGGCAAAACGCACCGCGACAGCTCGCTCATGCTGGCCAACCAGCTCATACAGCTGGCGCAGCGCCACCGGAATATCAAGTACCAGATCAAGGGCCTGCTGCTGACCGAACGCTACTACCGGGCCGGCAAAGGCAATTATCCTCAGGCCATCCGGCTCAATTACCGGCTGCTTTCGCTAGTAGAGAGCATGCCGGACCGGTACGGGCTGTACGTCTGGCGGATTTACCGCAACTTGGGTAACATAAGCCTGTCCATCGGCGAACCCGACGAAGCGGTCACATATTTTGGGAAAAGTGTGGCCTGGTTTGACCGGGACAACCCGGACGATCTGCTCAATCTGGCGGACCTGCACCAGAGCCTCGGCAACGCCTGCGTGGAGCTGCAGCGTTACGACCGGGCGGAAAGCCATTTTCTGCGTTCCTGGAAAGTGCTGAACCGGGCCAAAGCGCCGGCTTCCAACAAAGCCTACCTCACCAACGACCTCGGTCGGCTGTACAATCTCCAGCAGAAACCCGCCCAGGCGGTTCCGTACCTGAAACAGGCGGTGGCGTACTGGCAGCGAATGGGGGCCAACCTGCCGGAGTCGGATGCACTGGCCGACCTGGCCGAGGCTTACCTGAGTCTACGGCAGTACGACGAGGCCATTGCCGCGGCCCGGCAGGCACTGGACAAAAACAAGAAGGTGCACGTGACGATCCTGACGGCCTACTCAGTGCTGGTACGCGCCTACGAGCAGCAGCGGCAATGGGAGAGCGCTTTCCGCTATCAGCAGATTTACAACGAAAAAAAAGTCGAGCAGCAGCAGGCCATCAATCAGGTCGAAAGTCTGCGCCAGAAAGCCATCTTCGAACAGCGGCGGCTCCAGACCATCCACCAGCAGGAACGCCTGCTGCAACAGCAACGCTACCAGACTTTGGCCAAACAGGCCGAAATCGACCGGCTCAACGGCGTCCATCAGACCGCCGAGTTGCGGCGCCGGGCCCAGACCAGCGCCCTGCGCCACCAGCTCGAAAAGCAGCAGCTCCGGGCAGCCGCTATTGAGAAACAGGCGAGCCAGCAGGCTACCATCAAACAACTGAAGATCGACCAGTTGCGGCTGGGTTTATCGGCCCAGACGAAAGTCCGGAACCTTCTGTTTGCCGGGCTGACCCTTATCAGTCTGATGGGCCTGCTGCTGCTGTACTACAGCCTCCGACTCCGACGGACCAACCGGGCGCTGGTTGCCAAAAATCAGGAGATTGAAATGGCGCTCGTCCGGGGCCAAACCCTTGAGCGCAAACGCGTGGCGGTCGAACTGCACGACCGGGTGGGTAGTCTGCTGGGGGCAACCAAGATGACGTTCCAGACGATTGATGCCGAGAGTCTGCCGCCCCGCGACCGGAAGCTGTACAAAAACAGCCTCGACCTGCTCAACGACGCCGCGACGCAGATTCGGGAGCTGTCGCATAACCTGATGCCCGATCAGTTGCTGCAACAGGATTTGCCGACGCTTTTGCGCAACCTCGTCGAAAAGTTGAATCTGACCGGCCAAACGACGTTTTCTCTCTACTGCGAAACCCTCGGCCCGGTCCTGCTCTCGCCGGATGCCAAATTCAATCTGTACGTAATATGTCTGGAATTGTGCACCAACATTCTGCGTCACGCCCAGGCAAAGCGTGCCCGGGTCAGGGTGCTGCGGCGGGGCGACGGGCTGACGCTGGAGGTGGCCGACGACGGCATGGGCGTGGAACTCCCGGCCCGGCCGGGGATGGGACTGCACAACATCCGGCAGCGGGCCGCCGCCATCGGCGGGGTTTTCAGCGTGGAACCGGGCCGACCGGCAGGCACCCGGGCCAGCGTCTGGCTTCCGCTTACCACTTCATCAGCTTTCGACTGAACGGGTGCTTCATCAGGCCGAGAGCGGTCGTAACACCCAGTTTCTGGTAAATCCGTTTGCGATGGGTTTCCACCGTGTTGAACGAAATAAACAGCCGTTCGGCAATCTGCGCGCTGGACAGTTCTTCGAGAATGAGTCCGGCAATCTGGCTTTCCCGTTCGGTGAGCAGATCGTCGTCGGCAGTTTCCGAAGGGCTTTCCAGCGCCGTAAAAATCCGGCTGTCGATGTACTGGCGACCGGCGGCCACGGCCATAATGGCGTCGAAAAGCTCCGCTTTATCCGCCGTTTTGGTGACGTAGCCGTTCGCGCCCGCCTTCAGCGCCTGGCGAACCTGCGCTGGATCGACCGAGCCCGACAGGATCAGCACCGACAGCGCCGGATACTGGCTCTTTACCACTCCGATCAGCCTCAGCACATCTACGCCGGGAACGATCAGGTCCGTCACCAGCACATCTACCGGCTGTTGCGCCAGCACCTCCAGCAGTGCCGGCTCTCCGGTCGCCATACCGGCCACCTGGAAGGTCCCGGCGGTTTGCAGTAAATTCGCAAAACTTTCCAGGACCACCTGATGATCATCCATAAGGGCAAGACTGTACATCATATCCGGCAGATTTTAGCGAAGCAATTTGCAGCGGGCGGTCGCCATACCGAACAGACCATTGAGTCAGCGGTCTTTGTTTTTCGTCAGCGGTCGCCGTTTCGCATAACCCTAACGTTCTGGCAACCAAACCAAAGCGACTGTCCCGGAAGATTTTGGGCAAGGGACGGCCGCTCGTGCTTTATTTTTAAGACCGTTCCCTCAATGTAATCTCACACTTTAGGGCTGCCTCTGTTAACCATACGGGTTGATTCTGATTTACTCAATCGCAACACACGTTATGGAAGACATGAAAATGGAAGTGCCACCCCAGCACCAGGAACAGCAGCCGGGGCTGGAAAGTGAAATGACGCCCCAGCCGATTTTTATTCGGGAAACGTACAAAGGGGCGGACAAACTTCAGGGAAAAGTGGCGCTCATTACCGGCGGTGACAGTGGCATCGGACGGGCCGTTGCCGTGCATTTTGCCCGCGAGGGTGCCGACGTAGCCATTGTCTACAAGCCGGAAGAAGAACCCGATGCGCAGAAAACCCGCCAGCTCATTGAGCAGGAAGGCCGACGCGCCCTGCTGATTCCGGGCGACCTGACGGACCGTTCGTTCTGCGAAAAATGCGTGGAGCAAACCGTGGCGGAATTCCGGAAGCTGAACATTCTGGTCAACAACGCCGCCGTTCAGTTTCCGAAAGAAGATCTTACCCTGATCGAGGACGAAGATCTGGTCAAAACTTTTGACACCAATATTCTGGCCATGTTCCGCGTGACCAAGGCCGCCCTGCCGCATCTGCAGGAGAACGACTGCATCATCAATACGACGTCCATCACCGCCTACAAAGGCAGCCAGGAGTTGCTGGATTATTCGTCGACGAAAGGGGCTATTACGGCCTTTACCCGTTCGCTTTCGACCAGTCTGGCCGAGCGCAACATCCGGGTAAACGGCGTGGCTCCGGGACCGATCTGGACCCCGCTCATTCCGGCTTCGTTCGATGAGGAAAAAGTGGCCAGTCACGGGCAGGATGTGCCCATGCAGCGCCGCGGCCAGCCGGCGGAGGTTGCTCCCGCCTATGTGTTTCTGGCGTCCGAGGATGCGTCCTACATCACGGGGCAGGTCATTCACATCAACGGCGGTTCGGTGGTGAACGCCTGACGACATAAGCTTTGGAGAAGGCACCCGGGGAACAACCGGGTGCCTTTTTTATTGGTGTAAATATGAAAATTTACCGAAAAACACCGTTTACTCACTTCCGGAATAATAATTTTTGAAGAATTTTTCGGGGCTTGTGGTTACAAACACATCACAAAGAGGTGTCAGTTAGCCCCATCGGGCCATCCCTTTGTATAAGCTGTTTTAGTGAACTTGGATATTTCCGTAAGGCACTTGATTCTCTGCCGGGCTTTTCCAAACTTAATATTCCCTCCGGGGGACAAATCCAATGTTTCACTTAAAATGTGTGATGCGTATGAGAATCCAAGTGAATGCCGTTCATTTCACGGCTGATCAGAGACTGCTGGATTTCATTCAACGAAAACTCGACAAGCTCGAAACGTTTCACGACCGAATTCTGAGTGCCGAAGTGTTCCTTCGCCTCGACGGCAGTGATTCCAGTAGGGTCAAACAGAAAGTCTTCGAAGTTAAATTATATATGGCCGGCGATTCGATGTTCATCAGCGAACGTGCCAAAACGTTTGAAGAAGCCGTCGACGTCGTCATAGACCGCTTCAAAAACCAGCTTGTACGCCACAAAGACAAACAACGCAGCCTCTCCAAGAGCGAAATCAAAGAAACCCGGCTGGTGGAAGAGCCCGTCGGCGAGGACGTTGACTATTAGTCTGCTGCCTTTCTCATAAAACGCAAAAGCCGCCCCAAAGGCGGCTTTTGTCGTACCCCCGGGTTTTAGCCCGGAAGTTTCTGAGCAATATGTTAAGAATAACCCGCGGGCTAAAGCCCGGAGATACTTTACAGGCCGAATGCTTCCTTGATTTTGTCGACGTAGTCGAGTTTCTCCCAGGTAAAGAGCTCGACCTCCACTTCCTTCGCTGAACCGTTCTGGCCGAACACTTTCTTCACCGTCTGGTTCTGACGGCCCATGTGTCCGTAAGCCGCCGTTTCCGAGTAGATCGGGTTGCGGAGTTTCAGACGCTGTTCGATGGCATACGGACGCATATCGAAAATATCCTCGATCTTTTTCGCGATCTCTCCGTCGGTCATGTCCACCTTCGACGAGCCGTAGGTGTCGATGAACAGGCCACAGGGTTTGGCAACGCCGATGGCGTAGGAAACCTGCACCAGCACCTGGTCGCAGAGACCGGCCGCCACCATGTTCTTGGCAATGTGACGCGTGGCGTATGCGGCCGAACGGTCAACTTTCGAGGGGTCTTTGCCCGAGAAAGCTCCGCCGCCGTGAGCGCCTTTGCCGCCGTAGGTGTCCACGATGATCTTCCGGCCGGTCAGGCCCGTGTCTCCGTGCGGGCCACCGATGACAAATTTGCCCGTCGGGTTGATGTAGTAGGTAATGTGGTCGTTGAAAAGCGCCTGCAATTCCGGCTTCAGCTTGGCCTTCACACGCGGGATGACGATGTTGATCACGTCCTCGCGGATGCGCTCCAGCATCACGGCATCGCTGCCGAAATCGTCGTGCTGCGTCGACACCACGATGGTATCGATCCGGACGGGCTGGTGGTCATCGCTGTATTCGATGGTCACCTGCGACTTGGCATCTGGGCGCAGGTAGGTCATCGTGTCTTTGTCGTGGTTGCGGATGTACGACAGCTCCTGCAGGATTTTGTGCGCCAGGTCGAGGGCCAGCGGCATGTAGTTTTCCGTCTCCTTGGTAGCGTAGCCGAACATCATGCCCTGGTCGCCGGCACCCTGGGCATTGGCGCGGGTTTCGAAGTCCTCGGTTTCCGTCTGACGATCCACGCCCATGTTGATGTCCGCCGACTGCTCGTGGATGGCCGAAAGGATACCGCAGGAGTTGGCTTCGAACATGTATTCGCTCTTGGTGTAGCCGATCTTCCGGATCACCTCGCGGGCGATTTTCTGGACGTCGAGATAAACGTTGGTTTTCACCTCACCGGCCAGAACTACCTGCCCCGTCGTCACGAGGGTTTCGCAGGCCACCTTGCTGTTGGGGTCGAAAGCCAGAAAATGGTCAATCAGCGCATCAGAAATCTGATCCGCCACTTTATCGGGGTGACCTTCCGAGACCGACTCAGAAGTAAATAGATACGGCATTGTACGTCAGGTTTATTATCAAAATCGTTGCGCGAATTTACGGCAATTTCCAAACACGGTCAAAACGCGCCGGGAAACTCCGTTCAATAAGCTTTCTAACAAGGAGTCTGCCAAACCTGTCTGCTTAATAAACATTTCCGTATTCATCGCTACTATGCAACGTCTCAACATCCTGATCTGGCATATCCACGGCTCTTACCTGACGGCCATTACCCAAACGGAGCATAACTGGTATGTTCCGGTCAAAGCCGGCCATCCGGAGGGTTACTGCGGCCGGGGCGTGGACTCTACCATGCCTGATTATGTCCGGGAAATACCCGCCGAAGAGGTAAAAAATCTTTCGCTGGACCTCATTATTTTTCAGACGCCGCAGAATTATTTGCAGGACCAGCACGAAATCCTGACCGAGGAGCAGCGCCGTCTGCCGAAGATTTATCTCCAGCACAACACGCCGGAACCGCATCCGACCGAATCCCGGCACGTGGTCGCCGACGATCCGGATGTGCTTCTGGTGCATGTGACGCACTTCAACCGCCTGATGTGGGACAACGGCAAGGCGCCCACGACGGTCATTGAACACAGCGTCATGATCGACCCCTCCGCCCGTTACAGCGGGCACCGGGAGATGGGCATCACGGTCGTCAACAACATCCAGCACCGGGGCCGCAACACCGGATTTGACCTGTTCGAACACGCCCGCGACCGGGTGCCGCTGACGATTGTGGGGATGGGCGCGGCCGAAATCGGCGGGCTCGACGGCATCCACTACCGCCACCTGCACCGGACCGTGGCCGAATACCGGTTTCTGTACAGTCCCATGCGGTACACCAGCCTGCCGCTGTCGGTCATCGAAGCCTTCACGATGGGCATGCCGGTGGTCGCCCTGGCGACGACGGAACTGCCGACGGTCATCGAGAACGGCGTCCACGGCTTTTTATCCAATGATTCGGACGAGCTGGTCGATCACATGAATTTTCTCCTGAAAAACCCGGCGGAGGCAAAGCGCATGGGCGAAAATGCCCGGAAGCTGGCCGAAGAACGGTTCAGCCTGCCGCGCTTCGTGCGGGACTGGAACCGGGCCTTCGCCGAAGTCACCGCCCTGTCAGCGGCCGTCAGACCCTGACAGGGTGATTAAGGCCGCAAAGCGCGCTTTAGAACCTGCCATCTCACGTACTAATCAAAATCCTGGCGCTTCCTGGTGCTACCGAAAACACACTAAAACCCTGTCAGCGGCCACAGGCCCTGACAGGGTTCCTTTTGTGCAGTAGCTTTCAATTTCGGTTGCGTAAAAATCCCTGTCAGGGCCTGTGGCCGCTGACAGGGGTTAAACGCGGAGGAGGCGTTTTCGGAGCACGTCGGCCGCCGCTACGGTAAACGGGCCGAGCGGCACGGTGGACATGATGCGCAGGTCTTCCCAGACGGAAGTGTCTTCGTCCAGAAATCTGAAAATATCGGCGGGCTGGTTTCGGGCGTACAGACGGGTGAACACATCCGCCATCGAATGCCGCCGGTATTTCAGCACGTTCAGCAGGACACTGTCCTGAAACATCTTGAACCACTGGTACAGCCGGTTGACGGGTCGCTGGGGCTTGCCGGTCTGCTCCAGGTTCCGGACCAGTTGCTGCAAATACCGCTGCGTCCGCTGAAAGGTGTAGCCGGTAGACGCCTTGGTGTACCCGCCCGAGGTGCCAATCCGGATGATGTGATCCGAGGGGCTTTCCATTGTTGGCTCGTCGGACATCGGAATGACGCCGTATTCAGTTTCGCTGATCTCGTAACCGCCGGTATCCAGATACTGCTCGATGTAGCGGCGCAGCGCCGTTTCGTATTCAGGCTCCGCCAGCAGCGTTTCGTTGAAAATGGTGTACTCGACCAGGGCCGTTCGCTCATCGAACGGGAGGATGTACAGAAACCGGCAGTCGCCCTCCTGCTCGATGCGGAAGTCCATCATGCGGGGACGC
This sequence comes from Tellurirhabdus rosea, assembly GCF_026278345.1. Taxonomy (NCBI): domain Bacteria; kingdom Pseudomonadati; phylum Bacteroidota; class Cytophagia; order Cytophagales; family Spirosomataceae; genus Larkinella; species Larkinella roseola. Next base: position 1,449,974 of record NZ_CP111085.1, read on the forward strand.
TGAACGTCGAAACACGGCTTTTCGGTCCGGATGACCCAGCCTTTGAAATGCTGAAGCAGGTTGTGCTGCCGCGGAAGGTTTAATTTGAGCGGAAACGTACTGTCGAATACGTAATCGGCGATATAAGGCGCCTGACTGGTCAGCACAAAGCCGCCCTGGGGCGTATCCTTGATGCGCTTGATGTTGGCCTGTTTGATCTCGATGGTCGGGATGGCGGCCAGCTGCGCTTTGATGTACTGGTAGAAGTCGATGCCGCGAAGCATCTTGTAGCGGTAATCGCCGATGTTGAGCGGCCCGCTGTAGGTCGTTCCAAAAAACTCGACGGTCGACCATTGCCGGAACACAATCGGTTCGAAAGGCCCCACGCCCTGTTCCCAGTAACACCAGGTACGGTCGTTGCGGTTCTTTGGTTCTCGGTCGATGATGAGAATGGAACGGTCGCGCAGCTGGGACTTGCTCAGGTAGTAAGCCAGGCTCAGCCCCGCCATTCCTCCTCCGGCAATGATGAAGTCGTAGCGTTTCATAGCAAAAAGTCGTAAGTCGTAGGTGGTCCGCCGCCGCGGTCGCAGGTCTTGAGGGCCGCTGCTTCAATATAAAAACGGCGGAGCCACCACAGCGGCGGACCACATATGACCTGCGACCGCGGCGGCGGACCGCCTACGACTTCCTGACTACTTTTTAAACGTTCACGTGCTTTTCTGCGTGGTAGCTCGATCGCACCAGCGGGCCAGATTCCACGTATTTCAGACCCCGTTTGAGTCCTTCTTCCCGGTACATGGCAAACGTTTCGGGATGAATCCACTCGATAACCTCGTGGTGCATTTTGGTCGGCTGCAGATACTGGCCGAGCGTCAGGATGTCCAGCCCGTGAGCGGCCAGATCATCCATCGCTTTGAATACTTCTTCGTGCGTTTCGCCCAGGCCCAGCATAATGCCCGACTTGGTGCGCTGCCCGTATTCCTTGGTCCGTTGGATCTGTTCCAGACTGCGGGCGTATTTCGCCTGCGGGCGCACGGCCCGGTACAGCCGCTCCACCGTTTCCACGTTATGCGACACCACTTCCTGACCCGCCGAAATCATGCGAATCAGGGCGTCCCAGGCCCCTTTCACATCCGGAATCAGCGTTTCGATGGTCGTTTCGGGAGACAGTTCCTTGATGGCCCGTACGGTCTGGTACCAGATTTCGGCTCCTTTATCTTTCAGTTCGTCGCGGTTGACCGAAGTAATCACGGCATGCTTGACCTTCATCAGCATCACGGCTTCGGCCACGCGGCGGGGTTCGTCGGTATCGTATTCATTCGGGCGGCCCGTCGCGACGGCGCAGAACGAACAGCTCCGGGTGCAGACGTTCCCCAGAATCATGAACGTAGCGGTACCGGCGCCCCAGCACTCACCCATGTTGGGGCAGTTGCCGCTTTCGCAGATGGTATGCAGCTTATAGGTGTCTACTAACTTGCGAACTTTGGCATATTCAGGCCCGATCGGCAGCTTGACGCGCAGCCAGTCAGGGCGTTTTTTCCTCTGAGGCTCGGAGGGTATTACGGGAAGTTCAATCATAGCAATCCTCAGTCCTGTTTTCTACACAATGAAATTTACGGCAGCAAAGTTCGGAAGAAAAAAGTTATGAGTTAAGAGTTATGAATTATGAGTTAAGCTTCGCCGGTCAGCTTACTGCTTGGCGGAGCTTAACTCATAATTCATAACTCTTAACTCATAACTTTTTTATTTTTTGTTGCCAAAATACAGGGTCAGGTAGCCGGAGGTAAAGACGCTGCGGTTGGTGGCGAAAGGCATGATGACCGCTTCTTTGGTGAAAGCTTCGGCCAGAAAGCCGATTTCGAGCCCGGTCATGTTGTTGCGAAAGGCGCTGAGTTCGAAGGAGACGGCGGCTTTTATGTTGGCACCCAGATTGATTTTCGATTTTTCGAAGCCTTGAAAGAAGCTGCCCGCCCCGATGATCACCGACTGGTCGTGCTTGGCCGGGTCGTACTGCTCGGTCCGCACCTGCCCCGGACGCGACTGCACCTGGACGTAATACGGCTTCAGCAGTCCCAGAGACGGACCCGCCGCCAGGATTCCGTTGATGGCGATTCCTTCGTCGGCCGTGCGGGTGAACAGCGCGATTTCACGGCCATACTGGGGCCGGATCACAAAAAAGTAGTTCTGCTTGCCGAAGATGAACCGGGCTCCGGTAAACTGCGTCTGCGACTGCACCTCTTTGGGGTGCTTGACGTTGACGACTTCCACGGCCAGATACCGGAACTGCCGCTTGCCTTTGAAGAGGTTCGGCAGCACTTTCGACTGGCGAAAAACAAATCCGCCCAGGATACCGGAATTGGTGTTGGTGGTGATTCCGTAGGTCGTTACCGAATTATAACGCTCCTCATCTGCATCCTGATTGGGGGTCTGGGCCTTTGCCCGACCCGCCGCCATCAGGCACAGGAAAATAAATATGATTCGAACTCGATTCACAGCCGTAGAAGGTAGAGTTTTGTATTGATAAATATAACGACTTAACTTGAAACCACGAAACAACCACTGCTTTCCAGTAAAGTAACCAGTTGGATGCCCGTAAGTTTTTCCGGAAAACCAAAATTTCTGCTCATTCTTAACTGAATACACCTTATGCCGACGATTGAAACCCGTTACCTCGGCGATCTGCGCACCGAGGCCGTTCACCTGCAATCCGGAACCCGTATCCTGATCGATGCGCCCACCGACAACAACGGCCGGGGCGAGGCCTTCTCTCCCACCGATCTGGTGGCCGCTTCGCTTGGAAGCTGCATGATGACCATCATGGGCATTGCCGCCCGCCGCGACGGCATCGACCTGACCGACAGCCAGATGAGCATCACCAAAATAATGTCTGCCGAACCGCCGCGCCGCATCGCCCGCATCGAAGTTCACCTCACGATGCAGACGCCCAGCGAGCTTTCGGAGTCTGACCGCACCAAACTCGAACGCGCCGCCCGCACCTGCCCCGTCGCCCTCAGCCTCCACCCCGACATCGAGCAGGCCATCACCTTCGAATGGACAAGCTTGTCAGTTATGAGTTAAGAATTATGAATTATGAGTTGGCTCCGCCTAACAGTCAATCTGGTAGTTAGGCGGAGCCAATTCATAACTCTTAATTCTTAACTCATAACTAAAAAAATGACGCTTTACTTTGTTGCGCTTCTTCCCGATGCGGGGATTCAGGCTGAGGTAACGGCTTTTAAGGAAGCGGCCCGCGACCGCTTTGGTTCGGGCCACGCCCTGAAGTCTCCGCCCCATATTACGCTTGTTCCCCCGTTTCGGGTTGCGCAGACGCCTCTTTTTTTGTCGGAAATCGCTTCCCGGCTGGAGCCGTTCCCGGTGCAACTGCGCCACTTCGACCGGTTTGGGAAGCGGGTGATTTTTGTCGGCGTGGAGAACAGCGAAGCCCTGCAGCAGTGCCAGCGGGAAACCAGCCGGGCGTTTGAAGCCGCCCTGAACCTGAGGCCGGACAACCGCCCGTTTCATCCGCACATGACCGTCGCTTTCCGGGATTTGCCGGTGCAGCGGTTTCCGGCGGCCTGGGCCTATTTTTCCGGCATTTCCTACGAACGCACCTTCACCGCCTCCGGCCTGACCTTACTCAGACATACCGGCGCGGGCTGGGTCATTGCAGAAACCTTCTCCTTCCCAACGGCATCGCCCGGCGAAGAAAGCAGCGTCTGAGCCAGAAACCTTTCCAAACTCGGCTTTCTCCCCGCACTCCCCCGCTTTCAGCTCCGCTTGCGTCCTTTCGCGATCTGCTCCACCGCCGTCACCAGCCGATCCAGGTCTTTGGGCGTGTGGTAGACGTTTGGTGTCACCCGAACGCCTTTGATGCGCTCCCACTCGATGGGGCTCGTGTGAATTTTGTACTGGCTCAGCAGCTGCGACTCAACCTCCCCGGCTTTCAGCCCGTCGATGGAAAACAGGGCCACGCCGCAGGCAAATTCGGGCTTGAGAGAAGTATGGAGATGCACCCCCGGAATGTCGCGCACCCGTTCAGCCCAGTAGTTTTTGAGGTATTGAACCCGCGCCTGTTTGCGGGCCGTGCCGAGCGCCAGCTGGAAGTCAACGGCTGTGCCGATGGCCATTTCGGACGCAAACGAGCGGGTTCCCAGGGATTCGAACTTCCGGATGTCCGGCCCGTCGGGCTCGTTGTTGGAGAGCAGCGCCCAGACGTTTTTGATTTTTTCTTTCCGGATGTACATCATCCCGCTGCCGAACGGCGCGCCCAGCCATTTGTGCAGGCTCGTGGCGAAATAATCGCAGCCCAGATCGGGAATTTTGAAGTCCAGCAGCGCGAACGTGTGCGCCCCGTCGGCGATGACCTCGATGCCGCGCTGGTGGGCGATGTCGGCGATTTTCCGCACGGGCATGATCTGCCCCACCCAGTTGATCAGCTGCGTGACATGGACGATTTTCGTTTTGGAGGTAAAGGCTTTTACATATTTTTCAACCAGATAATCGTCGTTTTCGCTGGGCAGTTCGAGGTCGATCCAGACCAGTTTGATTCCGTCCCGTTTCTCGCGCTGCTTCCAGGCGTTGATCATGTTCGGATAATCCTGTTTGGTGAGCACCACTTCGTCGCCGGCTTTCAGGTTAAGACCAAAAATAACGGTGTTGAGTCCTTCGGTGGCGTTCCGGTTGATGGCGATTTCCTCCGCCGAGCAGCCCGCCAGATCGGCCAGTTTGGTCCGCAGGGCTTCGCGGCCCTGGTCCAGAATGCGCCACATGTAATAGCTCGGAGCCTCGTTGGCGTACTGATAAAAGCGGATATGCGCGTCCTGCACCGTTTTGGGCTGCGGGCAAACGCCGCCGTTGTTGAGGTTCAGCAGATTCGGCGAAGCGGTGTACTCCGTCTTGACCCAGTTCCAGAAATCTTCATCCTGCGCCAGTTGCAGCGGAGAAGCGTCGGGTCGATAGGATTGCAGGGGCTGTGCCACGGCTTTTTCCAGAAAAGCGGGCAGGGCGAAGGTTCCGGCAACGGCCGAGCCGAGGTGACGGATAAACGAACGTCGGGTAGACATAGGAAGCGTTTTGGGTGAATGCGGCGCAACCAAATATAGAAAAAAAGCCGTCTGCTGCGTCAATTCGCCGGTTACATTTCCCCACTCTCCGTTTAATCCTGCCCGGAAAGCGTTAAGTTTGGCTTTTCGGCTTCTTTTGTCGGCAATGAAAAATTGGCAGGCCCGTTCGCACCCTGCCTTGTAAACGTAAACGCTTAACCTGTAAAACACCTTTTTCCCGCCTATGAAACAGTACATGGCCGGACTGCTGCTGCTGGTTACGTCAACCCTGTGGGCCCAGCAACCGGACAAAACACTCTGGTACAAGCAACCCGCACAATACTTTGAAGAAACGCTGGTGCTCGGCAACGGCACCCAGGGCGCGACGGTCTTCGGCGGCGTACAGTCCGACAAGATTTACCTCAACGACGCCACGCTCTGGTCGGGCGAACCCGTCAACGCCAACATGGCTCCGGAGGCGTACAAGAACGTGGAGGCCGTTCGAGAGGCGCTTCGAAAGGAAGATTACAAACTGGCCGACCAGCTGAATAAAAAGCTTCAGGGCAAATTTTCGGAATCCTACGCCCCGCTCGGCACGCTGTTCATCGACTTCGGCCACGGCCCGACGGCCCAGAATTATTACCGCCAGCTGAGCCTTTCGGAGGCCGTTTCGACGACCACCTACCAGATCGACGGCGTAAACTATACCCGCGAATACTTTGTCTCGCATCCCGATAAAATTATGGTGGTCCGGCTAAGCAGCAGCCGGAAAGGCGCCCTGAATTTCTCGGTCCGGTTCAACAGTCTGCTTCGTCATGGGGTCACGACCCCTAATTCGGTGCTGAAGGCGACCGGCAACGCGCCCATCCATGCCGAACCAAGCTACCGGGGAAATATGCCGAACGCCGTGGTTTTTGACTCCGCCAAAGGCACCCGCTTTACCACGCTGGCCCGCCTCAAAGCTACGGACGGACGCCTCGTGACAACCGACAGCACCGTAGGTTTGCAGGGCGGCACCGAAGCTGTTTTGTTCGTCGCAATAGCCACCAGTTTCAACGGGTTCGACAAAAATCCGGCGACGGAAGGGCTGCCTCACGAGGCCCTTGCCGCCGAACGGCTCACAAAGGCTTTTGCCAAACCCTACCACCAGTTGAAGCAGGCGCACGTGGCGGATTACCAGACCTACTTCAATCGCGTCAGCCTCAACCTCGGCCCCAGTCAGGCGCCCAGTCTGCCGACCGACGAGCGCCTCCAACGCTACGCGACCGGGCAGGAGGACAAAAACCTCGAAATGCTGTACTTCAACTTCGGGCGGTATCTGCTCATCAGCAGTTCGCGGACGCCGGGCGTTCCGGCCAATCTGCAGGGCATCTGGAATCCCTACATGCGGCCGCCCTGGAGCAGCAATTACACCACCAACATCAACGCCCAGGAAAATTACTGGCCCGCCGAAAGCACCAACCTGCCCGAAATGCACGGGTCGCTGCTGACCTTCATCGGCAATCTGGCCAAAACCGGCGCAGTAACGGCGAAAACGTTCTACGGCGTCAACGGCTGGACCGTCGCTCACAATTCCGACATCTGGGCCATGACCAACCCCGTCGGTGACTTCGGCCAGGGCGACCCCGGCTGGGCCAACTGGAACATGGGCGGGGCCTGGCTCAGCACCCACCTGTGGGAACATTACGCGTTCTCGCAGGACAAGGCGTTTCTGCGGCAGCAGGCCTATCCGCTCCTGAAAGGGGCCGCTCAGTTCTGCCTAGAATGGCTGGTGGAAGATAAAAACGGCAACCTGATCACCTCGCCCTCCACGTCGCCGGAGAATATTTTCGTCGCTCCCGACGGCTACAAAGGCGCGACGCTTTACGGCGCAACGGCCGATCTGGCGATCATTCGGGAGTGTTTCGCCCAGACGATAGAGGCGTCGAAACGGCTCAACATTGACGCCGATTTCCGCGCGAAACTCGAAAAAGCGCTGGCGCGGCTGTACCCGTACAAGGTCGGGGCCGAGGGGAATTTGCAGGAATGGTACCACGACTGGAAGGACGCCGACCCCAAACACCGCCACCAGTCGCACCTGTTCGGACTGTATCCGGGCAACCACATCCGCCCCGACAAAACGCCGGACCTCGCGCAGGCCTGCCGCCGGACACTCGAAATCAAAGGCGACGAAACCACGGGCTGGTCGAAAGGCTGGCGCATCAACCTCTGGGCGCGGCTCTGGGACGGCAATCACGCCTACAAAATGTACCGCGAACTGCTGCATTACGTGGTGCCGGACGGCGTGAAAACCACCTATGCCCGGGGCGGCGGCACGTATCCGAACCTGTTCGACGCGCACCCGCCGTTTCAGATCGACGGCAATTTTGGCGGCACGGCGGCCGTGGCCGAAATGCTCGTGCAATCGACCGAAGACGAAATCCGGCTGCTGCCCGCCCTGCCCGACGTCTGGGCTGGCGGCTCGGTCAGCGGCCTGCGGGCACGGGGCGGCTTCGATGTGGCGATGCAATGGGCCGACAAACGCCTGACCTCGGTAACGCTGCACTCAAAAACGGGCGGCAAAACCCAGCTGGTCAGCGGCGGCAAAACGCAGGCCGTGACGCTGAAGCCGGGGCAGAGGTTAACCGTGAAGTGGTAAACGCCTAGGATTCGCTTACCTGCCGCACCCGGTACTCGGTCATGGCGCGGATTAACTCAAAGGGAATAGGCTCAGTCAGCGGAAACTGCACTGAGCCTTTCGCTCTTTTATACCCTGCCAGTTCTTCCGCAAACGCCGTTATCGGCGAAGGGGCCGGGTAAAAGCCAATGTGCGATTTGTAGGCCGCAAAATGCACCAGCGCCTCTTTCTGTCTGTAGGTGGGCATGTTGTAGCTTATGACCTCCTTCGCCTCCGGGGCCGCTTCCCGGATAACGCTCCGTATTTTTTGCAGTAGTTCCTGAACGTCTTCGGGAAACGAAGCAATGTATTCGTCGGTCGAGGTAAATTTTGTCTTTTCCATATTTTTAGAATTGGCTGGCAAGTCGTTTGGGTGCCGTTGTACGATAGGCCGAAGTGAGCGCATCCCGAAGGGTCTGTTCTTCTACTTTCCGCAGTTCAATGATGGTCCAGCCTTTTTTACCCCAGCTGTTGGGAACGGGGTAAATGACTGTTTTGTCGAAAAGCGAAAACAGGTCCTGTTCCTGCACCGTCAGCTTCACGGTGGCCTGGGCAAGCCGCTCATTCAGGGTGACAAACACCTTTTCCCCAATGGTAAAGGCGGTTTTGTCAAAATGCGCTTTTTCGGAAGCTTCGGGAAACGACAGGGCAATTTCCCGAAAGATATCTATTGCCACCATAGCAGCATAGAGGCTGAATAAACCTGTACGTTAAGTTAACGCTTTTCGCACCTTTCCAAAGAAATTGAGCGGACTCAAAACCCAAGCCTCTCAAAAAAGCCCTTTCGCCGCGTGACACTTACTTTCGCTCCATGGTTTTCGGCATTGAACTTCTCCACGATTTCCACTTCATACCGTTTGTAGAACTCCGGGTCAAAATTGGCTTCGGCCAGCCGTTCCAGCACGAACTGAACCGATTTCCCCTGCTCAATCCACCGTTGCCAGACCTCCTGCCGCTGCCGGATGCCGAGCGTGTTCATGCCCGCCACCGCCCCGGTATCGGTTCGGTAGTTGATGCGGAACGCTTTCCGGCCGTCGGGATGCGCCCAATAGAACGTTTGCAGACTGCCGTCGTCGGGCAGCCGGGCGGGCACGTCCCCGTAGGTCTGGTATTCAATATCGAAAAATTTCGCGGAATTGAAGAAAATACCGGGTTCGTAGCGGGTTCGTTCGCCGAGAATCGTCCGGGCCACGGTTTCGCCCATGATGCGGCCCGTGTACCAGATTTGCTCGACGGATTTCCGACCGAGCGGCGGATTGCGGTGCTGCACGCAGTCGCCGATGGCGTAGACCTCCGGCTGGCTGGTTTCCAGGTATTCGTTCACCAGAATGCCCCGGTTGGTTTCCAGAGACGTATCTTTCAGCCAGTCGATATTGGGGCTGACGCCAATAGCAATCCCGGCAAACTGCGTGGGAATCACCTCTCCTGCCGTCGTGACGACGGCTTGCACCTCTTCTTCATGGTTGCCCCGAAACTCGGCCACCTCGGTCTCCAGCCGCAGGTCGATGCTGTGTTCCCGAATATGGTCCGTCACCAGCGCCGATTCTTCGTCGGGCAATACCGAGTTCCAGAAGCTCCGCTCCCGCACCAGAAACGTCACCTGAATCCCGCGCGACTGTAACATTTCGCACAGTTCGATGCCGATCAGCCCGCCTCCGACAATTACCGCCTGCCGGATGCCACGCGTAGTCACCTCCATGCGTTCGAGGTCCGGCATGCCGTACAAACCCTGCACCCCGCGCAGCTGCTTTCCGGGCCAATCGGCAAAATTAGGTTTCGACCCCGTCGCCAGCACCAGTACATCGTACGTGTACTCAAATCCGGTCGGAGTTTTGACGTTACTGCCCGGCGGCGGGAACTGAGCCAGAGCCAGTTCTTTTTTGTCAAAATTTACGCTCAGGACATCCGCCCGCAGAAGTTCGATGCGGTTTTTGGCCCAGAACCCGTCTTCGTACGGCTTCGTATGGTGCGCTTCCAGATGGCCCATGTACACGTACATCAGGGCGGTGCGGGAGTAAAAATGGTCGGTTTCGGAAGAAATAACGGTAATCCGGTCGTCGCTCTGCTGCCGGATATGCCGCGCGGCGGTGATGCCCGAAATGCCGTTGCCAATAATGACAATGCTTCGCAAAAGTTATGAATTAGGAGTTAAGAGTTATGAGTAAACCTGTACGTTAAAAATAGCGAAGCCAACTCATAACTCATAATTCTTAACTCATAACTCCCTTTAATGGGCAACCACCATTCTTCCCCGCAGCGTGCCCTGCCGGGTTTCGACGTTGAGGAAATAGACGCCGTTGGGCAGGTGGTTGACCGTCATGCCCAGCGTTTTGGATGAAAGCCGGTGCAACGTGGGGGAAAGACGACGCCCGGTCGCGTCCAGGAGTTGAACCGTCCGGGTGTCGGACAGGGCATCCGCCTCCAGCAGCACGTTGTCTTTGGCCGGGTTCGGGTAGATGCGCAGCGAAGCAGACAGTTCCTCCACGCCCGTAACGACCTGTTTGAAGATGGGCAGGTTGGTAAAGTCGCGGCTCAGCACGTCGGTCAGCACGGGCTGCCCCTCTCCCAGCCAGTCGGCGAGCAGGGTGGCGTAGACCTGCCGGAAGTCGGTCTGCATTTTGATGTTGTTGTTGTCGAGGTCGTTGAGGTCCGGATTTTTGCCGATCATCTGCGTTTTCACGGCGCTGCCGAACACAAACAGCGGGGCCGCTACGCCGTGGTCCGTGCCCAGGCTGTTGTTGGAAATCGCCCGGCGCCCAAACTCGGAGAAGGTCATGCCCACGACGCGGTCTTCGAGGCCCATCGCCTTCAAGTCATCCATGAACGTTTTGACGCCGTCCGAAAGGTACTTCAGCAGGTTCGCGTGCGCCCCCGTCGTGGTATCCGTCCCGACCACCTGCGCCGCATGCGTGTCGAAGCCGCCGATGGAAACGTAATAGATTTTGGTCTGCAAACCGCCGTGAATCAGCCGGGCCACGATTTTCAGCTGGTCGGCCAGCGGGTTCGGCGTGGCGTAGGTCACCAGATTTTTGCCCTTCCCCGCGGCGGCCTTGATCTGTCCGGCATAGGCCACCGAAGACAGCTGCTGCTGGCGGATGTAGGCAATGTGCCGACCGGCCGGCGTGCTCAGGTTCAGATTCGGATCAATGGACGGCTTGTCGCCCACCAGCTGCGCGAAGGTATCGGGGTTTTGCAGGGCGATGGCCATGCTCTGGGCGGGCCCGAGCAGCGCCGTGGAAGCCACCGCCCCGATCTGAATCGCCAGCGGGTCGGGGTTCTGGGAACTGGGGTATTTGTCGGGATAATCCGGGTATTTCTCATCGAGGTAGCGGCCCATCCAGCCCGTCGTCAGGGTTTTGTTCGAGTCCGCCCCGGTAAACCAGATGTCGCTGGACCGGAAATGCGAAAAGTTGGGCTGGGGATACGAAACGCTTTGCGTGATGGACAGTTTTCCGTCGTTCCAGAGCCGCTGCAGGCCGGTCATGGCCGGATGCAGGCCGGTGGTCAGGCTGTTGTTGAGCCGTAGCACCTTGTCCTCCGCGATGGCGATGTTGCTGCGGAGCGTTTTGTACCGACTCATCTGGTCCAGCGGAATAACGGTATTCAGGCCGTCGTTCCCGCCGTTCAGCTGAATCAGCACCAGCACCCGGTCGTTGAGGCCCGCCAGTCCGGAAAGAGCCTGCATAAACGCCGACTGGCGTGCGAAAGCCCGCGCGCCATAGCCGTCGACCAGCACCGGCAGCAGCATCGAACCCGTAGTAAAGCGTAGAAAGTTGCGACGGTTCATAAAACAGTGATCAGGAAGTCAGGGAGTAGTAGGTTGGGGCAGCCGACGGTGGATAATGGTCAGTGCTTCGCTATCTTTGAATGGATGTCAGGCACGGACCACTGTCCATGGTCACTTATTTCAAGTCATTTGAAATTCAGCCATCCGGAAAACGTACTGCATCAGGCTGGTCAGTTTCATCTGTACGGCCATTTGCTTGACTGTATTCGTAGGGTCATTGCGGTAATTATTCCATTCGTCCGACCAGACGTACCGGGGCAGTCCGGGCACGAGCACCTGATCGATGAGGAAATCCTTCTGCGACCGGCTCAGGTCAACGGCCAGCACCAGCCCCGTCAGTTCGTCGATCATCTTCACCGCATCGGCCGGATCGGAGGTGGCCGCCACCAGCGGAAGCAGGTTCGGAATCTGCCGGACGTTGCTGACGCGAATGTTGCCGTTGATGAACGAATCGGTGTAGCCGCCCCGCATCGCCAGCGTGTTGGAATTGATCCAGATTTCGTAATAGCCCGTGTCGTAATAAGGTTTGTATCCGAACACGGTCGGCTGGTCGAGGACATCCATCTGCTGTTCCCGCGAACGGGTGAGCAGCGTGTTGGCAAGGGCGTAGAAATTGGTCGTTTCTTTGGTGTAATCCGGTACGCTCATCCCGAACGTCCGCCAGCTGCCTACAATCAATTCCAGCGGCGACTTGATGATGGCCCCTTTCAGGTTTGTGTCAAAGAAGTGGCGGCTGGTAAACAGCGCCGTCAGAACGGGTTTGATTTCGTACTGGTTCTGACGGAACACCTGCGCGAGCGGTTCGATGAAGTCTTTCTCGATTTCAGCCGTCAAATCAGCATTGATGAACCAGCGATACATTTTCCGGACGATGTTGCGGGCCGTTTCGGGCTGCCGCAGAATCATATCGATCAGTTCGCCCAGTTCCAGGTCGCCGCCGGCATCGCCCGATCGACCCTGGATGACGGTGCTTTGAAAGAAGGACGAAAACGTCTTGCCGGTCGTGTCGTGCTGGTTGGGCCGGTAAAGGCTGCCGAACGTCGCCGTCGTTTCGTTCCGGAAGCCCGTATCCGCCCAGCCCGTCAGTACGCGGGCGGCGGCCTTCACGTCATCTTCGTTGTAGTTGTTCCGGCCGATGGTAAAGAGTTCGAGCAGTTCGCGGGCGTAGTTTTCATTGGGTCGGCCCACGACGTTCTGGTTGCCGTTCAGGTAGCGAAGCATCGCCGGTTCTTTGGTTACCTCCATGACAAAAGTCCGGAAGTTGCCGAACGCATTGCGGCGCAGCATGACGTTTTGCCGGTGCATAAAGCGGTAATCCTGCACCTCGGCGATGGTCGAAACGAAATGGTTCTGCCAGAAAAGCGTCGTTTTTTCCCGCAGCGAGACGGGTTCCGTCAGCATCAGCCCCAGCCACCAGCCTTTCAGCAGGTTATTGGAAAGGTTGCGGTTGAAGGCCTTGTCCATAATCGTCTGGCCCGTGGCCGGGTCCAGAGGAGCAGGCGCCGCGGGCGTGTCGGCCAGCAGCCGTTGCACAGCCTCCCCCGGCGTCAGTCCCGTAAACTGGCGGATATGGGCGGACGACGCCCCGAAGGTAGCCCGGCGGAGCAGATGCGCAGCCTGTGGTGTGGAAAGCGGTTCAGTAACCGGCAGTAACAGTGACATGATACAAAGGTATCCTTTATGCCATTTTTATAAACAAAAGGAGCCAGATTACTTAAGTAAATACCCTAATGTTATCTACTGGTTATGAGCCAACAAAAAAGCCCCGCCGTCTCAGGACAGCGGGGCCGTAGTATTATTTCCCAAAAATGGGGATCAGCGCTTCACCTGGCTGAACGATACGTAATCGGCCAGAATCCGGCCCGCCTCGTTCAGATAGATGTCTTTCTTCTCTTTTTTGGCTTTGGAAGCGTTTTCGTCCTCTTCCGTTTCCGGACTTCCGTTGGAAGCGACCAGTTCGCTGTTGGCACCGCCACTCTGACCAAGGGCTTTGCGCTTGCGCTCGGCCTCCTCGCGCTCCTTGCGGCGTTTTGCCTCCTGAAGCGAAACCACGGTGTTCTGACGGGCCTTTTTGTAATCGGCCAGCAGTTCCACCTCACGCTTCAGTTCCGGCTCGGACTTCAGGCGCTGGTCGTACTTGCTGCGCAGTTTGGTCACCAGCGCGTCGTCCACATACCGGGTCGGCTCGTACCGGGTCGAAGCGATTTTGTCCCAGGGCAGGGCGCTCGGCTGCGAGCTTTCACCGAATTCTTCCGGGCTGAAAGCCGACGGCAGTTGAATGTCGGGCACCACGCCTTTGTGCTGGGTGCTGCTGCCGTTGATGCGGTAGAACTTCGCCAGCGTCAGTTTCAGTTGGCCTACTTTTTCGGGCTCTTTCGGCAGCCACTGGTTCAGGTCAACCATTGTCTGCACGGTTCCTTTTCCGAACGTCTGCGAACCGATCACCAGACCACGCTTGTAGTCCTGAATCGCCGCCGCAAAAATTTCGGAAGCCGAGGCGCTGAAACCGTTGACCAGCACCGCCATCGGGCCGTCGTAGAACACGGACGGGTCGGGGTCGGTCTGCACTTCGATGTCGCCAACTGCTTCGCGAACCTGCACCACCGGACCCCGCGAAATAAACAGGCCGGTCAGTTCGATGGCCTCCGTCAGGGAGCCGCCGCCATTGTCGCGCAGGTCGATCACTACGCCTTCCACTTTATCGGTTTTGAGTTCGTTGAGCAACCTTTTCACGTCGCCCGTCGTACTCACAAAGCCGTCTTCCCGCTTGCGGGCACCGTCGAAGTCACGGTAGAACATCGGGACGGTAATGACGCCGATTTTTGCCTTGCGGCCGTTTTCCGTTACTTCGATCACTTCCTTCTTGGCGCGCTGCTCTTCCAGCTTCACTTTTTCCCGAACGATTTTGATTTCCTTCGGCGGGGTGCCGGCCAGCGCGTCGGCCGGAACGATCTGCAGCCGAACCGTCGTGCCTTTGGGTCCTTTGATGAGCTTCACGGCTTCATCGACCTGGTAGCCCACAATGTTCACCATGGGGCCATTGCCCTGGGCGACACCGACGACCTTGTCTTCCTTACCGATCTGCTTGCTTTTGAACGCCGGGCCACCCGGAACGATGTCCACGATCTTGATGTATTCGCCATCTTCCCGCAGCACGGCCCCGATGCCTTCCAGCGACTGGCTCATCTCCTGATTGAACCGGTCGGCAAACCGCGGCGACATGTAGTTGGTATGCGGGTCGAGCGATTCTGCAAAGGCGTTCATGTACATCTGGAACACGTCTTCGCTCTTCACCCGCGACATGTAATACTTGTCGAGGTTTTTGTAGCGGTCGGTCAGCGTCCGGGTGGTCGACGAATCGGCTTTGCCCGCCAGCTTGAGTTCCAGAGCCTGATTTTTCAGGATTTTGCGCCAGAGGTCGTTCTGCTCCTCCTTGGTTTTCGGCCAGGTCGCTTTTTCCCGGTCGGTATTGAACGTTTCGTCTACCGAAAAGTCAAACGGCTTCTGAATCAGCTGTTTGATAAACTCGCTGCGTTCTTCGTAGCGTTTCCGGTACACGTTGAACATTTCGTACGGGGCCGTGAGGTCACCGCTGTTCAGGTAATCGTCGATCTGGTACCGGTGCCGGTCGAAGGCCTGCACGTCGGAGGCCAGCAGATACGCCCGGTTGGGATCGAGTTCTTTCAGATAATTGTCAAAAACTACCGACGACAGGGAATCGTTGAGCCGCACCTTCCGGTAATGATAGGTCGTGAGCAGCTTAGTCACCAACGACTCCACTTTTTCTTGCGACATCGTAGGCTTCAGGTCGTCGGAACTCGGGACTGACAGGGACTGCGCTGTCATGCCCGCCTGCGACCCCGGCTGAAGGCCAAGCAACAGCACCGGGGCCAGCGTAATCAGGTACTTTCTCATAAGGCACCTATCGGGTTAAAAGTAAAATTCTGAATGATTGAAAGACTGAATGATTGATTGTCACACGCTCTGGTCGACAGGTTTCGCTGATTCCTCAACCTATCTATCAATCAATCATTCAATCGTCACTGTTTAACGATATCCAGTAACTCAATGTCAAAAACCAGGGTAGCATTCGGACCGATGGGTCCGCCGGCACCCCGTTCGCCGTAGGCCAGATCCGCCGGAATAAACAGCTTCCATTTGGAGCCTACGGGCATCAGTTGCAGGGCTTCCTGCCAGCCCTGAATCACGCCGTTGACCGGAAACTCGATCGGCTCCCCGCGCTGGACGGAACTGTCGAACACCGTTCCGTCGATCAGCGTGCCGTGGTAGTGGGTTTTCACCTTGTCCGTCGCCGTCGGCTTCGGGCCGGTTCCTTCCTTCACGACCAGGTACTGGAGGCCGCTGGCAGTGGTCTGAACGCCCGGTTTCTTTTTATTCTCTTCCAGAAACTGATCGCCCGCCTTTTTGTTGGCGTCCGCCACTTCTTTCTGCGCGGCCATCTTTCCTTCGTTCTGTTTCTGCATGTAGGTCATCACCAGCGTCTGCATCTGCGCGTCCGACAGAACCGTCTTCTGCCCTTTCATGGCGTCGCCCATCCCGCGGGAAAGAGCTGCCAGATTTACTTTATCCAGGCCGTTCTGTTTCAGGCTCTGGGCCATGCTGACCCCGATGCTGTAACTGAGCGAATCCATGTTGGAGGCAAGCGAAACGCCGGTGGGTGCTGGGCGGGCGGCGGAAGCGGGTTTGGCCTTGGGACTAACGGGTTTCTTGGTTTGGGCCATCACCGGGCCGGTTGCAAAAACAGCCGACAGCAAGCCGGCCAGCGTCAAACGAGTGAACTTCATGCGATACTTCAGGTAATCAGAATGATTTGTATTAATGAAACGTAAAACAGGCTGGCAAAAGTTTGGCATTTTGGAGCCTTTCTAAAACTATTTTGTGATAAAAGGTCGCTTTGTCCGCATGCGGTGTATCCGACGCCTGGATAAATTACGAAAAAAAGGCGGTGCCGACAAGAGCGCCGGAAGCAATTCGGCCGGGCCATCCTTCCCGGCACTCTTCCGGGTATCGGAAAAGTATAACATTTCCGCACGAAATTTCCTGACAATAGCTGTTTTAGTGAAATTTACTCCTTAACTTTGCGGCCGAAAATTCTTACAACTAACTAACGATTTCCATCCACTATATGGTATCAGTAAGACCTGACGAGGTTTCGGCCATACTCCGGGAACAGCTTTCAAATGCCAGAACCGAAGCCGAACTCGAAGAAGTCGGTACGGTGCTTCAAATCGGCGACGGTGTAGCCCGTATCTACGGACTTTCCAAAGTCCAGGCCGGTGAACTGCTCGTTTTTGAAAACGGTTTGCAGGGCCTGGCGCTGAACCTTGAAGAAGATAACGTAGGGGCCGTATTGCTCGGCGATTACTCTGACATTAAAGAAGGAGCCACGGTAAAACGTACCAACCAGATTGCGTACGTAAACGTTGGTGAAGGCATCCTGGGCCGTGTGGTGAACACGCTGGGTCAGCCCATCGACGGCCTGGGACCTGTTCAGGGTCAAACCTACGCCATGCCGCTGGAGCGCAAAGCACCGGGCGTTATTTTCCGCCAGCCGGTAACCGAGCCGCTGCAGACGGGTATCAAGGCCATCGACGCCATGATCCCCATCGGCCGGGGCCAGCGGGAACTGATCATTGGTGACCGTCAGACGGGTAAAACCGCCGTGGCGATTGACACCATCATCAACCAGAAGGAATTCTACGACAAAGGCCAGCCGGTTTACTGTATCTACGTAGCCTGCGGACAGAAAGCTTCGACCATCAAGCAGGTGGAAGCAACGCTGCGCCGCGCTGGTGCGATGGATTACACGGTAATCGTAGCCGCCGGTGCCTCCGACCCCTCGCCGATGCAGTTCTTCGCACCCTTTACGGGCGCAGCCATCGGGGAGTACTTCCGCGACACGGGCCGTCCGGCGCTGGTCGTATACGATGACCTTTCGAAGCAGGCCGTAGCCTACCGCGAAGTATCGCTGCTGCTGCGCCGCCCGCCGGGCCGTGAGGCTTACCCGGGTGACGTATTCTACCTGCACAGCCGGTTGCTCGAACGGGCCGCCAAAGTGATTAACAACGACGCCATCGCCGCGCAGATGAACGACCTGCCGGACAGCCTGAAGCCCATCGTGAAGGGCGGCGGCTCGCTGACGGCTCTGCCGATTATCGAAACGCAGGCCGGCGACGTATCGGCTTATATCCCGACGAACGTGATTTCGATCACCGACGGTCAGATCTTCCTGGAGTCGAACCTGTTCAACTCCGGTATCCGTCCGGCCATCAACGTGGGTATCTCGGTATCCCGCGTGGGTGGTAACGCCCAGATCAAGTCGATGAAGAAAGTAGCCGGTACGCTGAAACTCGACCAGGCCCAGTTCCGCGAACTGGAAGCCTTCGCCAAGTTCGGCTCCGACCTTGACGCGACGACGAAGCTGACCATCGAACGGGGCCGCCGCAACCAGGAAATTCTGAAGCAGGCCCAGTACTCGCCGGTACCGGTCGAACAGCAAGTGGCTATCATCATCGCTTCGACGCAGGGCTTCCTCGATAAAGTGGCCGTCAACAAGGTAAAGCAGTTCGAAAACGAATTCGCAACCATCCTCGAGACGCAGCACCGCGACACGCTGGACCAACTCCGCGCCGGTAAGTACGACGACAACCTCGTTGGCGTCATCCGTAAAGTGGCTACCGATCTGGCCGGCCGTTACGCTTAATACAGTTTAGAGTTTTTTGTTTTCTGTTTTCCGTTGCTTCACCGAATGCCAACGGAAAACAGAAATCAGAAAACGCACAACTCTGAAAGATATGCCCAGTCTAAAAGAAGTACGCAGCCGGATTACATCCGTCAACTCGACGCAGCAGATTACCAAAGCCATGAAGATGGTGGCGGCGGCTAAACTGCGCCGGGCTCAGGACAATATCCTGCAAATGCGTCCGTACGCCCAGAAACTCAGCGAAATGCTCGGGACGGTTTCGGCCGGTGCCGAACTCGCCGGAGAAAGTCCGTACAAGCAGGTACGGGCAGCCGAGCGCATCCTGATTATCGTCGTTACCTCCGACCGGGGTCTTTGCGGTGCTTTTAACACGAACGTGGTGAAGGCCGCCAGTACGCTGATTGCCGAACGGTATGCGGCGCAAAACCGGAAAGGCAATGTCGAAATCCTGGCTCTTGGTAAAAAAGGCGGGGAGGCATTCCAGCGGCGCGGCTACAAAGTTCATACCCAGTTCATGGACGTGTTTACGGCCCTGAGCTTCAACTACGTGCGGCAGGCAGCCGAATTCGTCATGGGGGCCTTCCAGAACGGTCAGTTCGATACGGTGGAAGTGGTCTACAACGAATTTAAGAACGTGGCGACGCAGGTGCTCCGCACCGAGCAGTTCCTGCCGATCGTTTCAACGCCCGTTCAAACCGGCGCGAAGGCTTCCGCCGTCAACTACATCTTCGAACCTTCCGAAGAGGAAATCATTACGGATCTGATCCCGAAAACGCTGAAGATCCAGTTGTACAAGGCGGTTCTGGAATCCAACGCTTCCGAACACGGCGCCCGCATGACCGCGATGGACAAGGCAACCGAGAACGCCGGCGATTTGCTGCGCGATCTTCGTCTGGTGTACAACCGGACCCGTCAGGCAGCCATCACCAAGGAAATTCTCGAAATCGTGGGAGGTGCCGAGGCACTCGCCAACTGATAAGAACTCTTCCTGTTTCCATACAACCCGCAACTTTCCCGGTTGCGGGTTTTTTATTTAAAAAAAATTTCGACTCCGGAAACTAAACGGAATTATTCAATGTATATACATCAAATGTCATTACAATATAACCGAAAAAACTCCTGACAATCATGGAAACTTTATCACCAGCCACTACCACCTGGGCCATCGACCCGACTCACTCCGAAATTCTGTTCAAAATCCGCCACCTGATGGTCTCCAACGTAACGGGCAACTTCAGCGCCTTCGAAGGAACGGTTGAAACCACCGGCGACGATTTTGAAAACGCGGTTGTTCGCTTCTCGGCCGACATTGCCAGCATCAGCACCAACATGGAGCAGCGCGACGCCCACCTCAAGTCCGCCGACTTCTTCGACGCCGAAAATCATCCGAAACTGACGTTCGTGTCTACCTCCATGAAGAAAGTGGACGACGACACTTACGAAGTAACGGGTGACCTGAGCATCCGGGGCGTGACAAAATCCGTGAAGCTGAAAGCCGAATACGGCGGTCAGATGGTCGATTTTTACGGCAATACCAAAGCTGGTTTTGAAATCACCGGCAAGATCAACCGCAAGGAGTTCGGCCTGTCGTGGGACGCGGTGACCGAAGCCGGCGGCGTGGTGGTCAGCGATGAAGTGCGGCTGATTCTGAACGTACAGGTGGCCCGCCAGTAAGCGCCCAATTGATTAAGATTTTTTAACAGAAAAAGGCCGGGAAAGTACCCCGGCCTTTTTCGTTGCCCGGCCTGAAACAGACGAAAAATTATTCCATTAAAGCATTGACTTACAATTATTTATGCTAGAAAAAATCTTTATGAATTATTCTGATTCCAACCCTTTGTTACCGAACTAAGTCCTTTGGTAAACCGTTATTCATACGAGGCATACTAACGGTGCTTCCGAAACCGTTAATCAGTTGGTTTTCGGGACCGGAAAGGCTGGTTCTAGGAGCCGTTTTAACCTTAACGCAACATCATCCATGAAATTCAAAGGCATAATTGCAAGTCTGTTTATGGTGGGTCTGCTGGCGAGCTGTGCGCCGTCGGTAAACGTCAAGTATGACTACGACCCGAAAGTGAACATCCGGCAGTTCAGCACGTTCCGGATCGAAGCCGACCGCGTTCGGAATGCCGACCCCATTGTGGGCAGCAACCTGAACCAGCGCCGGATTGCTGAAGAGATCGACAAATCGATGCGCGCTCATGGCTACAAGGCCGTGGAAGGCGATGCCGATCTGGTGATCCGATTCTTCGCCGATTCAAAAGACCGTCAGCAAATCCAGTCGAACCCCGGTGCCTGGAACCCGTGGTGGGGCTGGGGCGGCGGCATGAACAATCAGGTCTATTCCCGCAACTACGAGGAGAACCGGATTGTGGTGAACGTCTACGACGCCCGCTCCAACGAAATCGTCTGGCAGGGCTGGGCGACGGGTCAGCTGAACCAGCGCAAAGACAAGGAACGTGATGCGGCGTTCCGCTCGACGGTGAACAGCATTATGAAGCAGTTCCCGGAAAGCGCCGGTCAGGATTACGGCGTTCGCTAATCGAACAGCAGTTTAGTACAGCCACTTGCTCCCAACGGAGTGAGTGGCTTTTTTTTGCCCTCACTCCGGGGTGTTCAGAATCCAGCCCAGCAGGCCATCCCGGCTGCGAACCAGCTGAAACCGCTCGAAAACGCCCAGCACTTCCACGGTGGTTCCGGAGTTTAGCTGATCGATCACGGCCGCCATCGGATGCGCCGCATCCCGCAGGGTGGTTGAAGCCGACAACGAGCGCCGCCGCAGCGGAATCCGTACGGGCTCCGTCTGGTTGCCCGAAACATAGCCCGTCCGTTCGTTGGGCAGCTGCACGCGCAGCCAGGCCGCCGTTCCGCCCACCACCCGCACCACGGCCGAACGGGGCAGGTCCAGCAGGGCCGCCGCTTCGCCGTTCGGTGCCTGCCGGATAACGGCCCGCGCGGCCGAAATCCGCATCGAATCGCCCAGCAGTTCCGGCTGTACGGGCGTCTGCCGCGCCGGGCCCAGGCCGCGCCGGACGTACGGCAACGGGTCTACCGCCCCCTCGTTGAATCGGTAAATGCCAAAATGCAGGTGCGGCGCGGTGGTCCGGGCATTGCCCGTATTGCCTACAAAGCCGACCGTATCGCCGATCGCCACCCGCTGCCCTTCGCGGACGGCCTGGGCGTCGAGGTGGGCATAATACAGCGACTGGCTGCGTTTCATATCCGAAAGCCACACAACATTGCCCCCGAGGTTGTTTACCCCAACGCCCGAAATCACCCCTTCGGTGGAAGCCACCACGGGCGTACCGCGCGGCGCAAAAATATCGATGCCTTCGTGCCGCCGCCGGCCGCCGTCGCGGGGAACGCCAAAATAACTGCTGATCGTCCGGCTGTCGCGGCCGACCACCGGAAAGCTCAGCACCGGCTCCCGCGTTATCGAAATGGTGTACCGACCGCTCCGCAGCAGTTCGGGCTGGATTCGGATCAGGTGCAGCCGGTTCCGGCGGATCTCCAGTTCCAGTTGATTGGTATCGGCTTTGGCCGACAGCAGCCGGTTGGGCGTTCCTTCCGAGGGTTGTTCGTTCAGTTCGAATACATCGATGAACACCCGGGCCGCTTCCATGCCCTGCACATCTACCCGGATGATGAACTTATCGCCCCGCTGTCCCCGCAGGCGATAGCCTACTGCAAAAGGCTTGTTGGCCGAAAAATAACCACTTTCCCGGTACGGCGCATTGATGACCAGCGAATCCTGCAAGGCCCGGTTGCCCGCATTCAGCCAGTCGGTGCCCAGCGCGGTCCGCTCCAGACGGGCTTCCCGCAGAGACCGTGCATATTGTTCGTGCGGGGATGCAGCCTGAAAAAGTTTACCCGGTCCGGTGCCCGTACAGGCCACCAATCCCCATAAAAGCCCCGCAACAGCAGCCAAAGACAAGCGCATCATCATAAACCAAGCTTCTTATACCTGATTTTAACTAAATATTCTTTTATTGGTTTATTGAACCCAGGCGACAATCCTGGTTACGATCGCGTATGATTCCATTTTGGTTGCAAGCTGGTTTATGGGGGCTACTTTCGGGTGGTGCCCTGCTTTTGGGAGCCGCCATCGGCTATTTCGTCCGGGTGCCCGCCCGCGTTATTGCCGCCATTATGGCTTTCGGCAGCGGCATTCTGTTTTCCGCCCTCTCGTTTGAACTGGTCGATGAAGCGTACCGAAGAGGCGGTTTTGGCGCAACGGCACTGGGCTTTCTGGGTGGAGCCGTTGTGTACACGGCTGTCAATTACGTGCTAAACCACCGCGGTGCCCGGCATCGCAAACGCTCGGGTGACCAGCAGACCTCGGAAGAAGACCAGTCGGGCAGCGGCCTGGCTCTCGCCGCCGGTGCCCTGCTGGATGGGATTCCGGAATCGATTGTGATCGGGGTTAGCTTGCTCGGGGGCAAAGGCGTCAGCCTGGTGGCCGTCGTGGCGGTGTTTTTGTCCAACATTCCGGAAGGACTGGCCAGTGCGGCGGGCATGAAGAACGCGGGCCGGTCCGTTGGCTATACGATGGGCCTCTGGGCGGCCATCGCCCTTTTGTCCGCACTCGCCGCGCTCGTGGGCTTCACGGTTTTCCGCCACTATTCGCCCGCGGCCACGGCGGTCGTAACGGCCGTAGCGGCCGGGGCCATTCTGGCGATGCTGGTCGATACGATGGTTCCGGAAGCGTACGAAAAGACCCATGAGTTTGCCGGACTGATTACGGTCCTGGGCTTTCTGCTGGCCTATTTTCTTTCCAAACTGGACTAAGGCTTCTCGAACAAATCCCGGTAACGGCGGTTTTCACACAAAAAGCAACGTTATGGAGAGCAGAGCAAAAATCGTCGGGCATCCGGCGCACCCGATACTGATCGTTTTTCCGCTTGGCCTGCTGGCCACGTCCGTCATTTTTGACGTTGTTTACCTCATCAACGGCAACACCACCATGACCGTCGTTTCTTTCTGGATGATTGCCGCCGGGCTCATCGGCGGGCTGGTGGCGGCGGTTCCGGGCTGGATTGACTGGTTCTCGATTCCGTCGGGGACACGGGCCAAATCCGTCGGACTGATGCACGGGGTGGGAAACGTGATTGTGCTCATTCTTTTTGCCCTTTCCTGGCTATTCCGTCGGGATGAAGTGGATCATGTTCCGTCTACCATCGCCCTGACCGCTTCGTTCGTGGCCTTTGCCATTGCGGGCTTTACGGGCTGGCTCGGCGGGGAGCTTGTCGACCGGCTCGGCGTCGGGGTAGACGCGGGAGCGCATCTGAACGCGCCCAACGCGCTTTCCGGCCGCCCCGCTTCGGACATCGACGGCCCCGCAGGCCGCGTAACGGACATCTACGGCACCCGAAACCTGAGGAGTTAAGAGTTAAAAGTTAAGAGTTAAGAGTAGGCTTCGCTGAATCAGGTACTCTGACCAGGCGGAGCCTACTCTTAACTTTTAACTCTTAACTCTTAACTCCTTCGGGAGATGAAGTACACGGGGATGCCTAGCGCTGCGATGAGTAGTCCGAGGCCGGTGTTCTGGGTTTGGGTAATCAGCAGAATGATGCAGATGCCCACCGTGGCCAGCACATACAGCGCCGGAACGAACGGGTAGCCAAACGCCCGGTACGGACGCTCCGTATTCGGTTCCTTGCGGCGAAGAACGAACAATCCGACAATGGTAACGATGTAAAACACGAGCGACGTAAAGGTGCAGTACGTCAGCAGGTCGCCATAGGTGCCGGAGAGGCAGAGCAGACTCGCCCAGAGGCACTGAAACCAGAGGGCTTTGCCGGGCACGGCGTTTTCGTTCAGTTCGGCCGCCGATTTGAGAAAAAGCCCGTCCTTGGCCATGGCATAATAAAGCCGCGCCCCGGCCAGAATCAGTCCGTTGTTGCAGCCAAAGGTCGAGACCATGATCAGAACGGCCATGATTCCCACGGCCACATCCCCGAAAATAACCGAAGAAGCCGCCGTAGCGACCCGGTCGTAGGAGGCAAACTGGATACCCCGGCCCAGCGCGTCAGCGGCGTTTGGCGTTCCCTGCAACGGCAGCAGAGCGAGGTAAGCCACGTTGGCGAGGGTGTAAATAACCGTCACCAGCAGCGTTCCGAAAAACAGCGCCAGCGGAATGTTGCGGCGCGGGTCCTTGATTTCGCCCGCGATAAACGTCACGTTGTTCCAGGCGTCCGCCGAGAACAGCGACCCGACCATAGCCGTGCCGAATGCCAGCAGCAGCCCCACTCCCGCCAGCGGCAGCACCGACTGGACGCTGCCCTGCGCGTCGAGGAGTGTCTGGGCCGGCGACCAGGCGTCGGCGAAATTGGCGGCTAAGGTTCCGCTATTGAGCCCCAGGCCGATGCCCAGCAGAATCAGCCCGAAAAGCGCCACCAGTTTGGCCGAGGTAAAAATATTCTGGATAATCTTCCCGCTCTGAACGCCCCGGCTGTTGAGCCAGGTCAGCAGCACCAGACTAGCAATGGCGTACAGCTGGCCGAGAGAAATTTTTAGCGTTCCAATCGTAAAAAGGGCATTTTCGGGATTCAGCGCCGGGACGAACACGGCCGAAAACTTGGTAAAGGCCACGGCCACCGCCGCAATGGTCCCCGTCTGAATGACCGTAAAAACCGTCCAGCCGTACACAAAGCCCGTAAGCGGCCCGAAAGCGCGCTGAATGTAGACGTACTGCCCGCCGGCTTTGGGCATCATGCCCGCCAGCTCGCCGTAGCTCAGGGCGGCGGCCACAGTCAGCACGCCCGTCATGATCCAGAGCAGCAGCAGCCAGCCCGGCGAGCCGAGGTTGCGGGCCATATCCGCCGAGACAATAAAAATGCCGGACCCAATCATGGAGCCCGACACGATGAGCGTCGAGTCCAGCAGGCCCAGCGAGCGTTTAAAATCTGTTTTTTCTTCGGTTAACAGGTTGGTCGGTTCGGCCATACGGCAGGAGGAAAGGGTGAATGAACGTCTTCAGTTATGCAAGATACACCTTCTGCGCTCAGAAAACAGGCCTCAGCCTCCGCAGTCGTCGATTTCCGGTTCACTTCCCCATTTATCGTCTTGATCGAAGAAAACTTCCGGTTAAGCCCTGCGCCACCGGGTCGGGCGATGATTGTGCTATTCCTTTGTGTCTGTAAACAACAAATCACTCTTATCCCATGAACAAAATAGCTTCTTTCACCACTCTGGTCGTGGCAGCGGCCATCACGTTTATCTCCTGCAAAAAGGACGAGAAAGTAACGCCCCAGCGGCAGTTCTTCGGTGCCGAACAGAAACTCGGCGATGGTACGGCCCGTTCGTTCGTGAAGCTGGACGAGAGCGGCAAGCCGGAGGTCGTCGGCATTTCCATTTCGGAAAAAGCCATGAACAGCCTGCCCCACGACATGACGTTTCTGGTGCTTCCGGTGCCCGCCGAAGCCGGACAGACGCAGTTCAAGTACGTCGGGCTGGATTACATGCCGCACGGCCACGAACCGGCTCAGGTGTACGACAAGCCGCATTTTGACGTCCATTTTTACAAGGTCACACCGGATGTCGTCAAAGCCATGGGCCCGCAGGACCCGAAGCTGAACGCCCTGCCCGATGCCGCTTTCCTGCCCGCCGATTACATTTCTACCGGCAGCGTGCCGCAGATGGGTCACCACTGGATCGACAAAACCTCGCCGGAGCTGGCCGGGAAGCCCTTCGAGCAGACGCTCATCTACGGCAGCTACGACAGCAAGGTCATTTTCATCGAACCGATGATTACGACCGAGTTTATGAAGAAAGGCGGCACCAGCCAGTTTGCCATCAAGCAGCCGCAGAAATACGCCACGACCGGCCTCTACCCAACCGCCTACACCATCCGCTACGACGCAGGTACGAAGGAGTATCTGGTGGAGCTGGGTAAATTTGAGAATAAGCAGGTGAACTAAAGGAAATGACTGAATGATTGAATGACTGGCTCCGCCGGTATTTAAAGAAATAGCGGAGCCAGTCATTCAGTCATTCAATCATTCAGTCATTCGACCATTCAACCCATCACTCAACCGTTATTTCATCCACCGCCACGGTTGCGTCTTTGCCTTCGTTGATCATTCCGGCGGGGATTTGGCCGGCGTTCTGGGCGACGATGCGTACGTAACGGGCGCTGACCGGCTCAAAGGTGAGGGCATGGCGGATGACTTCTTTACGGCCCCGTTCGGCCGGGTTCAGCGGCAGGGTTTTGACCGACCGGAACGTCTGCCCGTCTTCCGAGACCAGCACCTCCAGTTGGCGGGGCAGCAGCACACTGCCCGCCGTAGCCTTGAGCACGCCGACGGTCACTTTCTGCACCGGGGTCGCGGCGCCCAGGTCGATGGTTGCGGACAGGTCGGCGGATCGGACTCCGGCCACCCCTCTGACATCGGCCAGATACCCGATTGCGGAGCCGTAGCGGCCGTTGGTCAGCAGCGCCGCCTGCGCATTTTTGGGGTAGGTCAGCGCGGAAGCCATCTGTACCAGCCTGCCCGTCGCCCGCGAAACTGGGAAGATCCACTGCTGCACTTCGCCGACCAACTCGCCGTTTTTAACGGTCACCGCTTTGACCGTCGTCGTTGCCGAAAGGGAAAGCGGACTTTCGTACCGGGCCGACTGCTGAGAGGGGGCGCTGCCATCCACAGAATACCGGATTTCGGTATCGGGCACCGGGCTTTTCAGGGTCACGCGCAGGGTCCCGGCCGCGGCTTCGGTTTCGGCCAGGACGTCGAACAGGGAGCGGGAGTAGTTGACGTTGAGGGCGGCCAGCCGTGGCAGATGGAGCTGGACCCTCTGGCGGAAATCGGGCCAGTTCCGGGCCTCACGGGGCGACCAGACCACTTCTGCCAGAGCCGCTGCCCGGGGAAACACCATGTACTCGACATGCTCAGGCGTTTTGATGTATTCCGTCCAGACGTTGCCCTGCGCCCCGATGATGTGCTTCTGCACGTCGGCAGGCAGGTCCTGGGGCGTGGGTTCGTAGGAATAGGTTTGCTCGGTGGTCAGCAGGCCGCCGATCGCGGTAGGCTCCTGTTCGGGGTCCGACTGGTATTTATCCAGATACAGAAACGCTCCGGGCGTCATGATGGCATCGTGGCCCTGCTTCGCCGCGGCAATGCCGCCCTGCGTCCCGCGCCAGCTCATCACTGTGGCATTGGGCGAAAGGCCGCCCTCCAGGATTTCGTCCCAGCCGATGATCTTTCGCCCTTTCGAGGTTACCCATTTGTCGATGCGGGTGATGAAATAGCTTTGCAGTTCGTGCTCGTCTTTCAGCTTCAGCCGTTTGATTAAATCCTGCGCAAACCCGCTTTTTTTCCAGGAATCCTTCGGCGCTTCGTCGCCGCCGATGTGGATGTACTGGCTCGGGAAAAGCGCCATCACCTCCGTCAGGATGTTTTGCAGGAATTCAAACGTTTTGTCGTACGGGCAAAAAATATCGTTGAAAACGCCCCACTTCCCCGTCACTTCGTAGGGGCCACCCGAGCAGCCGTATTCCGGATACGCGGTCAGGGCCGCCAGCGCATGACCCGGCATTTCGATTTCGGGAATGATCGTTACGTATCTGGACTGGGCGTAACGCACCACGTCCCGGATTTCGTCCTGCGTATAATAGCCGCCGTATTCTTTCCCGTCGAACTGCTGCGGGTCCGACTCGTAGTAATGTCCGATGAGCGTATGCCTGCGTTTGCTGCCAACCTGCGTGAGTTTGGGGTATTTTTTGATTTCGATCCGCCAGCCCTGGTCGTCGGTCAGGTGCCAGTGGAAGATGTTCATTTTGTGCAGGGCGATGAGATCGATGTATTTTTTGATAAACGAAACGGGCATGAAGTGCCGGCTTACGTCCAGATGCAGCCCCCGGTAACTGTAGCGCGGCTGGTCTTCGATCCGGCAGGCGGGTACGGCCCAGGTAGCGGAAGTGGCCCGGCTGGCGGCCGGACCCGCCCGGAAAATGGTGGGCGGCAGCAGCTGCATCAAGGACTGCACGGCGTAGAAAAACCCTTTCGGACTCGTTGATTCGACCGTAATGCTGTTGGACTTGATATCCAGCCGGTACGCTTCTTCGCCCAGACCGGGTACCGGGATAAATGAAATTATGTTGCCCGGAAGCGCCATTTTGTTTACGTTGCGTAAACTTACCTGCAGGCCGCTGGTCGTGTTGAGCTGGTTGGTGAAGGTTTCGGCAATGGATTTGACGGCAGCATTGGAAAACGGAACTACCACGGTGGTGGTGTTGCTGACCACAAACTGCCCTTCGCGGGCTTCCAGTTTTGCCGGTTTAGGAATAATGGAGTATCGATCAGGCGTTTGCGCCCGCCCCGTCAAGGCGAGCAACAACCCTGTCATGACAACCAGGAGCTTATGCATGCAGCGGATAGATTATTAAAATTTTTAAATATATTTTTCAAAAGTAGAAAAATCAGAAACATTTCTGCGGCTTACTCTATTCTTTTAATGGTTTGGCTGGTCCGTCACGAAGCTGTCGGGCAGTTGGTTACGCACAACTACGCCATCGAAATTGCCGGAATCAAAGTCGGAACGCTGAAAGCGGAGCGGCATACCGGCTCCAGCGGACTTGTTTACAGCCAGGTCAGCAATACGGAATTCTGGTTTTTCGGCAAGATAAAAATTCACTACAAGACGGTGGCCCAGTGCAGTACTTCTCAGCAGTTGCAGCGGTCGGACGTGGACGCCACCACGAGCAAGGGGAATTTCAAATCGACGGTGGAATGGCGCGGCGACCACTACACCATCCAGGCCAATCAATACAAGTACGAGCGGCAGGCTACCGAAAAACAGCCTGTTATGTTTGTGACGAGTCGCTTATTTTTTGAGGAACCTTCGGGGCAGCGCCGGATTTTTTCGGAGTATTTCGGTGATTTTGCCGTCGTGGAGCCGACCAGCCGCGGCAGTTACCGGGTGCGCGTCCACGACCGGGAAGACGAGTATTTCTATGAGAAAGGCCAGCTCGTCAGGATTGTAAAGAAAAACCCGTTGAAGAACTTCGTCATTCGCCGGGTCGATTAAGATTTGAAAAGGCTCGTTCAGTTTGCCTGCTGGCTGGCCGCATACGCCATTCGTCGCATGAGGCGACTCTGGAATTCTCGCTGCCGGGCTTCCAGCGTATTCAGTTCGGTGAAGTAGAAGGTGGGGTCCGGTGCCGGGGGCATCTGGAAATTTTCGATCTCAAGCTGCAATTCAACCATCGTTTCGCGCCGCAGCCGTTCCTCGGCTTCCGTCAGCCGGTTCCGGTTGACTTCGGTATAAAGCGCCCGATGGAGCGTCGCCAGTTCCTCGGCTTTTTCGATGTACCTTTCAAGCTCCCTGGAGTAACCGGTTTTCATTCGTTGAATCTGGTCATCAAGGTCTTGTATCACTTTAAACAGAAGATCAAGTTCTCCATCGAGGTTCAGCTGCGTTTTCATGATCCAGAGCGTTAGGTAGGTTTTCGGTGCGTGTATCGGCAATTTAATTGGTAAGACGTACCTCCATAAAAAAAGTAACTCCCGCCCGCTTATTCTTTCTCTTTTAATCCAGCCATAAAAAGTGCCGACCTACCCCTACAGCCAAATTTTCCGTATCTTTGCGGACTGAATTAAATCTGCAATACGGTGAGCTATAACGAATATAAAAACCTGAATTACGCCCAGGTAGCCGACGAAGTGCTTCGCTACTGGAAGGCCAACCGGGTGTTCGAGCAATCGGTGGAGACCCGCGAGGGCCAGCCGACTTTTACGTTTTACGAAGGACCACCGTCCGCTAACGGAACGCCGGGCATCCACCACGTCATGGCCCGCACCATCAAGGATATTTTTTGCCGCTATAAAACGCTCCAGGGCTTCCAGGTGAAGCGCAAAGGCGGCTGGGATACGCACGGCCTGCCGATTGAACTGCAGGTTGAAAAAGAACTGGGCATCACCAAAGAAGACATCGGAAAGAAAATCTCCGTCGAGGAATACAACCGGAAATGCCGCGAAACGGTCATGCGCTTCACCGACCAGTGGAACGACCTGACCGAGAAAATGGGCTACTGGGTGGACCTCGACGACCCGTACGTCACCTACCATAACGAATACATCGAAAGCCTCTGGAACCTGCTCAAAAAGCTGTACGACAAGGGCTTACTTTACAAAGGATACACCATTCAGCCGTACTCGCCGAAGGCCGGTACGGGGTTGTCGTCGCACGAACTGAACCAGCCGGGAACCTACAAGGACGTGAAGGACACGACCATCGTAGCCATGTTCCGGGTAAAAAACCAGGAGCGGCTGGCCTTTGAGGTCGATCCGGCCACGCCCGCCTACATCCTCGCCTGGACGACCACGCCCTGGACGCTGCCCGCCAACTCGGCCCTGACCGTCGGTGCCAACATCGACTACGTGCTGGTGAAAACCTTCAACCCCTACACCCACGAGCCCGTGCAGGTGGTGCTGGCCAAAGCACTGCTCGGCCGCTGGTTCAGCGAAAAGGGCAAAGATGGTGATTTCGACGGCTACGCGGCTTCGGACAAAAAGCTTTTGCCGTGGACCATTGTGGGCGAGTGCAAAGGGTCGGCGCTGGAAGGCATCGAGTACGAACAGCTGCTGCCCTATGTCCAGCCCGAGGCTCCGGCCTTCCGGGTAATTCTGGGCGATTTTGTCACGACCGAAGACGGTACGGGCGTGGTCCACACCTCCCCCACGTTTGGCGCGGACGACTTCCGGGTTGCCCAGCAAAACGGCCTCCCTGCCATCATGGTTAAGGACGAAACCGGCAAGGAAGTGCCCATTGTGGATCGGACGGGCCGTTTTGTGAAAGAAATCGGCGAATTCGGCGGCCGCTACGTCAAGGAGCAATATTACTCGGACGAAGAACAGGCCGACCCGGATTTCAGGCCGACGGACGTGCTCATCGCCATCAAGCTGAAGGAAGAAGGCAAGGCGTTCCGCGTCGAGAAATACGAACACCCGTACCCGCACTGCTGGCGGACCGACAAGCCCGTGCTGTATTACCCGCTCGACAGCTGGTTTATCCGCACGACGGCGGCGAAAGAGCGACTGGTCGAACTTAACAAGACCATCAACTGGAACCCGGACAGCACCGGCACGGGCCGCTTCGGCAACTGGCTCGAAAACCTCGTGGACTGGAACCTCAGCCGCAGCCGTTACTGGGGCACTCCCCTGCCCATCTGGCGCAGCGAAGCGGGCGACGAACTCTGCATCGGCTCCATCGCCCAGATGCAGGAAGAAGCCGCAAAAGCGGTTGCTTCCGGCAAACTCAGTGCCGAACAGCAGGCCAAAAACGAAGCCTATATCACCAAACTGGCCTCCGGCGACTTCGACCTGCACCGGCCGTACGTAGACGAAGTGTATTTCGTTTCGGAATCAGGCAACGTGCTGCAGCGCGAGCCGGACCTGATCGACGTCTGGTTCGATTCGGGAGCCATGCCGTACGCGCAGTGGCATTATCCGTTTGAGAACAACCAGACCTTCGACAAATCGTTTCCGGCGGATTTCATCTCGGAAGGCGTTGACCAGACGCGCGGCTGGTTCTTCACCCTGCACGCCATCGCGGGCATGCTGTTCGATTCGGTCGCCTTCAAAAACGTGGTTTCGACGGGGCTGGTGCTGGACAAAAACGGCAACAAAATGTCGAAACGCCTCGGCAACGCCATCGACCCGTTCCAGACGCTCGCGACGTACGGCCCCGACGCAACGCGCTGGTACATGATTACCAACGCCGAGCCGTGGGACAACCTGAAGTTCAACCTCGACGGGGTGGGCGAAGTGCAGCGGCGCTTTTTCGGCACGCTGACCAACACCTACGCCTTCTTTGCGCTTTACGCCAACCTCGACGGCTTCACGGCCTCGGGCAGCCGGACCGTTCCGGTGACGGAGCGCCCCGAACTCGACCGCTGGATTCTGTCGAAACTGCATTCGCTGGTTGGGGAAGTACAGGCGCAGCTCGACGATTACAACCCGACCAAAGCGGGCCGCGCCATCCAGGATTTTGTCAACGACCAGCTTTCGAACTGGTACGTGCGCCTGTGCCGCCGCCGGTTTTGGAAAGGCGAACTGACGAACGACAAGGTAGCGGCCTACGAAACGCTGTACGAATGCCTCGAAACGGTGTCAAAACTGATGTCGCCCATTGCGCCGTTCTACGCCGACTGGCTGTTCCGCAACCTGACGGGCGACGAGACGGCTTCGGTGCATCTTTCGACCTTCCCGAAGGTGGAAGAGGCACTCATCGACACCGACCTGGAAACGTCGATGGGACTGGCGCAGGACATCAGTTCGCTGGTGCACTCGCTCCGGAAAGGGCATAAGATCAAGGTACGTCAGCCGCTGACGAAGGTGCTCGTCCCCGTGCTGAACGAAACGACCCGTCGCCAGATCGAACACGTGGCCCCCATCATCGAATCGGAAGTGAACGTGCGGACCGTGGAGTTCATCGACGACACGTCGGGCATTTTGAAAAAGAAAATCAAGCCGAATTTCAAGGCGCTGGGGCCGAAGTTCGGGCCGAAGATGAAAGATGTGGCCGCGACCATCAACGCCATGACCGAAGACGACATCAAGGCACTCGAACGCGCCGGGGTGATGCAGCTCGCGCTGGGCGAAATCACGCTCAGCGACGTGGAAATCCTGACGGAGGACGTGCCGGGCTGGGTGGTTGCTTCGCAGACCGGCCGGAGCGGCTTTGCGTTGACGGTGGCCCTCGATGTGACGATCACGGACGAACTCCGCCGCGAAGGCATCGCCCGCGACTTTATCAACCGCATCCAGAACCTGCGGAAAGACCGCGATTTTGAGGTGACGGACAAGATCACGATTCAGCTCGAACGCAACGACGAAACGCTGGCCGAAGCCATCGAAGCCAACAAGCCGTACATCTGCGAAGAAGTGCAGGCGCTGTCGCTGGAACTGGTGACCAGCCTCAACGGCCGGAACGCCGGGCCGGACACCGCCGAAATCGAAATGGACGAGTTTCTGCTGCGCGTGGCGGTAGCCGTGGCGTAAAAGCAGAGCAGACGCAAAAATCCCCGGTTGGCGCTTGGCTGACCGGGGATTTTTATTGGCCTTACGGCACGCGCCGGTAACTGGTAATGCCTCCGGAATCGTTGTACTGCGCGTTCAGAATCAGTTGGCTGGGGCAGAGTTGCAGCAAAACGCCTCCTCCAAACGTGCTTTCGCTCGCCAGTCGGCTGCTGAAAAGCAGCACCGGGTCGGTGCCCTGCCCGTTGAGCTGGAACTTGCGGGATTCCGTTTGTTTTCCGTTGACCAGCACCTGCATCGTGTTGTCGGCAGTGAACACAAGCTCGCGTTCCTCGCCGGTCGAGGCGGGCGTTTTCACCTCCGGCCCGGCCATGCCCCGCAGGTAGGTGTAGGTCTGCTCCCATTTCCAGCGGCCGATGATCCGCTTTGACGCTTCATCCCTCGTGGTTGCCGCGCCCTCGCAGGAAGGGGGTTTGGGGTCGGTACCCGTGGTTTCCTTGTTGCAGGCGGCGCCCAGGCCGATCATCAGCGAAACTCCAATTAGTATCAATTTCATGGTTCTGGCTTTTTTTGTAGACTCTCCCGATCCAAAAAGGGTTGCCGGGGGCAACAGGATTTAACACAAAGAAAACGCCTTTCCCCCGCCCGACTCGTCGGGGTTTTCTATTTTTGACTTTCCTTAGTAAGAATACGCCTTACCATGAAATTGTTCTGCTACTCCCTCCTGCTGGCCAGCCTGCTGACGGCGCAACCCAGCGCGGCCCAATCCGTTTCCCGGACCGGCACTCCGGCCGCCGCCGTGCAGCCGACCGTCCTCCACGGACCTTACCTCCAGCAGGTTACGCCTACTTCCATCCAGATTCGCTGGCGGACGGACATTCCCGCCACGAGCCGGGTAGACCTTTTTTCGGACCGAAAAAAAACGCAGAAAATCGTTTCGGACGACAAGCTCGTGACGGAACACGAAGTGCGGCTTGATGGGCTGAAACCGGCCACGAAGTATTTTTATTCGTTCGGAGACAAAACCAGCGTCACGCCCGCCGACGACCAGTTTTTTGTCACGGCGCCCAAAACCGGGGCGACCGACGAGGTGCGGTTCTGGGTGCTCGGCGATTTCGGCAACAGTTCGCAGACCCAGGCCGACGTCCGCGATGCGGTGATGAAAGAGTCGCGCCGCCCGGATTTGTGGGTCTGGCTGGGCGATAATGCCTATTCCAAAGGGAAAGACGAAGAATTCGAGAAGCATGTCTTCGACGTCTACGGCCAAACGCATTTCAAAAACCTGCCGTTCTACTGCATTCCCGGCAACCACGATTACGGCGGACAGCGGACGGATTTCAACATTCCGTATTTCAACCTCTTTACGATGCCCACGGCGGGCGAAGCGGGCGGCGTGCCCTCCGGCTCGGAATCGTACTACGCCTTCGACTACGGCAACGTGCATTTCGTGGCGCTGGACTCCTACGGCAAACTCGACGGGACGCATTTTCTGTGGGACACCACGGGTCGGCAGGTCGAATGGCTGAAGAAAGATCTGGCGGCCAACAAACAGCCCTGGACCATCGTGGTCCTGCACCACCCGCCCTACACCAAAGGCTCCCACGATTCGGATCGGGAGAAAGACCTGGTCGCTATCCGCCAGAACCTGGTGCCGATTCTGGAGCGGTACCAGGTCGATTTGGTATTGAGCGGACACAGCCACGTGTACGAGCGTACGCATCCCATCCGGGGGCATTACGGGCTGGTGGATACCTTCGAGCCGAAAAACATTGTCAGCGCGGCGGTGGAAGGTGATACGAAGGAATACCGGGTCGGCAACGGCAAACAGGGAATTATCTACATCGTGGCCGGCTCAGGCGGGCAACGCGGCGGACAGGCGGCAGGGTGGCCCATGCCGGCGGCCGTTTACAGCAACAATACCGAAGGGGGCTCGCTGCTCATTGACGTGAAGAAGACCCGGATGCAGGTCCGGTGGCTTTGTCAGGACGGTAAAGTCCGCGATGATTTTTCCATTCTGAAATAGTTCAGGCCGAAGCGGATGGCTTAGGGGAATCGGTGGCGTTATTAAGCTTTTCCTGAATGCCTCTCACGTACTCCCAAAACACTTTTTCAAATTCCTCGCTGGGTAGCCCGCTGGTCTCTTTTGACGGCGGGTTACTTTTTTTCTTCTTCACAGGCTGTATCAAACAACGATTGCAAAAGATATACGCTTTAGACAATGCTTTGGTTTTAACAGACAGCGAATTAATTTCCAACCACGGCCAGCGCCGTTCCCCATAACAGGACAAAGAGCAGCGTGCTCATAGCCAGTTGACCGAGCCGCGGGTTCAGCTCGCCCGGATTTCGGTGCCGGGCAACCGCTAAGCCATTGATTATGAAAAGCGGAAAGGCCAGCACGTACAACCCCTGCAAAAAGGAGTTGGCGGGCACTTCGGACCAGGACAGCCGTTCCAGCAGCGAGAAAAGCAGCGCACAGACCATGCCACCAATCAGCAAACCCCAGTGATACCGAACAGCCCGCGCCCGGCCGAGCCGTACCGGAATTGAATTTTTACCAGTTTTGGCGTCGGTTTCTATGTCGCGGATATTGTTGATGTTCAGCACGCCGGTGGCAAAAAGTCCGACACTCGTGGCGGGCAGCAGCAGCAGCGGCCTGAATTCGAGCGTGTGTAGAAAGTAGGTCCCCAGAACGCCCACCCAGCCGAAGAAAAGGAGCACGGCAATGTCGCCAAACCCGCTGTAGCCGTACGGCCGTTTGCCATTGGTGTAGGCAATCGCCGCCGCAATGCAGGCCAGTCCCAGCCCCAGAAACGCCCAGAAGATTTGTGCCGACGCATGCTGAAAAGCGTCGATCAGCAGCCAGATGCCGGTGATGAGGGAGAGCAGCGACGTGACCACGATACCGCGGAACATGGCCTCTTTGGTAATCAGGCCCGTTGCGACCGCCCGCCGGGGTCCCACGCGTTCAGCCGTGTCTTTGCCCGAAACGGCATCGCCGTAATCGTTGGCAAAGTTGGAAAGAATCTGGAGGAAAATGGTGGTTAACGAGGCCAGAACCGCAATCCGCCAGCTGAACTGACCGGCCCGGGCGGCCAGAAAACTTCCCAGAATAATGCTCGCCAGCGCCAGCGGTAACGTGCGCGGACGGGCCGCAGCAAGCCAAGATTTCATAGTACAGTAGGTAAGAAACAGCGCAAAAGTACGGGTTTTACGGACAAAACGGTCCGGCCGCCCGCGATGTCGTTGGATAAGGGTTTCTAACCTATTCGCGGCGGAACCGGTTATGAGCGGCATGAAACGAATTCTGCTTTTTTCGCTACTGGCTGGACTCAGCGCCTGCGGCTCCGCCCGCAACGGCCAGGGACGGCCCCAACGGCTTCAGGTGGGGGTTGGAGAAATCAAGGAAGTCAGGGTCTCGGGACGGCAAACCGGCGATTTTGAACTCATCGGCACGTCGGAAAACGACGAGGTGGTGGAAGTAAGTCGTCCGGAAGTGCAGCCGCCCGTCGATACGCTCGACCGCAAAAACGCCCGCCCCACCACGTTCCAGATCAAAGGCGTCACGACCGGCACCGCCCGGGTTATTTTCACCGAAAAACGGATGGGCGAAACCGGCAGCGGCCAGCCGGTCAAAGCGTATTCGGTGCAGGTCACGAACCGCTGACGGTAGCCTCAGAAATCCGGTAATCCGTTCGCCGGATTCGACCATCGGCAGGCAATATTTCTTATCTTTAGGGCATGAGACATATCTCCATTCTGGTGCCGGAAGGGGCCATTCTGGGCAGCGTTGAAGGTCCGCGCCAGGTTTTCACAGAAGTCAATAAATTTCTCCAGAGCCAGGGTCGCCCGGCTCTGTTTCGGGTTCAGCTGGTCGGGCTCGCGCCCGAAGTGAAAGCGGCGGGCGGCAAGTATTCCGTCTTCACGGATGCCCTCCTGACCGACATCCAGCAATCGGATCTCATCCTGATTCCCGCCCTCGACGGCGACCTCCGGGAAGCGATCCGGGCCAATCAGGCGTTTGTGCCCTGGATCGTGGAGCAGCATCAGAACGGGGCCGAAGTGGGCAGTTTGTGCGTCGGCGCGTTTCTGCTGGCCTCCACCGGACTCATCAACGGCCGACAATGCGCAACGCACTGGATGGCCGCGCCGGAATTCCGCCGGCTGTTTCCGGAGGTGAATCTGGTCGAGGACCGGATCATCACGGACGAACAGGGCATTTATTCCAGCGGCGGGGCCTTCTCGTACCTGAATCTGATTCTGTACCTGATCGAAAAATACGCCGGTCGGCAGGTCGCCGTGTTCATGTCGAAGGCGTTCCAGATCGAGATTGAGCGCCGGAGCCAGTCGCCGTTCATGATTTTTCAGGGGCAGAAGGAACACGGGGATGAGGCCGTCCGGAAGGCGCAGGAATTCATCGAAAACCACGTGGAAGACAAACTATCGGTCGATCAACTGGCCGAACTGGTAGCCGTCAGCCGCCGCAACCTCGAACGGCGTTTCAAGAAAGCCACCGCCAACTCCGTGGTGGAATACATTCAGCGGGTAAAAGTCGAAGCGGCGAAAATGAATCTGGAATCTTCGCGGGAGAACGTAAACGAAGTGATGTATCAGGTCGGCTACACGGACCCGAAGGCGTTTCGGCAGACGTTCAAAAAAATAACGGGGCTTTCGCCCCTGGAATACCGCCAGAAATACAACCGGGAACTGGCCGCCGTAGCCTGACCGTGGTGGTTTGCCGCGTTTACCAAAGAGGCCCGGCGCTGCGGTCCGCTCCGGTAAACGCTGCGAAGTCACTATTAGGCTCCGGCTTCCTCAGAAACGGCCTGCCCCTGCCCATGCTCAATGACACTGGGGTCCATGAAGAAAACCTCCCACATGTGCCCGTCGGGATCAATAAAGCTACGGCCGTACATAAAGTCCTGGTCCATCGGCTCGTTGGCAAATGCGGCCCCAGCCGCCAGAGCCTTATCGGCGAGTTCATCCACGGCTTCCCGGCTGTCAGCCGAAAGGGCCACAATCACTTCCCGGCTTTTGCTGGTATCCGTCACCTCGATTTTCGTGAAGCCCTGGAAGAATCTTTCAACCAGCAGCATGGCGTAGATATCTTCGGTGATAACCATGCAGGTCGCTTTTTCGTCCGTAAACTGCTGATTGAACTGAAAGCCCAGCTTCGTAAAAAATTCAATGGAGCGATTCAGGTCTTTGACCGGGAGGTTTACAAAAATTTTCGTTGCCATGATCTGTTGTTTTTTGTTTGAAACAAAGATAATGGCAACGAAAAGAAAGGGGCGTGTGCAATTGCGGCAAACAAAGGGGCCGATTGCGCCAAGATTTTAGAGGCCGACCGCCTTGCGGAATTCCGCGTTGTCGGGCTTCACGCCGGAGGCGAAAAAGTGCGTCAGTTTGCCATTTTCATCAACAACGTACTTGCAGAAATTCCAGGTCGGCGCCTTGTCGTTCCAGCCGTTGAGGTCTTTCGACGACAGCCACTTGTAAAGCGGGTGCTGGTTGTCGCCCACTACGTCGATCTTTTCGAACAGGGGGAACGTCACGCCGTAGTTTTTCTGGCAGAATGTGGCGATATCCTCATTCTGGCCCGGTTCCTGACCGCCGAAGTTGTTGGCCGGAAAGCCCAGCACGATCACTTTGCTGCCGTGTTCCTTGTAGAATTTTTCCCAGTCGGCGTACTGCGGCGTGTATCCGCACTTCGAAGCCGTGTTGAGGATGATCACCTTTTTGCCCTGAAAACCTTTGAGGGGCACCGTTTTGCCGTCGATGGACTTCATCGTGAAGTCGAACAGCGATTTGGCGGGCGCCGCCAGATTGGCCGGTGCCGCATACCCCGCTTTTTTATCACTGAGCAGGTGCGTAATGATTTGTTTGACAGACATAAAACCAGAAAGGGAAACGACCGCGGCGACAACCGCCGTGAGAAGGATGGCTTTTTTCATAGTTACATTTTTTCGGGTACATCAATGCCTAACAACTCCATACTGCGGCGAATTGTTTGGACCACCGCGTAAGAAAGCGTCACCCGGCTTTGCAGCTTCGCCGCGTCGGGTTCTTTCAGGATCGAAAGCTTGTCGTAGAACTGGTTGAACGTTCTGGCCAGGTCGTAGGCGTACTGCGCCAGGTAGGCGGGTGAGTAGTCTGCCGCCGCCTCGCCCAGCCGCTGCCGGAACTGCGCCAGCTGATACGCCAGTTGCTGCTCTACGGCATCCAGCTCCACCACCGGAACGGCCGCCGTCGGTTCCACGCCCATCTGCGCGGCCTTGCGCAGCACCGAACGGATGCGGGCGTGGGTGTACTGAATGTACGGCCCCGTATGCCCGTGCAGATCCACCGATTCTTCCGGGTTGAACATCATCCGTTTCTGCGGGTCCACTTTCAGCAGGTAGTACTTGAGCGCACCCAGGCCCAGCATCCGGAACAGCTTTGTTTTTTCTTCTTCCGAAAACTCGTCCAGCATGCCTTTGGCGGCGACTTCGGCGGCATCGGCGGCGGCCTGCGTCACCTCGCGGATGAGGTCGTCGGCGTCCACCACGGTCCCTTCGCGGGATTTCATCTTGCCGCTGGGCAGATCGACCATGCCGTACGAAAGGTGGTAACAGCCCGCCGCGTACGGCCGACCGAGCCGCTTCAGAATGGCGAACAGCACGGCGAAGTGGTAATCCTGCTCGTTGCCGACCACCCAGATGGCCTTGTCGGTCTGGAAATCCTGGAATTTCAGATCCGTGGTACCCAGGTCCTGCGTCATGTAGACCGATGTTCCGTCGGAGCGCAGCACGAGTTTCTGGTCGAGGCCCTCGGCGGTGAGGTCGATCCAGACCGAATTGTCGTCCTTGCGGTAGAAAACGCCTTTTTCGAGCCCCTCGTCGATCACATCCTTGCCGAGCAGGTACGTTTGGGATTCGTAGTACGTCTTGTCGAACGAAACGCCAATTTTGCGGTAGGTCTCGTTGAATCCGGCGTACACCCATTCGTTCATCTGCTTCCAGAGCGCCACGGTTTCGGCGTCGCCCTGCTCCCACCGGCGGAGCATTTCCTGCGCTTCCAGCATCAGCGGTGCCTTTTTCTCGGCCGCTTCCTTGTCCATGCCGCCGGTCACCAGTTCGTCGATCTGCTGCTTGTATTCCCGGTCGAAGCGGACGTAATATTTTCCGATAAAATGATCGCCCTTCAGTCCGGCCGACTCGGGGGTCTCGCCATTGCCGAACTTCTGGTACGCCAGCATCGACTTGCAGATGTGGATGCCCCGGTCGTTGACCAGACACACCTTGTTGACGTTATACCCACTCGCCTCCAGAATCCGGCTGACCGAATCGCCGAGGAAGTTGTTGCGCAGGTGGCCGAGGTGAAGCGGCTTGTTGGTATTCGGGGACGAAAACTCGACCATCACCGACTGCCCCGTTGCCGGAAGCTGCCCGAACGAAGGGTCCGCGATCAGCCCGTTGAGGGTGTCGATCCAGACCGTATCCGACAGGCTCAGGTTCAGGAAGCCCTGTACCACGTTGTATTTGCTGACCACCGTGGAGTGCTCCACAAGGTATTTTCCGATAGCTTCCCCGATGGCCGGCGGGGCCTGCCGCAGCGGTTTGGTGAGCGGGAAGGTGACGAATGTATAAAGTCCTTCAAAGTCCTTGCGGGTGGGCTGGAGCGCAATCTCCTCCGGCTGCATGCCGAACAGGGCGCTGATGGCCCGGCTGATATCTTCTTTCAGTAATTGTTGAATGTCCATCCGAACGGCGTTATTCCGGGCGCAAAGCTACGAAATTTGTTAAAGACAGCGTATCGGGGGAATAGCGGGCAGTACTGGAGTAAATGGCGAATAGGGAATAGTGAATAGGGCGCAGCCTCCATCCACATCCGGCGAAGCCACTATTCACAATTCATCATTCATCATTCAGTCCGCCACTCCCCGGCCCTGTTTCTCACAAAAGGCCGTTGTTCTTTGTTCTACAGACTGAATTTGCCTATTTTTAAACCATTATCAACCAATACTTTGATGTTTGGTCGCTGCGTTTCCCTGCTGTTTCTGTTGACCTGGATTACCCTCCGCCCGGC
The DNA here is from genome assembly GCF_026278345.1 of Tellurirhabdus rosea. Lineage (NCBI taxonomy): Bacteria > Pseudomonadati > Bacteroidota > Cytophagia > Cytophagales > Spirosomataceae > Larkinella > Larkinella roseola. The sequence goes on from NZ_CP111085.1 coordinate 1,491,201, forward strand.
TGTGGCCCAACTGGAGCCATCGGTTCGGGTAGAATTGCCAACCGACAACAACGATAACGATACCTACGACGTCCTGCCGCTGGGCGATCAGGGCGTGCTGCTGACGATCCGGCACGGCGATTATTATTCCTCCGCTCCCGAAAAATTTTCCTTTCGCAAGTACGACGGCAATCTGAAACCGGTCTGGGAAACGGACTACAAAATTGACGCTTATTTTGAGCCGATCATGTCCTGCCAGACGGAGCATTACTTTTTCTGGCTGTTCAAGGAAAGCAACAGCGAAAAGATTTCCGTCCTCCGGCTGGGGCTGGACGACGGACAGACCGAGATTTTCAAGGGCAGCCTGCTGACGCAGATCGAAATCAGCCAGTTTAAGGTGCTGGACAACGTGGCCTATGTCGGCGGCAATTACCGCAGCCGTCCGGTGGTCGTTGCCTTTTCGTTCTTTGATAAATCGGCCAAAGTGCTGCCCGGACTGTACATCAACCACGTCCAGCTCAACAACATCGAAGTGGACCCGAACCGGCGGCTCGTCCACGTAATGACCGACGCCACCACCCAGCGGAACTGCGAATTTACCATCCGGACGTACACCTACGAGGGTCGGCTTGTCCGGACGGTAAACATGGACGGCATGAAGCACAGCCTGATTTCCGGAAAACTGCTGCCGGTCAGCGATGACGAGTCGCTGCTGGTCGGCAATTACTCCATTGACTGTACGCCGTATTCGCAGGGCATTTACGTAACCCGGATTCGCAACGGTGAGGTGGTGGAACAGGACACGCGGTACATCGATTTTTCGCAGCTCCAGAACTTCTTCAACTATCTGAAACCCAAACGGCAGCAGAAAATGATCGACAAGATCAGCCGTCGCCGCAGCCAGGGCAAAGACACCAAGTTTCGCTACCGCCTGCTGGTCCACGACCTGATGCCGACGCCCAACGGACCGATGCTGATTGCCGAGGTTTTCTACCCGCAGTACAAGGGAAATTCGACGCCGATAAGCTTTGGCAGCATGCGCAACTTTGACCGGTCACAAGAGGGTTACCGCTTCACCCACGCGTTTCTGTGCGGCTTCGACCCGGGCGGGCGGCTCATCTGGGACAACTGCGTGCCGGTAAAGGACGTCATCAGTTACGAACTGCACCCGATGGTTCAGGTTTCGCAGCAGGGCAACCGGACCGTGCTGGCTTACCCGCAGGAAGGCGAGATTACCACCGAAGTGCTGGAAGGCAGCAAGTTACTGCCCCTGCGCCAGAACTATTCCCTGAAAGAGGTTTCCGAGAATGAGAAAGTGGTTTATTCGGAACAGGACCATCTGGAAGCCTGGTTCGACCGGCACTTTCTGGCCTACGGTATTCAGAAGATTTCCAGCGAAAAGTACAGCGGTCCTTCCCGCGAAGTGTTCTACATCAACAAGCTGAGCTACAACCCCGATCTGGTCAAACCGTCCGGAGAAGCCACGGGCCGGGAGAAATCTAGCCGAAAAACTTCCGGATCAGAACGATGATCAGGTTCAGCAGGATGCTGACGACTATGCAGGTGACAATCGGGAAGTAGAACCCGCCGCCGTTTTTGCCTTCAATGCGAATGTCGCCGGGCAGACGGCCCAGCCAGTGCAGTTTGCCTCCGAACAGGTACACAATCGCCCCGACCGCCACCAGGGCCAGGCCGATGAAAATAAGGAGTTTGCCGATGTTGGGATTCATTCCGTAAAAATAGCAAAGCCGCCGGATTGACAGCCGGCGGCTTTGCGTTTATCTGCTCTTTGAGTTCTTAACGACTGCCGGAACCATTGGGGCGACTGCCCGATGTGCCGGAACCCGACCCGCTGCCGGAACTGCTGCCACTTCTGGAACCACTCCCCGAACCGGACCCGCTTCTTGTGCCACTCGTTCCGCTCCCCGTGCCGCTGCGGCTGCCGTTCTGCATCGTTCCCTGGCTGCCGCTGCGCGTGCCGGAGCCGCTGCGCATGGTGCCCTGCCCGCTGCCGGACCCGGTCGTGCCCGAGCCGATTCCGGTAGTCGAACCCGACCGGCCGTTACGACCCTGCGTGCTGCTGCCCGTGCCGGACCCGCTGGTGGTGCCGCTTTGCGAGCTGCCACTTTGGGAAGTGCCATTCTGGGAGCTACCGCTCTGGGAGCCCTGCATGGTGGCAGAGGTACCCGATGAACCTTTTGTCCGGGCGGTGGAAGAAGAACTACTGCCGCTTTGCGAAGATTGTGCCTGTGCACTGAGTGTAGCCATCGCCGCCACCATCATTCCCATCATTACTACCTTCTTCATCTTGCTGTTGGTTTTAGTGTACTGGTTTGGGAATTAAACCAGTATACCAGATCAGTAGATTAGAAAGGCGCGTTTTTTCGCCCGTTCAGTTAGGAAACGGCCAGCGGGAATGGATTAGTTACCGAGGGAAGATTTACAGAAAGGAGATTAGCTGCTTCTGGGTAGCAACGGCCGTCAGCATCAGCACCGGAATACGGCAGAGATTGGGGTCATTCTTCAATTCCCGCATGTTCTGAAGCATGTCGGCCCCCGCATCACAATGGTCGAGCAGAATCAGGTGGGGAAGATTGGCGTCGGGCTGGCTGGCGAGTTCTGCCCTCAGCGAGCGGGAAGGCAGTTGGAAATGCAGTTCATGGTTGGGGTACTGGTGGCTGAGGTGCCGCCGGAGGATGGGTGCAGATTCTTTGGTGCGGTTAGTGACAACAATTATTCTTCTCATCCTGATAAGTAGCTCCCGGACCAGTTGAGTATGGAACGGGACATAAAATTAACCACAAAAGCCGGTCATTCAAAGCCGGTTACATAGCAGGGTTATCCAACGGCCCACTTTATCCATAGGCTAATATTTTATTGAACTATTAGAAGATTAATTAACCTGAGACCGCGGGTTTTGTTGCACTTTAGATCAACCAGGTTAAAGTAACCGTCGTACCGGCCCCGAGGGTACTGTTTATCCGGAGCGAGCCTCCGCACAGCTTCATCAGATCAGCAGAAAGCGGCAGTCCCAGCCCGGTTCCCCGCTGGCTCAAACCGGGCAGCAGGCTGGCGTTCATGCCAATTCCGGTATCCACGATATGCAGTTTTGCTTTGTTCGCGGTTTGCTCCGTGACCAGCCGCACCCGGCCGTTGGGAGGGGTAAACTTGAGGGCATTGTGGAAGATGTTCCGGATCACCAGAACGGCCAGCGTCTCGTCGGTCTGAAGGCAGATATCCGGGCCTTCCCAAACCACTTCCATCTGTTTTCTGGCGATCAGCCCTTTGTACGTCTCTACCACCTCGTTCAGCAGGTCGTGCAGCGAAACCGGGCGGGCGTACACCCGGAGGCCGTTCCGCTGGTTCATTGACCAATAGAGCAGATTGTCGATCAGTTCCTGCAAGCGGTTCACCTGCTGGTCGATTCCGCTGAGCCCGGCGTCGCCGCAAACTTTGTCCTGCTGGAGCACGAGGGCCGCTTTGATGCTGGCGACCGGCCCGCGCAGGTCATGGCTCAGGATCGAAAACAGGCGGTCTTTGAGCTGGTTGGCCTCGGCCAGCGCTTTGGCCTGCTTATCGATTTCGGCATTCTGTGCCTTCAGGGCGCGCCTCAGTTTTATGCTTCGCAGAAGGTAGTAAGTGACCAGCATGGAAGCAACGGCCGCCAGCATTCCAATGACGGCCAGCAGCCAGCACTGGCGGTTGAGGTAGGCGTACTGCTGGGCCTGATTTTCTGCTCTCAGGTGAGAAAGTCGGGCGAATCGGATCAGCCGGTGAATCTGCGCCTCTTTCTGCTCCAGACGATAACGGGATTCTGCCTGGGCCACTTCAATGGTTCTTTTGGTATTTTGGAGGCTGTCGTTGAGTGAATGGAATTTTTTCAGGGCCTCCAGCGCCCCGGCGAAATCACGAATGCGTTCGTAAACCTGGGACTGTCTGAGCCACGCTTCCCGTACGAGGGCCGGGTCCTCCGTCAGACGGGCGTAGTACAGCATCGTTTGGGCTGCCCGCCTTGCCTCCGCCGGGTGACCGGTGGCCGCCTGATACCAAGCCAGATCCGACCACAAATCGCTGAAAAGCGACAGCTTCTGGTAGGTTTCGTTGAGCGCCAGCGCCTCGCCGATGTACGCTCTGGCTTCCTCGAACCGGTGCAACCGGAACAGCAAGGCAATGGTGCTTTGGTGCAGGTGATTGAGAATGGCCTCCTTGTCCTTCTCCGCTTTTAGCAAGCCGAGGGTCTTTTTGCTGAAAAACAAAGCGGTGACGAAATCGCCGTCGGCCGTGCAGTGAGCCTCCGACTGCCGGTATCGGTCCCGTTCCGACGGGGGCTGGACCTTTTTGAGTTTTTCCAGCAGCGTGTTGTAGTACCGGCTGCGCTCCGTTTGCCCCTGCTGCTCAAAGATGAACGACAGCATCGCACAGGCTGAAGCCTGAAGTTGAGGCTGTTTTTTCTCCTGCGCCCAGTCCAGGCATCGCAAGGCGTCTCTGGTGGCCTCTCCTTCCCGTTTCAGGGCAGAGAGGGTGAGGCATTTTTCGTAAAGCAGCCATCCGTAGCCTGTTCCAGCCTTTTCGCTCCGCGCCAGGATGATTTCTGCTTTCTGAAAATAGTCCAGACTTTCGGCCGGTCGCCCCAGGTCTCTGAGCACACGACCCAGGTAGAAATAAAGAGTACCTGTATGAACGCTGGTCGGGTAGCGCCGGGCCAGCGGAAGCACCCGCTCAAGCAGGGCCAGGTTTCGTGTAAGCGAGTTCGTGCTGAAATTGGCGCCAATCCGAGCCACCTGCAGGCGCAACCGGGCGGTGTCGGGCTGGACCTGCTGGGAGACCATGCCGGTGCACCCTATTATCAGACAAAAAAGGAGAATCCTCAATTTTCCTGAGTTTTTTCAAGTCCCAAAAACATACGGAAACGGTCCCGGTAGGCCGTGCCAAGCGGCACTTCTACCGAGGCGATGAAAATCGTCCGGTGACTGTATGAGAAAACGTTTTTCAAGTTGATGATGTAGGATTTGTGCACGCGCATGAACTGGTTCGGCGGCAGCTTGTTTTCAAGCGAGGAAATGGTTTCGTTGACAACCGCCGTTTTGCCGCCGCCGATGATCTTGCAGTAGATGCCATACGCCTGCACGATATCGATGCTGGCGAGGTCAAACCGCTGCATGGCGTGGCCCACCTTCAGGAAAAGGCTTTCTTCGCCCCGCTGGCGCCCCGGCTCCGGTGGTGGACACGCCCGGTTGACGGCCCGCATAAAGCGCGTAAACGAGTAAGGTTTTACTAGATAATCCGCTACATCGAAGTCGTAACACGCTACGGCGTACTCCGGCGCCGAGGTGGTTACGATGACGGGCGGAAGCTGGGGGAAGGATTGCAGAATCTCCAGACCGGAGAGGTCCGGTAAATGAATGTCCAGAAAGATGAGATCAAACGGCTGCTGTAACAGCGCAATTGCCTCCCGCACGCTGCCCGCAAAGACCGGCGTAGCCATATAGGGAATCCGGGCCAGATACTCCTTCAGCAGGGCAGTGAACTGCGGAGAGTCCTCGATAACCAGACAACGACAACTTTTCATAAACAAGGCAGAGTATGGTTAAATACATTTTATCTGGTGGTGTAAGTAGAGTACTGGGAGGCAGAATTTAAGTAACCAAACGGTTTCAATTTTATACTTCATGTAGCTAAAACGCAAATTAAATGTGCATTTTTTCATGTTTGTTTCATTAAGCGCATTTCCAGGTATTTTCTGAATACGATTTCGAATACATTTGAAAAGGCCAATGGCGAGTGCTGCCATAAAAAAAGAATTATCAGAAGTGAGCGTGCCCTGAACTAGTAAAACATAGTGAAAGCTTAAGACATCCTACCTTAACATGAAACTTGCTGTACTTAACCAAAATCGCCTCGCAGACGAAGAGATTCTGCACCTGTATTTACAAACCCGATCCGACAAATGGTTTACGGTCCTGTACGAAAGACATGTCCGAAAAATCCGTCGCCTCTGCATTTCGGTAACCAAGGACCCGTTGCTGGCCGAAGATTACACGCAGGACATTTTCATCCGGACGTTCAGCAAACTGGAGCAGTTTGAAGGCCGGGCGTCCTTCTCGTCCTGGCTGTATTCGCTGGCGTACCATTACTGTCTGGGAGTCCTCCGCAAGCACGCCCGCCTGCCGATGGTTGCCCTGGAAGACCATCACAACCTGCTGGCCGGAGAACCCGAAGACGATAATTTTGCCCAGCGCTGGCACCGGGTCGCCCGGGTCATGGCGACCCTCTCGGCGGACGACCAACAGCTGCTGCAACTCAAATACGAAGAATCGCTGGGAATTCAGGAGATCGCCAGTCGGTACGAGACCAGCGAAGGCAGCATCAAAATGCGCCTCAAACGCGCCCGCGGCCGCATCATGATGTCGTGCAACAAAATGGCCGCCTGACGTACTCCCTCAAAACAGAAGCAGGTGCCCGGCAGTGATTCGTCGCTGCCGGGCACCTGCTTCTGTTTGATCCGCCTACTTCTTGAGGCCGTAGCCTGCCCAGGGCGCTTTGGCATCGTCGACAACCAGCACCCAGTCGGTGCCGGGACCGGCGGCGTAGGGTTTGAACTCCTGCCGGCCCGTGTTGGGAAACGTGCCGATGCGCTGCGTCCTGCCATCGCGCGGATTGAACCAGTAGGCCAGCAGCTGCGGCGCGGCCTTCAGACGGCTTAGGTCGATGGTCAGCGGGCGGCCGTGGGGCGTGTAGGCAAACAGAAAATTATCGTCCTCCGACAAAGCCGCCACCTGGTGGCCGCCATCGTCCGGGTTGTTGTTCAGAATAACCGACTGCTCGGGCAGCAAACGCGTCCAGGGGTGCGACTCATACAGCCGCCGCAGGTAACCCATCTGAAACGCGCCGGGGCTGTCCATCGCCCGCGTCCAGTGCGTGCGGGCCGCCGAAATGGGCGGGTTCCGGGCCACATCGAAGAACTGCCAGATGCTGTGGTTGCCGTAGGTATGCCCGCAGCCGCCCGAAAGCATGGCCCACCAGGCCGCCTGCCGGACGTCGAAATCATCAAAGTAGCCCTGCTCCGGTTTCCAGTCCACCGGGTGGTCTTCGTACCGCGGCTCGCCGTCGAGGGTGGGTTTGACCGGAAACAGGCTGTAGTTCTGCCGCTGAATCACGTAGTTTTTCTTGTTGCGGGCGGCGTGCCCGGACTGAAACATGTTGAAGTTGAGCCACGTATCGGAATGAAAAAAGCCCGCCGAGTTGCTATCGCCCATGGGGTGGTAGGTCATGAGCTGGGTACCGCCGTTGCCGCTCCGGATGCCTTCGGCCATAGCCCGGATGAGGGTCATGCGCGTCTCCCCTTCCGGGTTGCGGTCGCCGCCCAGAATCCAGATTACCGGCTTGTTGCGGTAGCGGCGGCCCAGGTACTCGCCGTAGCGGCGGGCATTTTCGGGCGTAAAGATTTCCGGACCTTTTCCCCATTTCTTGTTGAACTTATCGCCCCAGGTCGGCAGCAAGCCCACCACCAGACCCAGTTCCCCGGCCCGGTTGATCACCCAGTCCACGTGCTGGAAATAAGCTTCCACCGGCTGGGTGGGGTCGTTGTTCTTCAGCGGAAGCTGCCCGTAGGCGTTCGGCTGCGTCAGACCGTCGAACTCGGCCAGGGCCACGGCCTGGATAACGGTAAATCCTTTGGCGGCCCGGTTTTTCAGATAGAGGTCGGCCTCCTCCCGGGTGAGCCGGTGGAAAAGCTCCCAGGCCGTATCGCCCAGCCAGAAAAACGGCTTCTGGTCGCCGCGCATGAGGTACCGTTTGTCTTTAAGGATGTATAATTTTGACAACGCCGCCGGAGCCGTTTTCTGCCCGGCGGCCGACAGGGTGATGGCGAGAAAAGCGAAAAAAAAGGCAGAACGGGCAAGCATAAGGATTCGGTTTACCCCGTAATTATAGGGCGCAAAAGCCTACGCCTGCAAGGGTTACCCAAAATCTTACCGATTCCGGGGCAGCTTCGCCTCCCGGTTTGACCGTCATCCGGAAAACTTGCCGTACTTTTGCCGGTTATTACTGCTATGACACCCACAACGCGCGAAATAGTTTTTGCTCTGAGACAGGGCCATTTTTTACGGCTGGCGGACGAAACCGGCCTGTCGATGGCCTGCGACCCTTCCCATGCCGAAGCCGTTGAGAAACTGCTTGAGGTCCGGCAGGACCTGGTTCCGCCTCCCCTGCCCACGCTGCTGATTAACGACAGCGGCATGCTCAACCTCTACGTCCGGCCGATTCCGGAGGTGGCCTGGGACCTGATTGATTTTGCCGAAACGCCCGTCACGGTGTTGTTTCAGGGAGGTGTGAACCTGCCCGAGGTGTTCAGACCGCAGGTGCCGCTCCGGAAAGTGCTGAGCGAGCCGGTCCGGCAGCTGATCGGGGCGCTGGGAAGAGGACTGCTCACCCTGCCGTTCGAATCGCTCGAATGGCCCGTGGGCCTCAACGAACCCGAACTGCAATGGGGGAAAGCCCCGGCCCAACCCCACCTCCCCCGCATCATGGAACTGGGTCCGAAAGGGGAAGTGGCGTTTTTAAGAAAATGAACCGAACGAAATGAAAAATGAACGATGAACAATGAACGGTAAACCGGCCGCACTTTCCTGCCACCCCCTAAACTTCATTGTTCATTATTCATTGATTAATCATGAATTACAAAGATACCCTCCATACCATCCCTCTGTTTGAGCTCGTGGCGCGGGAAGCAACGGCGCTTGGCGTCCCGGCTTACGTCATCGGAGGCTACGTACGGGATTTGATTCTGAACCGGCCTTCCAAAGACATCGACATCGTCTGTCTGGGGAGCGGCATCGAACTGGCCGAGGCGGTTGGCCGGGCGCTGAACGTGCCGGTAACGGTGTTCAAAAACTTCGGGACGGCCATGCTCAAAACGGACGCCGCCGAAGGGGCCGGCTGGGAGGTGGAATTTGTCGGAGCCCGCAAGGAGTCATACCGCGCGGATTCGCGCAAGCCCATCGTGGAAGACGGCACGCTCGAAGACGACCAGAACCGCCGGGATTTTACCATCAACGCGATGGGCATCAGCCTCAACGAAGCCGACTTCGGCCAGCTGATCGATCCCTTCGGCGGCGTGGAGGATTTGCGCCGGAAAACCATCCGGACCCCGCTCGAACCGTCGATTACCTTTTCGGACGACCCGCTCCGGATGCTGCGGGCGGCCCGCTTCGCCACGCAGCTGGGTTTTGACATCGAACCCGATACCTTCGACGCGATGGTGCAGATGAAGGACCGGATCAGCATTGTGTCGAAAGAGCGGATTCTGGACGAACTGAACAAGATCATCCTGGCCCCCCGTCCGTCCTACGGCTTCAAACTGCTGTACCACGCGGGTTTGCTGGACCTCATTTTCCCGGAACTGGTCGCCCTGAAAGGCGTGCAGACCATCGAGAACAAAGGCCATAAGGACAATTTCTACCATACCTTACAGGTGCTCGACAACGTGGCCGAACGCAGCCCTGATCTCTGGCTTCGCTGGGCGGCCCTGCTGCACGACATTGCCAAACCCGCCACCAAACGCTTCGATGCCCGGGTGGGCTGGACCTTCCACGGGCACGAAGACCTCGGCGCCCGGCAGGTTCCGCATATTTTCCGGAAAATGAAGCTGCCGCTGAACGAAAAAATGCGGTTTGTGCAGAAGCTCGTCCGGCTGCACCTGCGCCCGATTGCGCTGGTCAAGGAAGCCATTACCGATTCGGCCCTGCGCCGACTCCTGTTTGAGGCGGGCGAAGACCTGGAGGCGCTCATGACGCTCTGCCGGGCCGATATTACCTCGAAAAATTACGAGCGGGTCAAGAAACATCTTGCTAATTTTGACCGGGTTGAGCAGAAGCTTCACGATCTGGAAGAACGGGACAAGCTGCGGCGCTTCCAGCCGGTCGTGACGGGCGAGATGATCATGGAAACCTTCGGGCTGCAGCCGTCCAAAGAGGTCGGGCAGATCAAAGTCGCCATCCGGGAAGCTATTCTGGATGGCAAAATTGCCAATACCTTCGACGAGGCGTACCCGTTTATGCTCGAAGAAGGAAAAAAGCTGGGATTAACCGTTACGACACTCATCCGTCCCTCCGTCGCCAGCGGCCCCTCCGTGGACTGAAAGGCGCCGGACGAGTCCTGATAAACAACTGCCGAACCGATCACTATTTTCTATGAACAACAATACCAATTTTCGCCGGTTTTTCGGTGCCATGCTGACCATCCTGGGCACCATCGTCATCCTCTTCGCCTGCGTGGCATTTCTGTCCGACGGCAAGCCGGTGCTGGGCCTGAGCGTAACCGAATGGGAAGCGCTGGCCCCGTTTCTGGTGGGCGTCGTCTTTTTTTCGGCGGGCATCAGCCTGGTGCGCGAGAGCTGATCTGCCGTCCAAACCGGGCCGGACAACCGGACGTTCCCTCGTTTTAATGCAGGTTTAATCGACCAGGCGGGATAATTAGGGTAATTCGATAGTTTTTGTTCAGCAGAAGCATGGCGTTTTGGGCGTTATGGTTACTGCGAACGCTTTATTTATCCACACTCCTCTTCCGGGAGGAGACCTGACCGCCATGTCAACCCATTTAGAAGTTACGTCTGCTTTCACCCCGTATGGACTTCTCCAGCAGGTACTTGACAGTTCGCTGAGCGGTATCCTTATCCTGAACAGCGTTCGTAACGAACAGGGCGGCCTTGTCGATTTTGAAATAGCACTCCTCAATAAAGTAGCGGCCCAGCATCTGAACCAGCCCCCGGACGAACTGCTCGGCCGCCGCATCCGTCAGGACTTCGGTGCCCGCTGGGACGCTTTTCTTCCGGAACAGTACGAACAGGTCATCCGGACGAAGGAAGCCGTCCAGGCCGAACACTGCCAGACGCTGCCGGGCCGGGAAACGGCCGACTGGCTCCACGTCTCCATAACGGCGCTCGGCGACGGGGTCACGGTGGCTTTCGAAATCATTACCGACCTGAAAGAGGCGACGCTGGCCCTTCAGCAGCAGGCTCAACAGTACAACGAGGTGCTCAACAGCTCGGCCAACGGCATTGCCCGTTACCGCTGCCTGTACGACGAAGCGGGTAGGCCGGTGGACCTGCTGGCGGTTTTCATCAACGACAAAGGCGTGGAAATTTCCGGGATTCCCCGCGAGACCCACCTCAGTGTTCCCTACAGCCAGATTCCCCGCGGACAGGCCCGGCAGGAGTTGCTGCCCTGGATGCTCGACGTGGTGCAGCAGGGAAAGACGGACGCCCGGCTGATCTACGCCGCGGATATCGGCTTCTGGTTTGAGATGACCGCGACCCCTCACCAGCCCGACCTGCTTACCCTGACGTACAGCGACGTGACGGAAGTCCAGCGCCTTCGGCTCGAAGCGTCCGCTCAGGCCAATTTTCTGGAGTCCATTTTTGAAAATCTGGGGGCCGGACAGGTGCTTTTCCGGCCGGTCCGGGATCAGGCCGGGCAGATCATTGACTTCCGCTACCTGCTGACCAACAAGGCCAATGCGGAGTACGTCGGCATGTCGCCCACCGCCATGCAGGGCCGGCTGATGTCCGAACTCTTTCCGGAGTCGATGCACACGGACCTGTTCGACAAGCTCTGCGAGGTAGCCGACAGGGGCCAGTCCCTCCGGCACATCCAGCACTACCGTTACGACAACGTGAATGCCTGGCTGGATTACTCGATCAGCCGCTACGGCAGTGATGTGCTGTTTTCGTTTCTGGACGTGACGGAAATCAAGCAGCTTCAGCTCGCCCAGCAGGAACAGGCCGGGTTGCTGCAATCGGTGATCGACAACTCGCCCAACGGCATCGTCCTGATCGAAGCCATCCGCGACGAGCGGGGCATTATTCAGGATTTTCGGTATTTGCTTTCCAACAACACCAACAATGCGGCGCTGGGCTTGAGCCCGGAAGCGGTGTACCAGCAATCGGTAAAGACGCTCCAGCCCGGCATCCGGCAGACCGACCTTTTCCGGCAACTGGTGGAAGTGACCGAAACCGGACTTTCCCAGACGACGCTGCTGCACTTTGGCGAACCCCCCGAAGAAGGCTGGTTCGACTGTTCGATGACCCGGCAGGGCGATGGCGTCCTGTTCATGTTTCAGGACGTGACCGAACAGAAAAAAATGGAGCGCGCCATTCGGTCGCAGGCCAATCTGCTGCAGGGCATTCTGGACGTGGCCCCCGTTCACATCATCGTCTCCCAGGCGATTCGGAACGAGCAGAACCAAATCGTGGATTTCCGGCATGTGCTGGTCAATTCGCAGATTTGCGAATGGAGCGGCGTTCCGGTGGAGGAATTTTACCGGCAAACGGCCCTGGAAATGAGGATGGCCTACCCGGACCCGGAATCCTTTGCGGCCGATGTTCAAATGGTGGAAACGGGCGAGCCCCTGCACACGCAATTTGAGTATAACGGACGCTGGGTGGACATGCAGAAGGTCAAGTTTGACGACGGATTCATTGCTGCCGGTATCGATATCACGCAGCTGCAAATCTATCGACAGACGCTGGAAACCCGCAACCGGGACCTTGAACGGACCAACGAAAACCTGCGGCAGTTTGCCTACGTGGCCTCCCACGACCTGCAGGAACCGCTCCGGAAGCTTCAGTCGTTTGGTGACCTGCTCGAAGGCCAGTTTAAGGATGAACTGGGCGAAACGGGTCAGGACCTCATCGCCCGCATGCAGTCGGCCGCCCGCCGCATGTCCTCGCTTATCCATGACCTGCTCATGTTCAGCCGGGTATCCAACAACGAACTGGTACTGAAGCAGACCGACCTCAATGCGGTGGCGGGCGATGTGCTGCACACGCTGGAATTTCAGCTGGAGGAAAGCGGCGGCACCGTTCATTTCGAGCCGCTTCCGACGGTGACGGGCGACCGGATGCAGTTGCAGCAGCTGATTCAGAACCTCATCAGCAATGCCATCAAGTTCAGGCGGCCGGGGCATCCCCCGCGGATTCAGATTCGCCACCAGCTGGTATTGGGCGAAATCCTGCCCGCCCACCTCTCCCCGGCCCGAAAGTACCACCAGATCGAGGTGGAGGACAACGGCATCGGCTTCGATGAAAAGTACCTCGACCGTATTTTTCAGATTTTCCAGCGGCTCCACGGCAAAACCAATTTCACCGGCACGGGCATCGGACTGGCCATCTGCAAGCGGGTGGTCGAAAATCACCACGGTCACCTTACCGCCCGCAGCCAGCCCGACCAGGGCGCGACGTTCACGGTCTATCTCCCGGCCGAAACCGACTGACGTTTTTCCGGTAAATAAAACCTTTTCCGTTAATCCCGATTTCTGACAATTCTGGCTGCGATATTGCTTATGGCGACATGAGCATTTATCCGTGACCTGTATGTTGTTCTTATTCCGGCGTCGCAACGCCCCTGTTTTCTTTACCCTGTTCCTTGCCTTTTTTCTGTCGGAAATAGCCTATTCACAGCCGCGTAATACCGATTTTGGCAACATTACCAAAGCCGATTTCGACGAACTGGCCTCCCTGCCCGACACCTCCGCCGAAGCGGTCTACCTGTTCCGGAACGGCCGGACTACGTTTATTTACCGCAACAGTGAAATCTTGCTTCAGAACTATTACCATGTCCGGTTATTCATCCGAAAAAAGTCCGCCTCCGACCGGGCGACGGTAAGCGTACCCCTCCTCTACGGCCAGAACGGCCTGCGCGAGGCTGTCCAGCAACTGAACGGAACCACCTACAACCTGGTCAACGGGCAGGTGGTCAAGGACAAGCTCGCGAAGGATGCTGTTTTCACCGACAAAGCCAGCAACGATTATCAGATCCGGAAATTCACGCTGCCCAACGTCCGGGAAGGGTCTATCCTGGAATACAACTACGTGAAGGAAACCCCGTTCAGGCTGCGGCATAACCCCGAAACCTGGCACTTTCAGACCGACGTTCCGGTCTGGTGGAGCGAATACGTTTTTGAACAGCCGGAATATTTCTTTTACAAAACGGTCATGCGGGGATATCTGCCGCTGGAGGTGAACGAGCGGAACTCAATTTCGATCAATCTCGGCGGCGGTCTTGTGTCCGTCGGTACGGGGTACCGCTTCGTGGTGAAGAACGCGCCGGCGTTTTCCAACGAGCCGTTTATCACCACGCCGAAAGACTACCTGAGCGGCTTCGACTTTGAACTGGCCAGTTACCGTCTGCCGAACATGGCCGTCGAAAACATGACGCTGGACTGGGAATCGATGGACCGCACGCTGCTGGAAAACGACGCGTTCGGGAAGCAGCTCAACCGCGCTGGTATTCTGAAAGAAGCCGCAGCCCTCGCCAAAGCCCAGCCGGACACCATGCAGCGGCTGGTTATGGTGTACGATTACATTCGGAAAAACATCAAGTGGAACAAGGAATCGGCCCTGGTTTCAGCAGGGTCGCGCAAGGTGTTCGAAAAGCGGGAAGGCGACGCAGCCGACATCAATCTGATGCTGGTGGCGCTGCTAAGGGAAACGGGTTTTGATGCCGATCCGGTCATTCTCAGTACCCGCTCACACGGAAAAATCAACCAGTTTTACGGCCTGTTGCGGCAGTTTAATTACGTCATTGCGCACATCAGGCTGCCTTCGGGCCAGACGCTGCTGCTCGACGCCACAGACCCATTCCTCAAGCCCGGTATGCTGCCGGAGGCCTGCCTGAACGGCGTGGGCCGCCTGATTCGCCCTAAGGGGAGCACGTTTATTTCTCTCGACCCTGCCGAGCGCGACATGCTTTACTCCTCCACCGCGCTGACGCTGGAGGCGGATGGCGCCCTGAAAGGCACCTTCAAAGAAACCCGGAGCGGCTACCAGGCGCTACAGACGCGGCACGAACTGGCGGAAAACGGTCAGGAGGCGTTTACCAAAACCAACGCGGCGAGCCGGTCGGGCTGGCAAACGTCCGGCCTCCAGATCAGCGGTCTCGACAAAATCGACGAGCCGGTAATCATCGCCCAGCAGGTGGAATTCACGGATGCCTGTCAGGCGGCGGGCGACCGGCTGTATCTCAAGCCTATGCTTACGGAAGGGTTCGCCACCAATCCCCTTCGCGCCCCCGAGCGCCTCTTTCCGGTCGATTTCGGAAAATGCCTCGAACGTCGCTTTTTTGCCCAGATTACCCTGCCCGAAGGCTATCAGGTAGAGCAGCTGCCCAAAGCCACGCTGCTTACCTTACCCGACAATGGCGGCCGGTTCCAGTACCAGATCAGCCAGGTGGGCCGAACGCTAACCGTTTCGAGCTTATTTTCCCTCCGGAAACCGTTCTATACGACCGAAGAATACGCGTCTTTGAGACAGATGTACGATCTGGTCATCGCCCGGCACGCGGAACAGATCGTGCTGAAGAAGGAAACGCTGGCCTCCGGAAAGTAGCAGACGGGCTATTGCCGGTTCTTAATACCCTGATCCGCTGTGGATTAACGCCCGGAAAGTGAGTAATCTACTTCCCGGGCTGTTGCTTTTTGTCCACAATCGCCAGAATACAACCCGTTAAAAATCAATAATTTACAATTTGGTATAAGTTTTGGTCAATGGAGCGTATCAACTCAACGATTTAAAACTATCCACAGTTATGGCTTCATTCACTGATCAACTTGCCAAGTTCTTTGGCATGAATGAGACGGACACCGGTCTTCGCGAATTATTCATCAGCGAACTGAAAGGTATTTACTACGCCGAAAAGCAGTTCGCCGATGCCCAGCCGCAAATGGCTGAAGCCGCCACCACCGACGTTGTCCGGGATGCCTTCGAACAGCACCGGGCCGAGACCCAGAACCAGATTCGCCGGATCGAGCAGATTTTCTCTTCGCTCGGCGTAGCCGTTGACGACATGAAGTGTAATGCCGCCGATGGTCTGGTTGAAGACGGTCAGGTAGTTATTGCCAACACGGAATCGGGCTCGCTGACGCGTGATGCCGGTCTGATCATCGCCGGTCAGAAGGTAGAACACCATGAAATTGCCGCCTACGGTTCGCTGCACTCGCTGGCCCGCCTGCTGGGTTACCACGACGCAGCCCGCCTCATCGAGGAAAGCCTGCAGGAGGAAAAGAACACCGACCGCAAGCTGACGGAAGTGGCCGAGTCGTTTATCAACGAACGCGCCAAGATGGAAACCGACGGCCACGACGACATGCATTCGGGCATGCGCTCGACGGTCGGCGACGGCGACTACGGCCGGACCGGCAGCAATTACAGCGGCCAGGTAGGCTCCGAGCGCAGCTCCGACTATTCGGATACGCTGAGTGGTAACCGGATGTCTGACAGCAACCGCATGTCCGACAGCAACCGGATGTCCGAAAGTGACCGGATGGGTATGTCGGACCGTGATTACGGCACGACGGGTTCTACCGGCAACACGGGCTACGGCACCGGCCAGGGAACAGAAAATTACGCGGATCGGGGCAGCTATTCGAGCGGCTCGGATTCCGACGACGACCGCAACCGCATCCGCCGCACCAACTCGGGCGGCACGGATATGGATGACGTTGTCGGCGGCTCAACTACGGGCGTCTAAACGACATAACGATCTGCATCCAGCGGGGCACCCCATTTTTGGGCGTGCCCCGGCTGTTTTTATAGCCTCATCAACTGAGCGCCCACCCGGCACGACAGGCACCGTTTTTCCAGGCAGTACTGGTTGTAGAGTTCAAGGGCGGCCTGCGAATCGAAAGCGGTCCGGACGGGTAGGCCCAGGGTTTGCCAGAGGCGGATGATCCGGTTGTCCTCGGGCGGCAGACTTTCCAGCAGCGCGACCGCCCGGTCCAGGTAAACGGGTTCGCGGCGGTGTTCCGCGTATGCGGCCAGAACCGGGGCCACGACATTGATGAGCAGCATGCGGGCGGCGGCTTCTCCGAGCGCGGAGGCTCCTTCCCGGGCGGTTTTGCCGAAGCGGTAATGCGTCTGCCAGTAGTCCGAAGGCGTGACCTGGAGCCAGCGCAGCAACGTCTGCGGCTCGTTTTCGTCCAGACACAAGCCCGAAAGGCTCCGCTGCGAGACCACCAGCCGCGCCAACTGCGCCAGTCTCAGCGTCGGAAAACCCGCCGGGCGCAGTTTGGCCCACTTCCAGACCACCGCCGGAAGTATTTGTTCGGTCAGGCCGTACTTACTGGCCAGAAAACGGTGTTCCCGGCGCAGGGCCAGCACATACTCATCTTCGGGCACTTCCTCCAGCAGCCCCGCCGTTCCAAAGAGCAGCGCCTCCACCTGCAGCAGCGAATCCCGGTGTTTTTGCAGGTATTTCAGCGAAACGGTCCGCGCCAGCCGTTCGAAAGGCTCGGCATTCACCTTAAAACCAAAGGCGGTTGCCAGCAGGCGGTACACCGTTTCTTCCCAATCCTGCCCCGTCGCGGCGTAGACGGCCCTCACCGCTTCGGCTTTTCGTTCGAGACGCCGGAGCAGAGCCGCATCGAGCATCGCCGTCCGGTGCAGACCATCCACCTCCCCGAAACGACCGGCGCAGAGAATCGGCCCGGTTTCTTTCAACAGCTTCTGATAGCGGCCCAGCAGACCGGCGTCGGTGCGGTCTTTCAGCACAAGCGTCGGAATAAGGGTCCCGTCGGGTCGTTGCAAGGGCGTCGAGCCGGAGTCTTCCCAGACCACGTGCAGAATAACCGTGTCGTAGGCGCGGTCGTGCTGGTGGCGATGCAGGTACCAGTCCGCGGGGCGACAGTGAATTTCGACCGTCCCGGCCCATTCGACCGCTCCGATCAGCAGCCGGGCATTGGTAAAATCCGGGCCGGAGTCGCGGTTGCGGTAGCCGGGGTGCAGGACCTGCACGGGTTCGCCGTTCGTGGTCTTCAGACCGATATGGCCGAAGTACTGGAACTGCCAGATGAAGTAGAGAAAATCTTCGGAAACCAAAGGCGCAGCAGTTTACGGGTTCTTCTGTAAGAAGGAGCGCCCCAGCGAAAGTCACCGATGGAGAAAGGAAAATTACAGGGCGGCGGAAAGCGGATATGAGCGGCTCGCTGTCCCGCTTCGCCTCACGCCGCCCTGTTCTGATAAATTTTTACAGAAATGCCGCCATTTCGCGCTGCATGCTTTGGGCCTCGTCGGCCGCTTTACGGGCAAAATCCGGTCCGTCGGAAGCGTAGAGGATGCTGCGCGAAGCGTTGACCAGCAGGCCGCAATGGTCGTTCATGCCCGAGCGGGACACTTCTTCCAGGCTACCGCCCTGCGCGCCTACGCCCGGCACCAGCAGGAAGTGATCCGGGGCCAGTTCGCGGATACGGGCCAGCTGGTCGGCGCGGGTGGCACCCACGACGTACATCAGCCGGTCGGGACCGGCCCACTGCTGCGAGGTGCGGATCACGGTCTCAAACAGCGGCCCATCGGCGCTTTCCAGTCGCTGAAAATCGCCGCTGCCCGGATTGGAGGTCAGCGCCAGCAGAATCACCCATTTATTCGGAAATTCCAGAAACGGCTCCACGGAATCGCGTCCCATGTACGGCGCAACCGTCACCGAGTCGAAATCAAGGCCCGACGAATCGGGGTCGAAAAAGGTGCGGGCGTACAGGCCCGAGGTGTTGCCGATATCCCCCCGTTTGGCGTCGGCGATGGTAAAACACTCCTTCGGGATGTATTCCAGCGTGCGCTGAAGGCTTTCCCAGCCTTTGGGGCCGAGGGCTTCGTAGAAGGCAATGTTGGGTTTGTAGGCGACGGCAAACTCGGCGGTGGCTTCAATGATCTGGCGATTGAAGGCGGCAATCGGGTCTTTCTCGCGGCGGAGGTGTTCCGGGATGCGTCTTATGTCGGTATCGAGGCCGACGCAGAGGTATGATTTCTTGCGGAGTATCTGCTGGTAAAGTTCGTCGCGGGTCATGGCAGGCGGTCAGGGCTCAGGAGGAGAATTGCTTCGGGCGCAAGGTCTGCGGAGAAACCAAGGCGGCCAGGCGCGGAGGTACCATATACCCCGGGCACTCACCGTTCATCCCTTCTTTTCATTAAATTCCTTCGCCAAAAATACAGGAACTATCAGGAGTTTCCTAAATTTGCGCCCTGAAATGGGCCAAAAGGAGGCTCCGGAACAGTACTCATACTCCAAGCACATGGAAGTTAGAAAAACGTCGATTGAAGGGCTGGTTGAAATTTTCCCACGGGTATTTGCCGACGAACGGGGTGCCTTTTTTGAATCGTATAACCAACAGCTTTTCGAGTCGCTGGGCCTGCCGACAAATTTTGTTCAGGACAACCAGTCGTTTTCTGTTAAAGGCGTCTTGCGCGGGCTGCACTTTCAGAATGAGCCTTTTGCCCAGGGCAAGCTGGTGCGGGTCATTTCCGGAAAAGTGATGGACGTGGCCGTGGATATCCGGCCCGGTTCGCCCACCTTCGGCCAGTACGAGACCTTTATTCTGGATGCCGAACGGAACAACATGGCCTATATTCCGGAAGGGTTCGCCCACGGATTTGTAGCGCTGGAAGACAGCGTCTTCAGCTACAAATGCACCAACGTGTACAGCAAGGCGTCGGAGTCCGGCATCATCTGGAACGACCCGGACCTGAACATCGACTGGGGCGTTGCCGATCCGATCGTGTCGGACAAGGACAAGGTCCTGCAGCCGCTGCGTGCCCTGTTCCCCAACCAAATGGCTTAATTTCCCCCTATCAATAAGAAAGCCCGGTAGTCCGGGCTTTTTTTGTGGTCAGACGTAAAAGTGTCAATACATGAACAGTCTGGCATGATTCATGTTTCTGTCAGGGCACCTGCCGGTTGCGTCTGCGCGGCGGCAGGCCACAGAAACCGATTGACGTTTCTCTCTGTCTGAACATGAATTTACCGTTTCTTCCCACTTCCAGACGTCTGGCGTCTGGTCGTTTCCAGGCATCGCCGGCGCTGCAAACCGACGTCTTTGCCCCTATTCTGCCGGGACAGCACGATGGAATCGCCTCCCTCGACCGCAGCATCCGGCTCCTGCGCGGCCTGGCCGCCTCCGGCATTCAAAAGGTCGTCGGCACGCTGCCGGTGATGAGCCATTTTTACCAGAATACTTCCGAAAGCGTTCTCGAAACCGTCCAGCTTGTCCGCAACCAGCTGCAAACGGACCGCATTCCCATTCAGCTGATTCCGGCCGCCGAATACTACGTGGACCGCGGGCTGATGCGGCTGCTCTACAACCAGTCGCCCCTGCTCACCTTCGGCGACCGGACGGGCCGGCAGTATCTGCTCTTTGATACGGGTCTGGTCAAAGCGCCACCCGAACTGGAAAACGTCCTCTGGGCTTTTCGCTGTCTGAATATTACACCGATCATGGCGCACCCGGAGCAGTACCTCTATTTGCAGAAAGACCCCGATTATCTTTTCCGCTTACAGGAGCAGGGCGTACTGTTTCAGGTGCATCTGCTTTCGCTGCTGGGGAAACCGACCGTTGCCAGCCGACAGCTCGCCGAATGGATGATTGACCGCGGACTCGTCAGCTTTCTGGGCAGCGGGCTGGCACAGGAATTTCAGATTCCACTGATCGGACACGCCATGTCGCTGCCGCACTATTATAAAGCGCTGGAAATGGGCGTCCGGAATGCCCTTATCTAGTCGCCGCCCCGACGGCTTATTTTTCGTACATCTCTTCCATCACTTTTTTCCCTACTTTCCGGGCGGAAAGCGGGTTCTGGCCGGTGACGAGGCGTTCGTCTACCTCAATGTAGGGCAGGAAGGGAATAAAGCTTTTGCTGTACAGGGCGTTGCGCCGGCGCAGTTCGTCTTCCAGCAGGAAAGGCACCTCTTCATCCAACCGGATCAGTTTTTCCTCCATGTTGGAAAAGCCCGTGATCTGTCGCCCGTCGATGAGCGTCGAGCCGTCCGAGAGTTTGACGTTCAGCAGGCCCGCCACGCCATGACAGACGGCCGCCACCATGCCGCCGTTTTCGTAAATCCGCTGCGTGATCTGCTGGAGTTTCCCGTTTTCCGGAAAATCCCACATAGTACCGTGCCCGCCGGTGAAGTAAATCAGCTGGTAATCGTCCGGATTGACTTCGTCCGGTTTCAGGGAGTTGTCCAGTTTGCGCCGGAATTCGGGATTATGGTACCATTTATCGTTCGTATTGTCTTTCAGATCCAGGCTCCGCTCATCGATGGGTACCGGACCGCCACTGGGGCTGACGATGTCATAGGGAATGTTCCGGTCCGAGAGTTCATCGTAAAAGTGCGTGGCTTCACTCAGCCAAAGGCCCGTTTTCAGAGGCTTTGATTTATACTGCGTGTGATTGGTACAGACGATGAGTGCGCGGATGGCAGGATTCATACCGAATGAACAATGTAGAATGAATAATGAATATGGGTCAGAGACGGCCTTGGGTTACCGGCCTTCGCAAGTTAAGCCGGTTTTTTTATTCATTATTCATTATTCATTATTCATTTTCTGCTAGATGCGCCGCGTTTCGACCGGGCCGGTCTCCAGATTCAAGACGCCCCGCGGGCAGACCGCCGAGCAGATGCCACAGCCCACGCAGGACGACCGGACCACATCCTGCCCCCGCTGAGCGTACCAGCGCACGTCAATTCCCATTTCGCAGTAAGCCGAGCAGTTGCCGCACGAAATGCACTGCCCGCCGTTGGTGGTGATGCGAAACCGGGATTTGAACCGCTGCACCAGCCCCAGGTACGCGGCCAGCGGGCAGCCAAACCGGCACCAGACGCGGTTGCCCAGCACCGGATAAAAGCCCGTTCCGACCACGCCGGCAAAGATGGAGCCGATGAAAAACCCGTAGGATTGCCGGACGCTGTACGAATCCAGAAAGCCCAGCACCGTCGATTGCCCGCTCAGGTACGAATACAGCACCAGCAGCGTCATCACGACGGCAAACACGAGCACGCCGTGGACCATCCAGCGTTCTGCCTGCCAGGCTTTCAGGCTTTTGTCGGACAGGTGGCGGTAGGGGTCGCCCAGCGTTTCGGCGAGGCCGCCGCAGCCGCAGACCCACGAACAGTACCAGCGTTTGCCCAGAAAATAAGTCAGCACTGGCACGGCCACAAACGCCAGCGCCAGCCCCCAGACAAACATGAAAACGCCCACCGTGCCCGCCTGAATCTTCTCCTCGATCCGGTAATCAAAGAAAAACGAGTAATCCAGCGGCCAGATGTTTTTCAGGTCCTGGTACGGATAGTTCAGCGTCACGAGCAGCTCCGGAATCAGAAACGCAAAAAACAGCTGAAAAGCCATCACCGAGCCCGTCCGAATCTGCTGGTAGCGATTCCCGCGGTAGCGCAGCAGCATCCGCACGCCCATCACCAGCACGGCCACCGTATACAGAAATCCGTACAGAAACCAGTGCGTCGCCGGACCGCTGCCGATGGCCCGGCTGATGGGGTCTACGAGCAGCACCCAGTTGGTGATGTATTCGGGGTAGAAGTACAGGACAATGTAAAAGCCGATCAGAAAGGCCCCTAGACTGATGCCGATCCAGCCCCGGTTGGTGGCGGGATGCCGGTAGAGCCCGTTGTTTTTGATGCCCGGCAGCGTTCGTTTTTCCGGTAAAATATAAAGCAGCGCCCCCGCGATGGCCAGGCCGATGCTCAGCCAGAACCAAAGCGGCGCGTTGGCCGCCACCGAACCCCGGGAGGACGCCAGCGTGACCGGCAACGCATAATTGTCGTAAATCACCTTGTCCCACTGCTGCCGGTCGCGGTATTCTGCGTTCAGGCTTTCCACGGCCGCTTTAAAATCCGCCACAAAGACCCAGTTGGACGAATAGGGCTTGTCAAGCATGCCTTCCAGCCGCCCGCGCAGCAGGGGCAGGTGTTCGGGTTTCAGCGCTTTCTGCAGAATCGGGTCCGTCAGGCGGTAGTGGCCGAGCGTCAGCGTACCGACGAAGACGGCGAACCCGACCCAAAAAAGAAGTAATCCCAGTTTTTGGCTTGTTTTCATGCACGGAGAGGCAAACGAAGGAGTCCGTAGACCCGGAAAGACGAAAATACGAATCAAAAAACTACCCGGGGCCAAAATTAATCGATGACATTTTAATCATCTTTTAAGATATAAGGTGCATCCCGGCTTTCTATAGTTAAAATTCGCTTAATTTTAAAATAACCTATATTTCCTTTTGATTAAACCGCTAAATTTGTTTTAATCATTATCCGTAACTTAAACAAGCCGAAGATGAGAGCCGTGACTTATGATTCCTTGCGTGCCGACGAAGCCTGGAACACCGTGTCGAAGCACCTCCAGCGCCGCAACGACCTTCTGACCGCCGGTATCACTTATCTGGAAACCCATCCCACGGATCATGCGCTGGCGGGACGCCTGGTGGTGCTGCAATACCATCTGCGCGCGACGGTTCGCCAGCTGGTTCGGGATACGGCCGCCCTTCGCCCCGTTCAGACGATGAACCAGCAGGTGCAGCGGCAGTGGATGGTGGTGCACCAGATGCATTACCTGCTGAGCCAGATCGACGACCAGCTGCTGACGCTGGGCCGTCAGAGCCCGGATTTCCGCCGCTGGCGCGAAAAACGGATCATGAGCCGACGCATTCTGCAGCCCAAAGCGGCCGTGCAGTCCCTGAATTGAACATGTTGGACCAAAAGTGTATAATCAATCAAAAGGCCGGTTCCTGATCGGTCTTTTTTTGCATCCGAATCATCCGGCGGCGTGATTCTCGTCAGGCTGTCCTTACCTCCCTAATTCTACCTTTGTGGTATCAAAATGAACCAAACGCCTCCGAAAAGGCTTAAGGAATATAGTTTTTCATTAACAACAAACCGCACAAAAGCCCGACAGTCTGCCGGGCTTTTGTGTGTCTGAAATCTGACCATTATGCGCGATATCGAATCCCTGGCCGACGTGCCGCAGTTTGTCGACGCGTTCTACGGAAAAGTGCGCCAGGATGCCGAGTTGAGCTATCTGTTTGACGACGTGGCCCAGCTCGACTGGCCCCATCACCTGCCGAAAATGTACGCCTTCTGGACAACCCTGATTTTTGGCGAAGCGGGCGGCTATAAGGGTAATCCCATGCGCCCCCACCTCGAACTGGGCCAGAAAACGCCGATCCGCCCCGAGCACTTTCAGCGGTGGCTGACCCTGTTTTACGCGACCATCGACGAACTCTTCACCGGCGAGGTGGCCGAACAAACCAAAATCCGCGCCCGCTCCATTGCCACGGTCATCGAAAGCCGGTTGTATCAGAACGGACTTTTGGCCGACACTAAGGCTATTTAACAAACTCGGCGGACTTCCGCTGGGCCACATCGCTGGCCGGGTTGGAGGTCACCAGCATCCGGTAGCGGAACGTAACAGACTTTCCGGCGGGCAGCTTGTAGTTCATGGGCTGGTCTTTGCCGCTGCTCATTACGCTGGGAGCCAGCGGATTGGCGGCGTACAGACCATACCCGCGGGAGTGCCAGTAGGTCGGGTAGCCGACGTTCTGCGGGTGGTCCATGATCACGACAGAAACGTTTTCGCCGTTCAGGTTACCGGTCAGATTCATCCATTTGGCGCGGGTACCCCACACTTTTTCGCCTTCTACGCCTTCGCTGCTGATGTATTTGCCGGTCACGCCGGAGTTATCCATCTGGGCAACTTTGGTGGCGACCCCGCTGGCATCGGTGAACACTTCCGGCTTGTTGGACGGGTGTTCGAGCTGTCGGGCCAGCCGGACCGCAATCATGCCTTCCTTGTTGTCCTTGAACGTCACGTCGGTGAGCGCTTTCAGCGTCGTGCTGCGGTCGATGCTGCGCTCGCTGCCCTGTCCCCGGAACGTAAAGGTGGTCGTTTCCTGCAACATCGGTTTGCCGTTCTTGTCCAGCCAGTCGGCCGTTACGGTTAGTTCTCCGCTGTCCTTGCCGCTTTTCAGGGACGTTATGCCCGTGTGCACGATGGTTCCGAACGGACCGCCATGGCCTTTGGCAATGTCGTTGGAGTTGTTCCAGAAATCATGCCCGTTCACGTCGCCGTAGTTGAACCACATGCCCACGTGGTGCGGGTGGTCAACGCGCTCGCCGGGGCGGGGGTCCATCGGCCAGCCACGCGTAATGAAATTGCCGCCCGCCGTCCGGATCGGGTAGAGAACCGGTTTTTTGAGCACATCCGGACCGGGGTAGATGTAGGCCGTAAAAGGCTTGCCGTCCACCGATACTTCCACGCGTTTGGCGGCTTCGTCGTGGGTCAGTTTCACGCCTTTCTGGGCAAAAACCGAGGTGGTCAGTAAACTCAGGAGAAGTATTTTTTTCATGATCTGTCTGAAAAAAGGAACGCGGACGGTTTGCTCCTGCAATCACGCGAATCAGGCGGGTTTCCGCAGAGTAATCCGCGGGAATTCGCCTAATCCGCGGGATCGCACCGGCGAACCATCCGCGTTCTATTGTCAACGGATTAAACCTTAAACACTTTACCTCCCGCCAGGACTTCCTGCTTCACGCTGTCGAAGGTGACGCGCTCGCCGGTATGCAGGGCGATGGTGGCCATGATGTTGGCGACCGAGTGGTTGAAGCCCGCCTTGGCCGGCGCGTTCGGCTCCTTGCGGCTCCGTACGCATTCCATCCAGTTGCGCATGTGGCGTGAGGTCATCGGGTCGGCGCCCGTGTTGGCCGACGTCACCATTTTCTCTCCGCCGTTGCCGAGGGTCATTTCGGGCAGCAGGTTGGCTTTCATGCCCATTTCCTTCGCGTAGCGCTCCTCCATGCCGCCTTCGGGCGTCACCTTGTTGGTATCGAGGTTGATCATGCCGCCGTTCGAGAAGTAGTACTCCTTCGTGCCGCCGGCTTCGTTGTGCATGCGCGAGTGGTAGCTCACCTGGAAGCCTTTCGACTTGTCGTTGTCCGGGCCGTAATCGAACACCGCTGTAAACGTATCGGCGTTGGTGCGGCCGTCTTTCCAGACATACACCCCGCCGTTGGCCACGACTGAGCGCGGATGGTCGTAGCCGCTGAACCAGTGCACTGTATCGATCTGGTGCGACATCCACTGCCCCGGAATGCCCGAAGAGTACGGATAGAACAGGCGGTATTCCAGGTATTTGCGCGGGTCCCAGTCCACCATCGGGCGGTTCATGAGGTAGCGTTTCCAGTCGGTATCTTCCTTGCGGATTTCGGAAACCAGCTTCGCCCGGCGCCAGCGACCCGGCTGGTTCACGTTCCAGGTCATTTCGACCATCGAAATATCGCCGAACTTGCCGGAGCGGATAAATTCATTGGCGGAGTGATAGTTCGGGGCGCTGCGGCGCTGAGAACCGATCTGAACGATTTTTTTGGTCGATTCCACGGCCCGGAGTGCCCGCTTGGCGTCGGCCATCGACTCGGCAAACGGCTTTTCCACGTACGCATCCCGGCCCGACTCGACCGCTTCGACGCAGTGCAGGGCGTGCTGGAAGTCGGCGGTCGAGATAATGACGGCGTCGATGTCCTTGCGGTCGTAGAGTTCTTCGTTGTTGCGGCACTTGGCGAAGTTATCACCCGCCCAGTTTTTGCCCTTCAGATACGCTTCGGCTTCGTCGCGGCGGCGGTTCCAGATGTCCGAAACGGCCACGAACTGGAAGTTCATGTCGGCCATGTGAGCGGCGAAGCTCGGGGCCAGCGCCTGCCGGAAGCGGTCCGAGAAGCCTACCACGCCTACGCGTACGCGGTCGGCCGACCCCAGAATGCGACCATAGCTGGCCGCCGAGAAGCTCATGCCCAGCCCGGCCAGGGCGGTTTTCTTTATAAAGTCGCGACGATTTTCCATCGAATTTTAGTATTATAAGTAACTGAGTTTAGACTTACTAACTAGCTTTTGTTCAAAGCAGCAACAGAGGTTGCCTGTCGTTTACATTCTGGCCTCCAGCGGTTTGATTTTGATGTTCCGGAAATAAACCCGGTCGCCGTGGTCCTGAAGCAGGATGTGGCCCTTCGGCGCTTCGCCAAAACGGCCGTTTTTGTTATAGTCCGGCGTTTTGTACTTGCTCTGGGCTACCATTTCGCGGAAGGCTTCGCTGCCGCGTTCGTATTCTACCACTTTCTTCCCGTTGAGCCAGTGCTCCACATGCGTTCCTCTGACCAGCACCCGGCCCTGGTTCCATTCGCCGATGGCCTTTGCCGCTTTGTCTTTGGCGGGAATCAGGTCGTAGAGCGAACCGACCGTGCGGTTGCCGTTCCGGCCCATCTTCGCGTCCGGGTGTTTGTCGTCGTCCAGCACCTGAAATTCCAGTCCAAACGCCGACCCGGCGGGCTTAGGCTGCTGCTCCACCACAAAATACTTCACGCCGCTATTGGCGCCCTCGGTCAGTTTGAATTCAAACTGGAGGTCGAAATTGCTGAATTCTTCGTCCGTAACGATGTCACCGGCGTTCCGCGACTCCCGTCCGTCGGCTTTCTCAATGGTCAGCATACCGTCCTGCACAGACCAGCCAGCGGTCGGGAAAGCGTCCTTGTAGGCACCGCGCCAGCCTTTTGTCGTTTTACCGTCAAAAAGCAGCTTCCAGCCTTCTTTTTTCTCCTTAGCCGTCAGCGTATTCGGCGTCTGGGGCTTTTCAAACGCTACGAATGCAGCAACGAGGGCAGATAGAATTAGGGTTTTCATACTTCTGAATGAGTGAATGAGTGATTGAGCGATTGAGTGAATAACACATGCCACTCAATCGCTCAGTCACTCATTCGCTAAATAGTAAAATTGAGGTTTTTCGTAATGTAATCCCGGCTGATCTGGGCGCACTGGGCGGCCGTTTTGCCGGGGTCGGGAATGCCATCCAGTTCGATGACGCCCCAGCCGTTGAATTTGATATCCCGCAGGGCAGCGAACACGGCCGGAATGTCGACGTTCCCCTGTCCCAGTTCGACGAATTTATACGCTTTGGGATTGTCCGGCTTGTCGGGCAGCGGGCTTCGGGTGTCTTTCAGGTGCAGCGCGTACAGCAGGTCTTTGTACTGCTTCACGGCTTTTGCCGGATTGCCGCCGCCCTGGTGGTAGTGCGCAATGTCGAGCAGGAGTTTGACGTATTTGGGGTTCATCTCCTGCGCGATGATGTCTACCTCCTCGGGCGTTTCGCCGAGCTGGTGCATGTGGTTGTGGTAAGCCGCCTGCACGCCCATGTCGGCCGTCTGCTTGCCGATTTCGTTCATCACCCGGGCCAGCCGCTTAAGTTCTTCCGGGGTGGGCTGACGGTCTTTGGGACGGACGTTGTTGGTCAGTTGCAGGGACGAGCCGCCCAGCGCCTTGACAAAACTGGCGTGCGCCACGTGCATGTCAATGGTACTTTGTTCCTTGGCCGGGTCAATTTCCACATTACCGCTGGAGAACATGGCGAGCGTCAGGCCGTGCTGGTCGAGCATAGCCTTCAGTTCGGAAGGTTTGGCACCGAAAGGCTTGAACGTATTGGCCCGCAACTGAATTCCCTTGAAGCCGAGAGCCGCCACGTCTTTGATGGCCTGTTCGTCCTTGCCGCCCCAGGTAATGGCTGAGTAACCGATTTTCAGTCCGGATTTTTTACGGATCGTTTCCGCAAAAGCAGTTGCTCCGGCAGACATTGCCAGAGCCGTCAGACCGGCGGCCTGGAGAAACTGTCTGCGATTTACAGTCTCAGTCATAGGGAATAGAGATAGTCAGTATATGCCGACACCTGAATCGACCGCTACTGATGTGATTAGAGGCTAAATTAATGTAAACGAAAGAGCTTTAGAGGGTATATCTACTACCGGGCATTCAAAAAATACGGCTGAAAGGCTTACTGATACACCAAAAAAACTAGATTTGTTTGCTTATACAAACTTCTTATCCATCTAACCCTTCTTTCTCATGAACCAGGTTATCAGCGAGTATTTCCCGCTTTTTCAACAGTACGCCTCACGTGTTCTGCTGGCGATTCTGACCTTAGTGGTCGGTTTCTGGCTTATCGGAAGAGTTGTCCGCCTCATGACAGCAACACTGAAGCACCGCCATGTCGATGAGACCATTATTCCCTTTTTGCGCTCCATCGTTGAAGTAGTGCTAAAGGTAGTGTTAATCATCAGTGTGGCCGGCATGTTCGGGGTCCAGACCACATCGTTTGTCGCACTGATTGGGGCCGCCGGTTTAGCCATTGGATTAGCCCTACAGGGCAGTTTGTCGCATTTTGCCAGTGGCGTGATGATTCTTATGTTCAAGCCTTACCGGGTCGGTGACCTTATCAGCGTTACCGGCTTTACGGGCGAAGTCGAAGCGGTTCATGTCTTCAACACCATCCTGAAAACCCTTGACAATAAGCGTATTATTATCCCAAACAGCAGCATTACGTCCGGCCCCATCACGAACATCTCCGGCCAGGGGACTATTCGAGTCGATATGCAGTTCAACGTGGCCGCCTCCGAACCCGTGGCGCGTGTCCGGGAGGTCGTGCAGGAGGTAGCGGCTTCCTGCCCCTACGTTCTTCCGGCGCCGCCGGTGGACGTGCTGGTAAACTCTCTCCAGATTGGGTATGTCACTTACGACATCCGGCCCTGGTGCAAAAGCGAACACTTCTGGGATACCTATTACTACATGCAGGAAAACATCAAAAATGCCTTTGACGCTCAGGGCATAAAAGGACCAAAGCCAGCCATGGACGTCAGCATGGCCGAGCGGCTTGGTCCGACCCTCCCCCTTTCGCCTGACGCGCAACCGGTCCGGGTTGTTGTTGGCGGGACGAAAACCGAGAAATAATCATTTGGCAATAAAAAGAGCGTCGGCTACCGTGGCAGCCGACGCTCTTTTGGATCAACAGGGAAAACGGTTAATAGCCTGCATTCTGCGTGAAAACCGACTTTCCGTCCGAGCCTTTGGCGCTCCGGTCGATCTGCGTCTGCGGAATCGGGCGCACGACGTGGAAGTTCTGGATGTTCACGGCGGCCTGCGGGTTGTGCTTCTTCACCCGGTCCACCAGAAGGCCCCAGCGCTTGAGGTCCAGCCAGCGGGTCTGCTCGCCGGCCAGTTCGCGGGCGCGTTCTTCGATGATCAGTTCCATGTTCATGTCCTTGGCGGTAACCAGCATGGCCTCTTTCCGGCCCGGCCAGCCCGCCCGGAAACGAACCGCATTGATCGCCGTAACGGCATCCGCCACGTTGCCGGCCTGCACCTGGGCTTCAGCCAGCATCAGGTACACATCGGCCAGACGGATGACGAAGAAGTCGCGAGTTCCGCGCTCCTCCGTACGGTCAGCGCGTTTGGTATCGAAGAACTTCTGCAGCGTCGGGAACAGGGCCTCGTTGTACATGCTCGGCGTCAGCACCTGGTACTTCTTCTTGGCCCGTTCGGCCAGCGGCATTTCGTAGCCCGGAATGAAGATGGTGGTGTCGTTGGCGGCAAAGGTCAGTTTGGCCTTAGAGTTGTCGAACGACGAGTTGAACGTGCCCGGGCTGTTGCTGAGCCAGGTATCGCGGAACGTCTTTTTGTAACGCGAATCGTTGGTGCGGTCCGCAAACACCGTATTCAGCAGGTAGTTGGTCGGGCGCAGCCGCTTGAACGGCCGGCCGTAGAACACGTCCCGTACCATGCCCGGCTGCACGTCATACTGCATGCCGAAGAACAGGTGCAGGTTGTTCCCGCCGTTGGCCGCCCCCGTGTTGTTGGTGGTGTTGGCCAGCTGGTCGGTTGTGTACTGCACGGCAAACACGATTTCGGAGTTCACCTGGTTGTTCTCGTCGAACACCTGGGCGAAGTCGTCCTGTAGTTTGAAATTGTAATTCTTGATGACGTTGTTGCAGAGAGCTGCCGCTTTCGTGAAGTCATCCGCCGCTTTGGAGGTCGAGTAGGCTTTAGCCAGGTACACCTTCGCCAGCATGGCTTCGGCGGTGGCTTTGGTAGCCCGGCCGTAATCGCTGGACTGGCCTTTGTTCTCCAGGTCAGCAATGGCCTCGTTGAGGTCCTTGATGATCTGGTTGTAGATTTCGGCCTCCGTCGCCCGCTTGGTGTCCTTGGTCGGCACCAGTGTTTCGGTCAGGCGCAGGTCTATGGCGCCCCACTGCTGCTGCAGCAGGAAGTAGTAGGTCGCCCGCAGGAATTTCGCCTCGGCCACGCGCAGTTTCTTCACCGCGTCGGTGACGCCCGCTACTTTCGGAGCCCGCTCGATGACGGCGTTACAGGTGTTTACGCCTTTGTAAAGCTCGTCCCAGGTGTTCGCCAGGTAATCGACCGTCGGGTTCAGTTGTCCGTCGTAGAAGTGGAAGCCTTTGTAGCCGCCGTCGGCACCCGTGGCATAAATGTCCGTGCCGTATTCCGACATGGTCAGCCCCTGCTGCGTACCGTAGTAGTAACGCAGGGAAGAATAAGCGGCCCGCACGGCATCCTCGAAGCCTTTCGAGGTATTCATGTAATCATTGCCAATACCGGAAATGACTTTCTCCTCCAAAAGGTCCTTACAGGATTGCCCAGACAGCAGAAGCGCTGCCAGTCCCAGTATCCGAAGAGGTTTAATGATATGATTGACTTTCATGGATTCAATTGTTAAAAAATTCTCGTACGCGTCACTTCAGGTTTAGAAACGGACATTCAAACCAATGGTCGATACCGTCGTGGCCGGCGTAATTCCTGTCTCGCTGATAGCCAGACCCGTCGTTTCGGGATCGATACCGTTGTACTTGGTCCGGTATTTCGACCAGATAGCCGGCTGCTGAATGCTGGCGTATACCCGCAGCGATTCCATTCTGAGCTTCTGCGCCAGCGGGGCCGGGAAGGTGTAGCCAAAGTTGATGTTCCGCAGTTTTACGAACGTTCCGTCGAAGTACGACAGCGTGGTGTTGTAGACCGGGAACTCCTGGTTGCTCTTCGGCCGCGGGAATTCGTTGGTCGGGTTGTTCGGCGTCCAGTAATCTACCTTGATCTGCTGGTAGCGACCGGCCAGCTGGTTCCGGTTCTGGTGGAAACCGCTCCGGATCAGGTTACCGACACGGGCGAAGAAGAAGAACGACAGGTCGAAGCCTTTGTAGTTGAACCGGTTGGTGATCCCGGCGCTGAACTTGGGCACGTCGGAGCCGATGATCACGCGGTCATCCGCGTTGATGCGGCCGTCGCCGTTGGTGTCCTGAATCTTGATCTGTCCCGGTTCGCTGGCGAACGACTTGGCCTGGTCGGCTTCGCTGGTTTGCCAGATGCCGATTTTCTTGTAATCGTAGACCGTGCTCAGCGGACGACCGATGAACCAGCCGTTTCCGATGTCGTCCACTTTCCCGTTATAGAGCGAGATAATGGCTTCCGTGTTCTTGGTGAACTGGAAGTCCGTCTGCCACTTGAAGCCCGAATTGGTATTCATGTTGAAGGTCGTGAAGCCCAGTTCGATCCCGCGGTTACGCGTCTGACCGACGTTCCGCGTCACGGCACCGAAGCCGATAGAGCCCGGCAGCTGGTCCGACAGCAGCAGCGCCGTGGTGTTGGTTTCGTACAGTTCGAGTGACCCCTGCAGACGACCGCTGAAGAAGCTGTAGTCCAGACCGATGTTCGCCGTGGCCGACGATTCCCAGCGCAGGTCCGGGTTGCCGATGGTGTTCGGACGATAGCCAAAAGCCGAGTTGGTTCCGAAGGCGTAGGTAGTGCGGTTCAGCAGCCCCTGCGTCTGGTAGGGAGCTACCCCCTGGTTACCCACTTTACCCCAGCCGGCGCGCACTTTCAGCAGGTCGATCCAGGTAACGCCTTTCATGAACGGTTCGTTGCTCACGTTCCAGCCGAGGGCGATACCCGGGAAGTTACCGTACTTGCTGTTTTCCCCGAAACGGCTCGAACCGTCGCGACGGATCGTCAGCGTCATGAGGTACTTGTCGTTGTAATCGTAGTTGACGCGGGCCATGTACGAGTTGATCGTCCACGGAATCAGGTTGCTGTTGACCAACTGCACGGCGCTGGCGTTGCCCAGGTTGTAGAACTGCTGGGTTTCGGCCGGTACGCCCGTTACTTCCGTCCGGTACACTTCGTAATTATCCCGCTGGATGGAGTGCAGGGCCGTTACGTTCAGGTTGTGCTTGTCGTTGAACGTCTTGGTATAGTTGACGATGTTCTCCAGCGTGTAGTTGAAGCCGAAAGCGGACTGGGCACGTGCCTGCGCATCGCCGCCTTTACGCTCGTTGGTCCACGCTCCGACAAAACGGCCCCAGCGACCCAGGGTAAAGTCGGGTCCGAAGTTCACGCGGTATTTCAAACCCGGCAGGATCTTGAACTCGGTGAAAATGCTGTTGAAAATCCGGTAACGCTTCGTTTCGTCCACCTGCGCACCCGGCACGATTTCGGCCAGCGGGTTGGTCAGCAGGGCGTCGTTGGTCGGGGCGAAGATCATTGTCCCGTTGTCATCGTACGGACGGCCCAGCGGGTTCTGCTGAATCGTGAACTGATAGGGGTTCAGGTTTTCGCCGTTGCGGAGGCTGTACATCATGTACGACGAGATACCCACTTTCAGCCACTTGTTGACGTTGTGGTCGATGTTGGCCCGCAGGGAGTAACGCGTGAAGTCCAGCCCGGCCGTGATTCCCTTATCCTGGAAATAACCGGCGGAGATGTAAAACTGCGTCTTATCGTTGCCCCCCTGTACGCCCAGGGAGTGGTTCTGCATGGTTCCGTTGCGAAGGATCAGGCTCTGCCAGTCGGTGTCAGTGCCCTCGGCAATGCCCCGGGCAACGGCCGGGTCACCGCCCAGTACGGCCACTTTGGAATCGGCAAAAGCGTCGGCGACGCCCGTCGGAACGGGGTTGCCGTTGGCGTCCTTGTAGCCACCCGTCGAGCGGTAGGCTTCCCGCACAAATTCGGCGAATTCGGGTCCGCTGAACAATTCCAGTTTATCCAGCGGCTTCGATACGCCCACGTACGAATCGTACGAAACGGTCGTCTTTCCTTTGGTTGCGCCGCGCTTGGTCGTGATCAGCACGACCCCGTTGGCACCACGGGCACCGTAAATGGCGGTGGCCGTCGCGTCCTTCAGC